>NZ_JAKGBF010000001.1:0-618802 GCF_021530695.1 Pseudoalteromonas sp. OF5H-5
TTTCTAGAGTTATCTCGCGACTCTTTTCTAGAGTTATCTCGCGACTCTTTTCTAGAGTTATCTCGCGACTCTTTTCTAGAGTTATCTCGCGACTCTTTTCTAGAGTTATCTCGCGACTCTTTTCTAGAGTTATCTCGCGACTCTTTTCTAGCGTTATCTCGTGACTCTTTTCTAGCGTTTATCTCGCAATTTCTTTTGCTTTGCGACGTTAACCGTGTGGCCGCTTTTATAGTATGGAGTTGGGTATACGGTTTATTGAGTAGGTGTAAAAGCGAGTTAGCTCTGAGGCAATGACAAGCGTAGAGTGGGAAAGGTTGTTCCCCGGCTTCGCGGATGCCGATGTCAGCCCTTGAACCCTGAGGTTCAAGGCGGAGAGCAACAGCCTACCGTAGGCTTCTCGGTACATGCCGAGCATGCTCAATAGTAAACAAACTGCTATCCTAAACGAAATTTATCGGCTCAGGGACTTAATCAGCTGTCCTACGAGCTAGGGAACAATTACAGTATATAAAACATCTGCCGATCACGAAACCATAGTAATGCAATTTATGTGTTAACCGCGTGCTTTTTACTCGCTTTGTTTAGTGACTAAGCAAACGTTAATCTGAGCGTTTGCTGGCAACGCTAAATTTGCTTAATTTTTCGAAGGCCACAGCTTCTGGACCGTTTCAAACTAACAGAGTAAACAGGTTACTTAGAAAGGAACCGGTGCAGTAAAGGTCATCATCTCTGCAGTTGTTGGATGTGAAATTTGTAGCATCTCTGCATGCAACTGTAGACGTGAAGCCGCCGCTAACGCCTCTCCCGTAGCGTATAGTCTATCACCTAGGATAACGTGTCCAAGCGAAAGCATATGTACTCTGAGTTGATGAGAGCGTCCTGTGATGGGGGTTAGCTTTACGCGTGTTGCTTGTGCTTCATATTCCATAACTTCAAAATGCGTTAATGAAGGTTTTCCGGTCTCATGACAAACCATTTGCTTAGGGCGGTTAGGCCAATCACACACCAGCGGTAAATCAACAGAACCCGTTTGCTGTTGTAATTTGCCATGAACCCGGGCGATGTAGTGTTTGTGGGTTAACCGGTCTTGAAATTGAATACTTAGATGGCGATGCGCTGCTTTATTCATAGCAAGGCACAGCACGCCGGATGTTGCCATATCAAGGCGATGCACAATTCTTGCCGTAGGGTAGACAAAATTCACTCTGGCGATAGCGCTGTCCCAATGCTTTGGATCTTTACCAGGTACGGTGAGTAACCCGCTTGGTTTGTTGATCACCAGCATATCTTCATCTTGGTACAAAATATCAAGATAGGGAGAAAGGGGGGGAGCGTAATTTAGTAACACCAGCTGCCTCAGCATGAACAGAACGAAGCCGGGTATTATATATGAGTTGCTAAGTGAGCGGTAGCGAGAAAGAGAGCCGCAGCTCTCTCTCGGTGTGGGAGGTTTACTGGTTTGCAACCACAATTAAACGAATCGCATCCAACTTAAGCTGCGCTTTTTCAATGTGTGTGCTCAGCTCAGCCCTTTGTTTATCAAATACTTGAACTTCTTCATCACGGATGTTCGGATTGATAGCCTTAAGTGCTTGTAAACGACCTTGCTCATCACCTAATTGCTTTTGCATTTTATCCATCGCGTTGGCTTGAATGCTTTCAAGTTGAGTTTGTGCAATATCGCCAGCTTTAGTAATAAGCGGGTGAATAGCGCTTTGTAGCGCATTAACTAGCTTGCTGCCGGTTTGTCTGCCAACGGCAGAAAGCTGTTGATTGAATGCATCAAACGCCACGTTTTGGGCTAAGTCATTGCCACCTTTATCCATTAGAATACGAATTGGTGTTGGCGGTAAAAAGCGACCTACTTGAAGAGACTTAGGCGCAGAAGCTTCTGCAACGAAGATCATTTCAACAAAGAAAGTACCGACAGGTAGCTTGTTGTTTTTAAGCAGTGCCACTGACGCACAACCAAAGTCATCGTTACAGATCATATCCATTACGCCGCTGACCATAGGGTGATCCCAGCTGATGAAATGCGCATCTTCTTGTGACAGTGAGGTGTTACGGTCAAAAGTCACTGTGATGCCATCGTCTTTCAAACAAGGGAAAGAAGGATTTAGCATGTGCTCGGTTGGTTTGAGAATAATCGTATTCTCGCCTTTGTCTTCTTGGTTAACACCAAAAGTATCAAACACATTAATCATAAATGCAGGCAAAATGACGTCGTTATCCAGCGCTTCAAGTTCAGCAACGATATTATCTGTTTTACCTTGACCACTTGAGTGAAGCTCAAGTAGGCGGTCTCGACCTTGCTCCATCTTTGTGCGCAGCTGTGCGTTTTCTTTTGCGGCTTGCTCCAATAGAGGATCTAATTCGTCTTCGTCACAGTTGTGTTCAGCGATCAGCGCTAACAAATCATCAGAGAAAGACTTATACAGCATTTGCCCTGTAGTGCTGGTGGTTTCGAATGCATCTAAGCCCTCGTGATACCAACGTAGTAATACTTCTTGCGCGGTACTTTCAAAGTAAGGCACGTGAATATTAATGTCGTGCTTTTGACCAATGCGGTCAAGACGGCCAATACGTTGCTCAAGTAAGTCAGGGTTAAGCGGTAGGTCAAATAGCACCAAGTGATGTGAGAACTGGAAGTTACGACCTTCAGAGCCAATTTCAGAGCAGAGCAATACTTGCGCGCTATCATATTCATCAGCAAAAAACGCTGCCGCGCGGTCGCGCTCGATGATAGACATGCCTTCGTGGAACACCGCCGCTTTAATCGCTTCGCGCTCACGTAATACTTGTTCAAGGCTAATTGCGGTTTCCGCTTTGGCACAAATAAGCAGTACTTTTTCGTGCTTTAACTCTTTTAATTTAGCAATCAACCACTCGACGCGCGGGTCAAACTGCGCCCAGCTGCTTCCTTCACCTTCAAACTCTTGGAAGATTTTTTCAGGGAACAAAGCACGCATCGCGTTAAATTCAGGACTTTGAATACCACCAATGTTACCCATTACCGACATTGCTGTTTTGTATTGCTTCGGTAAAGGTACTGGGTATTGATGTAACAAACGACTTGGGTAGCCATCAATGCCACTGCGGCTATTTCTAAATAGAATACGGCCAGTACCATGACGGTCTAGTAGCATAGACAAGATTTCAGCTTTGGCGTCGCTATCGCCACTTTGTGCCTTTGCTAGTAGCTCAGAAATATCGGTTTCTTTTAGCAGTGTACAAAGTGTTTGCTCTTCTTTTGCGTCTAATTTTTTGTCTTGTAGTAGGTTGTTCGCGGCTTCTGCGACTTCTTTATAATGACTTTCTTCTTCAACGAACACGTCGTAGTCGTAGAAGCGGTCTGGATCGAGTAGCTGTAAACGCGCAAAGTGACTGCGGTGACCCAGTTGGTCAGGTGTTGCAGTCAATAAGATAAGTCCAGGAATATCTTGAGAAAGCTCAGCAATACGTTGATATTCGGTGCTTGGCTTTTCCTTTGTGACCGTCAGGTGGTGCGCTTCATCGACAATCAGTAGATCCCAATCAGCGAGTGTGGCTTGTTCAAACCAGCGGCGCTTTTTGGTAATAAACTCTAGGCTAACCAGTACTAGTTGTTCTGTTTCGAATACATTCGGTGCATCTGCATAAGCTTCGCTACAACGCTCTTCGTCAAAAATAGAAAAGTGTAGGTTAAAGCGGCGTAGCATCTCTACCAGCCATTGGTGTTGTAAGTTCTCAGGAACCACGATCAACACACGGTTGGCACGACCTGAGAGAATTTGCTGGTGTAAAATCATGCCCGCTTCAATGGTTTTACCTAGGCCTACTTCATCAGACAGAAGTACGCGAGGTGCAAAGCGCTTACCGACTTCATCGGCAATATAGAGCTGGTGTGGAATAAGGCTAGCGCGCTGACCTATCAATCCTTTAAGGTGAGATTGTTCTTTATCAAACTGGTGTTGCCAAGTTTGATAGCGCAGAGTGTAGCGATCAAAACGGTCGATTTGGCCTGCAAATAGACGATCTTGAGGTTTATTGAACTTGAGGAAGTGATCAAGAAAGGTCTCTTTGAATGAAGTCTCTTCTTCATTATCAACTCGAGTACCATGATAGCAAAATAGTCCATCTTGCTCTTCCACGCTGTCAACACGTAGTTCCCACTCTTCAACATGGCGGATCACATCGCCTGGGTTGAATACAACTCGAGTTACAGGCGCTTCCTGTACTGAGTAAACACGGTTTTCTCCGCTAGCGGGAAATAAAATAGTCACTTGACGCCCCTCAAGTGCCACTATTGTACCTAATCCCAAATCTGATTCGGTATCACTGATCCAGCGCTGACCTAAGGAAAAATTCATGGTTATCTCGTCTATGCAGAAAAAAGGCGGCTATGTTACCTATTCATGTCGGTTTGTTCAAGACACAACAGTGACTCAAGCCTTTATTTATCAGGCACTGACGCCTTTTCTATTTAGTTGGCATGGCAATCGCTAACTAGTTGTTTTTTATAAATATGCAAGTTGGATTTTCTACTGTCATAAAAGCGACTTTTGCGACAAATAGACTAAACTTGAACTATACCCAAAACATAATTAACCGCAGTGTTGTGTATTGGGTATAGCATAATAATCTGTAAACAACAGGAATGCGCTATGGTAAAACAAGACAAAGACCATAAAGTGTACGTGCTCGACACCAACGTACTTCTCCATGAACCACTCGCTTACCTTTCCTTCCAAGAACACGATGTTGTGATTCCCATGACTGTCCTTGAAGAACTCGATCACATTAAAGATCGAAAGAGTGACGTGAGCCGAGACGCAAGAGTTGCCATTCGTGGGTTAGATGATGTGCTTCGCGATGCAACACCAGAGCAAATGCTAGAGGGGGTAGCGCTACCAACATTGAGGATAGAAAGTCACCGAACGCCTTGTTCAGGTAAATTGATTATTGTAAACGATCACCTGTTTCCTGATTCCATCTCCGGGTTACCCGGCAACGAAAATGATCACCGCATTATTAATTGTGCGGTACATTTGCAAACTCAGTACAGCGACAAAAAAGTGGTGCTGGTTACCAAAGACATCAATATGAGACTGAAAGCGAAAGGCGCTGGACTCAAGTATGTTGAAGATTATCGTACCGATCAGCTGATTGACGACATTGCGCTTTTAACCAGTGGCTTTAAAAAGGTTGAAGGCGATTTTTGGCAAAATGTTGGTGAGTGTCAAACGCAGCAGGAAGGGCGATACACGGTTCATGATGTGCCAAAATCACTCGTACCAGATGTGTTCTGTAATGAGTATCTGATAGATGATACTAATCACTTCGCAGCTCGGGTTGTGGGATACGATTCTGAGCACATTCGATTAAAAGACTTAGGCGTTGAACGTTTGATGCACCGTCAAGCATGGGGAGTGAAACCGAAGAATATCAACCAAGGTATGGCGTTGGATGCATTACTTGATACTGACATTGAGCTGGTGATATTAACAGGACCTGCGGGGTGCGGAAAAACCTTATTGGCGCTTGCCAGTGCGCTTGAAATGATCATCGAAAAAGGAATTTACGACAAGGTAATTGTGACGCGAAATACGCCTGAAATAGCTGAAAGTATTGGCTTTTTACCAGGCACGGAAGAAGAGAAAATGGCCCCTTGGCTTGCGGCAATCACAGATACCTTAGAAGTGCTTCACAAACACGATGAAAGCCCAGTGACTAGCCGAAACTATATTATGGAAAAGGCGAACATTCAGTTCAAATCGGTGAATTTTATGCGTGGCCGAAGTATTCAAAATGCGGTCGTTATTTTACAACCCCGAATTGGGGATATTTTAAAGTTTTTACCCCCTTGTTTTTATTGGCCTGTAGAAAAAGTAAAAAGAATTTCCAAAAAAATTGATTACCTTAGCTACTCTGAGCAGTCTCTCAACAATAAACCTTTACTCAAAATTTGTAATTTACAAGAAAAGTACAACACAAAGCCTAGCAACGATTCAATCTTTTGGGAGGCTGCGTAATGAAAAGCTCTATTGATAATCGAAATCCTCGTGTACTAGACACATCTGCATTAGTACATGATCCAAAATCTATTTTTAGCTACAAAGATGATATTTACATCTGTCTAACTGTCCTTGAAGAGCTTGATAACCTGAAAGAAAGAACTAATAAATCGGTAAGTGCCGATGCCCGTATGTGCATTAGAATGCTTGAAGACATTATAAATGGACATACAGCCGAGGAAATGGAAATAGGTATTCCTTTACCATCTACCGAAACAGCCCAGAGAGGAAAGCTTTTCATTGGAATTGACACTCAATTGGATCTGGCTAAGGAGTTAAAGCACGGGATAGGAAGTGATGCTGATAACAGAATAATTAATTATGCTTTATATCTTCAAAAAGAACTCAATAAAGACGTAATAATTGTTAGCCGTGACATTAATATGCGCTTGAAAGCTCGAACCGTAGGGGTCATGGCAGAAGACGTTGCCGTAGATAATCAAATATCAGATATTGATCTTTTATACACAGGGGTACAAGCCTTTAAAGGAGATCTTTTTGATCGAATTAAATCAGACAAAGACTTCAAGGTTTCAGGAGAAGTTTATACTTTCCCAATAAGTCTATTTAATGATGAAGTTCAGCCAAACATGTATTGGTACGATGAAGCTGGACACATTGGGCGAATTTCAGAAGTAACAGATACTGAGGTATTCACAAAGCTATTGCCTCGTAAACAAGAAAAAGTATGGGGCATTTTGCCTAAAAATCAGCGTCAGTCGGTAGCTTTAAGCCAATTAACAGACCCTTACTATGATTTAAATATCATCCTTGGTCCTGCTGGCTCCGGAAAAACTTTTTTGGCAGTTGCTTCGGCGCTGCATCAAGTATTGGAGTTGAAAAAGTACAAAAAAATCGTTGTGGTGCGCTCCAGAGACTTTATGGACGACGATCCGGGATTCTTACCGGGGGATTTAACTGAAAAATCAATGCCTCTTCTGGCAGGTATTACTGACGCATTAATTTCGATGCACTCGGATGATAATCATGAAGGAAATGTCTACGCTACAGTCGAGCATGTGATTGAAAAAGCCAATATAGAATTTACTAGCATGGCTTATTTTCGTGGCCGTTCAATAGACGATGCTGTTTTAATCATTGATGAAGCTCAAAACATGACTAGAGCGCAAATCAAGGGCATGTTAAGCCGTGGTGGGAAAAATTGTCGGACAATCGTATTGGGCAACCTAGCCCAGATTGACGATAAGTTTGTAACACCTGCTTCTTCTGGTGCAAGTGCGGCTGTTAATGTGTTTCGTCATTATGAAAAAGGATCAGTGCTGATTTTTGATGAAGTAGAGCGTAGTAGCTTGGCTGAATTCACTGAAAAGAATATGTAGGCATCAAACTACCATTCACATTTCCTTATAATATTGCGACAATGGCCACTGCTTTTTGCAGTGGCTTTTCAGAGAAGCCCGTTCCCACGAAAACAGGACGAAATGGATTTACTCTGAACTAAAAGATTAAATATTCACATAAAAACTGAGTGACATAGGTGCGTGGCCTAGCGTTGCCGTTTTTTGGTGTATTGATGTCTTTTAAAAAAGAAGACCTGCTAGTAAATATAAAAAGGCAGGCAAAACGATTATCTAAATTATTAACTATTCCCCTTGGACAAGCCCAAGAAGGGGCAGCTATTTGTCTATATGGCTGTGACAGTTACAGCGATTTACTAGTAAAAATAAAAGCTGAATCCTTTGACAACCCAATGATAGCACTGTCTGCACTCTCACCAAACTCGGAAATATTTTTAGTAAAAATATTAGCTAGCCACCTAGATAGCATTATTGGAAATTTTGAAAAAAAATTTCCCGGCTCCAATATAAATGAAGAGATGGTCGTATCCTTGTTTGGGCTTAGCTTTTCAGAGTTCAAACTCAAAATATCTACCTAAAGTTGTACAAATACGTAAGTTGTCATTTTGTTTTTTGGCGATATTATAATAAGAAGGCTGAACGGACAGCCTACGCCTACACATGTTTTTCGCCTTGAAAAACGTGAACAGTGAAGCGGAGCATCCGTAAAAATTTGGTTATTTGAACAATAAATAAAGCAATGTGTTGGTAGGCCATTGTTTATTAGAAAGTTGTTTGGAGAACTAAATGATCTCACTTTATCAATTAAAGAATAAACTCAATAAACAAGCAAAAGAGTTTGCTGAGTTATTAGAGTTTCCTGATCTTTACGCCCAAGGCCTGTGGGCTAGAGGTGTTTATAACTGCCCTCATTTTTCTGATACCCATAATAGCCTCACTGAAGCATTTGAACAGAAAAAACTGGATTCAATTCTAAAGCACGATTCCCTGAAATACTTAATGATCAATGAATACGATGATCAAGAAATTATTGAATCGCTTCATAAAGAAATTGAGTCAATGGCAAACCGTATTGAAAGCCTGATGCTGGTAGATATCGAAACATTAGAGTTAGTTTCAGTGATATACCAAGTATTAGGGTTGCCAGAAGATGCCAAGTTTATTGTAAACACTGGTGCTGACTTTAGGCTGGAGTGGCGACCATATTTCGATGCTTTTGATGATCCGTTGATAGTTCAATATGCAGATTTAAAAGTTCATGGTTGTTATTTCAGGCTCATAGCTTCAAAGTTTCCGGTTGAAAAGCTTTCCTTGAATGACATTAAAAAATACATGTACATCAATCATGTAAACCATGATAGTGAGTTCGAAGGCTGTATTTCTGAAGGAAATACATTTTCTAAGCATGAGCACTGGCTGGTGTTGACACTTGAATTATTCCGTAGCGGCAAAGTAAATAAGGCTCAGTTCAATCCAACAACCTTCAAAATCGAAGGTATGCGCTATTTGGTATATGGCTTCCCACTGATTCCTTCCTTTGTATCTGATTGGCACAAACCTGATTTATGTCTACAGGTTAAAAATCTAGATGGTGATCAAAAGTTCATTGTTCGTATCGATCAGCAAGCTCTTGTTTTCCATGCACGACGTGTCGATACCAATTTTTTTAACACCATCGATTATGAAAAATATATTTCGTTGTATCAGTCTAGCGTTCTGTCACATTTTGATGCTGACAACAATTTACTAAAAGTTAATGGAGTTAAGTACCTTAGTTTTTTCCGCCCGTTTTGCCTAGAAGATAAGAAGGAAGCACAAGCATGAGACCAAGAGTAAAACTAACTAACGCAACACTTATCTCAATTAAATCTGACTTAGAAGATAAGGTTGAACAGGTGCTTTACGCTACTTTTGCTGAGGATAGTAAGAACGGTAAAAAAGGTGAGGCTTTGTTTTCCACGAAAGTCATGGAAGTAAACGGTCTTGAATATAGAACTTTTGGTGCTGACTTTTATATCTTAGATGCAGAACCCCAAAAGTTTGATGTAGATGTATTTGAGTTCAATTTAATGCATGAGTGTATGTACTCTCCAAATGAGCTATTAGAGTTGCGAGAAATGCTCCCTGCTGGCTATTAGTAGGGAGTAACAAATGGACAAAACATATTTAAAGGATGCTTACATACTCTCGGTCTATGACTATAAAGACTTTGAAAAATCATTTCTTGGGGAGTTTTTGTCAGGGGTTGTTATTGACGATGAAACATTCAGATTTCGGCCATTTCAGCAAATCGTGACTTCAAAGATTGTTAGCAAATCTGCTGATGAGGATAAGTTAGAAATATACACACATAGTGGGAGTTGTTATGTGATTGATGCTGACCATAAGTTAATTGATATTTCGTTTGTTGAGCTGGTTGTTATGAGAGCAGGAGCTTATTCGGCAGATCGAGTTTTAGAAATGAGAGAGCAACTTAAGTCTCAAAATAAAAGCCATTGAATAGCGAAGATAAGAAGTCTGATGAGATTATTATTTGTACACTAATTCATATTATTTGTCACTTACCTCTTTGAAAAAATTGACGTTAGTCAAATATTCATAAATGTTTACATGACATCAATTTACTTATTCGAAAATTTGTATTAGCATAGACCATGTATATTTTTATGAGAATTTTATGTCTAAAGCATTTTCAAAAGTCTTAGTAATAACGCTTATGCTGGTTGCCTTTGTAGGGCAAGCATTTGCGTATTCTGCTATGCCTTGCGAAATGTCATCAGGTTCTCACGAATCACACATGAACATGAACATGGATCATGGTGATATGAATAAAAGCAGTAATGGTCAATCAGAAGATTGTTGTGACGTTGAATGTATTTGTCCTGCAAATGCTTGCTCATCTACGACAGTCCTAAATTCCAGTGTTGACTCGACAGATATTCAAATATTGCGTGAATCTGTAGCTGCTCTGCAATCTAAACAACCTCATTCAATTTCCACTTCCCTTTATCGTCCACCAATTTTTGCCTAATACAGGATTAGTGCGTCTAAATTTCGCGCACATGTAATTAATTTTTCTGTTAGTCAATATAGCGTCGTAGCGCTATAGATATTTTCCAGCGATGTCTGGGGGCAAAAATGATCAATAAGTATTTAAAAATAGCAGTAGTAATGCTGCTTTCACCTGCGTTTGCAAACGCCAACGAACATAACCATGCACACAATAACGACGTAACACCTTTGGAGTTAATCGTTTATAAAACCCCTACTTGTGGGTGTTGTAAAAAATGGATAACTCATATTGAAGACAAAGGGATCGTTGCGCATTCCAAAGATTTCCGAAACATCGGCAACATCAAAACTAAGTATGGTATCAAACCTAATTACCGTTCATGCCACACGGCAGTGAGTAGAAATGGATTTGCCTTTGAAGGTCATATACCAGCTAAATTTATTCAGCAGTTCTTATCAGAAGAACATCCCAATGCGATTGGGCTTTCAGTTCCAGCAATGCCAGTTGGCTCTCCCGGTATGGAAGTCGATGACCGCTTTATGCCATACAACGTGTTAATTCTATTTAAAGATGGAACGAGCAAAGTCTATGCAAAAGTTAAGACATACGAGGAGCAATTCTAATGAAATTGAACTCTTCAAACCTTACTTCACTTTCAACTGCATTAATACTCGGCTTATCTGTATTCTCAGCTCAAGCTGAGAAAGTAGTGTCGCTTGAACAAGCTATCACCTTAGCTCAGCAAAATGATCCTTGGCTTCATGGTAGCCGATTGAAACAAAGTGCAGTTGAAAATAGAAGTATTGCTTCAGGTACTTTGCCTGATCCGAAAGTATCGCTAGGGATAATGAATTTACCAACAGATACTTGGGATTTAGATCAGGAAGGAATGACTCAGCTAAAGGTTGGCGTCTCTCAAATGTTTCCGAGAGGCGACAGTCTAGAGATCAAGAAAGACCAGTTACAAATTGAGTCCACGAAATTTCCACTGTTACGAGAGGATCGTAAAGCTAAGTTGAAAAGCCAAGTGTCACAACTTTGGTTAGATGCTTACTTAGCCCAACAAACTATTAAATTGATTGAAGATGATTGGGCGCTCTTTGAGCAGATGGCGGAAGTTACTAAAGCTAGCTACTCAAATGTTGTTGGTAAAACCAGACAACAAGATGTTATTCGTGCTCAATTGGAAATCGTGCAGTTAGATGACCGATTAACTTCGCAAAAGCAGAAACTAGAAACAACAATCGCTCGCCTTAATGAGTGGCTTCATATCTACGATGCTGCTGGCTTGAATGAATCATTTAACTTTGATACGCAACCATTAGAGTTTAGGGTTTCTAAAAAGTTGCCTGCAATTCATTTGAACAATTCAACAGTCCTAAAAGCATCTAATTACTCAAGAAATCTATTGGCTCAGGAGCTTTCGAATCACCCAGCCATACTTGCAATTGATATAAAACGCAAAGCTTCAGAAAAAGCAGTTGAGTTAGCTAAACAGCAATATGAACCGCAATGGGGTGTTAATGCTAGTTATGCCTATCGGGACAATATGCCCTCTGGTGATAGCCGAGCTGATTTATTTTCTGTTGGAGTAACGTTTGATTTACCCTTGTTCACCGAGAACAGACAAGATAAGCAAGTTGCAGCTTCTATTGCAGATTCAGAGACTATTAAAACCGAGAAACTATTACTGACAAAGCAAATGATCAGTATGGTGGAAAAGGAGCTTAGACAGCTTAAGCGTTTATCTGATAGGCAATCTATCTATCAAGAACAACTCCTTAAACAAACTCATGACCAAGCAGAAGCGTCATTGACAGCTTACACAAATGATGATGGCGATTTTGCCGAAGTTGTTCGAGCAAGAATCGCAGAATTAAATGCCAGAATATCAGCCTTAAGAATTGATGTTGACGCACTTAAAACAGTTGCTCGTATCAACTATTTCTTTGCACGTTCTCAATCTAACTCAAATGCTGAACATAAGTCGATGCAAACTTCACACAAAACTAATCAGCACTTATCCAATCAGCAATTTGGAGAAAAATAATGTCAACGAATACTAAAACAATTATTGCCATCATCATTGGTGCTGCGCTAGGCGCAGGAGTATTGAGCTTATATCAAGGTGCAGGGTCAAACAGTAATACAGATGAAACAACATCAGCAGAGAAAAAGCCTCTGTATTGGGTTGCACCGATGGATTCTAATTACCGCCGGGACAAGCCCGGTAAGTCGCCTATGGGGATGGATTTAATTCCTGTGTATGAGGAAGAATCATCTGGTGATGATTTTGGTCCCGGAGCAGTAAAAATTGCGCCTCATGTAGTGAATAACCTAGGGGTTCGCACTGCACCTGTTGAGCTGAAAAATATGCATACTGAAATATCAACGGTTGGTTACGTTCAATATGATGAAGATAAGCTAATTCATATCCACCCACGTGTTGATGGTTGGATTGAAAAACTCTATGTCAAAGCGGCAGGTAACCCTGTAGAGAAAGGGCAGCCTCTTTATACACTGTATTCTCCTCAGTTAGTTAACGCGCAAGAAGAACTTTTAATAGCTTTAAAGCGCGACAATAGTTCCTTAATTTCGGCGGCGAAAGATCGCCTTAAAGCGTTACAGCTTTCAGCAGATTTCATTCAAAAGCTAGAAAAGACTAGAAAAGTTCAGCAAACCATCACCTTTTATTCACCACAAGCAGGTGTTGTTGACGGTTTGAAGATTAGAGAAGGCTTTTATGTCAAGCCGGGAAACACCTTATTAAGCATTGGTCAACTAGATCAAGTTTGGGTTGAAGCAGAAGTGTTTGAACGTGACGCAGCCTTAATTAAAGAAGGACTGCCTGTATCAATGACACTGGATTATTTACCCGGAGAGGACTGGGCTGGTGTCGTTGATTATGTTTATCCAACATTGAATAGTAAAACACGCACACTCAGAGTGAGACTGAAGTTTGACAACCCAGACTATCAATTAAAACCAAACATGTTTGCACAAGTCTCTATTCACGCTAATCAAGCTGATAGCACGATACTCGTACCTAAAGAAGCCGTCATTCGCACAGGTAAACAAGACAGAGTTGTACTTGCCTTGGGGGATGGGCAATTTAAGTCTATCGAAGTGACAATTGGCCGGGTTGATATCGATAGTATCGAAATCTTAGAGGGTCTTAATGAAGATGATGTTGTGGTGACATCTGCTCAATTCTTGATTGATTCTGAATCAAGTAAAAACTCTGATTTTAAACGAATGACTCATGACGAAGTGCCTAGCTCTGTTTGGATGGAAGGCGAAATCAACAGCGTCATGGCGGGACATCGTATGGTTAATATTACTCATGGTCCTGCTGAGGCTTGGGATTGGCCTGAAATGACAATGGACTTCGATGTAGGTGAAAAGGTAGATATTGATTCACTGAAGTCTGGTCAATCTTTGCACTTTGAAGTGAGCAAAACCGAAGAGGGTGGATATGAAGTTACTGGAATTCATATCATGAGTGAGCCTGCTGATATGAGTGAAGAAGTATCATCAGCAACAGTATCAGGTTTAATTAATGCGATTGATATTGATACACGGATTCTAAATATTAGCCGAGGCCCAATAGAGAAGTGGGATAGACCTGCTGCGACGATGGATTTTATCGTCGCGGACAATATAGAAATAGTTGATTTCAATGTTGGTGATAATGTCACTTTCACTTTTGAGGTTAGGGATGACTTAGTTATCACTGAAATCTCTCTTGAATCAGATGAACAACACGGCAAGGAAAATAAAGCTGCTGTTGATCATTCTAATCATTAAGTGGGAGAAAAATAATGATTGAATCAATTATTAGATGGTCTATCGGCAATCGTTTCTTTGTTTTGTTGATTACCTTAATTATCGCGTTTGGTGGTTTGTATTCATTACAAAAAACGCCAGTAGATGCACTCCCAGATCTTTCTGATGTGCAGGTGATAATTAAGACGAGTTATCCGGGACAGGCACCACAAGTTGTGCAGGATCAAGTGACATTTCCACTTACTACAGCGATGCTATCAGTGCCGGGGGCGCAAACTGTTCGTGGTTACTCATTCTTTGGTGATTCCTACGTCTACATTATTTTTGATGATGATACTGATTTGTATTGGGCTAGAAGCCGAGTACTTGAATACTTAAGCCAAGTAGCATCAAGCCTGCCTGATTCGGCAAAACCTCAATTAGGACCTGATGCAACAGGTGTGGGTTGGGTATACATTTACGCTTTAACAGATAAGTCTGGAAACCATGATCTAAGCCAATTAAGAAGCATTCAAGACTGGTTCTTAAAGTATGAACTACAAACTGTTCCGGGCGTGTCCGAAGTTGCCGCCGTTGGTGGTATGGTTAAGCAGTATCAAGTGCAAGTAGATCCTGACAAATTGAGAGCTTACGATATTCCTCTAAGTTTAATACAAATAGCCTTACAAAAAGGGAACAAAGAAACTGGCGCATCCGTTGTGGAAATGGCTGAAGCTGAATATATGGTTACCGCAACGGGGTATATTCAATCAGTTAGTGATATAGAGAAAATTCCACTTGGTATTAACGAACAAGGCACGCCGTTGCGTATTGGTGATGTTGCCAACGTTAACCTTGGTCCTCAAATGCGCCGTGGTATCGCAGAACTTAATGGCGAAGGCGAAGTTGTTGGTGGTGTTGTCGTTATGCGCTTTGGTGAAAACGCTCAACAAACCATAAATGGGGTAAAAGAAAAGCTTGAGTCGCTCAAATCTTCTTTACCAGAGGGGGTGGAGGTTGTCCCTGTCTATGACAGATCGAAGTTAATAGATCGTGCTGTTGATAACCTTTGGAGCAAGTTGCTAGAGGAGCTTGCGGTCGTGGCTATTGTCTGTGTTGCTTTCCTATTTCATCTTCGCTCATCAATTGTGGCAGTTGTTACTCTACCATTAGGTATATTGGTGTCATTCATCATCATGTATATGCAAGGCATCAATGCCAATATTATGTCTTTAGGCGGTATCGCTATTGCTATTGGTGCGATGACTGATGGTGCAATAGTGATGATTGAAAATATGCATAAACATATGGAGAAAACACCACTAACAGATGAAAATCGCTGGCAAATTGTAGCTAAGGCTGCGAGTGAGGTAGGCCCTGCATTATTTTTTAGCTTGCTGATCATAACTGTCTCATTCTTACCTGTGTTTATCTTAGAAGCGCAAGAAGGAAGAATGTTTTCACCGCTCGCCTATACAAAAACCTATGCAATGGCTGCATCAGCAGGCTTGGCAATAACATTGGTGCCTGTTTTGATGGGCTACTTTATTCGAGGCAAAGTCGTCTCTGAAAAGAAAAACCCGTTAAATCGATTATTGATTGCTATCTACATGCCTGTTTTAAAGCAAGTCATGAAGTTTCCAAAATTGACAATAGTCGCAGCAGTATTAGTGACTATCGTTGGTTTTTGGCCTGTCGATAAAATTGGTAGTGAATTCATTCCGCCATTGGATGAAGGCGACCTTATGTATATGCCTACTACATATCCCGGCATTTCAATCGGTAAAGCAAGAGAGTTATTGCAGCAAACGGACAAGCTTATTCGCACTGTGCCAGAAGTTGAAACTGTATTTGGTAAAGTAGGACGAGCTGAAACCGCAACTGACCCTGCGCCTCTAACCATGATTGAAACCTTTATTCAATTGAAGCCACGGGAGGAGTGGCGAGAAGGCGTGACAACTGAGTCGTTAAAAGCTGAGTTTGATAAGTTGGTTAAATTTCCGGGCTTAACCAATGCTTGGGTCATGCCAATCAAGACCCGCATTGACATGTTAGCTACAGGTATAAAAACGCCTGTCGGTATTAAAGTCGCCGGACCAGAACTTGATGTAATTCAGGATATCGGCCAACAAATAGAACAACTCTTGCCAGAAGTGACAGGCACAGCGTCAGTTTACTCTGAACGAGTTGCAGGTGGACGATATATCAAGGTTGATATTTCACGAGATAAATCAAGTCGCTTTGGGTTAAATATCGAAGATGTCCAACAAGTAGTTTCTACTGCGATTGGCGGTATGAATGTGACACAAACGATAGAAGGTCAAGAGCGTTACCCTGTTAATCTGCGCTATCCGCAAGATTATCGAGATTCTCCTGAGCAGCTAGCACGATTACCTGTTGTAACACCAAGTGGTCAACGCATTGCACTAGGTGATGTTGCTGATATTCGAGTAGAGAATGGCCCACCGGGTATTAAAAGTGAGAATGCCAGAATCAATGGTTGGACTTTCATTGATATTGATAGCGTTGATGTAGGTACTTATGTTGAAAATGCTAAAGAACACTTAGCAAATAACCTGACATTACCAGCAGGCTATTCAATTACTTGGGCTGGACAATACGAATATATGGAAAGAGCGAAAGAAAAGCTCACCTATGTATTGCCTTTAACACTCGCCATTATTGTTATTCTGCTTTACCTGAATTTCAGAGCGTTTAGTGAAGTGGCTATCATTATCGTTACCTTGCCGATGGCAATGATCGGTGGGTTATGGTTGATGTATCTAGAAGGGTTTAATTTCTCAGTAGCTGTTGGTGTGGGCTTTATCGCTCTAGCTGGTGTTGCGGTTGAGATTGGCGTGATAATGCTGGTTTATCTTAATCAAGCACTTGCTGAGCTTAAGGAAAAAGCGGTGGAGCGAGCAGAACTCATCTCAGATGATGCATATCAAGATGCATTATTGCACGGTGCTGGCTTACGAGTTCGTCCAGTAATGATGACAGTTGCAACAATCATTATCGGCTTGATGCCCATTTTATATGGTACAGGAACAGGTTCGGAGATTATGAGTCGTATTGCTGCACCTATGGTAGGCGGAATGACAAGTGCTGTGCTACTCACTCTTATTGTGCTCCCAGTAATTTACTCAATCGTTAAAAAGCCAGAATTAAACGCCTTTAACAAGGAGCTTTCTAAGGCGGAGCTAAAAAGTAATGCTTAGCGAAGTTAAGAAACCATAAATAGCAATTTCAATAAACTAAAATAGAGGTAAATATGAAAAAACTAATTAAATTTTTAACCGTAATCAGTGTCGTTTTTAGTAGTGCGGTATTTGCGCATGTGCATCTTGAAAAAAGTGTGCCTGCTGATAATGCAATGCTAATGAATCCTCCAGAAGAGTTAACTTTGGTGTTCACCAAAGAGGTACGGGTTGTAAAAGTTTCATTGGCCAATAAACAAGGCGAAGAATTTAAATTTGGATTCGAGCCTTCTAAAGTCGCTACTAGCAAATTTACATGGAAACTACCTAAATTAGCTCCTGCAAACTATGCTGTGGATGTAACCTTCTTAGGTAACGATGGTCATAAAATGAAACATAGCTTCGGCTTTATGGTTCACTAAAATAGGCGGTGTGATTGATATGGAAATGTATATCTGGAATACAGTCATTGTACTGTCAAAAATTGTATTTTACGCCGGCTTTGCCTGTATTGCAGGTTATACATTTTTCAGGCAAATATTTGAGAATAATGAATCTCATACTAATGCTGTAATAGCGAATTTAACGTGGACAAGAACTTATATAGTTATGGCTTTGATCGCTAATATTACTTGGTTCTTTGCCAGTACTGGTGCAATGGCAGAAGAGGGAATTCAGGGGGCGATAGACGCTGATATATTGGCTATTATGTGGGACTCCTCTGTCGGCAATGGAGCTTTGCTTCGAGCGCTTGGGCTAGTTACCGCAATAATCGCTTTAGCTTTAAGGTTCAAACTCGCTGTGAACTCGTACTTAAAACAAAGCGCTTTAATGTTGAGTTTATTAATCCTTGCATACTCATTCACGTTACTGGGTCATATTTCTGAGTTAGGCACAATTGAAAAAGGCTTGCTTATTTTGCATGTGCTCGTTATGGCATGGTGGTTTGGGGCGTTATTGCCACTAAAACAGGCTTGCCATCAGCTAAGTTATGCAGAACTTCATTTGCTGATGGAAAGCTTTGGCAAACAAGCAAGTTTTACAGTGAGCCTATTGTTGGTAGCAGGCCTCTGGCTCGTGATTCAATTGGTCGGAAGTCTTGATGCACTAATAAGCTCAAGTTACGGACAAACACTGTTGTTTAAATTGGCCCTTGTAGTGTCTATTTTGGCACTTGCTGCTAAACATAAACTAATACTCGTTCCACAACTTAAAAATAGTCAAGGCAGAGAGGCTTTATCTAAATCTATCTCGATAGAAATGCTAGTAGCTTTTGCCATTTTATCTGTAACGGCTGGGCTTACTAGTGTTGTTGGCCCTGCAAATTAAAACCTAAAAGAGAGAATGAAAATGAAAACAATAAATATATTACTCGTTTTATTAATGACGTTTAGTTTCGCAGCAAACGCTCATGGTGATAAGAACAAAGACAAAGGTTTGTTTAAAGGTATAGATACCCCTGCCGCAAAAGTTGTTTTGGCATTTCATCAAGCACTTGAAACTGGCAATCAAAAACAGGCTAGAGCGCAGTTAGCAGATGATGTCACCATTTTCGAGGGAGGCCGCGTTGAAAGGAGCGCTGATGAATATGCTCATCATCATATGTTGTCGGATATGAAGTATTTAGCAGCGATGAAGAGCGACACACTTGAACATCAAGTGACGATACTTGGAAATACCGCTATCTCTGCGTCGCGTAGTCAAACTACAGGTACTCATAAAGGTGTTGAACGCGATTATCAAGGCATGGAAACGATGGTGCTGGAAAAACAAAATGGTGAATGGAAGATTAAGCACATTCATTGGTCACATTAACTTATTGATTAAATAACGGAGTACAAAATGAGAATTAAAAGTCCATTACATCAAGTTTCTACGCCACGTAGACGCTTTGTACAAGGTGTAATTGCTGGCGGTGTATTAGCTGCTTTTCCAAGTGTTCTTCATGCAGCTTCATCTTTGATTGCTGGAACTTCAACAGGTACTGCGCCCGAACTAAGTGGAGAAGTAATAGATTTAGTGATAGATGAGTCACCCGTAAACTTCACAGGTGTTGTAAGAATGGCTACAACAATCAATGGCTCAATACCAGCTCCTACCTTGCGCCTCAGAGAAGGTGATGACGTTACTATCAGGGTAACTAATAAATTATCAGTGCCGAGTTCAATTCATTGGCATGGGATCATTCTTCCGTATCAAATGGATGGCGTACCGGGTATTAGCTTTAAAGGTATAATGCCGGGTGAAACCTTTGTTTATAAATTTAAGCTGCAACAAAGCGGCACATATTGGTATCACTCACACAGTGGCTTTCAAGAAATGACAGGTATGTACGGCGCATTAATTATTGAGCCAAGAGAAAAGGATATTATTAGTGCTGACAATGAGCATGTCATCCAATTGTCTGATTGGACTGATGATGACCCAATGGATTTGTTTCGCAAGTTAAAAGTACAGGGCGATGTATTTAACTTTAATCAACCTACTGTTCCAGAGTTTTTTGATGACATTTCAAATAGCAGCGTTTCAAATGCGCTACAACGCCGGGAAATGTGGAATAAAATGAGAATGAACCCTACAGATCTTGCAGACTTATCAGCATCTGCAATGACTTTTTTAATGAATGGTTGTGCGCCTTTGACAAACTGGCGTGGAATGTTTAAAGCTGGCGAAAAGGTTAGGCTTAGATTTATTAACGGTTCTAGCAATACGTTTTTTGATGTAAGAATACCTGAGCTGAAGTTAACAGTTGTACAAGCTGATGGACAAAATGTTGAACCTGTGACAGTAGATGAATTTAGATTTGGTCCCGGTGAAACTTATGATGTACTTGTCGAGCCAAAAAATGATGCATATACGATTTTTGCACAAAGCATGGATCGCTCAGGTTATGCTAAAGGTACTTTATCAATGGCACCTAACGTTGATGCACCAGTACCTTCTTTAGACCCCGTTGAGTGGTTAACGATGACAGATATGATGGGCAATATGACCCATGATAGTGTGCATTCTACAATGGCTGATACGGCAGGTATGTCGGGCATGAATTCTAATAAAATGGATCATAGTGCAATGGGTCATGGAGCGATGGCAATGGATCATAGTAAACATGGAATGACTAAAAACCCATTAGCTGTTGCTAGCACTAAAGTGCGTCATGCAAAAACAGAGTATGGAGCTTCTGTTGATATGCGTGTTGATATGCCTAGAACAAACCTTGATGATCCCGGTATAGGTTTACGTAAAAATGGACGCCGTGTTTTAACACTTGCAGATTTACATTCTCTTGAGGGAATTACAAACCAGCAAGAACCAGAGGCTGAAATTGAATTACATTTAACTGGAAACATGGAGCGTTATAGCTGGTCATTTGATGGCTTGGAATTTGGAAAAAGCACGCCAGTTCACATGAAGCATAATCAACGTTTAAGAGTTATTTTACAAAACGATACAATGATGACACATCCCATGCACCTGCATGGTATGTGGAGCGATTTGGAGAATGAAAAAGGTGATGTACAGGTTCGTCGCCATACTATCCCTGTACAACCAGCGCAAAGAATTAGTTTTTTAACAACACCTCATGACGTAGGTCGCTGGGCATGGCATTGCCATTTATTATTCCACATGGATGCAGGTATGTTTAGAGAGGTAGTTGTATCATGAAAAAATTAATACTAACCAATACCTTAAGACTATTATTAATAGGTTTGCCCCTTATAAGTGTATCTGTATCTGCAAAAGATGAGATGACTGAGATGGGTGATCCTAAAATGCAAGCACAAGGTGGAGATGCACCTAAAGATGCTAGAGACCCCCATGCTTATGCAGCAGGTACAACTTTGACTGAAGGCCCTTACGCACTCAGTAGCGACAAACGACTGACTTTGGCAGATGAGCATTCATTTTACGCGCTACTAGGGGATCGTCTTGAATATAATGAGCAAACAAACGCAGGTGTTTTTGACTTTCAGGCATGGTATGGCACTACTTTTGATAGATTAGTCATCAAAACTGAAGGAGATTTTAGCGAAGGTAATTTAGAGGAGAACCAAACAGATTTTCTATGGGGCCACGCAATATCTGCTTATTGGGATACACAAGTCGGTATTCGACTTGATTACAATAACGAAGGTGAAAACCGCAAATGGCTAGCTTTTGGTTTACAAGGTCTAGCCCCCTACTGGTTTGAAATTGATATGACTGCGTATTTAGGAGAGCAAGGTAATAGTGCATTTTCGATCGAAGCTGAGTATGAGCTATTACTTACTCAAAAGTTAATTGTTCAACCACGAGCAGAGTTGACGCTTTACGGTAAGGATGACGTCCAAAATAACCTTGGTAGTGGCTTGTCTAGCAGTGCTATTGGTTTTCGGGTTCGTTATGAGTTTACCCGCCAGTTTGCTCCCTATGTTGGCGTTGAGTGGACAAATAAATTTGGTAATACAGCCGACTTTGCGAAGTTAAATGGGCAAAGTACTCGTGATACTGCTTTTGTTGCAGGTATCAAGTTCTGGCTCTGATGTGAAGAAATACTATATTGACTTGATGAGAGCTACCGCAACTATATTGATGGTAGCTTTCGTTTTTTGGGATTTAAACCATTTTAGTTATGTTAGGAAAGGCCTAGCTAATAGTTTTTTTGGAAAGAACTAAGAGCAGTAATAGTAAGCTACTTCTTGTTTTCAGTCGGTGCCAGTCTGGTGTATACCTATCAAGGTGGAATATCAGCTAAGAAGTAAAGTTGGCGAATGGTTAAGGTTAAAGAGTCAAGGCAAAAAACATCGCCATTGAAAGACCTACAATAGGCCATTTTATCACTTTTGATGAACGGGAATTGGATGTGCCCGGGATAGAACCGATTGTTGCAAAGTACAGCGCTTAAAGCTGAACAATTGGAAAAATGATCCCTTACTCAATACCTAATTATGAGCGTAGGGTTTTTATTTCTTTTAATGGTGCTCATGCTTGGCTTCAATCTCATGAGTATAAATTAGACACCCCTTTTATACTTGTGAAGTTTAAGCTGTTTAAAAAAGTAAAAAGTAAAAAGTAAAAAGTAAAAAGTAAAAAGTAAAAAGTAAAAAGTAAAAAGTTTAGGTTTTAGTTCAAAGGTTGATCAAGATCATAAAATTATTTTTATAAAGTGGCTAATATTGTAGGTGCTAAAGAAGGAATGATAATGTTTGGACTTTTCAGGTGGTTTAAAATAGTAATAATAACTGTGTTGCTTACGCAGCATGGCTTTGCTATTGCTAAACCAATGAATTGTGAAGAGCATCATAATGGCTCATCCGACACGCATATTATACAACCAAGCAAAAATATGCATCATCAATCAATGATTGACAATAGTCACTATCACACTGAAAATTCGCAAGATTCTAAAAACCGTCATGGTGATGAAGACTGTGAAAAATGTAAAGCTGGTGATTGTGTTTGTTGTGAAGGCGGTTTTTGTACAAGCTTTCATTTAAATGCCTATCTTGTGGAAGCGCAAGACGAAGGTATTTGCAATATTCATTCTGAGCTAATTCTACAGCGTACACCCCTACCAAAATCTGGTATCCATCTCTTACTTTATCGTCCACCAATTATTGGCTAATCACAGGATCAGTGCGTCTTTTTTTCGCCACTCCCATCAAAAATAGAATGACTTATTCATTGATTTAAATAATCAATTGTTTTGAACGATTAGTACGATATTTGGAAAGGCATTATGAAAATGCTCAAGTTATTGCCATTTACAGTAATTAATACTGTCGATTTTGGCCGAGATTCCTCTTTTTACCAAAAATTAGTTTTTAGCTTTTGCATTATTAATCACGAATAATCACTTGACCTGTGTCTTAGACACAGGTCTAAGCTGTAGGTGAGATTACAAACTTAGGTGAAGAACTAAGGAGTGAACATGAAAGTTGCAGAGCTGGCAAAAAGCCTTGGAACGACTGCTGATACGGTGCGCTATTACTCGCGATTGGGATTGTTAAAACCTGCTAAGTCAGTGAACGGCTACAAGTCATACTCGAATAAAGAAGTATCGAGACTTAAATTCATTTTAAGTGCCAGAAACCTTGGTTTTTCTGTTGCAGATATCAAGCAAATTCTTAATGAATCTGAAGATGGTAAAAGTGCGTGCCCATTAGTCAGAAGCCTGATCAAAGAGAGGCTTGAAGAAACAGAAAAACAGTTTCAAGCAATGTTGGCACTTCGAGGAAAAATGTCTTCAGCTCTTTCTCAATGGGAAGAAATGGAAGACAAAGCGCCGACTGCAAACATGGTTTGTCATCTCATCGAAAACTTTGAGCAAATTAAAAAGGCATAGGAGGAAAAATGGTGACTACTAATACAAATATAGAAACCGAATCAGGCTGTTGCTGTCAGGCAAAAGCTCAATCCTCTTCGTGTAAAAGTAAGGAGAATACGTTGGAGAAAGTATCACATAACCAACAGCTCATCATTGAAGGAGCTGGGTGTGCTAGCTGTGTAGGCAAAATTGAAGGGGCGTTAAAGGCAACTCTTGGTGTAGTCAGTGCGGAAATGAATTTTGCTGATAGGACTGTAACAGTTTCTGGGACAGCTAAGACAGAAGAATTGATCAAAGCTGTTGAGTCTGTGGGGTATAACGCGAAGCCAATTGATGATAGCTCGGCAGCAGATGCGCTTGACGAGAAAGAAGCGGCTGATTGGGCATATTATAAAAAACTAATGCGCGATACGTTTATTGCCCTTTCACTCGGTGTTCCTTTGATGATCTACAGCATTGTGGTTGGAGAAATGACGGTTGAAACAAACCTTGAACGCATGTCTTGGCTGGTTGTAGGCATTTTAACTTTTGGTGTTATGTATTTTTCAGGTAAGCATTTTTATGTTGGCGCTTGGAAAAGCTTTAAAAACCACTCCGCTAATATGGACACTTTAATAGCTTTAGGAACAGGTACAGCTTGGGTGTATTCGATGGTTGTCGTGTTTGCACCTGACGCCGTTCCATTAATGGCACGGCATGTTTATTTTGAAGCTACCGCCATGATCATTGGCTTAATTGATTTAGGTCTGGCATTAGAAATAAAAGCCAGAGGTAAAACCTCTGAGGCCATTAAGCGTCTTATCGGCTTGCAGGCCAAAACGGCAACCGTAGTTCGTGATAGCAAAGAAGTTCAGATTGGTATTGAGCAGGTTTTACTTAACGATATTGTAAAGGTAAAACCGGGCGAAAAAATTCCCGTCGATGGTGTGGTATTGGAAGGGCACACCTCTATTGATGAGTCCATGCTGACAGGCGAGCCTATGCCTGTTGAAAAAGCCGAAGAAGATGAGGTTGTCGCTGGTACTTTGAACAAATCAGGCATGATTATGTTTAAAGCCACACGTGTTGGAAAAGACACGGCGCTTGCGCAAATCATCAATATGGTGAAACGAGCACAAAATTCTAAACCGCCGATTGGCCGCTTGGCTGATGTTATTTCAGCTTTTTTCGTTCCTGTTGTCATGATCATCTCTGTGTTAAGTGCGCTAGCATGGCTTAACTTTGGACCTGAGCCAGCAATTGCTTTTGCCATCGTATCAGCAACTACTGTACTCATTATTGCCTGCCCATGTGCTTTGGGCTTGGCAACGCCCATGTCTGTCATGGTCGGAGTAGGAAAGGCCGCAGAAGCAGGCGTGCTAATTCGCAACGGTGAAGCACTGCAAACCGCCTCTAAAATCACTGCCATGATTTTAGATAAAACGGGCACTATTACTGAAGGGGCACCTAAGGTAACCGATATTGTTTTAGCAAAAGCTACGGACGAAAAAGACGTACTACAGCTTGCTGCAAGTTTAGAGAGCGGCTCAGAGCACCCTTTAGCGCAAGCGATTGTTGAAAGTGCGTTAGATAAGGATATTGAGTTACTAAAAATTGAAGCGTTTAACGCCATTACGGGTTTTGGTGTAGAAGCAAACTGCAACAATAAAGCCCTGCTTTTCGGAAACGATAAACTAATGAAGTTAAAAGGCATAGACCTCACAGGCTTTGTTGAACAAGCGCAGTCTTTAGCCAAAGAAGCCAAAACACCTATGTACTTTGCTGTAGATGGTGAACTTGCAGCAATCATTGCTGTTGCAGATCCTATCAAGTCAGACTCAATCTCTGCTATCAAACGACTTCAGGCTAATGGTATACGCGTCATCATGTTAACGGGTGATAACAAGGAAACCGCTGCTGCTGTTGCCAAAAAAGCGGGTATTAGTGAGTTTCTTGCTGAAGTGCTGCCAGAAGATAAAGCCAACAAGGTGAAAGAGCTACAAGAAGGCGGCGAAATTGTTGGTATGACAGGAGATGGCATCAACGATGCTCCTGCGCTAGCGTTAGCCGATGTTGGCTTCGCCATAGGCACAGGGACTGATGTAGCTATCGAAAGTGCTGACATTACCCTAATGCGTGGTTCACTTCATGGCCTAGCTGATGCCATAGCGGTAAGCAAAGCTACTTTACGAAATATAAAACAAAACTTGTTTGGCGCGTTTGTCTATAACGTAGCCGGGATTCCTTTTGCTGCGGGGGTTCTATATCCCTTCTTTGGCATTCTGCTTAGCCCTGTAATTGCAGGTGCTGCAATGGCGTTTTCGTCATTGACTGTAGTGTCAAATGCAAATCGACTTCGCTTGTTTAAAGCAAAAGAGCATTAAGGAGAAACACGATGATGTTAATTAACTTATTAGGCTTAGTGTTAATCGCACTGATTGTTTGGTGGTTTTGGCTATACAAACCCAATAAAACAATTGTTCAAGGTAATGAAGTACTCATTGAAGTGAGGGATGGCGTGTATTCACCATCCTCAATCCAAGTGTCTGCTAGTCAACCTGTCACTCTGAAGTTTATGCGCAAAGATCAATCACCCTGCGCTGAAACAATGCTTATTCCATCATTGGAGGTAAGCGAGCAGCTTAAATTAAATGAAATTACTCAAATTACCTTATTGAACTTATCACCGGGAGAGCATGAGTTTCATTGTCAGATGCAAATGTATCGCGGTGTCTTAAAGGTTGTTTAGGAGGATGAAAAAAGTGACCGCCATTTTCGATGAAATGGTGTTAACACGAGTAGAAGAGGCACTACTTTCACATGGCTATAAAGGCTTTACCATTCATAAAGCAACGGGCAGAGGTGCATATGCTGATACTTACAACAGAAATCACTTATCAGCACATATAGTTATGACAATTTATGTTGCTTTTGATGATGCAGAACATGTTGCTAAAGTTTTGCTTGATGCAGCGTATACCAACGTTGAAGGAGAAGGACTAGTTAGTATCTCCCCTGTGGATAATCTCTTCTGGATAAATTCTAAGTCTGAAGCTTCAGCGGAAAATTTAAGGTCAATAGGAGGCCAATATGAAAAATGAGCACCCTAAATTTTGGTCAACACCCACGGGTTGGGCTGCATTGGTGCTTATTGCCGCAGCCACCTATTTTTTAATCTTTGAACATGGACAGCATGTACTGCAATTTCTTCCTTATTTGATTTTATTGCTATGCCCGTTGATGCACGTATTTATGCATGGCAGTCATGGCAAACATGGCCACGATCATTCACATGCGCCTGATGAGAAAAAGGAAGAGAGCTTTCAAGAACTCACGGATAAAAATGCTGCCTATCGTGACGGCTACATACAAGGTTTAGAAGAAGGACGTAAGGAATCACATAAAAAGGAGAACAGTGATGAATGAGACATATGATTATGGCTTATGGTCAATGGTGATACTGAACTCAGCAATTTTTATCTTTTTTGCCTTTAGTTTTGTCAAACCAAAAACATCTACTGATTGGCGAAGCCTTGGAGCGTTCTCCGCCTTTATTGTTGCCCTATTTACTGAAATGTATGGCTTTCCTTTAACTATCTATTTTCTGTCGGGGTGGCTGACGGAGACCTATCCAGAAGTAAATTTCTTTGCGCATGAGAATGGGCATTTATTACATACTTTCTTTGGATTTCAAGGTGATGCCCATTGGGACCCATTTCATATAGTGAGTATGGTGTTTATTGTTGCAGGTTTCTTTATGTTGTCTTCAGCATGGAATGTATTGCATCACGCGCAAAAGCATCATCAATTGGCTACAACTGGATGGTATGCAAGGTGTCGCCACCCACAGTATGTAGCTTTCATTCTAATCATGTTCGGCTTTTTATTGCAGTGGCCGACAATCCCAACACTTGCGATGTTTCCGATCTTAGTCGTTGTTTACGTCAAGCTAGCGAAACGCGAAGAAGCACAAGCGATTGCTGAGTTTGGTTCGGAGTACCACAGGTATATGGAATCGACACCAAGTTGGATCCCAAATTTTAATAAAAGTGTAGAAGGTAAAAATCATGAAAACGTTAACTAAATCAATTTTATTTATTAGTTCACTACTGATAACTACTAGCTCATTTGCCCAAAACAATGAGCATAAACATGAAGGTGCGAACAAAGCTGATATGCATCAAGGCATGGCAATACCACATGAGAACATGGGAGAAATGCACAAAAAGATGATGGAAATGAAAAAGGAAGTCCATGCCATTAAAACTGAAAAAGATCCTGAAAAGCAACAGCAGATGATGGTTGAACATCACCGTTCAATGATGAAGATGATGCAATCCATGCACAAAAACATGGAAGAAATGCCAATGCATCAACAAATCAAGATGGCTGAACATCATTTAGAAATGATGGGGAACATGATGCCGCAGATGAACCGCAAAATGGAAGAAATGAAAGATAGCAATCAACAGCATTCACACAAACATTAGGAGAAAAATTATGAGCGATTTAAATCATAGAGTTGGCGTTAGAGAGCAAAATTTAGTTGTTCGAAATCTAAAGCTTAGCAATGTCACAGAAGAAAGCTGTGACGAGTTAGTAAAAGAAATAGATCAGCTTTTTGGTATAGATGAAGTTAGTTACAACATCAAAGAAGGTGAAATACACCTTGCCTATGATGCCGCAAACGTAAGCCTTGATGGGATTGAGGAGGTAATCCGTAAGTATGGCGCAGATGTTCATAATGATTGGTGGACACATACTAAAGAAAGTTACTATAAATTTGTTGATCAGAACATCAAAGATAACTCTGTTCATAAGCCTTGGAGTTGTCATCAAGCACCTTCGGGGGCTGGCCGGAAAAACAAATGAATTCATAAAAAAGTGTATAGATAATTAGTTAGTCAAATGAGGTAACAGTGATGAAAACACCCTATATAAAAGCTCTTTTATTGCTTACATTCGGTTTATATTTAGTGGGTTGTTCCAATACCACTTTTTATCATAAATACATGGTGAGAGGTCAGGTAGTAGAAAGTTCTGATAATCGAACTCTAATCTGTATTGGTGCTAAGCATGGCGCAGAGGTTGGGCAAAAATACAGTGTTATTAGATTCCATGAAAGAATAGTATTGAGTGAAGGTGAAGATCCCTACACTATCGAAAAGGTAGGAACGGTACAAATTACTAAAATTGTGAATGATCATTTCGCAACTGTAAAGCTAGTGTCTGGTGACATTGCAGCGAAAGATATGGTGGAACTTGAAAACTAATAAAGTGGTGGCGAAAGCCACCACAAGAGCATAACAATAAAACTTAATGAAAAAGCTTTAGTGTTATTTTGTACAACCTTTGAGATTGTTTGCTCAGTTCTGGTTATCTTGATGCCAGTACGACAGAAAAATGTTACATATGGATTAAAAAGGTGTGGGCTGGCATCCTAGGTCTAATCTTAACAGTTAAGGGGCCGCCGAATAGAGCTATACCTTTATATCAGCAGCATAATCAATGCTCCCGCGATCATAAATAAGTTTTCAGATAGCGATACAAATCCAAGTGGCACACTGCTATCGCCGCCTACACAGGCACACTTTAACTGGCGTTTGTCAATGTAAACGGCTTTGAAAACTGAAATTGCTCCAACTGTGCCGATAAACAATGAAAATGGTGCCACTGCGAGAGGCTGTAGTTGGGCAACCATACCAATACCTGCATATGCTTCAATGAAGGGATAAATATAACCATATCTTATCCATCTCATCGCTAGTAAATCATAAGTAATAAACGAATTTGTGAAACTGTATAGGTCTTTCAGTTTTTGCACCGCTAAGAGCGTCATTGAAAAAGCTATAAATAGCATCAGTGTTCTGATGGAGATAAATGAGCTGGAAGCAAAATGTTGAGATGCGACAGCAAGAAGTGCAGCTATCGAGAAAATGGCTACAACGGGCGTGTAGGTTGTGCCAGTTTGACCTGCTTCATCTTTACCAAAATACTCTCTTAAGTCATCGTATCCTCCGACACGCTTTCCTTCAATAAAGGTTTGTGGCGTAGTTTTGACATCATGCTTAGCTTTGAAGTCATCAGCTTGTTGTCTTGACGTGAGCTTATGATCTTCTACATCATACCCTTGCCTCTCCAGCAAATCTTTCGACCTTAAACCATAGGGGCAGATATGTTCGTCAGTGACCATTCTGTACAGGGTAGCTGTCTTAGTCATCTTAGTCTCCTTTGTTCAGTGTGCCTTCAAACTTTGGGAGCGGTCGTTGCTCAGCCTGAGCTTGTGAGCTGACCTTTCCATTTTCAGAAATATCTTTAATCAGCCATTCCATTTCTTTTATTTCTTTTCGTTGGGCTTTAATAATACCATTTGCCAATTCACGCACGCGTACATCCTCCAAAGTTGAATGCTCACTAGTAAGAATAGCAATGGAGTGATGAGGAATCATCGCTTTCATGTAGGCAGTGTCAGAAATTGTGCTTTGAGAGCGAACAAGATAAAGACATATGGCGAACAGTATTGTCGCCAATAGAAAAATAGCCATGTTGAGCTTCTTGTTACTGTACATGCCAAGCATAAAGGCCAGCATGATCATTGCCATACCTGCTCCCATATACAACGCCATATAGATACGCGTTTCACTAAACCATATATGTGATACTGCGTAAGTGTTGAGATACATCATGACAAACATAGCAATGGTTGAGGTGATGATCATTGCAGCAAATCTTGAGTATTTCATAAGTAATCCTTACATTGATAGTGTAAATATTTCCCACTGTTAGCCTATTATTCTCTACATGTGGTCATGTTCTCGAAAAAGTGCAAGTAATGAGTCAGTATCAATAAGAGTATTTGTAATACGATTGACTCAATTTCAGCTTATATCTAGAGTTTAAGTTTTGAACTTATGATAGACACAGGCTAAATTGGCTTTAATTAACAATCTAATGGGAGAACTCAAAGCACTACAAGCTGAGCTTCAACAAATGGCAAGCTCATGTACAAGTGAAGCGTGTGAAATAATTAAGTCACTTTATAGTTAGAATTGTCATTCATTTTCTATCCGTAGTGTACGAATTTCTATTTTTCATTACGTTCATGTACGAAAGTTACAGGTTTCGTATATATGAAAGTTGGTTTTGCAAGAGTTTCAACTAAAGAACAAGATTTAAATATTCAACTGTCCAAGTTGGACGCTCAGGGCTGTGAAAAAATATTCCAAGGCAAACAGTCTGGTGCTTCGATTCGAAATGAAGAAAAGCTTAAGGAACTCATCGACTTTATCAGGGAAGGTGATGAAGTTATTGTTACTCGCCTCGACCGTTTGGGACGGTCGTTAAAATCTATTCTTGAGGCAATTGAAAGCATCCATAAGAAAGGTGCTTGTTTGAATATTATCGACGGCTCTCTCAATACCAAAAATGATAATCCGTTTGCCACTGCCATGATCAACCTATGTGGAGTATTTGTGACTGTGCATAATGATTGAGATTGATCTCATTTTAGACTGAAAGGTTTTAAAGGGATGCCGCCAATCTCTCTTTTTATGAAAGTATGATTTTTTAATCATAATATCTGAGACTCAATCAGTTATATTACGATAATTTGATGCTATTTGCTAACGGCAGCTCCTCCGACATTGCGGACATTAGCATCAATGAATACCTTATGACTTCACTTAGCCAAAAGCGGAAGTTAGCTTTTGAGTTATTAACGAAAATTCAGAGTGTAAAGCAGACGTTGAAGAGTCAATAATAAACTTCAATTTAAACACTCTAGTGCATTAACGGCTGCAACTAATTTTGTCGTTCTAGAATTGGCGGAATTTTGCTGTTCCATATGAGAAGTAAACACACCAGTCACCATTCAATAGTTTGGCAAAACCTTGTGTGACTCATACTTGTGATACCGCTGACATGAATTTGTCAGCATTTCTTCCGTTTTTATCTGTCCACATTTAGGACATGCAATAGTCGATTAATGTTCTATATTCTGCCCGTATGCCTCTAACAGAGTTAACTATCTAGTGACTTAATGATCCCGCATGCTTCAATAGTATTGTTCGAACCACAAGCACTAGCCATCTGCTGTAATTCAGCTTTAAGCGCCCTTAATTCTTTCATGCGTTTATTCACTAGTGCAAGTTGCTGATCAATTAATGCATTAACGCTAGAGCAGCTTTCTTCTGGCTTATTTTTTAATTCGATAAGACGTTTAATATCATTGAGTGATATATCTAGGCTGCGACAATGTTTTACGAACTCCAATTGTTTAAGTGCTTTACTATCATACAGCCTGAAATTACCTTCTGAACGGTTTGGATTTAACAGTAATCCTTCTCTTTCATAATATCTAATCGTTTGTATTGAACAGCCCGATTTTTTAGACAATTCGCCTATTTTCATCAATTTCCCCCAGACATTTGACTCTATAGTTACTATAGAGTCTATAGTATAAGTATGCAACGAAAAGGATATATAAAAAATGACTGAGAAATATTTAAACAATACGAATATCGTTAATTTTGAACACAAAGATATCCAATCCTTGATCGATCAACGTAGGTGGAAAAACTTGGATAACTTCAACAAAATTGGTGCCGCTTATCAGTTTGTAAAAGATGAGATTTTCTTTGGTTATAATGAAAGCGATGATATTGCAGCAAGCGATGTGCTAGCAGATGGTTATGGACAATGTAATACTAAGGGTAATCTGTTAATGGCACTATTGCGTGGACTAGGCATTCAATGCCGATTTCATGGGTTTACCATAGACCAGCAACTACAAAAAGGTGCTATCCCAAGCTATGTATTTTGGTTAGCACCTAAATACATCATTCATAGTTGGGTAGAAGTTTACTTTGAAGGGCGTTGGATAAACTTAGAGGGCTTTATATTGGATGAGCAATACTTAAGCTCTCTACAGGAGAAATTTGACCAAGTAAAAGATGATTTTTGTGGTTATGGTGTTGCAACAAAGTGCTTTTCATCACCAGATACAGATTGGCGTGGAGAAAATACCTATATTCAAAAAGAAGGTATTCATGATGACTTTGGGCTTTACGATTCCCCTGATGAGTTCTATCTCGAAAAAGGGACTAACTTGTCGGGGTTCAAACGCTGGATATATCAACGCTTGATACGTCACTTGATTAATATGAATGTATCAAAACTAAGAAATAGAAAAGTACTAGAGGTACAAAATGCACAACCATAATCATAGTCATCAACATGGTAAAGATGACCGTATTGGTTGGGCATTTTTCCTTAATGTGACATTCACTATTATCGAATTTATAGGTGGTTGGCTCACTAACAGTACGGCGATAATGGCAGATGCAGTTCACGATCTTGGTGATAGTCTTTCAATAGGTTTTGCGTGGATTTTAAGTCGTTTTTCAGATAAAGAAGCATCAGATAAGTTTAGTTATGGTTATCGTAGACTTACTCTCTTTGGCGCATTGATAAACAGTATTGTTTTAATCATTGGCTCAATTTGGATTTTATTTGAAGCAATTCCAAGGCTGTCCAATCCTGAAATGCCTGTAGTCGAGGGGATGTTAGGGCTAGCGATACTCGGCGTTGCCGTTAACGGATATGCTGTATTAAGATTAAAAGCGGGTGAAACATTAAATGAGAAAGTGCTGACATGGCACCTTCTTGAAGATGTACTTGGATGGGTTGCCGTTCTTATAGTCTCTATCGTACTGTTGTTCGCTGAACTGCCGATATTAGATCCCCTTTTATCAATAGGGTTCACGCTGTTCATCTTGTTTAATGTTTTCAAAAACCTGAAATCAACACTCGTTTTATTTCTTCAAGCTGCACCCGATAAAGAGACTCAAAAGCGTATTAAACTATCACTAATGGAATTTCCTGAAGTTAATGGTATCCACCACATGCACTTTTGGTCACTAGATGGTGAAAGTCACGTTTTAACAGCGCACCTTGAGCTGAGTGACAACTTTGACGTTAAAGAATTAATTAGGCTTAAACAAGAAGTTGCAGCTAAATTATCTTCCTATCATTTATCGCATACAACGATAGAGTTTGAGTTTTTAAATGAAAATTGTCGGGATGAAGCGCAGTAAGCTTTATCAATAAAATGTTGGGCATACAATATAAAAAGCAGCTTAATTAGGCATAACCTAGTAATTAAGCTGCTTTTTTTGATTTTAAATTTCGTCGGATTGCTGTTTGCTACTCTCAGAGCCATGCGCCCATTGATATAAAATAGGCAATACAAACAAAGTTAAAATTGTAGAAGATACAATACCGCCGATAACAACTGTTGCTAGTGGTCGTTGTACTTCTGCACCAATTCCAGTGTTTAACGCCATTGGAATAAAACCTAAACTTGCGACCAGTGCCGTCATTAAAATAGGTCTTAAACGAATGATGGCACCTTCAATGATCGCTACGTAAAGGTCGCCTTTTTCATGCCAAAGATCTCGAATAAAAGCCAACATAACCAAGCCATTTAATACGGCGACACCAGATAGGGCTATGAAGCCGACACCTGCCGAAATTGATAAGGGCATGTCTCTTAAATAAAGTGAAAATACGCCCCCTGTTAATGCTAAAGGCACGCCACTGAAAATGATTAATGCATCTTTTAATGAACCAAATGCGATAACCAAAATACCTAAGATAACAACTAATGTGATCGGTACAACTAAGCTTAATCTTTTACTCGCTGACTCTAGTTGTTCAAACGTTCCACCATAATCAAGCCAGTATCCTGCTGGGATTTCTCCTTCCTGATTAATTTTAGCTTTCACTTCTTTTACAAAGCCGCCTAAATCTCTGCCACGAACATTGACGGTAACCACAACTCTTCTTTTTCCGTTCTCACGGCTAATTTGAGCGGGTAAAGACTCTGATTTAAGCTCTGCAACTTCTTCAAGTGGCACATAGTTACCACCCTCAAGCGGAAGCGGCAGGTGCTTCAAGCCATCGATATCTGTTCTTGTTTGCTCTGGTAGGCGAACAACTAACTCAAATCTTCTGTCACCTTCATAAATGATCCCCGCAGATTCACCGCCAATTGCAGTAGCAACCCAGTCTTGCAGTTCGGTAACGCTCAAACCATACCTACCAAGCGCTTCTCGTTTAGGAATTACTGATAAAGATGGAACACCTGTGACCTGTTCCATTCGGGCATCAGCAGCACCGTCCACGGTGTTCACAATATTTAGAATATCTTTTGCGGTAAGTAATAACCGATCCAAATCATCCCCAAATACTTTGATACCCACGTCAGCTCTAACACCAGAAATCAATTCGTTGAAACGCATTTGAATAGGCTGAGTGAATTCATAGTTGTTGCCCGGAATGTTTTTTAGCACCTCTTCCATTTCTTCAACTAATTCACTCTTTGGCTTTGAAGGTTCGGCCCAATCTTTACGTGGTTTTAAAATAACAAAGATATCAGCAATACTCGGTGGCATTGGATCAGTTGCTACTTCTGGTGTGCCGATGCGCGAGAATACTTTATCAACTTCAGGAAACGCTTTAATACGTTGCTCAAGTACTTCTTGCATTTCTACTGATTGCTCTAGGCCAGTCGATGGAATTCTTAATGCCTGTAGTGCAATATCACCTTCATTTAATTGAGGAACAAATTCTGCCCCAAGCGTAGTTGCTAACCAAAGGCTATACCCCATTAACAGCGTTGAAAATGAAACAATAATCCAACGAAATTTCATCGCCATTTTTAACAATGGTTCATAAATAGACTTGGTTGAACGAATAACAACACTTTCTTTTTCGCTGATTTTACCTTTCATAAACACAGCTACAGCAGCAGGAACCAGTGTAACTGAAAGGATCATTGCGGAAATTAACGCCATAACGACAGTTGCCGCCATAGGGTGGAACATTTTCCCTTCAACGCCAGTTAGCGTGAAAATGGGGATGTAAACAACAGTGATAATTGCCACACCAAACAAGCTTGGACGTATCACTTCTGAAGTGGCTTCAAAAACGGTATTTAGGCGTTCTCTTAAGTCTTGCCTATGACCGTTGTGTTGGGCCTGTGCTAACCTACGGACAGAGTTTTCAACGATGATTACAGCCCCGTCCACTATCAAGCCAAAGTCCAATGCGCCGAGACTCATTAAATTGGCAGATACTCCTGCTTGCACCATACCTGTGATTGTCATTAACATGGAAATAGGGATAACAGCAGCGGTAATGAGAGCTGCACGTAAATTTCCAAGTAGAATAAATAACACAACAATAACTAAAAGCGCACCTTCAACGAGGTTTTTGGTAACGGTTGCAATCGCTTTATCTACTAACGTTGTTCTGTCGTAAACAGGCTCTGCGGTAATGCCCTTTGGCAGAGATTTTTGTATTTCGCTGAGCTTATGTTCCACTTCTAAAGCAACGGTGCGAGAATTCTCACCAATCAGCATCATGGTTGTACCAAGCACTGTCTCAATGCCATTACGAGTAGCAGCCCCTGTTCTAAGTTCTTTGCCTATAGCAACATTGGCAACATCACTTATTTTTACAGGAATACCATCGTTCTTTTTGATGATGACATTGAGGATCTCATCTATTGTCGCTAGTTGCCCAATGGAGCGTACTAAAACTTGCTGTCCGTTTTGCTCGATATAACCCGCGCCACGGTTATCATTATTTTTACGTAATGCATCAGATATTTCTTCAAAGCTCACACGATAAAAAAGTAATTTTTCAGGTTTCGGTGTTATGTGATATTGCTTGTTGTAGCCGCCGATACTGTTGACCTCAATGACGCCTTTAACTTGAGCCAATTGCGGTTTAATGATCCAGTCTTGTATTTCTCTTAAGGCAATAGCGGTATAAGGCTCTCCATTAGGCATTTTAGCATCAGGAGAAGCTTGTACGGTATACATAAATATTTCGCCAAGCCCTGTCGAAATAGGACCCATTTCTGGCTCTAAGCCAGAGGGAATAACGCCTTTTATCGCAGCTAATCTTGCATTGATTAAGTTGCGAGCAAAATAAATATCGGTTCCCTCTTCAAAGATAACGGTTACTTGAGATAATCCATATCTTGACAGGGAGCGGGTGTGAGACAGCTTTGGCAATCCGGCTAAGGCTGTTTCTACAGGAAAGGTCACCCTTTGTTCCGCTTCCAAAGGTGAATAACCGGGGGCAGAAGTGTTTATTTGTACCTGCACGTTTGTTATATCTGGAACAGCATCAATGGGAAGTTTTTGATAACTCCACATACCAACGCCGATGATTACCATCAGCAAGCTTAATACTAAGTAGCGCCTATTTATTGCAAGACGCAAAATTGATTCAATCATATTGCGTCTCCTAATCGTCGTCTTCTACTTCAGATTTCAATATATCTGCTTTTATCAGATAACTGTTTTTGTTTACATATTCAGTGTCTTTACTGAGGCCACCAATAACCTCGATATAGTTCTTATCTGAACGTCCTAATACAAGCGGTGCAAATTCGTACTCTTCATCTTCTTTAACAAATACACCTAATTGTCCCCCCAGTTCTTGGATAGCAACTTTCTCAACGGCTAAATCCACCTTGAATTGATTTATTTTGACGTTGCCTTTTAATAATTGACCTGACGTTAGCTTTAACTCAGTGTTGTTTAAACGTACACGTGCTAAAACATAAGACTGATCTTTAGCTGGAATTATATTGGTGATGGTTGAGTTGAATGCCTGTTCACCATGCTCAATATCAACAGGTTGACCGACTTTAATTTGATTATATTGGCTGGTAAACACCTTAAATTCAGCCCACAAGGTGTCAAAATTGACGATTTCAAACAAGCTAGTGTTTTGCGTGATACCGCCAATATTTCCATTTCGCTGTAAAACAGTCCCAGAAACAGGCGATGTTATTTTATAAGTATTTAAGCTCTCATTAGATTCAATAACGGCTAATAGATCGCCTTTTTTTACCGTATCACCAACAGTGGAGTTTATTGTCTTTATAACGCCGTTATATCTAGCGCCAACTTGAAATAATTGTTCAGCGCCTATCGTCGTAGCGCCGTATACAGGGATAGTTTGGTTCAACGTTTTTGAAGCTAAATAGGCTGTTTCAACACCAACCTTTTTTGCCATGTTATTGTCGATTTTGCTTATGCCTTCTTCGCCTTCATGTTCATCTTCACTAGCGAAAACACTTTGAATGGGTGACAAATACCCAATAAAAATCAATAGTGCGAGTAAATAGTTTTTCATTTTTAATTCCTAAACGATTCAGTTAATAACTGAATCAATAAATTGTTATTAAGCTTAAAGTGATGCTTTTTTTAGAGTGACAGCGCTTCGTTTGTTAGTTTTTCTATCTCTGCGCCATAAATTAGGGCAGCAGATGCCGCATCAATGAGGGTTCGCCGAGCATTTAACAGCTCTTGTCTAGCCGATACATAATCAAGATATCCATATCGACCTTTTTGATAGGCGTCTTGAGTATCTTCCAGTGCATCTTCAAGCATTGGGATAACCGACTGCTTTAATGAATTAGCTGTTAATATGGCTTGTTTTCTATTGGAGTATGCTCGTAGTAAGTGATTTCTAAACCTCAACTTAGTCGCCTCTTTCTCTATGGCAACTTGGTCACGCTCTGCTAGCGCACTAGCGATTGCACCAGAATTTCGCTTTTCAGCAAACAAAGGTAAGCTAAAGCCAGCGACCAGTGCCGTATCATTGGCTTCTTGAGAGCGCCTAACACCAACAGACCATTTGATATTGGCCGTTGACTCTGTTTTAGCTAACTGTATTTCAGCCTCTTTTAGTCGCTGTTCACTTGCATAGATTTGAATAGCAGGGTTCTTCTCTAACTTCGCAAAAAGGCTGTTAAAGTCACTATCATTGCCAAACTGAAACAGATCACCTTTTACTTCAGAGAAGGTTACAGAGTTTTCCCCCCAGTAGGCTGCTAATGAGAGCTTCAAATATTCCAAGCGCTTTTGTTCAGATTGAAGGGTGAGGTTAGCCTGAGCAATAACTGCTTTTGAGCGTTTCACTTCAGCCTCAGGAGTAGCACCTGCGCGGTTACGCTGAGATACAATCTCTAACGTTTCTTGTGCTAAGCTCAAAGCATTTTCTGCCAATATAACTCTTTGTTGGGCTGCAAGTACTTCCACGTACTTCTCAGTGACTTGAGCCATTAAGTTAAGCGCAGAGACTTCTTTCTCAGCATTGAGTAGTACTCTTGATTTTGAAACAAGTCCAATTCGCGCTGAGCGTTTATCTCCCATTTCGATAACCGAAGATAGAGCGACTGTTAATTCAGCACTGTCGAATGCATTAAATTCACCTGAGCCTGCAAAGTTCTCAGCTTCAACTTCTAGTTCATAAGCGGGATTTAAACTTGCTGTTTGTTCTTGTCCTGTTAATGCCGCTTGCTTGAAATCAAATATTTTAAGTTCTGGACTTTGTTTAAGCGTCCGCTGAATTGCCTCTTGAAGGTTTAACGGCTTTTCAAACGCATAAACATTAAATGTAAAAAGTGACAAAGCGAGAAACGCGATATATTTAAGCCGAGGTGTTACACACCTCAAAATTGCTATCTTGCGATGCACACAGGTATTAAGTGCCATGTATACTTTCCTATAAATTTATATGTGATATTTAGGTCATTAACATTTGACCTTTCTTAATTTTCTATAAAATTTAGGCGTATTTAGGTGGGCGGAATGGCACCGAGATATAGCCTTTTAGCTCAGGAGAAACTAAGGCGTAGGTAAGGAAGTGATCTGTTGCTTGGAAAATGTTACAGGAAGAATCAGCATTTAAAAATAAGTGACAACAGCAACAAAAATTACAATTATCAATTGAAGAGTTGCTATTATTCACCTCAAGCATATTGGAGTCTTCTGGAGCTTTTAGCGGGGTAATAGACTTAGTTAGTGATGAACTAAAAGAACTTTCACTTAAGTTTATTTCAAGCTCTTCTAGCGAAAAAAACACAGACTGCACCGCGATTAAAATCATTATCACGTATGATATATTTGATTTGATATACGATGAGTGCATTATTTTCATTTCTCTGCTTAATACTTTAGCTGTAAGATACGGCGAGCACCGTTTAAAACGACAACAGCAATAATCAAACCAATCACTAAATCTGGATAACGGCTGCTTGTTACTGTAACTAAAAAGCCAGCTAAGATTACCCCAACATTTGCAATAACGTCATTTGCGGAAAAAATCCAGCTTGCTTTCATATGAGCGCCGTCTTCTTTATTACCAAATATTAAAAATAGACAAGCAATGTTAGCGATTAGTGCTATTCCACCAAATATCATCATTAAAGAAGAGATCGGTTCACTACCGTAAACAAAGCGTCTTACGACTTCGCTCAAAGCACCTAGCGCTAGAATAACTTGAAGCACACCAGATATATGTGCCGCTCTAAGTTTCATGCTGATACTTTTACCTACCGCATAAATAGCCAAACCATACACAGCAGCATCAGCAAACATATCTAATGAGTCCGCAATTAGGCCAGCAGACTGTGCAATCAACCCAGCAATTACTTCTATAAAAAACATGACTCCATTAATGGCTAACAACCATTTTAGGGTTGATGCTTCTTTCATCTCATTTTTTTGGGCTAAGTCTTTTGCTTTTGCAGCTTCCGTACTGCAACTATTTTGGGTTAATTCTAGTTCTGCACCGAGATTGAGTTGTTGTAACTTTTTTGTTATCTCATCTAAATTTTCATCATGAAAAACTTTGACTAAACGGCTAGGAATATCAAATTGCAACCCAACTGAAGGCTCAATTGAGTCAAGTGCTAACCTAATCAATCTCTCTTCTGAAGGACAGTCCATTTGAGGTACTTTAAATGTACTGACAAACGCGCCACTATAGTTATCTAGTTGCGTATCAATTTTTACATCTTCGTTGATAGGAGATGATTGACACTGACCACTACATTTTCTCGACATATTCTACATTCCGAAACAATATTAAAATAAGTATAAAATCTATAGTGACTATAGAGTCAAATAAAAATTATTCAATATGAAAAGTTTGGGAAGTAACTCAAATAGCTATTCCAAGAAAATAATTGTTGGGGGGTAGTGACAGCAAACACTGCTAACATTATTTGGACTGCCCGTTTTATACCGATGTTTATCAAAGATAAAAAATAGAAGAGCTATCTAGATAGAATAAATTAACCGATGATCCTAATTCCACATTAAAGTCGCGTTGGTGTGTTACTAATTGTACAGAGGATCTAAAACAAGATTTAAATTTAAAAGTAAGAGCAACGACTATATTGTTGGAACACTTGTCATGAGATACGCTAAGCCTAATGTCCGGTTTCGTATCAAAGTGAATTTTAGCTGAAGTAATTTTGTACCATCGTTTACGACTGCTTCAGGCTCAAATCTGACGAAGATTTCCTAGTACTCACCCAATCTGGCTTGATGAGAAATAATCTCAAACATTATGCGTAGCCACATATTCGCTCAACTTGAGCGGGATCTTATAAAAGCCAGAACCACAGAAGGTCGTGAAGAGGCTAAAGCTAAAGGCAAACACATGGGCAGATTGCCTGCTTTATCAGACAAACAAGCGAAAGAATTATATAAAGATAAATTAAATGGTGAATCGATCTCTGCATTAGCGAAGAAATATTCTGTTAGCCGCCCCACGGTTCACCGAACTATTGAAAGAATGGAACAAAAGAAATAATAAATAAAAGGAGACGTTATGTGGTCTGATAAAGAATCAAAAATTGATTTCTTAAATTTTAATGAAACGGCTGAGTCAATAAAAGATCTTATAACAGAAAAGGAGTTAATGCCTATTAGCGTCGGTGTCTTTGGTGATTGGGGCGCAGGAAAATCTACTATTCTTGAACTTACCAAAGCATCTTTGGAAACTGATGAACAAGAATATATCCAAGTACATTTTGATGCATGGACTTTCCAAGGGTACGATGATGCTAAAGCTGCGCTATTAGAAACAATCGCATCTACTTTAGTTAAAAAAGCAGCAGACGATAAAAACCTAAGTGCAAAAGCAAAAGAGTTTGCTGGACGAATAGATAAGATCAGACTGATGGGACTACTTATGGATGGTGGTGCAGCATTAGCTGGTATACCAACTATAGGTGGTATACAGAAGATCATGGGACTATTCAGTGGTGGTGACGATGGTGAACTGGATGTTGATGATGTAAAAGGTGCTGTCGATGGCGCTAAGGATGTCGCGAAGAAAAACAAAGGTTTGATCAAAGATAAGAAATCATTCTCACCTCCTAAAGAAATTAAAGAATTCCGAAAAGCATATTCAGATCTGCTAAAGGAGTTTGATAAACCACTTATTGTCTATGTCGATAATTTAGATCGCTGCTCTCCATTTAATGCCATTTCAACACTTGAGGCGATCAGATTATTTCTATTTCTACCAAATACCGCATTTGTTATTGCCGCCGATGAAGACATGATCCGCTTGGCTGTGCCGGAATATCACAAAGGTGCATCTCAACGACATCAAACTGATTATTTAGACAAGCTTATTCAAATTCCTGTGCATGTACCAAGACCCGGCGTTCTGGAGATAAGGGCATATTTAATGATGCTTACTGCTCAAGACCACGGCGTTACCGATGCTCAATTAGAAACGATAAGATGTGCCCTTGAAGAATCATTAAGGCTGTCGTGGAAACAACCACAAATAACCATTGATGAGCTACTTCAAGATCACGCTATCGAAAAGCATTCAGAACTCAGAAGTAAATTTGTAGTTGCTGAGCAGTTAGCTCCACTATTAGCTGAATCTACAAACATTAACGGCAACCCTCGCATAGTTAAGCGATTACTGAACCAAGTGAAGATGAGAAAGAAAACGGCTCACCGTCGAGGTATGCAGCTTGATGAAAAAACCATCACTAAGCTGGTAATTTTTGAGAGGTGCTTAGGCACTCAGGCTACCAATAAGCTTTATGAATTAATTGACAAGGAAAAGGGATTCCCAAAAGTATTGGCGGAACTCGAAAATTCAGAAGTTGAATTTGACGAAATTAAGTTACCTGAAGAGTGGAAGCTAGACCTAGCTTTTATTGATAAATGGTCAAAATTACCTCCAATGTTTACTGAGATGGATTTGACTCCAGCGGCGTATCTGAGTCGAGAAAGCATTCCAATGGGCGCTGTTAATGCGGTAATGTCAGGAGCCGCTCAAAAACTTGTAGAAGACTTAATGAAGCAAAAGGTAAGGGTCAGTGGCGTTAACTCTACTGCGATTACCACAACTCCTAAGGAAGAATACATGTCAGTCATGGATGGTTTGATTGAAAACTTTAAGTTGATTGGTGATTGGACTGAAAGACCTACAGGCATTTATGGAGCAGTGCTACTTGCCAAGCAGGATGATAAATGTTGTTTAAGTCTTCTTACATTCTTAAAAAGCTTGCCCCGACAAAGGTGGCTTAATCCAATTTTAAAAGAACTAGAGGGAACTAAGTAATATGGGTACGTCCGCATCGTCAACAGGACCGAATAACAAGAGTCCGCTAATTCCATCGTGGGCAGAGCAAGGAGACCCCGTCACGATAGAACCTGCATCAGGTACTGATGGGGATGATCAAACAGGCTTTGACAGTGGTCAAGCAGATGATCAGAATGACAATAGTAACGATATTGACAATGACAAGGTTCAACAAGAAATCGGCGGTTCACCAACAGCAACACCGCCTCCAAATAGGTTTGCTAGTGCAAGAAGAGCATTTGGTAAGTACGCTCAAACAGGTGGATCAACTTCGGATCTAAGGCGTTCATTAAAAAGTTACTCTAGAAAAGGCTCTGGTGGAGGTAAGAGTACTAGCCGGAGACTAGCAAGCGGCATAACTGCTGGTTCTGGATTGCTTGGTTTCATGCGTGGCGACACAGTAACGGTTAATAATCAAAGCTTATCATTAGGTGATCTAACTGGGCTATCGACTGACCAAGCAATTGACAAAATTGCTAGCCATTTAGCGCCTCATAATGCCGATTCGGATGCTGTAAGAGTTGCGTTGGATTACGCACTAGAGGAAGCATTACCCGATACTGAAGAGTTTGATCCTAACAGCTTTACCGACGAAGTTATCCAAGAAGCCATAGGTTGTTATTTAACAGATCTTATATTTCAGGATGTGGTTGAAGGCATGGGCAGAGCTTGGTTTCATGTAGAGCCAGCAAGCAAGCATCATCAAATGGAAGTTGAATTAAGGGAATTAATAAAAGTGATCACACAAGAACAGTTAGACAAAGTAACTAATGGCAACCCCAGTACTATCAGTAAGGAAAATATTACTAAAATTCAAGCCGATGCTATTGCCATGACAGTTGATGAGTGGGAGAGCTTTGATGACTAATTTTTATTTTAATCATGACCCAGCTAACTTGCCTGATTTTTCTAATGATTGTCATCCTGTCCAGATGTTCCATACGCATCAAAATGACATCACTAAGCACAGCTTAGTGTCAAAACAACTACTACAAACAGTTCGTGATTTGGGATTGAATGTAGATGCTGATGCAATAGATCTGATAACAATTGCAACCGCTGTTACCGCCGCTGATACATTTGAATTGAGGGATAATGCAGAAAATGCATGGGCTAGAAAAATGCATTTACATGTTCCTGTTACCGATGAGGATATGTGGAATACTGTTGAGCCTGAACTAAGTTCTTTGCTCAACTTTCTAACGGGCGATCAATGGCAGTTTACTTTTGAAAAAACAACTATGCCGATGCCGACTCCTAAAACAAGTGAGCAAGCGAAAGCAAAAGCAAAATCATTAATTGGACTCAACTCAGTCTGCCTTTTTTCAGGAGGTCTTGATAGCGCAGTTGGTGCAATTGACATTTTAAACGGAGAGTCAGCCTTAAAACCGCTTTTGGTTAGTCACGCTTATCGTGGTGATGGCGCAAAACAGGAAGATATTAAGCATTTATTGTCCCCGCCATTCGGCGAATTGTCCTATTCAATGTCTCCTCATATTATCAAGCAGTTAGAAGGTAAAACTGACATTAGCATGAGGGGAAGAAGCTTCAACTTCCTAGCTATGGCGGTACTTGGTATATCAGCCTTAAGAAATGCTAATTGCGATAGCAGTATTGAAACTATTGTCGTCCCTGAGAATGGCTATATTTCTATAAATCCACCGCTTACCAGAAGACGGATTGGTAGCCATAGTACTAGAACTACTCATCCTAATTTTCTAAGCAGGCTTGAATCTTTGCTTAGAGACACTGGGTTTCATGTCAAATTTGTAAACCCCTATCAATTCAAAACTAAAGGTGAAATGTTAGCGGAATGTGTTGATCAAGACGCAATTAGAAAAGCAGTTCCTCTGAGTGTTTCTTGTAGTCATTGGCACAGAGAGCATAAACAGTGTGGGCATTGTGTACCTTGCCTTATTCGAAGAGCGTCAGTTTTTCATGCTGGTTTTACACAAGATGCGCCATACAAGACAAAGCGGTTGAGAGGTCTTATTAAAGAAAAAGATACTCGCGATGATCTCCAAGCGGTTCAAACTGCCATTATTAGATTGAAACAATCCGATAACTATCGTTCTTGGCTTCGAAAGTCAGGACCAATACCACAAGAAAAAGATATACGAGAAAAATTAGAATCAACTATTAAGCGAGGATTGGCAGAGGTTGAATTATTTCTCCAAGCGGATAAATCATCATGATGGATCTTCATTGCCATGTTGATTTATATCCAGATTATCAAGAGGTATTGAACGACATAAAAAGCAGTAATTATTACGTGCTATCAGTAACTACGGTGCCGTCAGCTTTTGAAGGTACTGTCCAGTTAACAAGTGACATAAAACACTGTAAAACGGCTTTGGGTCTGCACCCTCAACTTGCTCATTTAAGGAAAAATGAACTACCTCTATTCGATAAGCTAGTTGATAGAACTAGATATATTGGAGAAATTGGGCTGGATGGCTCAAAAGGTTATGCTGATTACTTTGATGATCAATTAGAGGTTTTTACGCATATTTTGAAAAAATGTGAAGGCTTTGATAACAAAATATTAACTATCCATAGTCTTAATGCGACAGGTGAAGTACTTGAACAACTTAAGTTATACCCCGATGCTGGTACTTCTATTCTTCATTGGTTTTTAGGTACTAAGAAGCAAGTTCTAGAAGCCGTCGAGCTAGGCTGTTTCTTTTCTATTGGGCCAGCCATGCTTACTTCAGCCAGAGCTAAAAAAGTAATATCGTGGATACCTCAAGATAGGATTTTACTCGAAACTGATGGCCCTTTCGCCAAAGTGGCGGGGAATATTCTGTTTCCTTCAAGTGTTGGCACTGTTACTGAATATCTGGCTGAAATTTGGTGTAAAAATAAGGCTTCGATAATTGAGCAACTGTCAGCAAACCTTAGGTGTTTAACATCAGTCAAGTAACTAATTATACGTCACGTAATCTTATAACAATTTTATTCAGGTTTAATCGATTTGTTTGAAGTATTTGTATTAGCTATAGCACTCAGTATGGACGTGTTTGCAGTATCCATAGGCTTAGGTTCTAAAAAAGTAGCAAATGCTGAAAAACTCTTTATTAAAGCCGTTGCTTATTTTGGATTTTTCCAAGGCTTTATACCTCTTTTAGGCTATTACAGCGGTAAAGGATGATCATCTTGGATTGAAGATTATGCACCTTGGATAGCTTTTATTTTGCTATTATTTATCGGTGGCAAAAATGATTTATGAGTCCCAATCTGAAGGAATTGAAGAAGATATTGCTAATGTTACTCATCGTGTGCTATTTGTTCTTGCTATTGCCGCCAGTATTGATGCAATGGCGGCAGGTTATGCAATCACATTGCTTGAGGTAGATATAGCCGTAGCTTGCTTGATAATAGGCGTCACGACGTTTGCCTTTAGCTAGATTGGTGTGAATATCGGCGAAAGAAGTGGCGTATGGCTGGAGTCTAAAGCTGAACTATTTGGTGGTTTAGTGTTAATCGCAATCGCATTTAAGATATTACTTGGTTGGCACAGAACCACCGAATACTAGGCTACTTACCTGAGCAACATGCATTGCCTTCTTGAATAGGAGGACACTTAACTGTTCCATAAGAGCAGTAAACGCAACAATCACCTTTGAACGGTTTAAGTAGTGCTTTACAGCTTTCGCATTCGTAATACCATTGGCAAGCGTTTGTAGGCATGGTTTCAACTTTGCTAAATCCACATTCAGGGCAAGTTATCTTAGATTTTAATTCTATACCTTGCATACTGGTTCCTTAATGGGCTTAACAATATCTAAAATAGACATTACGACCATCCAAATGATCCCAAAGTAAAATAAGTAAGTGCTCCAGTCGTATTGCCATAAAGGATAAAGGGTCAGCAATACTGCAATTGGGCCAATGACACTTAAAATGCCTCTTAATGACTCTCGATGTTGATACCAATTATAGAAATTAACTAACAACGCTAGTGAAGCAAATAATGGCAATAAGGTGTTCACCGCTATCCCTTCAAAATGTGAAAGAAAACCTAACCCAAGAGCAGATGCCAATGAGCCGAGCGCAGGAAAACATGCTGTGCAACTAAGGGCGGCTAGCCAAACGCCACCAGAACCTACTTTATCTAGAATTTTATTGATCATAACTATCTACCTCAATTTTTAAGGTAGTATAAACTCCGTACATAAGTACGGGGTCAATAGCTATTTAAGTGAATTTATTACCGGGCAGGATTGAGGGTCTTGATTGGCCTTGCAAGAATCTGTCATATCTTGAATTACTTTCTCTAACCGCTGTAAATCAGCAATTTTATTACGGATGAGATTAAGTTTTTGCAATCCCATCGATTCTATATCAGCGCAACTGCTACTTAGTGACATCAGTGATTCAATTTCTTTCAGCGTAAACCCTAATGCTTTAGCTTTCAGAATAAATTTGAGTTGATTAGCGTGTGTCTCGTCATACTTTCGATAACCTGATTCGGGTTTTGGAGGCTGCTCTATTAAACCTTGGCGCTCATAAAAGCGGATCGTTTCAACATTGATATCTAAATCTTTTGCCAGTTTTCCAATGGTTCTCATAAACATACTCTTTAGAAGCAGAGACATCATTATACAATTAATGCGGATTGCCTAAACTCAATTTTATTGCATGAACGGGGTCGCTAAGCGTCCGCTTTGTAGAATTAAGTTCACATATCCAGATCACTCTGACCGTCTCTTGTTCGCTCTTGCTGCCTGTCAGGTGAAGTCTAAACCTAATCAACAAAACTGTAAGATGAGATATGAGCTACTACATCTAATCTACTACTACATCTAATCTATTGTTTCGTTGAAACTAATTCAATAATTTCACCAGTAGACGTATCCACTCTTATTTCTGTATGTTGCCCTGAGTGCTGAAGTTGATTTTTTAAATCAGCATTAATCAGTTTGAGCTTATCTATTTCAGCGTACATTTCTTGTAATCGCACCAGTAGCTTTTCAAAATCCTTATCGATTTCCTTAGGGTCAATCTCGTTTTTTTGCTTTTCTTTAGCAAGCTTGCTTTTTAGTTCGGCTACCTTTGTTCTGAGTTGTTTTATTAAATTATCTTTATTTTTTTCTTCCCAAGTTAATTGAGCTTTTTCAATATTTTCTCGTAACTTTACCCATTTTTCTTCTTCTTTAGATAGATTTGCAATATTTCTTTTAGCTCTCGTTGCTACTGCATTTTTGGTTATCTTGCTGCCATCAGATTTCATCTCTTCAAAAGCACGTTTTATATCATCGTATGCGCTACTCATGCTTGTTCTCCTTGGTTTGTATGCGCTTTGCCTTCATCTAATACATAGTCAGCTGCTGCTATATTATTTTTCCAGTGAATAGCAAATAGCTCGTAATCTTCTTGCTCTTCTTTGGTTAATGCCGCATATGCCTCTAGTTTCTGCGTTGCTTCTTTTTTTATTATTTGCCAATTGACCTTGTGGCGTTTGGTAATGATTTTACTACCACAATACACACAGCCACTAGGGATTCCTGCTCCTTTTATCTTGCAAGCTTCTCCCGCAGTGCAGTACCCCGTAGGTAAGCCACGTATGTTTTTAATATTTTTGACGAGAAATTTTTTCAGTTCTTCAATTGAACTGAAATGGATCTGCTTAATCACAGTCGAATCTTTACTTTGACTATCAGTAATACCTATTATCAGATCTTTAGATGTTTTATTAATTTGCTCACCAGCACCACCTTTAAGTGATTGTGACTCGGCTTCATCTATTAACTCTTCTGCAACACGGTCAATTAAAATCTCATTAAACTCTTCAGTAGTTTTAATTAAAGTTGTTGAGGCCAAAAATGCTCTTCGAGTATAAACAAACGTCATTAGGCTAGTTAAATGTTTAAATTGATATCTAATATCATCAAGCTCACCTAATTTATTGGCAATGACAAAGTAGGCCAACGTATGTCGAAACATGTGAGCGGTTAATCTAAACGTATCGCCTTCTTCGTATGGGACACCTCTATTCTCTCCTCTAACCTCTTTGTAGTTAGATTCAAGGCGTTCAAGCTCTGCTATATCATCATCGTCTAGAGTTAAGTCAAAAAGCTCAATGTTTTCACTGTTTTTAACCTCAAATTTTGTGAATCGCCCAGCATCGCTAAAACTAACACTACAGCTACTATGTGAAACCCCGAAAAGACGGTTTCTTTCTAACCCTTCTTTCAAATTGTGTGCTTGACTACTTGTTATATTGGCTCTGCATGAAGAAAGTACAGCTTTTGCCCTTTCTTGCATACCGATCACATATTTTTCGTAAATACCAACACACTCATGTACTTCAGCGTTTGAAAACCATTCCATCTCAACCTTACTGTTGTCGGTTTTGGTCATAATTGCCGTAATGTAATAAATATCATCTTTGTAATTGGCACAGCCAACCTTGCATGTAAGTACTTCGTTATATCTCATACCTGTATAGGCCAAGATATTAATGTATGTGGCTAATTTTAAATCTTCTAATTCTTCGGATAATTGAATGAATTCCTCTTCATTGGGTAAGTTTCTTACATGTTTTGCTATTAGCTCACCTGTATTCATTTTGGGCGGTGGTTCAATGGAGCCTTCATGTAAACTATCTATTAAGCGTGCATTTAATTCTAGCCATCGTTCTATCTTATCCTTAGAGTTTTCAACTATTTTTTCTGCAAACTTCAGAATTTTTTTCATTACTTTAGTAGGAATGACAGGGTGCGAATAAGTGACTGGTCTCGGATGGTGTAACTCGTTTAGTTGGTTAAGCACATTAATAAAAACACTACACACCTTAGGGCCAAAAAGACGAAAGCTTCGTTGCACGTCAAATAGTTTAGTAAATGAGTGTGATTGTCTGTAAATAGCTATTTTCCCGACTTCATATAAATAGTCTTTTATGAGATTCCTAATAACTAAGTCAGATTTGAACTCCAACTCATGAAATGAGTGATAACCTCTTTGTCTTAAGAAGGCTGCAATTAAATTTAGATACGTTACATCATTTTGAAGTGTAGAGATTTTTAGAGGTTTACCGCCTACAACATCACCATGTGTGAGTTTAATTAGTGAATAAATTCGAATTTGATATGCTAATTCATCAACACCTTTAAAATTCACATTTCTTTGCGTTTCTTCATAGCTTATCCAAGTGTCATCGCCAAAGTGAATAGTGCCATGTTTAGCAATATTCAATGCTCTGTTTTCCCACAAAGCAATCGAATTAAAAGCGCTAGTATCATCAACTTTAAAATCTTCTAACACCTGAACCAAAGGTTTTATAGTGATTTGACCTGTATGTGTTTTTACAACAGCGATATCAAGTAGTTTTGTTTTAGTTATCTCTTTGGTCATAGCAAACCTGTGTTTTTCCAATGAGGATGAATACCCTCTGTTCTCAATAATTCTTTTCCATCAATCACAGCTTGAGCATTAAGCTTGGCAATATCAGTTAATATTTCGTTAACTCTATTTTTCAACTGCTCTATGTTTTCCAGTTGCTCTGTTACAGAGTCAAATGTTGCGGCTGAGTTTTCCATATCAGCAACAACAAAATCCCGGTATGACAAAAGTTTCCAAACATGCAATGCGTCAGCAACACAGCGATAGAACGGACACCACAAGCATGCGTTAAAGTCGGCACATGCATGCTCGTTTGTATCTCGCTGGTCTAATAATTTCCTGTTTTGAGATTCGAATGCCACTACTGCGGATTTATCTTTTGAGTTAATGCATGTGCCATTCGGGACTTTTTTACCGTCTTCTGGTGGAGTCTGCAAAATGATTACTTTGTCGGTAACATCGCGAACAAAATAGTCTGCCATTGTTTTTGTCGCTCTGTTGATTGTCATTGCAACATCTTTGTTATCTTGCATTAAATAATGACGCAAGAACGTTTCATAAGAGTGCTTGCCAGCTTTTTGATACCACTTAAATTCTTTGGCAACTTTTCGGTAAATGTAGTTAAGCCCTGATTTTCTGATCTTTTGCGAATTAAATACGATATCACACCCAAGCTCAGTCAATATCCTATCTATAGTGGTCTTGAAACGTGATGCTGTTAATAATTGAATCTTTACTTCTCCAATACTATTTACTTTGGGAAAAACAAAAATTCTTTTTGATAGGTTCTCAATAGAAGGGCGGTAAATAGACGTAAGTCTAGTCGCAGCCTTAATATCAAATATTACTGGTTCGACAACGTCGCCGTATAAGACGCCTTCTTTTTCTAGATCTTCGGCTTTAATTTCAAATTTATGCCATTGAGTTTGATAATTAGCTCGGCGTTTAAATAAACGAAGAGCAGGAGTTTTACTTGAATGTAATGGCGTGTTAAAGAAAAATAAGTCGTCAGTATCAAGCTCTAGCGTAGGAGTTGAATTCCAACCAGTTTTCAATATGACTTTTGCTGCATAAAGTGTAACTTTGTCTTTAATTGTGAGTAAGGTCTCAGAAAGCCCTTTTTCTATGTAATATGCTAATTCTACTACTTCTCTATATGAGTAGAGTTTATCTTGATTCTGAGATAGTTGCTCTTGATGTTGTGCAGTTAATTCGGTGTTGACCGGAAAGCTTTTAATAGTATCTAGACCATAAAACGATAGTAATTTGTCGATAGCGCTCTGATATTGATTACCAACAAAAACCGACAAATCGCCTTGTTTTGATTTTAGTTGAATTGCCTCTCTTATAGCCTTTAGTATCTCACAGTTATTTTCAACAAAAGCATGAACCCCATGACTGGCAATAAGCTTCATTTGTTCATCTGTTAATGATGATGCATTTTCTTTCAATGCTCTAGCCATACTACCTATGTAACCTTTGAGAGTGACGATACCTATGCTCTCGCCATCAATTCGCTTTGTAAAAACTTTATGGTATTCGACTAGGTTTTGATAAAATTTATAGGCATTGTCATATACCCACTCATGCTTCTGCCATTCGGTAGTGTCACTTTCTTTAAGGTAATAGCCCAATGAGTAGGGTAATAAACTTTCCTTTGCGATTTTTTCACCCGTAACAAAGTGGTAAAGGTCCAATGCAGCGTTTAGTAGCAGTAAAAACTGCTGGTTATTTTGAGTTTCTTCTTGGTAATGCTTATAAAGGTATTTAAATCCCTGAAGGCCATTTTCTGCAAACCCTTGAATTCCACGCTCACTAAGCAGCTTAATTATTGGTGATGCTACGCTACCAGCACTATTCAACCACCTTGGAAATGATAAAGTTGAGGATCTAACTCTTGTTGTATTAGCTTCCGAAGCGCTTGCTATCTGATTTTTCAAAAAAGCATCAACTTCATTGCCAAATTTGGATGATATGCTTTGTGCATACCCTATTACTTCGGCTTCAGTTTTAAATTGATTGACTCTAGCTTTACCCCACACATCGGGTAGTATAAATTTTAAAAAAGTACGGAAGTTGTGATTGCATATAAATGATGAAACGAATTCCCTATCCTGTAATGTTGCCAATAATGGCAGTTTGACGCGTTCAGTATTCTTAAAAGTATCATGTAGACAAAGATTTATAATAGCTGTCGCAGTTTTGAGGATATTGTCCCCAATAGAAGAATCTTTGAGGCTTAATTCTGGAAGGACGAGATAGTCCAGATATTTATTTAGTAATTTACGAATCTCTTTTACTTGATGGAATTCAAGTTCGAATAATTTAGTTATGTCGATTGAAGTAGCCCCATTTACTAGCCTAAAAGGAGCGTTGATAGCGTTATCATAAAAATGAAACTTAGCTAAGTTTTCTAAGGCTTCTTCTATACGAGTAGCATAACTAGGTAGCTTGACATCATTTATTTCATTAATGCAAAAGTATTCCAGTTCTTGCCAAATTTCAAAGTCTGATAGAGCATTTAATCCCGAAGTTTGAATTGATGTCGCAGTATCTGTACTAACCTTATTAAGGGCTAGAGGAAGAGTGTGTTGTAAACTGACACAAGCATTCCGCAAGCGACTCATTGAAATAGCAGTGTCGTCATCTGCGCTAATATTGTTTTCTTTGTCATATGCCCTGTTAAATAAAACGTCTAACTGTTTGGCTAGAACAATTGAATGAGGTTTAAATCTAGCAGGAATACGATTGGACTTCCGCGTTTTAACTTGCTGCTGCATCTTCAGCCTCACGCATCAGTAATTCGTCAACATCACCGTAGATATCTTTCACCCACTCTGACATTGCTCCGTATGCATCCACTGCTACACTTTTGGCAAAGTCGATGTAACGTTTGGTTGTTTTAAAACTTTCGTGACTCATCAAGGTCATTAGTGTCTGTCTGATGGAACTCTCCGATTCACCTTTGTCAATTAGGTATTTAGCGACATAAGTAGCAAAGGTAGCGCGTAAGTCATGGAATGTGCGTAATAGTATTTCTAATCCCTGCTTCCTTTGTTCTTTTCTAACTATGGAAATAGTATTCCCCGGTGTATCTTCGCTTATCCGCGATCCTGAACTATTCATAAACAAAGGAAGCGGATGTTCACTATTGTCCATACCATGATTAGTCTCATGTTTGGTACGTCGCTTCATATTTTGAATTGTCAAAGTGTGATTGTACAAAAGCTTCATTAGAACTCGCGCTATTGTTAATCTCACTGGCTTATGTCCTTTTCGTACAATGTTCAATTTTGGAATACGTTTCTCGTTTTCTTTTTCATCAGGATCAAAAAGGTCTTTCTGGTCGATGGCTGAAATCTCAAAAGAACGAAGTCCACCTAGCAAAGCACATTGCAAATAAAGCTTATAAGTCTCTTTTTGAGCCGTATCCGTCTCCAGCAACTGTTTAAGTTCTTTTGGAGAATATGGTTGTAGATCTTTTTCGGGTGAGTCTTCCTTTTGTTTCAATGTATTTGGAATGCTCAAATTACTAACCCACTTCCATAAGCCTCCAGAACGTGTGTTGCTAGTAGGTAATTGAAACAATGAACTTACACTTGATTTAGCTTTCGATTTAATACGTACCTGTTTGTATTCAAGTGAGAAGGGGAGGCTATCTATAGCCCCGCGCTTATGGCTCCATATATAGAATGCTTTAACAGCTCTAATTCGTTCTTGAGCGCTGTTAAAGCTTATGCGTTTAGACTTATCTTTGGTTTCGACTCTTTCACATAAATGTTTGTGATATCTCCACACAGGTAACCTAGAAATATCATCATCTACAGATTGTTTTGAAAGTGGTGCAGTTATTACTTCAAAATAGGATGCATCATCTTTATCCAACCAATCTAAGAAAGCTTTTAAGTGCTTAGCTATACTGCAAACAGACTTAACATCTAATGGCTTTCCCGGTTGGCTGGCATGATAAGCGTCACTAAAAGCCTCATTGTCTATTTGATTCTTTTTGAGACTGAAATGACCTTCAAAGCGGTGCATTAAAAATAAGTTCATTTCTTGGCATTCGGTGAAGCGAGTCGGGTGATATAGCACTGGAAAATTAGGTTCTATTTTATCGTGCCTATATGAGTGAGTTCTGATGCCTTTTTCAGTCTTAATAGGTTGCCCTGATTTATCGAGGTGAAAAGACATTCCTTTTCCAAAGTTGACTGATGCTTTAATTATTTTAGTTTTTGTTGTATTTCGAAGTATCATTTTCGTTCACCTTTGATTCTTAGCTAGAGTATGTGTGTAAAAGCTTTTTTGTTCAAGTTTATTAAGGGTATGATAGTATTATATCAATTCGGGGGTGATTTTAGATGAGAGCCAAAACTTAACGGCATCACAGTTAAAAACCATCATCACTCGCTGCGGTGAAGGGACTAAATTGATTTGTACGGGAAACCTCGCCCAGATTGATAGTAATTATCTCACCCCAGTGACATCAGGGTTAACTTATATTGTCGAGCGCTTTAAAGACTTTGAAGGTAGCGCTACCATTAACTTAAACGGTGTAGTACGAAGCCGCTTGGCAAGTTTTGCTGAAGAAAATTTATAACTTGCCTTGAGCCGACTGGCTCGTTACTCTTTCGCTAACACTGTGTGCAAACGGGAACGAGCCAGTAAATGGATGCGACAAAAGAATTTTTACCACTAAAAAGTTACCGAAAGGGAATTTTAGTGGCGGTAATAATACCCATCCTACTTGTCCTCGTCTTAGCTTACCATCTCTATCAAATTAAACTCGAACGCCAGTACAAAGTACGTTTTGGCCAGTATGAATATGTTTCTCAGCAGCTGAAACAAGAGTTTTATGCTGCACATGTCGTTCTTGATAGTATCGCCGTTAACCTAGCGCAGCCAATTTCTTTTCAAAAGCCGCCAGAGTGGTTAGAAGATATAGAGCAACACCCTGAACATTATTATCATGCGTTACCAAACAATGGTGGAGAGATTGTTGGTCGTGGGCAAGTCAGTGAAGCGCTTTTTGCCACTAAACGATGGCAAACCGTATTATCGCTTAATACCGCTTTTGATGCCGCACTCGCGTTGCAAGGTGGATTGTATGCGGTCGCATACATAGAAGATGATGGTTTTGCGTATGTTAAGCGTCGAGATGCGTCAAGCAGCCATTTCATCACCCGGTTAGTTCAAGGTAAGTTCGAACCCGACTTTAGCTTGGGCAATATAGTCGTTGGTCCACCCGTGAAGTTTTTCGATAGACAAATGTTTGCGCTCGGTAAGAAATTATCAACGGTGGATAACGCCCATGTATTGATGATCTACGATAGCGATATTATTGATAGGTGGTTGTTAAACATCGGCTCCTTAGACGGTACGATGGAATTTAAAAACCAAAGCGATGAGATTATCGCGGGGAAGCGTTATGACCACGACCACTATGGTGTTGTGAATTCATCAGCACCTTGGCAGTACGGACTGCACTTTATTGCAAAGCCCGCCAAAGAGCCTATTAGCTTAAACTATCATGAAAGCTATGAGCAATTTGCCGCTCCGCTACAGCAGGAGATCTTGCTCGAACTTGCATTATTACTGTTTTTTATTCTTTTTACCTTTGTGACCATTGTGTGGTTAAGCGGACAAATATTTGTCCGACCTTTAAAGCATTTTGTGAATTATTTATCTTTGCAAGAGCATACACCACAAGCCACTTTAAATTATCCCATCCCCTCAGAATGGCAACCTTGGTTTATACAAATCAAGCAGGTGGTGGAGCAAAAATCGCGCTTAATGCATGCTCTTAAGCAACATAATCAAGAACTAGATGACGAAATTAAACGCAAACAACAGGCATTAAAGCAAAGCTTTGAGGCAAAAGAGCGTCAAGCTGCTTTGCTAAATGCAGTGCTTGACTCTGTGCCCGATATTATCTATTTCAAAAATATAGACGGTTCATTCATAGGCTGTAATCGCGCGTTTGAAGAGTTTATGGGGGTTGATAAGTCGGATTTAGTTGCGAAAACACAACCTGAAGTGACATCTGGATTAACCATTTTACTTGAGCAAGAAGCGGCGATGGAGCGCTCGCAAGAACAAGTGGCAACTAATTTTGTCCTTGGGGCAAATACCTACTTTTTGACTATCACGCCATTGAAATCGGAAACTGGAAAGCTCATCGGTTGTTTGGGGGTTGCGAGAGATATTACTGCCGCACAAGAGGCATATAATGCCCTAAGAGACTCTGAAGAAAACTTTAGGGCAGCGACTGAGTTTGCACCTAATGGCGTTATTTTGGCTGCGATCAGCGGTAAAATTTTGGAGATGAACAAGGCTGCCAAACGTTACTTATCACTTGATAAGAATACCGGAGAAAAGCAGCTGGAACGCTTGTTTGATGAACAAAACTGGCAAGAGCTGAAGCCTGTCTTGGCTGGGCTATTAAAAGAGCAAAAGAAAGTCGTTGAGCACATGATTTCACAGTCGGGTAAGCACCGCTGGTTACAATTGAGTATTTCTTTAGTTTGGGATAAAAATAAGCGCCCTAAGTATTACGTGATCCATATTCAAAATATCACTGGTCTGCTGTTAGCGAAGCAAGATGCTGAGCGCGCAACGCTTGCCAAAAGTCGCTTTATCGCGAATATCAGCCATGAAATTAGAACGCCAATTAATGCCATATTAGGTCTGGCGGATATGATCAAAAGTGAGGCGCTGACGCGAGTTCAGAGTAAAAAATTGCAGCAGCTTTCTGGGGCTGCAAACGAGCTGCTTACCATGCTCAACAGTATTTTAGAGTTTGCCAAAGTAGAAAGTCATCAAGGCACAATTCAATACGAGACATTTCAAACCTGCCATGTATTTACCACGATAGAATCACTGATTAAGCCTTTATGTATACAAAAAGGCTTGGAGTTTGAGTTACAGGTCGACCCTCAAGTTTGGCCTTACCTGTACAGTGATGAAGATAAGGTAAAGCAAATCTTGGTAAACCTGCTTGGCAATGCGGTAAAGTATACCAATCAAGGGAAGGTTGGTTTGAAGGTGGCGTTAGTTAATGATAGAGCTGCAAAACAAACCATAAAGTTTGCTGTTTGGGACACTGGAGTTGGGATCAAATCGCAAGAAATTGAACACCTTTTTGATGCATTTACCCAAGGTGATGAAAGCTTCACACGTCGTCACGAAGGCATTGGTTTGGGGCTTGCGATTGTGAAGCAAGAAGTTGCACTCTTAGGTGGCGATATTGCGGTTAACTCAACCCCGAACGAAGGAAGCTGCTTTTTCTTTGAATTGGTGCTAGATAAAGGCGCTTGTCCAGTTGTGGATAGTCACAAAGAAGTTTACTGTCTCACCACCGAAGCACATAGCTTACCAAGCTATTTTGCAGGTCTTGCGGAACCTTTATCTGTTGAGCGATTGCACGGGATGCATGCTCAGCTCGACAAGTCTATTGTTGTTATTCCACCAGAAGCAGCACTTGACCCCGCTTATACGCTACCTGGAAATACCGCATTACTACTGCATTGTGAAGGGGAGTTTCCTGAGCAAAGTAACCATATTGCGCTTAATCAAAGTGTGTTTTACCAATCAGCTTATACTTGGCTTGCTGAATTTGCCCATATGACGCAAACCGTCGACAACGTGTGTATGCAGGTTGCCGGTGCACTTTGCTTGGTGGTCGACGATAACAACTTAAATTTAGATATTACTGAAAATATGTTGAAGCAGAATGGTATTTCTACCGTAGGGCTCCAAAGCGCCGAACATATTGAGGAAGTTTGTCGCTCACTGCAACCCGATATCATCCTGATGGATATCCATATGCCAAATATTGATGGCTATCAAGCGACCAAGCAGATCAGAGCCGTGTGGTCTGAAACTGAGCTTCCCGTTATCGCCTTGACCGCCAATGCAAGCAAAGAAGAGCGGGCGAAAGCCACAGCCGTTGGCATGAATGATTATTTGGTAAAACCAATTAATAGCACACAGGCGTGCAAGGCATTGGCAAGTAATATTTTCCAGTCAGATAAAACAGAAGAAATCTTTTTCGATTATGAGTTTGCTTTATCACAAATGATGCAAAATGAAACGTTTTTGAAAACAATGTTAGATAAATTTGCTAAACTTTGCCATGATTACCTAGAACAGGTTGCTGAAATAGAGCAAGGTTCAGCATTATTCGAGTTAGCACACGGAATTAAGGGCGCAGCTGCTGGTCTGGGTTTTAAGCGACTGGCGAAAGTTGCAAAAGACCTTGAAACGCAAAGCAAAACGATCACAACAATAACAAATCGCACTGACTTGGATGTGTTAACAAATGCACTTTCACAGGTGGTGTGCTTTATCGAGCTAAAAAGGTAGCGTCATAAGATGCAGCAAGCTGAGCACATTTTTATTATTGATGATGACCCAATAAATAAGATGGTCCTAAGTAATACATTAGGTGACGGCCATCGGTTATCCCATAGCACTGACGCTAAGTTATGTATTGATGAACTAAAAGTAAGCAAACCAGATCTTATTATTTTAGATGTGTTAATGGCTGACGGCGCTGGCTTTGCTGTTTTAGAGTGCCTGAAAAAGGATGCGAGCACTTACGGTATTCCCGTTGTCGTGATCTCCGGTAGTGTGAGCTTTAAAGATGAAGCACGAGGTTTGGAGTTAGGGGCTGTGGATTATATTACTAAACCCTTTAACCCTTTGATTGTAAAAGCCAGAATCAAAAACCATTTAGCAATAAAAAAGAAAAATGATCTGCTAGAAAAGCTAGCCTCTATCGATGGTTTAACAGAGTTGCCCAATCGCAGGTATCTAGATGAAGCGATGAAATCAGCTTTAGAGAGCGCAAAAGCTGATGGCAGTGCGTTTACCGTAATGCTGGTTGAGGTGGACTATTTTAAAACGTTTAATGAGCATTATGGCTATATGCATGGTGATGACTGCTTATTTAAGGTAGCCAAAGCGCTAGAAGAAGCCGCAACCCGACGTTCTTTATTTATTGGCCGTTTTGACGGTACCCGTTTTGCGTTAGTGCTAACTCAGCATAATATCGACATAATTAATGAAATAGCAGAAGCGTTGCACGACTCGGTTAACGCGTTAAAAATCCCCCATATTGCCTCACCCATATGTGCGCATGTGAGCGTTAGCATTGGTGCAGTTCATATTGAAAATCACTGTAGTAATGAGCTCGGTGAGCTGATCAAAATGGCCGATAGCGCACTTGCCGTTGCACAAAAACAGCAAAGTACGGTTTTTATTAAAGTGTTATAAATATCTAAAGCCATATGCGGGGGCTAAAGCATATCCGCATTATTCACCATCCTTGGTGCGATAAAGTCTTACTGAATTTGCTTTAGTGCGTTGTCGCCAAAGCCAACCAGTTGGTTGTTTTTGAATACCAATGGCGTGCACTCATCTTTTGTTACTTTGCCGTCTGAGTGTTTGCTGTTGGTTGCATAGTACAGCACTTGATAGTTGTCGCCGTCTTTTGACACCAACTCGCTAAAGTCAGGAGTTGCAAACATGTCTTTTACTGATGAGTAAGACGCGCCCATTTCAAGGTTAGCAATCTTTTCACGATTTTTACGCTGTTTATGTTCCCAGTTAGACGAGTTGTATTCAGAAGCCCAACCGTGTTCTACTTCACCGTCGGATACAGCAACGATACAGCCTGATAATAGAGTAGAGCTAAGCGCAGCCACTAACATTAATTTTTTCATTGTTGTTTTCCTTTTTAATTTTGTTGCTGAGCAAGTAATGCAAACAGCCATTTATTTTTTGCTTGAATTATCACAAGAGTTGCAAACTCTTTGCCAACTAATAAAGTTTATAAATATCAGTTTGTTGTTGTTTTTTAATCAGTTTGTGGTTGATGGTTTTCACTAACTTTTAGCGATATCACTCACTAAAACAATAATCTAGACCACTCGGTTTCTCGTTGTGCCTGCCACAAAACTTTCAATATTAATGGCAATTTCGCCGACTAAACGTTCGATGGCTTCTTTACTTGCCCATGCCGTATGCGGTGTTAAAAGCAAGTTTTCCCCTTGGTATTGAACAAGTGGGTTGCTTGCTTGGGCCGGCTCTTGAGTGAGGACATCCACAGCAGCACCAGCTATTTGCTTGTTAGTTAGCGCATCCACCAGCGCTTGCTCATTGACTATTCCGCCTCTCGCGGTGTTGATAAGATAAGCATGATTTGGAAGTAGAGCGAATTCAGCTCTCGAAATCAGGTTTTCTGTTTCAGCGGTAAGCGGGCAGTGAATCGATACAATATCCGCAATCTGCAGTGCTTCTTCAAAAGCCATTCGTCCTGCTCTAACCTCAGTTAGGCCCCTACGTTCGGCAACAATTACCTGAGCTCCAAATGCTTGTGCGACTTTTGCAACGGCTTCTCCTAACGTTCCATGGCCTACGATCACAAAGTTTTTGCCTGCAATTTCGTTGATGCTGTAGTCCAAGCGACAAAACATATCACTTTGCTGCCAAAGCCCTGCACGGCAGTCTTGCTGGTAACGATGAATATTTGTCATTAAGTTACCAAGCATAGTAAAGGTGTGCTGCACGACAGAAGGGGTCGAATAACCAGCCACATTAGCCACCGCAATTTGATGGGCTTTTGCGGCTGCCAAATCGATGTTGTTGACGCCTGTGGCCGCAACACAAATCAGGCGTAATTGCGGTAACGCCGCGATTGTTTGTTCAGTTAACTGTACTTTATTGGTGATGATGACTGCTGCATCTTTACAGCGTGTGATGATGTCCTCACTGGGTGTGGTGTCGTAAGACGTTAATGTGCCTAGTTTGGCAATGGGGGAAAGATCGGTTCCTGCAAGGGTTTTAGCGTCTAATACCACGATTTGCATTATTTTTATCCTTTTCTTGACTTTGGAGTTAACTCTAAGGTTTATACTTGTGATGTCGACTAGGATAATCTTCAGGACTTGGGAGTGTAAAGTGGTAAAGATTGGTGAGCTGGCAAAGCGGCTTAACGTATCAACTGACACGTTAAGGTATTATGAAGCAAACGATCTTCTACACCCTTGCACAAGGAGCGAGGGCGGGTATCGGTTGTTTGATGAGCAAAGTGAAAAGCAAATGCGCTTTATTCTTCGCGCGAAGGAAGTAGGGTTTAGCCTCAAAGAAGTGCAAGACTTGCTGAAGATAAAGTTTGAAAAGCATCAGCACAGTTGCGAAGAAGTGAAAACGCTGACTATCACTAAACGGGATTTAGTGAGAGCGCGGATCGCTGAGTTACAAAAATTTGAACAATCATTATCGACGCTAGCAGAGCAATGCTGCGGCGGTAAGGAAGCGGCAGTGAGCTGCTCGATTTTAACGGCCTTGGAGGCTATCGATGAATGAACTGATAGTAAATTTTTGGCAGCTATTTTTAGTATCTGCCCCGTGGTTACTGCTTGGCCTAATATTGGCTGGGTTACTTAATGTATTTATTCCAAAAGATTTATTGCAAAAGCACTTAGGAAAAGAAGGATTTTGGACAACGATAAAGGCAGCGCTGATTGGGGCGCCTATGCCACTGTGCTCTTGCGGCGTTATTCCTGCTGCGGTGGGACTGAGAAGAGCGGGGGGCTCGAAAAGTGCGACAACCGCATTTTTAGTCTCAACGCCTGAAACTGGAGTGGACTCTATCTCAGTTTCTTATGTACTACTTGGTCCTTTTATGGCGATAATTAGGCCAATTGCGGCTGTGGTTAGCGCAATTGCGGCTGGGTTACTCGTTAGCAGTGAGAAAGATGATAAGCCTGTGCCACTAAAGCACCTTAATACCTCAGAGGAACCAAGCGCGACTAGCGGTTGTTGTGACGCTAATCATCACTCAGAGCCAAAGCCTGCTGAAAAGCATCACAGCCATGATAGCTGTTGTGCCAGCGCTAAAGTGGAAACCGCAAAAGTAAGCTCAAGCTGCTGTGCGCCTGCAAGCCCGCAATTAGCAATGGTAGGGACGAATATGTCTTGTTGTGATACTACGGAGCCTACCGTAACCAGTTGTTGCGACTCTTCATCAGCCACGACAAGCTGTTGTGAGCCAGCTCCTAAGCCTAAAAACCAAGGGATTTTTGGTAAAATTGTAGAAGCTGTTAAGTTCAGCTGTAATCAATTACTGTCCGACACCGCAGTTTGGCTACTTATCGGTTTATTCTTTGCAGCGTTAGTGCAAACCTTTGTGCCTGAGTCTTTCTTATCTCAGTGGGGCGACGGTATTATTGCCATGCTAGTGGTTATTCTTATCAGTATCCCAATGTATATTTGTGCGACCGCTTCAACTCCAATCGCTGCGGGTTTATTAATGGCTGGTGTTTCACCCGGTGCTGTATTGGTATTTATGCTCGCAGGCCCTGCAACTAACATCGCCACAATTGGGGTGGTTGGTAAAGAATTAGGGCGTCGTGCCGTGTTTGCCTACTTGGGCGGTGTCATCGGGATTGCACTTATCTTTGGCTATTTAACTGATTACTTAGTCAATACTTATGGTTTTGTTGTAACGCCGATGATAGGTGAGGAACACGAAGTGCTACCACATTGGTTAACAGTATCGATGGGCGCATTATTAGCAGCACTCTTACTAAGATTAGCTATACTCAAATTAGGTAAAGTTGTTAGAAGATAAACTATTGTGGTACTTTTTACCGTATTACAATTGCATGACGCTTAAGCATTTATTGTTCCAACTTGGTATATTGCCTTGGTGGTCAGACATGAAATGCTTAGCGTCTGTTTATTTGACACGATAGAATGCGTTCCAGTATTCGTTAATCCGACAATTTGAGAAGTAGAGTGGATAAATACGCTGACATTAGACCGTATAATGATGATGAAGTAGTGCCAGCACTGGCACGTCTACTAGGTGATGATCAATTCATTGATGTGATCGCCAAATATAACCTGCCAGCTTGGTTAAATGCTTGGCCTGCTATTGCACGCCCACTCGTAAGAATGAAACTAAAAAAGAAGTGGGGAGATTTTTGTACGATTGAACAAGTACAAGATGAAGTGGCGTACTATCTGCAAATTTTAATCAATAAAACGACGTCTAAAGTGACTTATTCTGGCCTTGAAACATTAGACTCGAATACCTCGTATTTATTTATTTCAAATCACCGTGACATCGTATTAGACCCTGCACTTGTTAACTGGGGCTTGCATCAGCAAGATATGCGCACGGTGCGTATCGCTATTGGTGATAACTTACTGCAAGTACCTTATATCACTGAGCTTATGCGCCTTAATAAGAGTTTTATTGTAAAACGCTCGGCAAAGGCGCCGAAAGAAATGCTAAAAGCACTAACCCAGCTTTCAGCCTATATTTCTGACTCATTAAGTGAAGGTAACTCCATTTGGATTGCGCAAAAAGAGGGGCGTGCGAAGGATGGAGTGGATCAAACCGATCCGGCACTGTTAAAAATGCTACAGCTCAATGGCCGCAAACAGAAGCTAGATTTTTCAGAATATGTAAAGCAGCTCAGGATAGTGCCCGTTGCCATCTCCTATCAATATGAGCCATGCGCGGTTGCTAAGGCTAAAGAGCTATACCATAAAAAGCAGTTTGGCCAATATGTGAAAGCACAAGGCGAAGACATTGCTAGCATTGTTGAGGGCTTTAGTTCAGATAAAGGCCATGTGCATATCGCATTTGGCGACCCTATCACTGCGGATGTTGAAAACCCAGATGAGCTGGCGAATGTCATTGATAAACAGATTTTAGATTTATACTATCTGCATTCAACCAATCACCTAGCAGCAGGCGATGATGCGCAAGTTAGCCCAGAAGATAAAGAGGATTTTATCTCAACACTTGAGTCTGTACCGGAAGAGCTGAAGCAATTGGTGCTGAGTATGTATGCCGAACCACTGCGTCGCAAAGGCATTTAATAGCAGTGAACATGCGCAACCGTGGTGTTAGGTGGTTGCGCTTTTGTTTGGTTAATTAATAACTTTATGATAATAAACGACTTCCATATCTCCTAAAATATCTTTGTGAAGCCCTTTTTTCACATAACTCATCCCAAGTTTTTTCATAATATTGATGGAGCCAAGGTTCTCTTCTTCAGCGATAGCGCTCAAGTGTGTCAAAGTAGGATTTACTGCTATTAGGTCTGGAAGAAGATGTTGTGCGGCCTCTGTTGCAAACCCTTTGCCCCAAGAAGCTTGTTTAAAACGCCAACCGAGTTCTAAATCCTGATCGTTTCTTTGTTCTGAAAAGAAGTTAGCAGGGCGAACCAAAATCCAACCAATAAATGCCTTGTTTGGCAGCTCGAAACAGCCCCAAAGCCCCCAACCTTTGATCTCGTCCGTATACTCGGTTAAACGTGGAATATATACGGCTTTTACTTCTTCAAGTGAGTTAGTCTGACCGCCTGTGATGTATTTCATTACTTCAGGGTCGCTATCAAGATCGGCGAGTAGCTGTGCATCTTGTGGGGTGAGTAGGCGATAACTCAGTCTTGCAGAGTCCTTTACTTGCATTTTTTACTCCTAATGAAACCCAATAAAACTTTAGAGTACAAAAGCTTACGTCATGAGTAAAGATGTTGCATAAGTTTGCGTAGACGCCAGCCGAGCGCTTTACTAAAATACGTCGGCATTTTTAGATGGGGAACAGAGTGAATAATTCAGTACTAGCGCTTAGACAGCGTCAAATTGCTGCGGCTCAACGGGAATATAAGGCAAGGGGATCAAAGCTTGCGCGTTGTGAATGCTGCTTATTAGCCACGACTCTATGTATTTGCGACAAAGTCGAAATGGCCAAAGCTGACTGTGCAGTGTGTTTGCTTATGTATCATAATGAAAGCTTTAAGCCCTCTAACACTGGACGCTTAATTGCCGATGTGATCCCTGATAATCATGCCTTTCGTTGGGACAGAACTGAGCCTGACGCTGCGTTTTTAGCGCTTCTTTCGGACGAGCAATATGCACCAATAGTCGTTTTCCCAGAGCAGGGCGTGGAGCCTGAACGAGTAATTACTAAGGTGACTCGCACTGAAAGTAAAACACCACTATTCATCTTTTTGGATGGCACATGGCGTGAAGCTAAGAAAATGTTCAGAAAGAGCCCTTACCTCGATAATTTACCCGTGTTATCCATCGCCCCTGAAAAGCTCTCGGATTACAAGCTTCGAGTCGCGCCGCATGAACATCAGCTTGGTACGGCGGAAGTTGCGTGTGTATTGTTTGCCGAATGCGGCGAGCAGGATGCGGCAGATAAATTAACCGCGCATTTTATCGATTTTAGAGATGCCTACTTAAAAGGTAAGCGCAGCAAACTGTAGGTCGAAATTTATTTCGACAAAAAGCTGAATTGTTTACGCAGTACGGCGAGCAAGATGACGGTCGGTCGAGATTTATCTCGACAAAAAGCTGAATTGTTTACGCAGTACGGCGAGCAAGATGATGGTAGGTCGAGATTTATTTCGACAACACAAGCGCAATATCACGCGACAGATAGGAATAAAAATAAAACAAGAAGCGCGCGACTCATTGCTGAGTCGCGCTTACGGAATCTTCTAAATGCATCCTGCAAAGTTGAGTAGTTCAACGTCCTGAATCTTTCCTCTTCCATGGCATCGCTTGGTGTTCTCGTTTTGCGAATAAAGGCATCTTGCCCTGTGTCCATCTTCCTTTTACACGTCCGCTGTCTTATCCATTGCCATCCACTTGCTAAGAACAAGCCCTTGTTCTAATTGTCCTTGTTTGCTACTTTCCAAAATAGCAGTGCCAATCATCACCTTGTTTTACCTTGGCACTTGGTAGCCTGAACGTGTTGCTTCAAGCTAGGTGTTGCGCTGTTAATTGCAACAATTGGCATCTCCTAAGCCACATTTTACCAGTACATCCAATGTACCTTCCTTCCTCATCCTTAACCACCTGCATATCCAATGCAGTAACGTTATCCCTCAACGTTTAGCCTCTCCCCTGAAGCAATCCTTAGGTTCATCATGAACCTTTAATCCCTGTCCTTTAATGTAATCACACCATGTGACATACAATCTCGCTCGCTTTTCCCTATATTCCTTTAAGTGGGTGCTTATCCATTAGCAAATCCTGCCCTGAGCGTATCCTGTGTATCCTTTATCTCTCTTCCTGAGATGTTTTTAAGTATAAGCAGACTAAAAAAAATCGGGAGCAGTGAAATTCAATCTTTTTTGCGTCTTTTTCTGGTAATAATAAATAACTTTTTATTTTTTAATTAGTTACCTTAATTCTGAGTGTTATTTCAACACGTCTTTACTCAATTTCTGGTAGCTAAGTGAGATATATCTCACAGGTGATTCTCCCGTTTTCTACAACGCTAATTTTATCTTGAGCGTAGTTTCAAATATTCAGGGTGTAAAACGGCACAATTACAGGTAGAATTAGTTGATAATAATTATTGTTTACCTAATGGAGTCTTTATGAAAAAAGCACTTGTTACTATACTGGCAACGCTTACTTGCCTACCAGCAATGGCTGCAGAGGAAGTTAATATCTACTCGTTTAGACAACCTTTTCTGATCCAACCTATTTTGGATGACTTCACCAAGCAAACCGGTATCAAGACCAATGTGGTTTTTGCAAAAAAAGGCTTAATCGAGCGTGTTAAGCGTGAAGGCAAGCATAGCCGTGCCGATCTTGTACTCACTTCAAACTTCAGTGCGCTAATTCAACTTGAAGACGAAAACCTAACACAAGCAATTAACAGCGAAACCGTCACTAAGAATATCCCAGCGAACTTCAGAGATCCTGAAGGTCAGTGGGTTGCGCTTACTAAGCGTGTGCGCAATGTATATTCTGCAAAAGACCGTGTAGGCAAGTTAGATGCGCTTACTTATGAAGCGCTAGCGGATGAACAATACCGCGGTAAAATATGTACGCGCTCAGGTAAACACCCCTATAACCTTGGTTTAGTGGCGTCTATGATTGCCCATCATGGCGAAGCAAAAACCAAAGAATGGCTTGAAGGCGTGAAGAAAAATTTAGCTCGTAAGCCTCAAGGTAACGACCGTGCACAAGTCAAAGCAGTAAAAGAAGGACTGTGTGATTTGGCCATCGGAAACAGCTATTACTTCGGTAAGATGATGGAAGATGAGAAACAAAAAGCCTGGGCCGAAGCGGTATATATCAACTTCCCAAATCAACAAGATCGTGGTTCACATATCAACGTTTCTGGTGTTGTCTTGACCAAGCACGCTAAAAATACAGAAAATGCCTTGAAACTCATTGAGTTTATGACCGACAATAAGGCGCAAAATATGTATGCGTCGATGAATATGGAATACCCGGTTAAACCTGGCGTCGAGTTATCGAAACTTGTGGCATCTTGGGGTGAGTTTAAGGAAGACAGCCTACCATTGTCAGAGATCAGTAAATACCGTCCGTTAGCGCTTAAGCTAATCGATGAGGTAAAATTTGACCTTTAATGCAATTATCATTTTCACTGTCTAAATGGCAGAGTTTTGCGTGGCTGATAGGGCTTAGCCTATCAGTCCCGCTGATGTTTTTAATCTTTGAGTCGCTACAACCTGACTCCGAAGTCTTTGCTCACCTTTGGGATACCGTTCTGTGGGATTATGTCCGCAATACGATTTTGCTGATTGTGGGTGTATGCATCCTTTGCGCTTTAATCGCGCTACCACTTGGCTGGCTAACTGCATATTGTGAATTTCCTGGACGGCGCTTTTTCGAATGGTCTTTGATGCTACCCCTTGCGATGCCAACCTATTTGATTGCTTACGTGTATACCGATTTGCTAGATTATGCAGGGCCTGTACAAATCGCGCTGCGAGAGTGGTTTGGTTGGCAATCTCCAGACGATTATTGGTTTTTTGATATTCGCACTTTGTCAGGTGCTATCGTGATGATTGCACTGGTGCTTTATCCTTATTTGTTTTTGATTTTTAGAACGGCGCTAAGAGAGCAGTCGTTTAAGCTGGTGCAAGCCAGCCAATTGATGGGCAAGTCGCCTTCACAGAGCTTCTTTAAAGTAAGTTTACCTTTGTCGCGAGGGGCGATTGTGGCGGGGCTGGCACTGATCGCCATGGAAAGCATGGCAGATTTTGCAACCGTACATTACTTTGCTGTGAGCACACTAACCACCGCCGTTTACGATACTTGGTTGGGCTATTATTCACTTACCGCAGCGGCTAAAATTTCAGGCATTATGCTACTATTTTTATTTTTAGCCCTAACACTGGAGCGAGTGAGTCGCCCAACTCAGGTAGTGCATGAGCGCCAATCGAGTGTTAACAGTACCACGCTTTATCATCTTAAAGGCGCGCAGGCTTGGCTCGCTAGCGCTTTTTGTTGGCTTATTCTTATTGCGGCTTTTATCGTGCCTACATGGGTGCTTGCAGATTACGCCGTCGACTATTTTGAACAAGCTTGGAATGACGATTTTTTCTTGTATGCGTGGCAAAGTTTAAAAATAGCGTTTTGGGTGAGTGTGGTATTAATTATCATGAGCATGCTGGTGGTGTTTAACCAGCGAGTTAGTAGTGGTAAACGGGTCACGCTACCGGGCAAGCTTGCAAGTACCGGATATGCGCTACCGGGCACGGTGCTGGCAATTGCGGTACTTATTCCACTCACTTTATTAGACGACAAGCTAAATGCTTGGCTTGAAGGTACTTCATTTGAGCCTGGCTTGCTGTTCAGCGGGACGATTTTTGCGCTGGTTTTCGCTTACGTTGTACGATTTTATGCGATTGCACAAGGCGCGGTCGAATCGAGTTATCAGCGGATCAGCCCAAGTCTAGATATGGCAAGTTTTTCGTTGGGTCGCAATCGTTTCAAAACCATGTTATCAATACATTTGCCATTGCTGCGTCGCGGTATTTTAACCGCAGCACTGCTGGTTTTTATTGAGTGTATGAAAGAACTTCCAGCGGCATTGTTATTACGACCCTTTAATTATGAAACACTAGCAACACATGTTTTCCAATATGTGAGTGATGAGCAGCTGGAGTTGGCTTCTGTCTCTGCGTTATTTATTGTGTTGGTTGGTTTAATTCCGCTTTATGTTGTAAACCGTTCTATGGAGCAGCGAAGTTAATGCATAGTTTAGTGCTTGAAAATCTCTCTTATCGCTATGACGGTGAAGCCGTTGTGGATAGCCTAAATCTGACCGTAGAACAAAACGAGATTGTTTGTTTGCTTGGTGCCAGTGGCTGCGGTAAAACGACCACGCTGAAGGCGATAGCGGGCTTGATTGAACCATTTCAAGGCTCGGTGAGTATTTTAGGCAAAGCCATGAATGGTCATGGCACTTTTGTACCTCCACAAAAACGCAATATTGGCATGATGTTTCAAGACTATGCGCTGTTCCCACACCTCACTGTGGCGCAAAATGTGGCGTTTGGTTTAACCTCAAAAAGCAAGCGTGAACGTCAAGACCGAGTAGCTGAAATGCTCCATTTGGTGCAGCTGCAAGACTATAGCGACCGCTTTCCACACGAGCTTTCAGGTGGCCAGCAACAACGTGTGGCAATTGCGCGAGCACTGGCGTACAAGCCAAATCTGTTGCTGCTTGATGAGCCGTTTTCAAATATAGATGCTCAAGTGCGGTTTCAGTTAATTAACGATATTCGCCGTATAATCAAAGATCAGCAAGTTTCCGCGATTTTTGTTAGTCACTCGAAAGAAGAAGCTTTTGCTTTTGCCGATCGGTTGGCAATTATGGATAAAGGGAAGATCGCACAAGTGGGCGAGCCGAGAACGTTATTCCAACGACCAAAGAGCAAAATGGTTGCCGAGTTTTTGGGTCAGGGAATTTATATTCCTGCACAGCGAGTGAATGGCGCTTCGGTAGAAACCCAATTTGGTGCCGTAAAATCACTCGTTGAGCTCGGTAATATCGACGCGAAGGGTGAAATGTATGTGAGGCCACAGCACATTACGTTAGAAAACGCCGAGCTTGGCAGCGTTAAAATACTCAATCAGCGCTTTATGGGAACAGAGTATATTTACCGTGTTGCATTAGAGGGACAAGAGCTCGAAGTCCCGCATCCAGCGCATGAACCGCTCGACTTAAATCAACCAATCTCTTTAAAAATTAAGGCACATGCTGTAAATTTCTTTTCTTAATAGCAAATGAATAAACGCAGGGAGTAGAGCATGGCGCTTGCCCAATCAGGTGTGTGTGCTGAAGCCAATTTGCACGGCTTACACTTGTTCTTCAATGTGCTTGAAGGGCAAGACGAGGCGCTAAGAGCGGCGCTCGCCAATTGTGGACGCTTGCAAGAGGAGTTAGAAGACAGATTCTCTGAGTCTATGCTGTCGAGCTTTGTCGCGGTAGGTGCGCAATACTGGCCGCACATTTATCCTGAGTTTATTCCTAAAGAGCTGAAAAGCTTTCCACATATTGTTGAGGCTGAGCACACCGTGCATACTCAGCCTTTTGACTTGCTTTATGTGATCCGCTCCGATCGAGAAGATGTTAATCATATCTTTGCTCAAAGTGTGCTGCATATGCTAAACGGCCTAGTTGAAATGGTGGCACATGTGCGCGCCTTTCGTTTCTTAGACGGTCGTGATTTTAATGGCTTTATTTATGGTGCAGACACACCTAGAGGGCGCAATAAACGGGAAGTTGCACTTGTGCACAACCCGAATGCAGCCGACCATCTTGGTAGTTATATTCACGTACAGCGGGTGAAGTTTGATTTACTGCGCTGGCAGGCGTTGCCGCTCGCTGAGCAAGAGCAATTAATGGGGCGTACACGTCTAGACAATGACCTAATTGAAGATTGCGAACCCTGTAATCATGCGGCATTAACCGAATTGAAAGACGTAAATGGTAATGCGCTACTGCTTAACCAAAGCATGCCATTTGGTGATGTATTTGAACAAGGAAGCTTGTCGCTAAGTTGCAGCGCCAAGGGTGATGCTTTTGAGCAGGTGTTAAGAAGTCGATTGGGTGAAGGGGATGAATACGATCCCATATTGGATTATTCCAGTGCCGATATGGGTTCTGCGTTTTTTGCACCCTCACTAGAGTTTTTGGCGGTGATGGCAAAAATGCCGGAGTAAGTTACTTTTTAACCCGAGTTCAGGTTTTTTAGCTTTACATCTCCAAAGCCCATCCATGGGCTTTGACTTGTTTCGCAAGCGTTTTTCCGCCGTTACAACATATACGGGTTTTTCGCAGGTGATCCGTTACTAACAACAGGTCTTGATTGAATATCCTCCAGCTTTTGTAAAATGTCTTTTAGCTGTTGCTGCTGGACTTGTTCAGCGCTTGAGTTTGCTAAGGTATTTGTCAGCAAAGTGGTGACGGCTTCAAGCGCTTTTGCACTGCTATCATCAACGTGATTGTCGACTTGAATATGCGGTTGTGCCACCGCTTCTAAGCGCTCAGACAGGTTTTCAAATAGCGTATTTTGCTGCTGACCTTGTTGACCCAACGCTTGTTGTATCTGCGCTTGGGTGCTGAGCAAGTCATTGAGTTTGCCAAGGTTAGCGAGTAGCTGCTCGTTGTTCGCAGTGCGTTTGATAGCGTTTTGCAGCCCCGCAATTTCTTCTGCGACTTGTTGCTGTGAAGCTATCAATTGCTTTAGCGGTGTAGCGTAAGGTTGCTGCGTTAAGGCCTCACGTAGCTCAGTTAACTGCGTGGCAAACTCTTGCTCGTTAAGCACTTGAGCCAATTGTTGCAACAGCGCACTGTAATCAAAGCTAAGCTGCTCTTTATCGAGTTTAGCGGCGATTTGCGAAAGGGATTTATTGACAAAGCTTAGTTGTTCAACTGCCAATTGCGCAGGGCTTCCTTCGTCGCCATTGCGGTGCAGGCGGGCATATTCGGCCTTGATTTCATGCCAGCGCGTAGCTTCTTCAGCCGTTAAGGTACCGCGTAATTCAGCCAGTTTCAGTAAGTTTTCTTCGCTGCCTTTGCTAAGTGTTTGTGCTTCACCGCGATAGTGATCTTGAATTAGATTTTCAAGTTCACTGTCATTCATGGCAGCAACCACCTTTTCAGCCATCTTATTCATGTTACGGTAACTGCCTTGTAGCTTAAACGGCGGCTCGGTTCGATAGTTATCATCTTGCGCTGCTGAGGCTATATATTGGGCATTTACTTTGAGCACGGTGCTGCGAATGGTGAGCAGCTTTTTCAGTACGCTGACAATTTCATTCACTTGCGCTTGAGAGTAATTAAATTCCAATTCATTGATGGAGATGTCTTCTCCGTCGGCAATGCGTACTAGTTTGTACAAGTCTTCCATACCACGATTGGCAAGTGGTGCGAGCACCGCATTGGAAGTAAGCGTATTTTCAATAAAGCTCATGGCAAATTCTTGTTCGCAGCCACTGAGAGTGTCACCGAGGTTGTAAATATCCGCACGGTTGGCAAGCATATCTGGGATCTTAAAGGATTCACCGGATTCGGTGTAGGGGTTTCCTGCCATCACAACGGCAAACTTTTTGCCTCTCAGATCATAGGTTTTACTGCGGCCATTCCACACCCCGTCTATGCGTCTTGAACCGTCACATAAAGAGATGAACTTTTGTAAAAACTCGGGGTTGGTGTGCTGAATATCGTCAAGGTACAGCATCACATTATTGCCCATCTCAAAGCTTTGGTTGATCTTCTCAATTTCTTTTGCGGCAGTCGCGTTGATGGCTTGAGCTGGATCTAAAGAGACTTGGTCGTGACCAATGGATGGACAGTTGACCTTAACAAAGGTGAGTCCTAAGCGGTTGGCTACATACTCTATTAGCGTGGTTTTACCATAGCCCGGAGGGGAGATAAGCAGCAACATGCCCATTAAGTCGGTGCGTTTATTGTTTCCTGCAGCCCCTATTTGTTTTGCTAAGTTATCGCCAATAATAGGGAAGTAGACTTTGTCAATCAGCTGGTTACGTACAAATGAGCTTAGTGGTCTGGGTTTAAACTCATCCAATTGCAAGCGCTGCTTTTGTGCCTCAAGCACTTGTGCTTTTAACTGTTGGTACTGTTTGTAGGCCGGAACATGAACCGTGAGATACTCGTTACTACGGGCAAAAAAGTCTGCATAATCTAGGTGTAGCACTTGGTTCTCGATACGTGGGTGTTGGCCCATCAAACCTGAAATTTCGGTTTTTATTTCGGCTTCTTTGACTTGGTATGTGATATCTAACTGGGTGGAAAGCAAAATGCAGTTAGCGGCCTCAAGCAAGGTCTCAGTACTTTCATTTTGCTTACTGCCATAGGCGCGCAGCCAGCTGCTTAACAGGCGGCATTTGTCCGCAAGTTTAGTCAAATGCGTTAATGAGTCTTCAAGCTGTTGCCAAACGCCTTTGGCCTTTGCCATCGAGATAAACTGCTCGCTGGTGTGTTTTGCAGGTGAAGCCAAATCAAATTGTCTCGGCTTGACTTGCTTGGCAAGGGCTTTAATTAAGTAAGTTGCGCTTAACTCGCCTGAAAAGCGGTGTAGCTCGGTTAAATAGCTCGATAAATTTTGTTGGCAAAATGCGGTGATCTTTTCACTCAATTCTTTGCTTAGCTGTTGGCTAAAACTATGGTCATCTAACTTCGTTGCCATCAGCTCTGCTTGTGTGGCCTGAAACGCCAATTCAGCTAGCTCAGCCTTGCTTTGTTGAGTATAAAATAGCTGTGCCGCAATTCGACAGCTGGCAGGGTAGACGAGTAACTCAAGCTGTCGTTTTTGTTTTAGTAAATTTGCTAAGATCAGGCTGGCATCTTGATCATGAATGCCTTTTTCATAGCCTTCTTGATATCGAGGTTCTGCAAATTTTTGTACGATAGACAGTAAACTTCCCTCATCAACGGCAAGTTCTAAATCCGCTAGACTAAAGTCGTTGCCATCTTGCTCTGCAGCCGCTAATACTTGAGCTGCAAGGTACTCGCCTCGATATAAGTGACGATTTTCTGAGATCAGGTTTTGCTGCCAGTATGTGCTTGCGTCATTGAGTTGTTGATTGACCTTGGCGTCAGGAATGGTATCAAAATACTCAGTGCCAGTGAGGTGTAACATCAGCTGTTCACCACGAGGCAGCAAAGTCAAATCAAGGATTTGTTTATTGAAACTAAACGCATGTTTGCCGACTTTAACGGTATTGCCACCATCAATATAAATATCTTGCTTGTCTCGCAAAGCGCGGATCGCTTGATCTTTGCAGGCCTTGAGTTTGGCTTGAATATCATCCGCCTTCACTTCATCGCTTAGGCTTTTTAGCTCTTGCGTTAAATCGCGAAGCTTGCCAATCATAGGATCGGAGGCAAAATAGCTATTGATGTCATCTAAGGTTTTAAAACTTTGCGAGCGTCGCGTCACCCCCTGTAAAATCCGCTCTGCTGCGTTTGCTAGGCTCAGCGCGCGGCGCTGTCTTTCGTCAATGAGCTGCTGTTTGTGCGCCTCAAAGCTTTCATAAACGTCATCACGTTTAGCCAAGATCTCCGTTAAAAATTCATCATACTGACTAAATTGAGACTCGAGCTCTTCTAATTGAATGAGTAAGCGAGATAGTTGGTCGTCACATTGCTCTGGGGTTTTGGCAGCGCTTAGACCGCTGGTAATACTTTGGCTGAAAAGCTTAAAACGAGCCGCAAATTCGGCTTTTGCTTCAACACTGCCCACGCTCTTTTTCTGGATTTCTAACGCTGCTTTGGCGCGGTTTACTTGACCATAAATGGCGCTGACATCTTCCAAAATTTTAGTGCGAATGCGGCTATCGTCAATGTCGAGATCCAGCATGGTATGGTTGAGCAAATCAAGTTCAGCGCTTAAGGTTTCCAAGGTCGCCAAAAAGCCGTTAAGCTCGGTGACACTCTCTGTTTGCGCTCTGGCTTGCTCTAAGGAGTCTAGCTGCTCGTAGTAGGGCGCCAAAGCACTATCTTGCTGCAAAAACTCCGCGGTTTTATGGCTTAAGCTTAAGGTTTGCTCATCAACCTGCTGCTGCATGGCAGATAGCGCGTCAAGATTGATATACTTCACTTCTTCAAGGCTTATCACTTTGCCTTTTAAGCGTTTGAGAGATTCTAAGCTCTGAACGAATTGCTCTGCTGTTTTAAAGCTATCTGGTCTCACCTCGCGAAGCACATCTTGCATGGCTTGCTCTATTTCGGTTTCTGCGCGCCGAGCGTCGGCCTCAATTTGGCTTACCTTTTCAAATTCGTCTAGTACCTGCTCCGAGGTTTCAAAAATTTCATGTAGTTTTGCTGTGACATCTGCAAAGTCCGCTTCAGCAAGCCAATGATAGCGGTCTAAAATACTGCGGGTGAGAGCAATTAAATCTTCATAATGAAAGACCGTGGGGCTTTGTTCGTTAATGGCTTTGAACACACTGTATAAATCAGAAATTGCACGTACTAAATCCGGATTGCCTATCCGGCCAAATAAGCCGGTTGCTCGAGGGGCTTGTGCGGCAAACTCGCTGCCACAAAATGGGCTTTGCCAGATTTGAATAGGGTGCACGCGCTCAGGCTCAGGCTCTGCTTTAAAGGTTAGCGCTAAGCCATCGTCATAGATACCATAGCCATGACAATAGATAGGATTTTGCAGGTTTTTCTCAATAATATTGTAAGAGAAAAGTGCGTAACGACCCTCGTTTGGTTCGTAGAAGATATACAGTACATCTTCACCATTGGGTGATTTGATCTGGCGATGGAAAACTAAATCGTCCAGTTGGTCGTCAAAATAGCGTGTTTGCCCCGATTGTAAATAATAGCCACCAGGAAAAATAATTCCTTGGTTCTCAGGTAATTGAACACAGGCACCACCCAGCGCATCTTGGCGCAATACCTGCTGGGTGCGGCAATTATAAATAAAATAACGCCACTGTTTTTCTCGGTAGGGAAGTAACTTTAACAACACCATTTCGCCAACTTCGGCAAAACGTAAATCGCAATCTGCGAGTGATTGACTGGCGTCATCAACGGCTTCTTGATAAATACCTTCACCGCTTTGGGTATTGTTTTCTATTTTTACGGTGAGTTTGCCACTCGATACTTCAATAAATACTTTGTCGTTTACATTAATATGTGGGTGACGGCCTTCGACGTGATCGGCGCGATCGGTTTTTTGCCATTCAAAGTCAAAGTTTTCCACTTCGCCTAGGTCACGCTCTCCTCGGTTATCAATGTAATCTAAGGTTTCGTCTTTGGCGATTTGCCAGCGAAACACGCGGACATCAGAGAGCTTTTCGCCAATCTGAAATAGTGCAAAAAGCTTGTTTGATTTAACAAATAGGTGCTGTAGACGGGTGTCTTTGTAATACGTGTATAGTTCGTCGAAGTCCCGTAAGAAACGTTGATCAGTGAGGAATTTGGTTTCTTGCGGGTAAGGTTCTATTTCGTAATGATCTTCTTGCAAGTGTAGCTTTTGTACGGTGAATACATCGCTGACTTGGGTATTTTGTTTAAGCCCCATAAAGACATTATAAGCAAAGATAAGCTTGTCGCCGATCAGTACGATGTCGCGCGGTACGCAGTTATGCTCAGTACGAACTCTTGCTCGACCTTTCACTTTAAGCTCGGTGCTGCCAAAAGTATCAACACGCTGTTGGTTGAGTTTATCTATTTGACTTTTCAGTTCGCTGCCAAAGTTACTAAGTCGGCGTTTAATCAGTTGATAAGAGTCTTGTTCGAGCGTTCGCTCTGGCGCTTGTTGCGTTGCTTCCGTCATTCTTTGCTTTCCTATGTGCGCTGTCGCAAATGGGGGAGAGGAGCCAAGCAGATTGACTCCTCAGGGTTAATTACTCTAGTGGTTCGCTTTGTTTACTGCCATTTAACGAGCCGCCAAGTAACTTGAGTAGCTGCTGTTTGTCCGCATCTGAGCTATTGCTTAGTTGTTGGAAGAACTTACTCATGTTGATGTTTTTTAGCGTTTCCGACGACGCATTAGCACCAGCCAACACCCCTTTTAGGTCGTCCATCAAATTACGCTCACCGTTTAGGTGATCTTTAAATACGGTTTGTACCGTCTTACTTTCGCCGACTAAGCCGTCAATTGACTTGCCCACTGTGATGGCATTCATAAACTGGTTAAAGAACTGGCCGTCGCCGCCCATAAAGTTGATATCAGCACCGCTTAGTGCTTTACCTAATACTTCAGCCTGACTTGCAGAAACTTGTTTGTTTGCCTCGATACTCGCAAGCGTCAGCTCTTTCTGTTGATTTAGCTGTAGTGTAAAGCCTTCGTATTCACGGGCGTCTTTATCCATCTTATTAAGTGCTTCCAGCTTCTCTGTAAGACCTTTGGCTTCTGCTGACATCTTACGCTCAAGGTTGATAGCTTCTGCTTCACCTTGTTTTTCAATTGCTTCAGCCATTGCTGATTGAACCTCAGCTTCTGCTAAACCAATTTCACGTTTGCCTTGTGCCTCGGCTTCACTTTGCTTCTTGGTTGCCTCTGCCATTGCAGCTTGTACTTCGGCTTCGGCGCGGCCAATATCACGTTTGCCTTGTGCTTCGGCTTCTAGTTTTTGCTGTAGCACTTTAGCGTCTGTTTCGCCTTGTATCGCACTAGCAGTTGCTTTTGCCTTGATGATATCTGCTTCTGCAAGACCAGGCGCAGCCGCTTCAACTTGGGCAGCTTCGGCAAGAATCTTCTTCGACTCTGCGGTTTGGTTCGCAATACGTAGTTCTGCTGCGGCCATTTTTTCCATTTCACGGGCTTTAAATTCGGCAGCTTGCTCTTTAGCTTTAGCCGCTTCAATATCTTTAACCAACGCTTCTTCGGCCTCAGCTTGAGCAAGAATAATTTTCGCTTGCTTCTCACGCTCGGCTTCAGCAATACATTGCACGTCTTTGATGCGCTCTTGTTCCTCGGCAACGGTTTTCTCTACGGCAACCCGTTCACGCTGAACATCGGCGATTTCTTTTTGCTCGACTTCCAGTGCTTTGGCTTTTTGGATACGTAAAATTTCGGTTTCGCGTTCGCGTTCGATAATTTCAATTTGGCGAGAACGCGTGACTTTTTCTTCTTCTATGCCGAGTAAGCGAAGGCGATTTTGCTCTGCAACATCGATTTCGCGTTGTTTGTTGTGTTCTGCAATTGCAATTGCTTCGTCTGCTTTGAGGCGTGCTTCTTCGGCTTTTAAGCGCTCTTCATGCTTAACACGTTCAGCTTCAGCGGCTTCACGAGCGCGCACTGATTCGATTTCACGGCGCTGTCTCGCGCTGGCATCTTCTCGTTGACGCTCGACTTCTGCGGCTTTTTCAAAGGCTGCTTGGTTTTGGTTGTCGATTTGCGCTTTTTCATCGCATTTAAGTTGGTTAGTTTCCACGTTTTGGCGCGAGGTTTTTTCGGTAATACGGCGAATACCTTCAGCGTCAAGAATGTTATTTGGATCTAACTTTTCGATAGAGGTTTGTTCAAGATAATCAATCGCCACATCCTCTAACGTATAGCCAGATAAATCTTGTCCAATCACTTCTTTAATAGAATCTCGGAACTCATTACGATGTGTAAATAGCTCCTCAAAATTCATGCGCTTACCAACGGTTTTCAAGGCTTCGGAGAATTTTGCCTCAAATAATGCTTGTAAGGTTTCTGGTGCAGATGCGCGGGCACAGCCAACTTGTTTCGCAACACGTAGGATATCTTCTTTGTTTTCGTTTACGCGAATGTAAAAAGTAATGGCGATGTCAGCACGGATATTATCTTTACAGATCAGACCGCTGTTTTCACGACGCTCTAATACCATGCGATTAGTTGAAATATCCATGACTTCCATTTTATGGATCACAGGTAGTACGATGCCGCCCGTTGTCGTAACATCAGGTTCGTTTTTCATCTTGTTGATGATCAGTGCCTGACCTTGTTCAACCTTGCGGTAGAACTTTCCAATCAGAAGTAGAATGGCAAAAATAATGACGATGGATATACCCACGATTGTGAGCACTGGTCCGAGGTTGTTTAGAAATTCCATGTTTTTTCCTGCGTTGCGCTATGTTGTTTGAGTTGGTATTAGCTGTATCAACTCGTTCCTAAATTCCGTTATTTTCTGTATTATTACCAAGGTTTAGCCACAATAGTGTAGCTATGTGTAAGGGGGTCGTGTTCGATAAGTAAGGCACTGTCTCCTAGTGTGAAGGTGTTATCTTCATCCGAGCGTACTTCAATGAGTTGATCCGTTCCTTGAATATATACTCGGGCTTGGCCAAAAGTGTTACTGACTCTTGATGTTGCAATGACGCATTCGAGCCCAACCAGCGCTTGCTTCGATGTGGTTTCTTGGCTTTCGAAAAAGCGCCGTAATGGCCGTACAATCACGGCGGTTAGTGGTAGTGCAACAATGAGGCTGACGAGCATAAATGCCGTTCCCACCAGGTAGTAAAAAATGCCATTACCCAGTAGGTAAGCAAAAAATTGTTGTACATAAATACTGACAATCCAGCCCAGCGCGATGATTAGGCTCAGTGAAATACTCACTGGGACGCCACCAAAAGCAACCTCCCAAAAAGAACCAGAACTTGCGCCTTCGGCTTCAATATCAACATCGCCTTCTAAGATATCGATATCAGCAAAACCGAGTAAAGCAATTAACCAGAACAATAGCACTATGAGTAATAGTGTTGAAAAAATAACAGTGGGAAACGTAAATACAGTATTTAAAAATTCCATTGTTGCTCCTTGACTCCTTGCTTTTCCTTTTTAAGTGGTTAAGTAAGCAAGTAAACTGGCCCACTCAACGTCATCAGGCGCTTTTTGGGCCTATCAAAGCGGTGAGTTCCGCATCATAGGATAGTGAGATGAATGAGTGAAAAGAATAGCGTGCGTGTCCGATGGGTTATAGACATCGCAGGAAACAAGTCCGAGAAGCTAGTCAATCTGCTTAAAAACTATCCATGCGTAGTGAGAAAAATCTCACCTTGCGTTTCTAAAGTTGCCACACAAGGACATATTATGTCAAACATTTTTTTGCTGTAAAGATAAGCAGTTTATTCTGTTTATTGTGATAGTGGGAAAGCGTGTTTGTTGGGAGGAAAGTACCAGAGTAAGTGCTAACTTGTGAGTTAGCACCGATAAAAATAATAGACTAAACGTTATCGAACAGCGTTTTTACTTTATCTAGAGTAACGTCGATTTCAGATACTTTGGCAGGCGCAATAAAAATCGTGTCATCGCCAGCAATGGTACCTAATACACCATCTGCGGTGCCTAATGAGTCAAGTAGTCTTGCAATTAATTGTGCAGCACCAGGACTGGTTCGAATAATAATCATCATTTCGTTGTGCATAATATCAACGACTAACTGACGCAAAGGGCTTTTTGCTGTTGGAACGCTCATTTCTGCGGGTAAACAGTAAACCATTTCTTGCTTAGCATTACGTGTACGTACAGCACCAAACTTGCTCAGCATGCGCGATACTTTACTCTGACTGACGTTGTCAAAACCTTGTTGTTTTAGAGCATCAACAATTTCACCTTGAGAGCCAAAGTTTTCTTCTTTTAAAATGGCTTTAAATGCTTTGATCAGTGCTTCTTGTTTTTCTTGCGGCTGCATAGTCTGTCTTCTTTTACGGCTAATCTTTAAATTCTACACAAAACCACCGAGATTCCCAAATTTGCGCGACCAAAATGGCAGTCGTAAAGCATAAGTGGACAAAGTGTCGCGATCTTTACACTTTTATTTAAGACATTAGTCAAAAAATCTCGAAAATAACCGTGATTAATTTGTGTTTAACAGCGCTTTTCATTATCTTTACTGCACACTCAATTCCACCTTCAAATTATGGAGAATTCAAATGAAAGTTGCTGTATTAGGTGCCGCTGGCGGTATCGGTCAAGCTCTATCTTTATTGCTTAAAAATGGTCTTCCAGCTGGCTCGGAGTTAGCGCTTTATGACGTTGCACCTGTTGTACCTGGTGTTGCAGTTGACTTATCTCACATCCCAACTGCGGTAAAAGTAGCGGGTTATGGTAAAGACGACCTAGACCCAGCTCTTGCAGGTGCTGACGTAGTGCTTATCCCTGCTGGTATGCCTCGTAAGCCTGGTATGGACCGTGCTGACCTTTTCAACGTTAACGCAGGTATCATCAAGACACTTGCTGAAGGTATCGTTAGAAGCTGCCCTAAAGCACTTGTTGGTATCATCACAAACCCAGTAAATGGCACGGTACCAATCGTTGCTGAAGTGTTCAAAAAAGCAGGTACTTATGATCCAGCTCGCGTATTCGGTGTAACAACCCTTGACGTTATCCGCGCTGAAACCTTCATCGCAGAGCTTAAAGGTCTAGACGTTGCTGAAGTTAAGATCCCAGTAATTGGTGGTCACTCAGGTACTACAATTCTACCTCTACTTTCTCAAGTTGAAGGTGTTGAGTTCACTGACGAAGAAGTTGCTGCACTAACAACTCGTATCCAAAACGCGGGTACTGAAGTGGTTGAAGCTAAAGCGGGTGGCGGTTCAGCTACACTTTCAATGGGTGCAGCAGCAGCACGTTTCTGCTTCTCACTAGTGAAAGGTCTACAAGGTGAAGAAGTACTTGAGTACGCATACGTTGAAGGTAACACAGGCGATGCAACATTCTTTGCACAGCCAGTTATCCTTGGTAAAAACGGTGTAGAGCAGTTACTTCCTTACGGTGAGCTAAGCGCGTTTGAGCAAAAAGCAAAAGACGACATGCTAGCGACACTTGAAAAAGACATCAAAGAAGGTGTTGATTTCATGGCGTAAGCCAGATTGATACAAAAAAACCAGTCGCTTCACAGTGACTGGTTTTTTTATGTGTGATTATTCTTAGTGAAGAATACGTGCTCTGATAGTTCCTTCAACTGCACTTAACTCTTTCAACGCCACTTCAGAGTGGTCGCTATCGACGTCGATAACCACGTAACCAATAGATTCATCCGTTTGTAGGTATTGCGCCGCAATATTGATACCGTGCTGAGCGAACGCTTGGTTGATTTGTGTTAGTACGCCTGGGCGGTTTACGTGTACGTGTAATAAACGACTTCGGTTTGATAATTCAGGTAAAGAAACCTCAGGGAAGTTAACTGCCGTGACTGTTGAACCGTTATCTGAATATTTCGCCAACTTACCCGCGACTTCTACACCGATGTTTTCTTGTGCTTCTTGGGTAGAACCACCAACGTGTGGGGTTAGCAGTACATTGTCAAACTCGCGTAGTGGTGAGACGAATTCTTCATGATTAGATTTTGGCTCAACGGGGAATACATCAATAGCAGCGCCGGAAAGCTTCTTGGCCGCCAATGCTTCAGCTAAGGCGTCGATATCAACAACCGTTCCACGTGATGCGTTAATTAGGATTGCGCCTTGCTTCATCACTTCAATTTCAGCCATGCCGATAAGGTTTTTGGTCTGTGATGTCTCCGGTACATGCAAACTGACCACGTCCGCTCTTTGTAACAATTGCGTAAGCGTGTGTAACTGCGTTGCGTTGCCGAGCGTGAGCTTATCTTCGATGTCATAAAACTCGACGTTCATCCCGATATTCTCAGCCATAATGCCAAGCTGGGTGCCAATGTGACCATAACCAATAATACCTAGCGTTTTACCACGAGCTTCGTATGAACCGTCGGCAGATTTATCCCACTCACCGCGATGCGCCTTTGCGTTACGCTCAGGAACACGGCGCAATAACAAGAGAATTTCACCTAGTACGAGCTCAGCCACAGAGCGGGTGTTAGAAAATGGTGCGTTGAATACGGCGATACCACGTTTTTTAGCGGCATCCAAATCCACTTGGTTGGTGCCGATGCAGAAACAGCCAACAGCGACCAGCTTTTCAGCCTGTTCTAATACTGCTTCCGTAAGGTGGGTACGTGAGCGGATCCCGACAAAGTGAGCATCTTTGATCCGCTCGATCAGCTCAGGCTCCGGTAAGGATGTTTTAACGTAGTCTATGTTGCTATAACCGTTGCGCTTTAGTGTCTCAACGGCGCTTTGGTGCACGCCTTCTAACAACAAAATTCGAATTTTATCCTTTGATAACGAAACCTTGCTCATCTGTAATCTCACTAGTTGATTTTAGGCCCTTCTGGAGTGCCTGTTATTACAACGTCAGCGCCACGCGCGGCAAATAAGCCATTAGTCACGACGCCAACAATCTGGTTAATTTTTTCTTCAAGCGCTTTTGCTGCGCTAATTTCTAGGCCATGCACATCAAGAATGACATTGCCGTTATCAGTGATAACGCCTTGGCGGTAAACTGGATCGCCACCTAGTTTTAGTAACTCTCTTGCCACGTAGCTACGCGCCATTGGGATCACTTCAACAGGTAGTGGAAATGCGCCTAGCGTCTCAACATGCTTTGTATTATCAACGATACAAACAAATTTCTTGGCAACGGCTGCAACGATTTTCTCGCGTGTCAGTGCTGCGCCACCGCCTTTTATCATTTCATTGGTGCTGTTGATTTCATCTGCGCCATCAACATATACCGCAAGCTCTGACACATCGTTTAGCTCGAAAACTTCAATACCAAGTGCTTTTAGCTTCTCTGTTGAAGCTTCAGAGCTTGATACTGCCCCTTTGATTTGATCCTTGATACTGCCAAGCGCATCAATAAAGTGGTTTACCGTTGAGCCTGTACCAACCCCAACAATGGTGTTTTCTTCTACATAGTTCAAAGCTGCCCATGCCGCGGCTTTTTTCATTTCATCTTGAGTCATAACGCTACACTTAGTTGTCATTGAAGTTGTATGGAGTATAACTCAATCAAAGTGTCAGCGTCATGGTCAAAAGCGCCTCAAAATGCGCTTAACTATTTGCCTGCTCAATTATTTTTTGGCCAAGTGTATAGTTGGGTTGGAGTGAGGATAGTTGGGAGCGGTACATCCCAAGCTGCTGTTGGTAAGCTCGGAACTTGCTGGCAATCATGAGCAAGGCCAACAAGTGCTGGTTTAGCTCGCTGCTCAGCGTAGTGTAACGCTAAAGTTCTATCGTAGTACCCACCGCCCATACCCAGGCGATTACCTTGCTCATCAAAAGCAACCAGAGGCATCAAAAGTAAATCCAGTGATGCAAGCGGTGCCACAGCTGAACAATCTAACTTAGGTTCCAAGATAGCATAGCGATTTGCCTTCATGGGTGAGTTTTTTTCATACTTCTGGAAGAGTAAATTTGCAGGGTTGAAGGGATGGATTACGGGTAAGAAAACCTGGTGATTTTTATCCCAAAGTGATTGAATTAAAAGGGATGTATCTAGTTCGCCATCGTTTTGAATATAGACCCCTATATTGGCATTTTTTGGGAGGTTTATTTGTTGAAAAAAATTAATGTTGAGATGTGCGGCGGCTGTCTTCTGTTGCTCTTCTGATAGCGAGTTTCTTGCGTTTCTAATCATTTTTCTCAAATCAGCACGAGTAACTTGAGATTTATTTATGTTGTTATTAGTTTTATTCATTCTAACGCGAGCCACTCAGGGAAAAACAAACTTACACCAAGCAGAATAAATAAAATAATTAATACAGCGAGCAGATAATATAGCCAAGTTTTAGATTTAGCCGGAGGGCTAGGCTCAAAGTCCAGCTCATCGAATAGCTCCTTCGTCTCCCACTCTTCGTCTGTTGTATCTTCAATTTCAGTATGAGCGGTTGGTGCTACGCGTTGCTCAAGTTCTTCTAATCGCTCTTCGATACGTATTAGACTGCTTGTGATGTAATCCAGCGCTTCAAATACGCGCTCTTGATCTGCGTTAGTTGGGGTAGCGGCTGTTTGGCTTTGTAGCTTGGCGTTGATCCCCGCGCTTGCAAGTAATTTTACCTGTTTTAGCGCTTTGGCTTTATCTGCAGGAGCAAACAAGTTTTTGCCAGCGTAAAATTGCTGGATCTTTGAGGGTGAGGTTTTCAACCTGTCTGCCATCGCGATAGCGGCGCTTTGTTGATCCTTACCGTCGGCCATGCCAACGAAGACGACTTTAAACTGCTCGTTCATGGTGCGTGCCTAAGTTGTAGAGAGATAGTATTGAGTATATCTAGATTATAGGTAACTGTAGAAGGATAAAAGGAAATTTTTGCAACCTGGTAAGCATTAAGATAAGTGACCGCTTGCGCGGCCACAATGGGTTGGGAATTTAGTAAAGCGCTGACTGATCCGCCTTGGGTGTTGTTTTTAAGATAAACTCGCGGAGATCTTCGTTCGATTTTTGTAAATCTTCATGACGCAGGTACATCATGTGCCCGGAGCGGTAACCTTTAAAGCTTAAGCGATCACGCATTTTTCCGCTCGGATCGAGTTGCCACATATTGTACTTGGCATCAAAGTAATTCGTTGCGCCATCGTAGTAGCCAGACTGGATCATCACGTTTAGGTAAGGGTTTTGTGCCATCGCTAATCGTAATTGTTCACCGACATTATTATCGCTGCTATCCCAAGGGTGAACTGAACCAAACATATTATATTTTACATCGGTTTTATAGTTGAGTTCTGTAGCGAAGTAATGATTAATCGCTGGCGTAAATGAGTGCAACCAAGAGGTCAGCTCAGGCCAATAATCAGGGCGAGAACCAGCGTCTCTTTTATCAATACCAAGATAGCGTGAGTCCAACCGACCTAGGGTATAGCCACGCTCACGCAATAGCTCTTTCCAAAATGCCGCAGTAGGAATATCTAGGTTGTTTTGAGCTACAAAGCGCTCGCTTAAGCCACTATATTTAGCAACGGCCTGTGTCACACTTTGCTTTTCTTGGGCACTGATAAATGCGCCTTTGGCGAGTGCGGGAAGATACTGATCAACCGTATATTGTTCAACCTCTGCAAGTACTTCGAGTAAATCTTTATTTTGCAATTCAGAAGACAGCGCTTTGTGGTACCAAGCGGCGGCAGCGTAATACGGTAAACGGTTTGCCACTTCAACCGGACCTTCTCGTTTAATGCCGATTTCTGTAGGAGATACCAACACCACGCCATTGAGATAAAGCCACTGATTGTTTTGCATCGCGTGCGCAAGACCTGACACTCGAGTCGTGCCGTAGCTCTCACCAATCAGGTACTTAGGAGAAAGCATACGCTCATTGCGATGAATAAATGTATTGAGCCATTCGGCTAAGTACTTCACGTCCGCGTTGACGCCAAAAAACATCTTTGTTTGTTCGGCTTTACTCGGATATTTACCTTCAGCATTTTTGAGTACGCGAGAATAACCTGTGTTGACTGGGTTTACATAAACAATATCGGCAACATCTAGCACTGAATATGGGTTGTCTTTCAAGCCGTAAGGTTGCAGTGGATATCCTTCGTCATCAATTTTTAATACTCTTGGGCCAGTATAGGCAATGTGCATCCACACGGAAGCAGAGCCCGGACCACCGTTAAATGAGATCAGCAGCGGACGTTTGCTCATATCTTTGATTTTTGTGCGCTTGTAGTAGGTGTAATGCAACGTTGCAACTGCGTCGCCGTTTTCATTCCACACCGGCTGCGTGCCTGTTGTCGCGGTGTAGTTAATACGTTCACCTTTTATTTCGGCTCTATGCTCAGTTGTTATTTTATGATCTATCTCAATTGCGCGGTTGTGCTCCTCAGCTATGCTTGGTGCTGAGAGTAGGGCACAACTCACGAGCAATAGTGGTAGTAGTTTTTTCATTGCTTCCTCGGTATTGCATTAGGTATGTCTGCATTAAAGAAGTATTTCATCTGAAATTCAAAGCCGTTGAGACAAACTCAACAAAAAAAACGGCAGGTTTGAAAAATAGGCTGTTGTAACCTCGTTTATCGAAAAGTAACGAATTTGAGCCGATTTGGTTTTTTTTAGTGCAAGATTCGCGTATATTTAATACTTAATTATGTAGTAATAAAGTATTTAGCCTCGTTAAATTCTTGTTTCACTGCGCTTCTCGTTGTACTTAAGAGATCTCAATCCATGCAAAGAATTTTAATTGTTGAAGACAGTAAAGTCGTACAACAGGTATTGCGACACCTTGCTGCTCAGCATCTAGATGTCGAAATCGATTTTGCTTGGTCCCTCAAGGAAAGTAAGGACTTCTTAGCACAGCACCAATATACATTGGCGCTGGTAGATTTAACGCTGCCCGATGCGATGGACGCAGAGGTCGTGCAGCTCACGCTTAGCCACAAAATACCCACCGTGGTGTTGACCTCAAAAATAGATGAATATAGCCGCCAGCAAATGCTTGAAATGGGTGTGGTGGATTATGTGATTAAAGATAACCGCGATTCATACCTATACGCGGTCAAGTTAGCATCTAGACTATTGAGAAACCAAGGTTGCAAGGCGCTGATCGCCGATGATTCTGTGATCAGTCGAGCGGTAATGAAGCAGATGCTTGAAAAGCAATTATTTACAGTGCTTGAGGCGCAAGATGGCGAACAGGCATTGGAGATGTTGCTATCTGACCATGAAATTAAGCTACTGCTGACGGACTTTGCGATGCCGACGATGGATGGCTTTGAGTTGGTAAAATCCGTTCGTAATAGTCGTGGACGAGATGAGTTGGCGATTATTGGTCTGTCTGGCGCAGGAAGTCATGGCTTGTCAGCAAAGTTTATCAAATACGGCGCCAATGACTTTTTGGCAAAACCTTTTATGAGTGAAGAGTTTCATTGTCGTATCATGCAGACGATGGAACAGCTCAATTTGATCGCAGAAATCAAAGAATATGCGCATCGAGACTATTTAACAGGGCTTTATAACCGCCGCTATTTTTGTCAGCAAGCAGAGCGTTTAATCAAGAACAAACCGAGCCAGCATATATTGGCATTGTTAGACCTCGATCACTTTAAGTCTATTAATGATCAATATGGTCATGAAAGCGGTGATGATGTACTTAAACAAGTTGCTGATTTACTGCGTAGTGCATTTGGTCACTATATTGTCGCACGTATTGGTGGGGAAGAGTTTGCTTTGCTTATTCCAAGCTCAGATATGAAGATGGCAAAGCACATGCTAGAAGACTTTAGAGAGCGCCTTGCACAGCAAGCATTCAAAATTCCTGAGGGTAAGCATTATTGCACCATCAGTATTGGCCTCGCGGCTTGCCAATCAAAGAGTTTAAGCGAAGTAATGCGCAAGGCAGATAAGGCGCTCTACAAAGCGAAGGACAAACAACGAAATTGCGTTATCGCGCATTAGCTTTTCGTTATTTGAGTGTTTATGCACCAACTCAGTTCAGGCTTAATATCAATGCACCTAGATGGTGCATTTTTTATGCGTGAAATTCCACCTCCCACTTTAATTCATTGTTAATTAAGGAATAAAAAATTTGGCATAAAGGTTGGATTACTGCATACAACAGGATCAACTGTCCTAAGGGGACTCAGCATGAAAATGATAAGTGCAATAATAAAACCATTTAAGCTTGATGAGGTACGTGAAGCGTTAGCCGATCTAGGGATTGAAGGCATGACGGTTGTTGACGTTAAAGGGTTTGGACGTCAGCGCGGTCATACCGAACTGTATCGCGGTGCAGAATATCAAGTCGATTTCATTCCAAAAATAAAAATAGAAATTGCGACGTTAAGCGAAAACGCCGAGCGCGTTGTGGAAACGGTTACAAAGGCTGCGTTCACTGGAAAAATTGGTGACGGAAAAATCTTTGTTTACGACTTAGACCAAGTTGTTCGGATCCGTACCGGCGAACTTGATGAAGAAGCCATTTAAGGGGAGCCGAACAATGGAAAATACAATAATAGAACTAAAATTTTCATTAAATACCTTTTACTTTTTGATCTCTGGTGTCTTAGTTATGTGGATGGCTGCCGGATTCGCTATGCTTGAAGCGGGATTAGTACGCTCAAAAAATACCACTGAAATCCTTACCAAGAACGTCGCACTGTACGCCATTGCTTGTACTATGTATCTGCTTATTGGTTACAACATCATGTATGTCGATAATGCCGAAGGTGGGGTTTTACCAAGTCTCGGTGCGCTCATTGGCAGTGCTGCTGATGATGCCGACCATGCACTGCAATCCGACTTTTTCTTCCAAGTGGTATTTGTTGCAACGGCTATGTCAATTGTCTCTGGCGCTGTTGCCGAGCGTATGAAATTGTGGGCGTTTTTAGCATTTTGTGTGGTGTTAACTGGTTTTATCTACCCGTTAGAAGGCTATTGGACGTGGGGTGGTGGTTTCTTATCTGAGCTTGGCTTTGTTGACTTTGCCGGTTCAGCCATTGTGCATGGTGCCGGTGCTGCTGCGGCACTAGCGGGTGTTCTGTTACTTGGTGCGCGCAAAGGAAAATATGGCAAAAATGGTGAGGTTTACCCAATTCCTGGTTCCAACATGCCACTGGCGACACTAGGCACCTTTATTTTGTGGATGGGATGGTTTGGCTTTAACGGTGGCTCTCAACTGTTCCTTGCCGACAAAGAAAATGCCATCGCGGTCAGCCAAATCATGCTAAATACCAATGCGGCGGCGGCGGCAGGTGCGGTTGCTGCACTGTTGGTGTGTAAATTAATGTGGGGCAAGGCGGATTTAACTATGGTACTTAATGGTGCGCTAGCAGGTCTGGTGACTATTACCGCTGAGCCTGCCTCTCCAACACCTGTATTAGCGCTTATTCTCGGTGCCATAGGCGGTGCATTGGTGGTGTTTAGTATCGTTGCGCTAGATAAGGCAAAAATTGATGATCCTGTCGGTGCTATCTCTGTTCACGGTATATGTGGTGCGCTAGGTGTGATGATGGTGCCATTTTCAAACTCAGACGCTACTTTCCAAGGTCAGGCTGTGGGACTTATCACTATTTTAGGTTTTGTTTTCATTGCTTCTTATATTGTCTGGAGTGTATTGAAAGCGAGCATGGGGATCCGCGTTGGCGAAGAAGAAGAACTAAGCGGTATGGATCAACATGATTGCGGCGTAGATGCCTATCCCGAGTTCGTGACAGTTCGCGGACAATAATACCAATTTGGCTCTCAGTCAATATTGTAAAGTTCTCGTTGTCTAAACAAAGTGAGTCCAACAGGGCTCACTTTTCTTTATATATATTATTCTACTTTCAGCAGTTGTTAATTTAGGTTACCCTACCATCTTGCGATTCATTTTTTAGTTTTACTTGGGTCATGACGGATAAAAAGAAACGAAAACCTGCCAACAAATCAAACGTCAAAGCGAACACTTCGCGTAAAAACAATACCCAGCAAAACGGTTCTAAGATGCAAAGAGTTAAAAGCCGTGTACTGAGCACGTTGTGGTCTTTCTTTTGGAAAGGGACTATTGCGGCGATATTCCTTGTTGCAATTTATATCATCTACTTAGACGCCAAAATAAGCCGGCAGTTTGAGGGCAATAAGTGGGAACTTCCCGTTCAGGTTTATGCCAGATCGATGCAGTTTTTCCCCGATCAATTCCTTAATGAGGATGAAGTGCTGTGGGAACTGAAGCGGCTTAACTATTCTCGTGTAAATCGTATCAGCCGTACCGGTCAATATATCGTTCAAGGTCGCACAATCACCATCCATCGTCGCGCGTTCGAATTCTACGATGGCCCAGAAGTGGCGCGTATTTTTACGCTTAATTTTGCTGGTAAAAAGCTTGCCAATATTGTTGATAATCAAGGTCGGCGCTTAGCCGGCGCTCGCTTAGAGCCGGTGCAGATTGCTCGGATCGGCAATGAATCGCGCCAAGACAGAGAGTTTGTTCCGTTCGATAAATTCCCTAATATTTTAAAAGAAACACTGCTGGTGGTAGAAGATCGAGACTTTTACGAACATCATGGTGTTTCTGCGCTGTCTATTTTGCGTGCGCTGTATGCCAACATCAAAGCGGGGCGAACTGTGCAAGGTGGCAGTACGCTTACGCAACAGCTCGCAAAGAACTTTTATCTCACCAGAGATCGCACCTTAATCCGCAAGGTGAATGAAGCATTCATCGCATTGATTTTAGATTTCCGTTACAGCAAAGATGAAATCCTTGAAGCCTATTTAAACGAAGTGTTTTTGGGACAAGCCTATAATCAAGGCGTTCATGGTATGGGGCTTGCGGCCGATTTTTATTTTGGTAAACCAGTGGACGAGCTTGAGTTTGACCAAGTCGCTATGTTAGTTGCAATGGTTAAAGGACCGTCTTTTTATAACCCAAGACGATATCCTGAGCGGGTAATGGAAAGGCGCGATTTAGTCTTAAGGTTGATGGTGGAAAATGGCCTCATCACAACCCCTGAGTATCGCGCGGCGCTCTCTAGGCCGATTGATGTACAGCCTTTAAAAGCGAGCCGTATGCAGTCTTATCCTGGATATTTGGAGTTGGTGAATCGCGAGTTAAAGAAACTGGTGCCTGATGATGACATTGTCGACTCTGGAATTCGGATTTTTACTTACCTAGATTTACAAAAGCAAACGGCGATGGAAGATGCTGTTAAAAAGGGCTTACCTTACTTAGAACGCCGTTTCAAAACGGAAGAGCTAGAAACCGCGATGCTGTCAGTTAATGTTGAAAAAGCGGGCGTATCGGCGTTAGTTGCTGGTCGCCAGTTGAAGTTTTCAGGTTTTAATCGGGTATTAGACACCGAGCGCAATATAGGTTCACTGGTTAAGCCCGCTATTTATTTGAGCGCTTTGTCGAATCCAAACTACCATTTGGGTATGCTACTTGATGACAGTCCACTCGAAGTGACTGACGGTTCAGGTAAAGTTTGGTCTCCAGAGAACTTTGATCATAAATTCAGAGGCCAAGTGCCAATGTTTGAAGCGTTCAGCAATAGTATCAATATTCCGGCAGTAAACCTTGGCTTGGATGTGGGTGTGAATCGAGTCGCACAAACTTTGAATGACCTTGGAGTCTCTAAGTCGATTCCACTTTATCCTTCTTTATTGTTAGGCGCGTTAGAGTTATCCAGTTTTGATGTTGCACAGGCGTACACCACACTTGCTGCAGATGGTAAGCAGAGCGAGTTGACCAGCGTCATGGCGATCACCGATTCACTGGGTAAACTAGTATACGAACATCCCGTGCAAAAAAGCCAAACGCTAGACAGTGATGCGGTATACATGACGAAATATGGCATGAAGCGCGTAACTAAAAAAGGCACTGCTAAACGCCTTAACCTTCACTTCCCCTCAATTCAACTTGCAGGGAAAACGGGGACTAGTAATGATTTAAGAGATAGCTGGTTTGCAGGTTTTGACCAAAATACGGTCACCGTGGCTTGGATTGGCCGTGATGATAACAAGCCAACGGGATTAACGGGCAGCCAGGGGGCGCTTGAGCTCTATATTCGCTATCTTAAACCACTAAATCCACAAGCGATTGTTGATGAGCGTCCAAAGTCCATTCGCTGGGCCTTTATCAATCCTAAAACGGGTAAGCAGTCGCCTCCGAGTTGTGGTCCTGTATTGCAGCTACCTATTAGAGAGAGCATGTTTGAACCCAGACCAGGTTGTTAGCAATTTAGGAACTTGAGAGTATTTTTGTAAACTAATCTTTAATTATTCTCTTGTTTGTCATAGTATATTTCCGTTCAGGGAACAGAAACTGAACATATAACAATTACAATGTTCAAAGGAAATATAATAATGAAGACATTTCAAAGAAATATCCTTTCTTTGGCTGTAGTTGGTGCCTTGGTTTCAGGTACCGCGATCGCAGCCGATGCCACATCTTCAGGGTTTCTATACGGTGTTGTAGAGAACACTGCGGGAGAATCAGTATCAGGCGTTACTATTGAGATACTTAATAAAGATACTGGACTGCAGCGTGTAGTTACTACAGGTAATAACGGTAGTTACCGATTCCCGTTGTTGCCAGCGGGTACCTATGATGTGACCGTTAAAAAGAATGGCCAAATATTACACCAGCAAACAGATGTAAATGTTAGAGTGGGTACACGTACAAATATTCCACTCTCTGTTACTTCTAGCAATGGTACTGAAGTGATTGAAGTTGTAGGATCTCGCATTAGTTCGATAGATGTGGCATCCAGTGAAGCGGTGACTATTGTCGACCAAGAGTTCCTTGCTCGAGTTCCTGTTTCGCGAGATATTGCCTCAGTTGCAATGTTAGCGCCAGGCACGACAAAAGGTGATGAATCATTCGGTAATATCGCTTCGTTTGGTGGGTCATCAGTAGGTGAAAACAGCTACTATGTTAACGGTATGAATGTCACAAACTTCCGTAATGGTCTAGGTGGTGCAGATGTTCCGTTTGACTTTTACGATAGCTTTGAGGTGAAAACAGGTGGTTACTCTGCCGAGTTTGGTCGCTCAACGGGTGGTGTAATTAATGCCACAACACGTCGCGGTAGCAATACTTTTGAGTACGGTGGCGGGGTAGTTTTAGAGCCAAGCTCACTGCGCGAGACTAGTCCTCAGGCTTATCGTTCGGCGGAAGGTGAAGCTCTTTATGGTACGGATATTTATCACCGTGACCAAGAAGAACGAAAAGTAGGTAAAAACGAATATACACTGTACGCTGGTGGTGCGTTGATAGAAGATAAGCTTTTCTTCTTTGGCCTTGCAAATTATAACGAACGTGATTCTGATTACGCAGAGGAGTCCACAAAATACGTTCGTGAATCAGGCGATTTGTTCCTTGCTCTTAAATTAGATTATTACATTACAGATGATCACATTATTGAGTTTACTGGGTGGGATAGCTCAAGTGATCTTGATAGTGTGAAATATAACTGGGATTCAAAAGCGCACAAAACGACTTCTCGCCGAGGAGACTACACTGAAAAGCGTGGTGGTAAAACTTACTCATTCAAATATACAGGTATTTTGACTGATACTTTCACAATGAGTGCAATGTATGGTGTAAATGAAGCAAACTACAGTAACGTTAACGCAGGTAGTTCACCTTTTGGTGAGTATCCACGTGTATACGAGCGCTTCTCTAGTACCGATCTGGGTGATTGGGCACTAAGTACACCTAGCTTGGAAGAAGATAAACGAACAGCTTACCGCTTAGATTTTGATTGGTATGTGACGGATAATCATACTCTACGTTTTGGTATTGATAGAGAAGAGTTAGAGGCGGTTAACCAGACACAGCGTGCTGGCGGTGCTTCATATCGTTACGAAGACTGTGCGGATATTGACGCTGTACGTGCAGGAGACCCTTCATCGTGTACGTCAGTACGTAAAGAGATATACCGCAATATCGGTGATTTTGAAACCAAGAGTTCAGCCTATTATATTACTGATACGTGGACTGTCACTGACGATCTAACGGTTACTTTAGGCTTAAGAAACGAAACATTTGAAAACTATAATAAAGCAGGTGAAAAGTTTATAGATGTGAGCGACCAATGGGCTCCTCGAGTTGGGTTAAGTTGGGACCCATACGGGGAAGGTGAGTTTAAAGTATTTGCTAATTTTGGCCGCTATTTCTTACCGGTTGCAACGAATACAAACGTTCGTATGGCAGGTGATGAGCTTTATACTCGCCAGCAATTTGAAGTACTTGGTATCGCCGATGATATTTCTAAAGAGCCAATTTTAGGTGAAGCGAAAGATGGCTTATTGGTACTAGCAGATGGTACTTTGAAAAACACCGCTGAAACCGTTAATCAAGACCTAGATCCTATGTATCAAGATGAATTTATTTTAGGTTTTCAGATGATACTTGATGATGATTGGAGCTTAGGTGTTAAAGGGACTTACCGTAATCTTGGTAGCTCGCTTGAGGACATTGCGGTTGACAAAGGCTTTGACGACTATTTAAAAGCTGAGTTTGGCAGTGGTTGTACCCTGTGTGAGGGCGGCTTTCATTACTATGTATTAACCAACCCTGGTTCAGATGTAACCTTTGCTACTGACCCTGATGGTGATGGACCGCTAGCAAACCAAGAGTATACTATTCCAGCTTCATATCTAGGTTATCCAGAGTCAGAGCGTCAATATGGGGCAGTTGACATCAACCTTAGCAAAGCTTGGGGTGATGGTTGGATGTTAGATCTAACGTATACTTGGGCGCATAGCTGGGGTAATAATGAAGGTTTCGTACGCTCAGATAACGAGCAAGATGATGCGGGTGCAACAACCAACTTTGACCAACCAGGCTTGACTGATGGTGCAAAAGGCAACTTACCTAATGACAGACGTCATCAGATCAAAGCTCAGTTTGCTTATGAAATCACAGAAAATATTCTGTTAGGTTCAAACTTCTTATGGCAGACGGGTCGTCCGTATGGTGCTTATGGATACCATCCGACAGATGTATATGCATCTTTTTATGATGCAGAGTCATTTTATCGCGGTGGCGAGCTTGTACCTCGTGGCTCTTTAGGGACTACCCCTAACACTTGGAGTCTAGACTTGAGCTTACAATATAACACGACTGTTTATGATCACGATCTGACATTCAGAGCGGACGTATTCAACGTGTTTAATAACGATAAACCGACCAAGTATAATGAAGTTTCTGAAATTAGAAAAACAGTACTTGATGACGGTGATAATTTCAAAGGGTATCGTGGTGCTTCAAACCCAGACTACCTGTTACCTAAGTACTTCCAAGAGCCTCGTAAGATTCGCTTGAGTGCGACATTTAAGTTTTAATACTTAATACCATGTTATAGGGGAAGCTTAGCTTCCCTTTTTTATTCCGTTTTGTACTTAGTTATATTTTCCTCCATAACGGCTGCAGTATCGGTAAGTGAGAACGCATTAGCTTGGGTTTCTCGTGCTGAGCTCAATGTGTGTTGAGCAAGCTCGTTAATCTCAGAGGATTCATTTAAAGCCTGCTCTGTTGCTTGAGTTTGTTGTTGTACCAGCTGACTTATCAGTTTTCCTTGCTCGTCTATGTCTCGCATACTTTGCTCTGCGTGATGTAGGACTTCATTAGTATCATTCGCGGAGATAACACTTTGTGCCATATTGTCTTCACTGCTGCGCATTTTGTCTTGCGTGTCTCTGGATGCAGCTTGTAAAGATTGAATAATATTGTGTATTTCTTCTGTTTGTTGCTGCGTTCTTTGCGCAAGCGTTCTAACTTCATCCGCTACCACCGCAAATCCTCGGCCTTGTTCACCTGCACGAGCAGCCTCAATTGCGGCATTGAGCGCGAGTAAATTGGTTTGCTCGGCAATCTCTCTAATCGCGGAACTCACCTGACTAATGTTTTGCGTGTCTTCCGCGAGCTTATCTAAGGCCGCTCGACTTTGTTGAAACTCAGCTTGTAGTTCGGTCATTTGCTCTGCAAGGGCTGTGGTATTGACGCTACTTTGCTTTACTTGTTTGGCTGCTACGGAGGCCAACTCTGTGGCGCTAAATGCGGCATCCTCAACCGAGCGAGCGGACTGCGCCATATTCTCGAGTGAGTGGTGAATAGACTGGATTTTATTCTCCTGCTGGGCGACGTCCTTCTCAGTATCTTGGCTTATCTTATTGAGTGTTTTTGTTGCTTGCTGTAGCTCGTCACTACTTAATCGAACGCTACCAAGTAAAGAGATAAAGGCATGTAGTACCGCATTAAATTGTTCAATAATTTGGCTAAGCTCGTCAGAGCCAGTTGCCTGCGCTTTGATGCTTAAATCCCCTCGAGAGGCGGCCTGCGCGGCATGTGAGAAAGTCGTGATGGTGCCCATGACCGACAAGTAAAAGCCAACCATAAGATAAATAGCGATGATCAGTGCGAGTAGCGAAGCCATGGCAACGGTGTTTCTGATCCACCGTTGCTGGTTTTGTTTTTCGGCGACAAGCCCGGCAAGCGTGGGTGTTGCAACATTAACAAACTGCTTGATAGCATCACTTGCACTTTGGTAGTAACGGTTAAATTGCGCTTGTGAGAGTGCCAGTTCATCAGGGTCTAACAAACCTGTTTTCACCGCTTGCTGGTAATCAGAGAGGCTAGACTCAAGCTCAGCTAAGGGCTGACTAAGCTGCTTTTTGAGTCGCTGATTATCATTGATAGCAATGTTAAGTTTGCCTGAAAATAGTGTCGTGACGCCTGGCAATCCTTTGTTTAAATTGGACAGCGCAATAAAACTATCTGGAGTAAAACTGCCTCTACTGATGATATCGCTTGCTTGCGCTTCAATTTCATTGATTTGCGATATAAGTCTTGGCGCAGACTCAACAAGTGTGCGATTCAGGTAACTGCGTCCAAGATCATCATCGACGGCAAGTTGAGAGGCAATTGAGAGCTGCTCAAGGGCGCTTGCACCTGCGGCGCTCACTTTGGGTAACTTAGCGCGTTGCAATAAAATTGAATTATCGGAAGCTTTACCCGCTAAAATGTTTTCCAACATACTAGGGTAAAGCGTGAGCCCTTGCCTTTGCATCTCACTGACAGAAATAGAATGGTTAAGTACACTGTTTAGAAAAAACAAGCTGAGGCTTAGCGGTAGTAATAAAATACCAAATACAACGGCCATTTTGGTTTTGTATCGCAACCGCGCCATCAAACGGGTTGCAGGATTAATTAGTGTATTAAATCCAGCCATCACTTCCTCTGTATGATAGTTTTAACTTAGCACAGCGTTATTAATTAAGTACGCCTTGGTTAACTAGACCGAAGCTTTTGAAAAGCTTATTCAAAGCGTAGCTGAAAAAACAAAAAAAGCCCTGAACGGGCTTTTTAAATACAAACTAATGTGGGTTACAATCAGTGATTACAACTTGGCAAATGCACGCTTTGCAGCATTAATAGTGTTAGCAATTTCTTTGTCAGAATGCATTGTGCTCACGAAACCCGCTTCGAATGCAGATGGGGCCAAATAAACGCCTTCATCTAGCATCAGATGGAAGAACTTTTTGAAGCGCTCTAGGTCACATTCAGTTGCTTGTTGATAGCTGGTTACTTTCTTAGCGTCAGTAAAGAAGAAGCCAAACATACCACCTGCGTAGTTAGTCGTAAGTGCGATACCTGCTTCATCAGCAGCCGCTTGGAAGCCTTCACACAGGGCTTTACTCTTAGCTTCAAGCTCTGCGTGCAGCCCTTCTTTTGAAAGTAGCTCTAGTGCTTTTAAACCAGCAGCCATGGCTATTGGGTTACCAGATAGCGTGCCCGCTTGATAAACAGGACCAACTGGGGCGATGTAATCCATGATTTCTTTTTTACCGCCAAACGCACCCACTGGCATACCGCCACCAATCACTTTACCTAAACAGGTTAAGTCTGGGGTGATGTTGTAGTACTGTTGAGCACCACCAAGAGCAACACGGAAACCCGTCATGACTTCATCAAAGATAAGCACACTTTGATTGTCAGTACATACTTCGCGCAGGCCTTCTAAAAAGCCTTCTACCGGTGGAATGCAGTTCATGTTTCCAGCAACAGGCTCGATGATCACACAGGCAATTTGATCTTTGTACTGCTCAAAAATCGCTTTTACTTCATCAAGGTTATTAAATGAAACCGTTAGCGTATGCTTAGCAAAGTCGGCAGGAATACCAGGGGAGTTAGGCACGCCCATGGTAAGTGCACCTGAACCTGCTTTAACAAGCAAGGAGTCAGCGTGACCGTGGTAACAGCCTTCAAACTTTAAGATTTTATCGCGGCCGGTGTAACCACGAGCAAGGCGAATAGCGCTCATGGTCGCTTCTGTACCAGAGCTTACCATGCGTACTTTTTCAATAGATGGTACTAGCGCTTTTACTTTTTCCGCCATTAGGATTTCAGTTTCCGTCGGCGCGCCGTACGATAGGCCATTTTCAACCGCTTCAAGCACTGCTTGTTTAATCTCAGGATGGTTATGACCTAAGATCATCGGGCCCCAAGAACCCACATAATCAATGTACTGTTTACCATCGGCATCAAAGGTGTGAACGCCTTCGGCTTTGGTGATAAATAGTGGCGTACCACCTACACCATTAAAAGCGCGAACAGGAGAGTTAACGCCTCCAGGGATTGAGTCTTGGGCGCGTTTGAATAAGTCTTGACTGATTGTCATTGTCGATCCTTTTTAGCTTTCACGTTTGCGGCTAAACCAAGGTACTTCTACCTCGTGTTTTTCCACTTGGTTTTCAACACCTAGCGTTAGGGCAAAAAGTGCCATACGGATCAATACACCATTTTGAACTTGGCGGAAGATAGCTAGGTTGTCGTTATTATTTAGGTCGTTGTCTAGCTCGTTTGCATCGCTACGGCTGTCGCGAGGTAACGGGTGCATTAATACTGAGCTAGGTTTACAGTGAGCGTCATAAATCGCTTGGCTGATCCTAAAGCCACCACGGTATTTGTTTGCTTCTTCTTGAGAAGGGAAACGCTCTTCTTGAATACGAGTCTGGTAAACGATATCGGCAGCTAAATTGCCTTCCATCTTAGACACGACTTCTATACGGTGACCGGCATTGTCTACGACATCTAAAATAGACTGAGGCATTTGTAAGCCATCCGGTGCAACCATTGTAAAGCGGATATCTTTGTAGTGACTCAGTAACTTTGATAAAGAATGCACGGTGCGGCCGTATTTTAAATCCCCGACTAGGGCGATGTGCATGTTATCAATTCCAGTACCAAAGCGGCTAAGCTCTCGGTCAATTGTCAGTAAGTCCAACAGAGCTTGGGTAGGGTGCTCATTAGGGCCATCGCCCCCGTTTATGACAGGAACATCGGAACCGGTTGCAAACTCGGCTACTGAACCTGCATCTGGGTGGCGCATTGCCACCGCGTCAGCATAAGCGGAAATCACACGGGCGGTATCATACAAAGATTCGCCTTTTGTCAGTGCTGAGCTTTGCATACCTGTGGTTTCACGGACTAGGCCGCCGAGCAGGTTAAATGCGGTGCCGAAACTTACGCGTGTTCTCGTACTTGGTTCAAAGAATAGATTTGCCAAAATCGCCCCATTGAGTACTTGGGTACGTTTTTGCTTTTTAGCATAGGGTTCCATTTTTTTGGCAATGGAGAAGATGTGTTCAATAGAATCCCTGTCTAATTGATTGACAGAAAGAATGTTTTCACCTTGGAAACTGAACATTTGGCGATTCCTAAAGACAAATTGACTACCGGGTTGCAGGTCGCTTACCCAACCAGATAACACGCAGATTGTGGGCGGTTACTTGGGCGCATATTATACCCAAGTACCCCCAATAATGCACGGTTACAGTGCAGGTTTTAAAACGGCAAGAAAGACAATGGCTAATAGGATTAGCACGGGAAATTCGTTGAAAAAACGATAGAACTTGTCACTTTTATGATTGCGATCATGTTTGAAATCGGCAAGCAATTTAAAGCAATAGCCATGATAAATATAAAGTAAAATCACTAAAGTCAGCTTGTAGTGCAGCCACATACTGTGCTTAAACCATTCGCGTCCGTATTCTGTAATCGTTAAGACCCCAAACACAGCGGTGAGAATAGCAAATGGGGTTACAAAATAGAGTAGGCGGCGCTCCATGATTTTGAGCATTGAGCTGCAAGATTTTTCTTCAGTCATCGCGTGATATACAAAGAGACGTGGCAGATAAAAAATCCCTGCAAACCAGGCAATCATAAAAAAGATATGTAAGGCTTTATACGTTAGCAATAAGCTCATTATAAATTCCACTTTTTAGGCTAGAGTAAACTGTTTCTGGTGGTGAGTATGTGACGAATTTGGTCCCATCGCAATAATCCAAGTATTTGTTTATCATCCTTTTGATTGTATATATACACCGCGCCTGAACGTTTATCTTTTAGCACATCAAAAGCATCTGCTAAGGTCGCTTGTGTGCTTAATCCTTGCAGCTCGATATAAGAGACCGATACGCTGCCCTCGGAGATTAAGTTCAAATCGTATTCGGCTAAGCGGTAGCCGCTTTGTTCGTCATAAACAATAAGTGGTGTTTGGCTATCAACCGCGGATAGGGTTTCTTTTATTTGCTCTTTGTCGTCGGAATAGAGCAGTTTAAAATTCTCATCCATCTCAGCCACTATCCCCACTTTCTGCAATGCCTCTTTTGCGGGCGATACTTGGTAAGGTAGTCCTTGAAAGTCCAGTTGTTGAATAAAAATGGAGCGATTGCCAAACGCCTGTAAAGCCGTAACGTAAGCAGTGGTGATCACCAGCATAGCTGGAACGATTATTTTTGGGTTTGAAGTCAGCTCCATTACCGCAGTAAGCGCAGCAAGCGGGGCGTGCAAAGTCGCAGCAAGTAAGCCTGCCATACCGAGTACACCATAAGTTCCTGCAACATCAACGCTTGGCTCTATAAACTGGGCAAAGAAAGACATTAAGGTGCCCATGATAACCCCAAGCCCAATCACTGGACCAATAATACCACCGGGAATACCAAGTCCGATCGCAAATAAAGTTGCCATCAGCTTGGCAATCAAAATTGTGGTAAGTAGTTGTAAGTTATGCGGAGATTCAACTGCTTGGGTGATAGCGCTCATACCTGAGCCCATGGCCCCTGGTACGGCATAGCCAATTAATCCCGCAATTAAACCCGCTAATAGAAGACGAGGAAACATACTGATGGGCTTAAAAGTTTTGATGATCAGCATTAGATTTTGATTAAAGGCAAAAGCAACTGCCCCTAATGCTGCACCACAAATAATTAAATAAGGGTAATGCCAAAAACTCAACGGGGTGATATGAATTAGTGCCAGCTCGGAACTGTTACCAAACACATATTGTGTGCTCATCGCACCGATCACTGAAGCCAACATCACGGGAACGAAAATGTGGATTTTATACTCCCGGAGCACGACTTCCATGACGAATATCACTGCCGCGAGTGGGGTATTAAATGAGGCGGCAATACCTGCAGCTACACCGCATCCGGCCAAAGTTCGCGCAGCATTGAGTGGTAGATGTAAACGCTCTGATAAAACGCTTGCAGCTGTAGCCCCCATGTGTACAGATGGTCCTTCTCGACCAACAGAGAAACCACTGATCAAAGCAACAGCACCACCAAAAAACTGGTTGGCAGAATTCCAAATTGGCATATGACCGTAGTGGTGTTTGATCCGATTGATCACATATGGAATGCCCAAACGGTAGTGCTTAAACCCTGTCAAAGCAGCAAAGACAGCGATGAGTAGCGCGGCAAGGACAGGCAAAAATAGTCGATGTAGCTCAGAAAGCTCAGTAAAGTCATCTGGTTTATCGAGAAATGTGCCTTGGATTAATTCAATAGTAAGACGAAAAGCAATGATAAGTATCGCTGCAAGCAGGCCTGCACCGGCACCAAGTAGGCACAGTTGCGCTGAAGTTTTAGGTTTTGCAAGGCTTCGTCTTAATGTATCCAACGACATGAACGTCATTCCACAATAGTAAACCGTTTAAGAATATCAAATTTTTTATACTAAGTCCTTGTGCCAACGCAACTTAACTAAGGCAATAGTCATATTTTCCTTGGTTAAACGTGCTATTACCAATTTATATCAATATGGGCGCATAAGTTTGCAGCACATAGAGTTAAAAGTTTCTCGATGGGAAAAAATAGAAAAATTTTGCGGTGTAATCAATGGGGCCCTCTTTTTCTTTAAAAAAGAGGTAGCTTAACAAATGTGACTGGTACAAACGCTATACTTGATTAAAATACTCAGGTATTAGATAATTTGCAGATTACAGGGTTAGGGGTCTAAATCTATGTCTGAACAATTACCAATTCAGTTTTCTGACGCTGCTGCAAGCCGCGTAAAGGAACTTATTGAAGAAGAAGAGAATGCCAATCTTAAGCTACGCGTGTATGTAACGGGTGGCGGTTGCTCAGGCTTTCAATATGGTTTCACTTTCGATGAAAAAGTAAATCCAGGTGATTTGGAAATCGTAAAAAACGGTGTCACTATGGTTGTCGATCCAATGAGTATTCAGTATCTAATTGACGGTATCGTAGATTATACCGAAGGGCTTGAGGGCGCACGTTTCTTTGTGAATAATCCCAATGCAACAACCACTTGTGGCTGTGGTGCAAGTTTCAGCGTCTAGACATTATTCGCACTACGTTCTGCTAAGCTAAAGAGCCATGCTTTTGTCATGGCTCTTTTTGTTTCTGCCCATCAAAATTCAATTTGCTTTATTTGTCACAAACTACCTGTTAGATACATCATTAAGACAAAAAAACCTAAAACAAAAGATGAAAATACTAAGATGTAGATAAAGCCTTTTTTCCCTTGCTTAAGCGGCACGCCGTTTGAACGAAGGAAGTAAACCCAGCCTAAGCACAATAGAATTGGCAGTAAAAACAGTAATCGAATCATCTAGTAATAGCCTCTTTTTTAACCACTTAGTAAATGTTAGCTGTAAGTTTTTATTTTTTAAAGAAAAATAATTTATTTCAAATACTGGTACATTTTTTAAAAAATTTGTTAAAGTGTTACTGGATATTACAACCCTTAATGAATTAATAAAAAGTAAAAATTAATTAGGTGTTACGCGTGTTTTAGTCTATACCTAATTGGGTACATAGGGACAAGTTAACATTTTGTCTACGTGTCACTGGTTTGGCACAATTTATCGCAGCTAGCTGGTAAGTTGTACCGCATTCGGGGTAAACTGTAGGCTTGATCGAGTTCTAAAGACAAACATGCTGAGTTCATACAGGCTTAACATTTTGCATTGTAGAGTTCTTCGATAAGCTACAACTGTAATATTTAGATAATAGCTAAATGAGACGGGCATATTTCATTTAGATAATTTAGTCTTTCATCTAGTAGGAGATGTTTAATTATGATGGGTAAAACGGTTTCTTCTGAAGAAAACGGCAAACTAACGAAGTGGCTAAAATCAAAGCGCCACGAGAAAGGTCACACAATGCGTAGTCTTGCGCAGGTGTTGGGTACGCCTCATTCATTCATCGGTAAAATTGAAAACCAAGAGCGTCGATTGGATGTCATTGAGTTTTTACGTTACTGCGAAGCGTTAGAAGTTGATCCTTATGAGGGCTTACAGCTAATCAAAGAAGATCAATAAGCGTTTAGTTAGCAAAAACGTAAAAGGTGCAAGGACCTGCACCTCTAGTCTTTGTTAGCATGATACGCCTTTTCAATAGCATAAAGCTTGTGCCGAATTAAATATAAAAACAATAACGACGGAAGCACCATAAGCGCAGTTAGCGCGAAGAAGAGTGCCCAATTACCTCCAAGCAAATCATCTATCACAAAACCACTATAGCCAGACAGCACAGTACGGCCTAAACTGCCAAGTGATGCAAGTAAGGCATAGTGGGTTGCGCTAAAAGCTCTATCACAGAGCATAGAAATAAATGCTACCATCGCTACTAGTGACCAAGCTTGGGTAAAGCCATCCACTACAATTGCCAGTGCGTAAAGGTGTTCTTTAGGTCCTGCAATTGCAATCCAAGAGAACATTAAATTTGATGCGGCCATAGCAACGCCGCTAATAAATAAGCCCTTTACGATACCGTATTTATGGTTAAAGATACTGCCAAGAAAAGCAAATACGATAGTGATCACACCGGTACCAAGCTTAGAATATTGCCCAATTTGGGTGTTTGAAAACCCCACTTCTTTATAAAATACGATGGACATACGGGCTAAGAAAGCTTCTCCTATCTTAAATAGGAAAATAAAGGCGAGTAGTGCACATGCAGTTTTAACCCCATTCTTTTCAAAAAATCGCTTAAAGGGTTCAACCAGAGTCACAGCAAGCCAGGCATAGATCTTTTTAGAAGCATTTGATGATGCGCTGTGGTTAAGTTTATGCTCGTAACTCTTCTGTAGCTGTGCTTGTACTTGCTCCCGATGAGATTTTGGTTCTTTTGCCAACAAAGTGACAACTAATAAACACACTACGATGACGCTTAGCATCTGATAGATAATGGGCCAACTAAAGCCGGGTAAATCAGCCATAAAGAATGGAATTGCACCAAGTAAGGCATAGCCAGACCACCAACCTGAAGTCGCCATCGCTGCCGCTGCCGTTGCCTTTTCACTTTCGTCTTCTGGTAAAATGTCGATGCGATAAGCATCTATTGCAATATCTTGGGTAGCTGAAAATAACGCAATAATAAAGCACAATAATGCGGCATGTGAAAGATGGTCTTTAATTGAAATAGTGGCTAATGCAAAGGTGGCAATAATAATAATAAACTGACAACCTGCTATCCAACTTCGTCGTTGCCCTAAGCGATTGTACAGCAGGGGGATTTTTATTCGGTCAACGAGTGGGGACCACAAAAAGTTGATTGTATAGGCACCATATACTAGGCCAAATAGGCCAATGGTGCTACGGCTTAACCCTTCATCTTTAAGCCAAGCTGACATCACAGAGCCAATCAATACCCAAGGAAAACCGCTACTTATTCCAAAAGCAAAGACAGTTAATAGACGTTTGTCTTTGTAATAACCGAGATATTGCGAAAAGCTAGATGATATCAACATAAAAGGTAATTACTCTGGCTGCTTTAATACTTCAACTGAAAGAATAATGACGGGCTCTTTAGGTATAAAGGTATAGCCAAGTTTTTCATTGTAGCCGGTTTCCACCTTCATAATTGCGTCCAGTGTTTCATAACCTTCAGAGACGTTCCCGAATACGGCAAAACCCCAGCCTCTTCCCGGGTTCAAGTGATCGTTGTCATCCATATTAAAGAAAAACTGCCTAGTACCTGAGTGTGGTTTGTTGTCTTGGTAGGCCATGGCAATGGTGTACATATCATTTTTCAAGCCATTACCGCTTTCATTGAAGATAGCTTCGCGCTCAAACATACCATCGTACTCTTTGTCGTAACCTCCACCTTGGATAACAAAGTCTTTTTCGTTGGCTTCATCACGCTCAACTCGATGAAAGACAGAGCCGTTATAATCTTTGTTAATAACGTAAGTTAAAAAGTTATTTACTGTTATAGGCGCTCTCGATCTGTCTAGTTCGACAATAATAGGCCCTTTACTAGTATTGATTTGAACTCGAGGGAATAGGTTATTCTTTTGTACGAATTTACCGTTCATTTCGGCAAATACATTCATACTTAATAATAGGATGGTTAAGCTTAGAATTATTTTTTTCATTAACTTCCTCTCACAAATTGAATAAATTCAGGATCTTGAATGATTCGAGTAACAACCTGTTGAGCTAGATTGTTGAGCTGTTCTTCGATTTTAGCTTGGTCGTGTTTTAGTGGACCATTTAAATTAGCGCTACCTTTATATTGCTTTTTGAAACTGCGAGTGCCTTGCTTTATCAGTACGGTGACGTCAGCTTCAGCATCACTTTGGTGAGTCGAGAAAGACTCCTCAATAATGGCTTTAAAGCGATTGATATCCACAGTGACTTGCGTTGCTGCAACCGGTGTTATTTGCGCGCCATGTGCAGTGAGTGCTTGCGTTAATACCTGATTGAAGTTAACCGGTAAATTAGCATCGGGTACGTAAAGTGCGGGTTCTTGGTTCTTCACGCGAATGGTGTATTTTGTAGTCCGTAGGTCGTTTACTTGTACCGCCACGTTGGCGGCAAGCGCGTTTGACGAAGGACCTTGATATTCCGGATGAAGAATGACACTGCGTGGTGAGCTTTCACAGCCCACGAGTATCAAGGTTAGCAGAATAATCAGCAATGAAAAACGCATGAAGTTAGCTCCTTTTTATTGCACTTAAAACAGTGAATTTTTTGTTGTTGCCTAGTGTCTTGCTGTTACCGAATAAGCGCTTGAGTTTGTCGTCATATTCCAAGTGGCGGTTACCGATAATTCTTAACTCTCCCCCATGGCGAAGCGCTGCCTTAGCTTGTAAAAACATCTGCCAAGCGATGTGATCGGTGATTGCATTGGCCTGATGGAATGGCGGGTTACACAGTATCAGATCCGCACCGTAATTTTCAAAACCCGTAAGGCAGTCGTTTTGTACGAACTGACAATCAGCAACACGCTCGGGTAGGTTATTGACGATATTTTGCTCCGCGCTATGCACAGCCATCGCCGACTCGTCGATAAAGGTGACGGTGGCATTTGGCATTTTTGCGAGCGTCATCAATCCAATAACACCGTTACCACAGCCGAGATCAATGACCTTCAATGGTTTTTTCCCCATAGGAAGGTAATTGATAAAAAAACGTGCGCCAATATCAAGAGAATCTCGTGAGAAGACATTTGCTTCATTCGACAAGGCAAAATCGGTTTTTTCCAGCGGCCAAGACACAGGGAATTTACTATCAATGGCTTTGGCTGACGTCTTGCTGAACACTAAACGCGATTTTTTTACCGCTAAGCTAGTCGTTGGCTCCGTCAAAAAGTGGCTAAAGCTTTTTAATGTTGAGGTGTGAATTTCTTTTGCTTTGCCAGCCGCAATTACGGGAATGTCTATAGTCAATTTACTTAACTGTGCAAGTTGCGCTTGCAATAGCCCTGAGTTTTTGGGAATTTTTATTAATATCAGATCGATATCTTTTGGCAGCTCATCCATGCTAGTGAGTACATCAACCTTAGCGTCCGCAAGTTCGTTGGCCTCTAAATTATACTCATAGGCGAGGGTACTCACATAAGAGTCGGTCACTACCGTACAGTGCTTGTCAGCAAGTGCACAGCATAATGCGCCAAAACTATCGTTGAGAATGAGAATACGATTTGCATCGCGGTGATGTTCAAAGACATAATCTAACAGGTATTCGTCGGCTGAATCCCAAGCTTGTAAGCTACGATTTTTTTGATCGAGTGGAAACCTATGTAGCGTAAAAGGGTTTCCGGCTAGAATTGCATCAGTCGTCATGTGAATGTTCTATAAATAAAAGCAGCGGGTAGTTTAACATGAGAGCAGTAGACAAAGCACGGAACTTGCCGTGCGGTTTTAGCTATCAAGCACAGGCTATTAGCTTCGATAAAAGTCTAGCGCTATATAATGTACTACTGAATAGCCTTGCGTGGCAGCAAAATACCATCACCTTATTTGGTAAGACCCATCAAACGCCTCGACTTGAACGATTTATTGCCGACCCTGACGTGCATTACAGTTATTCTGGAAAGCGACTTGAAAATGCTCCTTGGCCTTCGGTATTGCTTGGGATGAGACAAACGCTAGAACGCAGATTTAATATTCCTTTTAATGCGGTATTGGCTAATTTTTATCGTGATGGTCAAGACAGTATGGGCTGGCACAGTGATGATGAACCCGAACTTGGTTTGACGCCCACAATCGCTTCACTGTCGCTTGGCGCGACCCGCAAATTTAAAATACGCCACAAAGTAAGCCACTCTGTAACCGACATTTTATTGGAAACTGGCAGCCTATTGGTAATGCAAGGTGATAGTCAGCGCGACTATCAACATGCTTTGCCAAAGCAGGCCAAGGTGACTCAGGGGCGTATTAATCTCACTTTTCGAAGTGTTGGAAATACGCGCTGAACGGCGTATAGTAGCGTCACGAATTGCTCAAGGAGACAAAGTATAATGTCAATGCAATCACAGATTTATGACAAAATAGCTGAAGCCGTTGCGTGCAAGCATCTGAACGTTATCAATGAAAGCCATATGCACAGCCGTGGCGAAGAGTCTCACTTTAAAGTCATTGTTGTAAGCGAACAATTTATTGGCCAGAGGCTGCTGCAACGTCATCGAAAGATCAATGAAGTGCTAAAAGATGAATTACAAAACCATATTCACGCTTTGGCTATTCATGCCTATACACCAGAAGAGTTTTCAGACAAAGAAGGTCAGACGCCAGAGTCACCAAAATGCTTGGGTGGTTCTAAGTTCGATAGCTGATCAGATGTGTGTTTTACATATCTGCCAGTACACTACGCAGTAATTTTAATAAAGTGAGACCAATCTCACTTTTATTTTGTATCAAATCAATGGATAGGATCTCTTATGGTCATCAAACCAAAAATTCGTGGATTTATTTGTACGAATGCGCATCCGGTAGGCTGTGCTGCACACGTTCAAGAACAGATTGAATACGTAAAACAACAAGGCCAAATCGAAAATGGTCCTAAGAATGTATTAGTAATTGGTGCATCGACAGGCTATGGCTTGGCGTCGCGTATCACTGCTGCATTTGGTGCCGGTGCGAAAACGCTAGGTATCTTCTTTGAAAAAGAAGGCTCAGAGAAGAAAACCGCGTCAGCGGGTTGGTATAATACGGCTGCATTCCAGCAAGCTGCAGAAGAAGCGGGTTTATGGTCTAAAAATATCAATGGTGATGCGTTTTCTGATGAGTTGAAGCAAAAAACCATCGACACTATCAAAGCTGAGTTGGGTAAAGTAGATTTAGTGGTATATAGCCTTGCGTCTCCTCGTCGTAAAGACCCTAAATCTGATGAAGTTTACTCTTCAACACTTAAGCCAATTGGCTCAGCTATCACAACTAAAAACCTAAATACTTCAAAGCGCGTCATTGATGAAATGACAGTTGAAGCTGCTAACGAAGACGAAATTGCTAATACGGTTAAAGTGATGGGTGGTGAAGACTGGGAACTTTGGATTGATGCGCTTAAGCAAGCTGATGTACTGGCTGATGGTTTCAAGACAACGGCATATACTTATATTGGTAAAGAGCTGACTTGGCCGATATACGGTCACGCGACTATTGGTAAAGCAAAAGAAGACTTGGACCGTGCGACGCAGGCAATTCGTGAAACCACAGCGGATATTAAAGGCGAAGCGTATGTGTCTTCACTGAATGCAGTAGTGACGCAGGCAAGCTCTGCTATTCCAATTATGCCTCTTTATATCTCTGCACTATTTAAAGTGATGAAAGGTGATGGAACTTATGAAGGGACAATCGAGCAAATTCATGGGCTGTTTACTGAAAATCTATATGGTCAATCGCCAAGCTTTGATGATGGCGGTCACTTGTTCCAAAACTATAAGGAACTAGAAGACGGCGTTCAAGCTCGTGTGCAAACTATTTGGGATACTGTTGATACTGATACAATTGATGAACTGACGGATTATGTTGGTTATCACAACGAATTCTTGAAGCTATTCGGCTTCGGGGTTGACGGCGTAGATTACGAAGCTGATGTGGATGCAACGGTAGAAATTAATCACCTCGTTTAATTTTACGGTTTTTAATCTCACTGTTTGTGATTTGGCGGGCAAAGTGCTAATTGGTACTTTGCCCGTTTTTGTTTGACCGTGAATTTTTACTTATTTTGCAGATCAGGGTAAGAAAAATTTTATCTATGCAACTTTGGTCTATACTCCTTCCAGTGATGGATTTTTCAACTAATCTAAATCCACGTTAAAGTCGTATTAATTTCATAATTCCACTCGCATACTCAGTACGATTAATGTTAAAATCAGATAAATATGTGAGGACTTTTATCACGACGCTGCTTTTTTGTGCGCGTTGAGAGGTATTTTAAAGGGGCTTGTTTGGGAACCCTATCCGGACTCATAACTTTCTGCTCTTTATACCTAATACTTAGTACAAACGAGGTGGCGCTGTGGTGACTAAAGATATTTTCAGTTTCTTTCCGTTAATGTAATGCAAGTGCGTATGATCAACATAAAAAAAGGTCTGGACTTACCAATAGAGGGCGCACCTCAGCAAGTTATTCATGATGGTTCTGCTGTCAAACGAGTAGCTGTGCTAGGTGAAGAATTCATCGGTATGCGTCCTACCATGCATATTCGTGTGGATGACCAAGTCAAAAAAGGCCAAGTTCTTTTTGAAGATAAAAAGAACCCAGGCGTCAAGTTTACTGCGCCAGCTTCTGGTGTAGTTAAAGAAATTAACCGTGGTGCTAAGCGTGTACTTCAATCCGTTGTGATCGAAGTTCAAGGCGACGAGCAAATCACTTTCGAGAAGTTTTCAGCTGCTGATTTAAGCAACTTAGACTCTGAAAAAGTGAAGGAAGTGCTAATCGAGTCTGGTCAATGGCCAGCGCTTCGTGCACGTCCATTCAGCCGTGTCGCTGTGCCGAGTGCAACACCTAGCTCAATCTTTGTGACAGCAACAGATACTAATCCGTTAGCAGCAGATCCTGCTGTTATCATCGCAGAAAACGTGGAAGCGTTTGAAGCGGGTCTAGCGGTTGTATCTCGTTTGACTGAAGGCAAAGTATTTGTGTGTAAGAAAGCGGGTGCTAACGTACCTAGTTCTTCTATCTCACAAGTAGAAGTTCATGAGTTTGCAGGTGTGCATCCAGCAGGTAACGTGGGTACTCACATTCACTTCCTAGATTCTGTAGGTACAAACAAGCAAGTTTGGCACATTGGTTACCAAGATGTCATCGCGTTTGGTAAGTTGTTCCTGACAGGTGAAATCTACTCAGACAGAGTTATTGCTCTAGCAGGTCCTCGAGTTAAGAACCCTCGCTTAGTAAAAACTCATGTCGGTGCGTCGCTAACAGATTTAGTTGCAGGCGAGCTTGAAGACGGTGATAACCGAGTCATTTCTGGCTCTGTGTTAGCTGGTAAAACAGCAACTGGCCCTCACGCTTACCTTGGTCGTTACCATACTCAAGTATCAGTTTTACTTGAAGGTCGCGAGAAAGAGCTATTTGGCTGGATCGCTCCGGGTAGTGATAAATTCTCAGTAACACGTACATTCATTTCACACTTAACACCTAGCCGTTTGTTCAAGATGACAACGTCTACTGGTGGTTCTAAGCGTGCGATGGTACCAATCGGTAACTATGAGCGTGTTATGCCACTCGATATTTTGCCAACGCTATTATTACGTGATCTTATTTCACGTGATCTAGATTCTGCGATTTCGTTGGGTGCACTAGAGCTAGATGAAGAAGATTTAGCACTATGTACTTACGTATGTCCGGGCAAATATGAGTACGGTTCAATCCTGCGCGATTGCCTGACTACTATCGAGAAGGAAGGTTAAAAATGGCCTTAAAGAAATTTTTAGAAGACATTGAACCTCACTTTGAACCTGGTGGTAAACACGAGAAGTGGTACGCGCTTTACGAAGCCGTAGCAACTATCTTCTATACTCCTGGTTATGTAAACAAAGGTGCAACGCACGTTCGTGATAACATCGACCTAAAACGTATTATGATTTTAGTGTGGATGGCGACGTTCCCTGCAATGTTCTTTGGTATGTTCAACATCGGTCACCAAGCTGCACTTGCACTAGGTAACGGTTTTGAGCTTGCTAATACTTGGCAGGTAGCTATCTTCCAAGCGCTTGGCGGAGAATTAACCGCTGATGCCGGGTGGGGCGCCAAAACGTTCTACGGTGCGTGTTTCTTCTTGCCTATTTATGCAACTGTGTTTGCGGTTGGTGGCTTCTGGGAAGTGTTATTCGCGTCAGTTCGCAAGCACGAAGTAAACGAAGGCTTCTTCGTAACCTCAGTGTTATTCGCGCTTATCCTGCCTGCAACAATTCCGCTATGGCAAGCTGCTTTAGGTATTACGTTCGGTGTTGTAATCGCGAAGGAAATCTTCGGCGGTACAGGTCGTAACTTCCTAAACCCAGCACTTGCAGGCCGTGCGTTCTTATTCTTTGCGTACCCTGCTGACATTTCTGGTGACACAGTGTGGACAGCTGTTGATTCGTTCTCTGGTGCAACTTACTTAGGTCAAGCGACTGCAGGTTCACTAGACTACAGCAATATGGACCTTTGGTTTAACGCGTTTTACGGTTTTATCCAAGGCTCTGTAGGTGAAACATCAACACTAGCAATCTTACTTGGTGGTTTGTTCCTTGTTTATGTTCGTATCGCTTCATGGCGCATCGTACTAGGTACATTCATTGGTATGGTTGTAATGTCATTCGTTCTAAATGCAATTGGCTCTGAAACAAACGCTGCGTTTGCTATGCCTTGGCACTGGCACTTAGTACTTGGTGGTTTTGCATTTGGTATGTTCTTTATGGCAACAGACCCAGTATCTGCGTCTTTCACAGACAAAGGTAAGTGGTTATACGGTGCGCTAATCGGTGTAATGGTTGTGCTTATCCGTGTTGTTAACCCGGCATACCCAGAGGGCATGATGTTAGCAATCTTATTCGCTAACCTTTTTGCTCCACTATTCGACCACTTCGTAGTGCAGTCAAATGTGAAGAGGAGATTGGCACGTGTCAACTAATAATGAATCAATGGGCAAAACGCTCGGCGTAGTTGTTGGCTTATGTTTAGTGTGTGCAATCGTAGTATCTTTTGCTTCGGTTCAGCTTCGTCCTATGCAGCAAGCAAACAAAAACGAAGATATTCAACGTAACATTTTAGCCGTTGCTGGCTACGATAAAGTTAAAAACGTATCTGAAGTTTTTAACCAAAATATCGAATCACGTGTTGTTAGTCTTAAAACGGGTGAGTTTGTTGAAGACGTTAAAGCGGAAACTTTTGATTTTGAAGCGACTAAGTTTGATGCCAAACGTAGTTACAAGCTTTCAAAAGAAGAAGACAAAGCGGGTATTCAACGTATCACAAATAACTCTCCAGTTTATTTTGCAAAAGATGACCAAGGTAAAGTGTCCACTATCATTCTACCAATCCAAGGTTATGGCCTTTGGGGTGTGATGTATGGCTTCCTTGCGCTAGAAGCTGATGGTGAGACGATTAAGTCAATCAACTTTTATAAGCACAGTGAAACTCCTGGTCTTGGTGGCGAAATCCAAAACCCTAAGTGGACTGCACTTTGGGAAGGTAAAGAGCTTCCTATCGACGTTGTTAAAGGTAGTGCTGGCGGTAACGAACACAAGGTAGATGGTCTATCTGGTGCGACACTTACTTCTAATGGTGTTGATCATACAGTAGATTTCTGGACAAGCGACAAAGCGTTTGGTCCATTCCTTGCGAAAGTACGTAAAGGAGCATTGAACTAATGGCTAATGCAAAAGAAATGAAGGAAGTCTTGTTTGGTCCTGTTTTTGCGAACAACCCGATTGCACTGCAAGTGTTGGGTATCTGTTCTGCACTAGCGGTAACTTCAAGCCTTAAAAATGCACTTATCATGTCAATTGCGTTGACATTGGTTACTGCGTTTTCAAGTTTATTTATCTCAATGATCCGTAATCACATTCCTTCAAGTGTGCGTATCATTGTCCAAATGACGATTATTGCATCTTTAGTAATCGTTGTAGACCAAGTGCTTCAAGCCGTTGTTTATTCAACAGCAAAAGAACTATCAACGTTCATCGGCCTTATCATTACTAACTGTATTGTAATGGGTCGTGCAGAAGCATACGCAATGAAGTCACCACCAACAATGTCGTTCCTTGACGGTATTGGTAACGGTTTAGGTTATTCTGTTGTGCTTTTAACAGTTGGCTTTATCCGTGAGCTATTCGGTGCGGGCACATTGTTTGGCGTTGAAATCTTACCACTTATCTCTGAAGGTGGTTGGTATCAGCCTATGGGTCTACTAGTTATGCCATTCAGTTCGTTCTTCATCGTAGGTGCATTTATTTGGGCACTACGTACTTGGAAGAAAGAGCAAGTAGAAGCGAAGGCATAAGGGGAGAGAGATGGAACAATATATCAATTTATTTATAAAAGCAGTTTTCATTGAAAACTTAGCTTTGTCTTTCTTCTTAGGTATGTGTACTTTCTTGGCGGTATCTAAGAAAGTAACAACGTCGCTAGGTCTAGGTATTGCGGTAGTTGTAGTTCTTGGTATCTCTGTACCAGTAAACAACTTGGTTTATCACGCAGTGCTAGCGCCGGGCGCATTGGAATGGTTAGGCTTCCCTGAAGTGGATCTTAGCTTCCTACGCTTCTTGACGTTTATCGGTGTAATCGCAGCGCTTGTTCAAATTCTAGAAATGACATTGGATAAGTTCTTCCCTGCGCTATATAACGCACTAGGTATCTTCCTACCGCTAATCACAGTTAACTGTGCGATTTTCGGTGCGGTATCATTCATGGTTGAGCGTAACTTAAACTTCGGTGAATCTGTAGTTTATGGTCTAGGTTCAGGTGTGGGCTGGGCACTTGCTATCGTATTGTTAGCAGGTATTCGTGAGAAGATGAAGTATGCAGACGTTCCTGATGGTTTACGTGGCTTAGGTATTACCTTTGTTACTGTAGGTCTAATGGGCTTTGGCTTCATGTCATTCTCTGGTATTTCACTGTAAGGTAGCGAGGAAACTATACGATGGAAACTATTGTATTAGGCGTAAGCATGTTCATCGCTATCGTTGTGATGCTAGTGCTTATCATCATTGCAGCGAAATCGAAGCTTGTAGCAAGCGGTGACGTTACAATTGATATTAACGGCGATCCTGAAAAAGCGATCAAGACTCCTGCTGGCGGTAAGCTACTAGGTGCACTTGCAAATGCGGGTATTTTCGTATCGTCTGCATGTGGTGGCGGTGGCTCATGTGGTCAGTGTCGCGTACATATTAAAGAGGGTGGTGGTGATATTCTACCAACCGAACTTGACCACATCTCTAAAGGTGAAGCACGTGAAGGCTGTCGTCTAGCGTGTCAGGTTAACGTTAAAAACGACATGGAAATCGAAGTTGAAGAATCAATCTTCGGTGTTAAAAAGTGGGAATGTACTGTTATCTCTAACGATAACAAAGCAACTTTCATCAAGGAGCTAAAACTAGGCATCCCTGAAGGTGAAGTTGTACCTTTCCGTGCCGGTGGTTACATTCAGATTGAAGCACCAGCTCACCATGTTAAATATGCAGACTATGATATTCCTGAAGAATATCGTGCTGACTGGGAACGTTTTGGTTTCTTTAAGCTAGAGTCTAAAGTTGACGAAGAAACGATCCGTGCATACTCAATGGCTAACTACCCAGAAGAGTTTGGCATCATCATGCTAAACGTACGTATCGCAACTCCGCCGCCAAATAACCTAACATTACCTTGTGGTAAGATGTCATCATTCATCTGGTCACTTAAAGAAGGTGATAAGGTTACTATTTCTGGTCCATTCGGTGAATTCTTCGCGAAAGACACAGATGCAGAAATGGTATTTGTTGGTGGTGGTGCTGGTATGGCGCCAATGCGTTCACACATCTTCGATCAGCTTAAGCGTCTTAACTCTAAGCGTAAGATGTCTTTCTGGTACGGTGCACGTTCTAAGCGTGAAATGTTCTACGTGGAAGACTTTGACGGTCTAGCTGAAGAAAATGATAACTTCCAATGGCATGTTGCCCTTTCAGATCCTCAACCAGAGGATAACTGGGAAGGTTACACGGGCTTCATTCATAACGTACTTTTTGAAAACTATCTTAAGGACCATGAAGCGCCAGAAGATTGTGAGTTCTACATGTGTGGTCCTCCAATGATGAACGCGGCAGTTATTAACATGCTTAAAGACTTAGGTGTTGAAGACGAAAACATCCTACTTGATGACTTCGGTGGTTAATTAGGTTTCGGTCTAACAATGAACTTAAGTTAGAATATAAGCCCTCCAGCAAAATACTTTGCTCGAGGGCTTTTTTATACCCGTTGGTACTAAACTCAGGGAATTCTGATGCAAGCAAGTTACGCTTTTTTATCTCGATTTTTTATTATTTCGTTTTTATTCGTTTTTTTAACAGGGTGCCAAGACGCCAAACCTGAAGCCAAGGAAATTGTGCTGTCTGGTAAAACCATGGGTACGACTTACAACATCAAGGTATTCCCCGGCGAAAAGCCGCTCGAACAAGCGCAGTTACATGAGGAGGTTGAGCAGGCATTAAAGGTTGTTAATCAATCTATGTCCACCTATATCCCAGATTCTGAGATTAACCAGTTCAACCGTTTAGCAGCGAATACCGTCATGCCTATCAGTGAAGACTTTCGCTTGGTAGTTGCAGAATCTATCCGTCTTGGAAAGTCGACCAAAACGCTTGATGTTACGATGGGACCGCTTATCGATTTGTGGGGATTTGGTCCTGACAAAAGACCAACAATGCGTCCGTCACAGGCTGAGTTAGACGATATGCGCACTCGTATCGGTGTTGATAAGCTTATTTTAAATGACCGTGGTCTTGCGAAAACAGTTACGGGGCTGGAATTATCATTTTCTGCAACCGCTAAAGGCTATGGCATAGATAAGGTCGCTGAGGTGATTGAGAGTCATGATATTCATGACTATATGGTAGAAATCGGTGGCGAGCTTCGCGTTTCTGGCAAGAAGCCGGATGGTGAGTGGCGTATTGCTATCGAGAAACCCGATGCGCCTGTTGGTCAACGCCAAATTCACCGCGTGATAGAGCCTGGTAAAAACGGTATTGCAACTTCAGGAGACTACCGTATTTTTTATGAAATGGACGGTGAAACCTTTACACACCTTATTGACCCTACAACGGGTCGCCCAGTTAAACATGAGCTGGTGTCTGTAACGGTACTACATCCATCTGCGATGACGGCTGATGGCCTAGCGACAGCATTGACTGTGATGGGCACTGAGCGTGCAAAGGCGTATGCCACTGAGCATCAACTCCCCGTGTATTTGATGTATAAAAGTCCTGAAGGGATCAAGAGTTACGCGAGTGAAGCATTTCAGCCGTACTTGAATTAAGCTGTACAACACCCCATAATTTAATTGTGAGTGACGCCATGAAAGCGTATAATTTGCGCGTCGTCACTCAATTCAATGTAGCAATAAAAGGGGCTAGATAATGTCTTTATTCCTCCTTACTTTCGGTTTACTTATGCTTATCGCTGTTGCGATGGCTGTAGGCGTTATCGTACAAAAGAAATCCATGGCAAGTAGCTGTGGTGGTTTGGGCTCAATGGGCATTGACAAAATTTGTGATTGCGACGATCCATGCGACAAACGCAAAAAGCGGTTAGCAAAAGAAGAGATGTGGAAAGAAAACCAGATCCTATAACCGTAGAATGGTATTAATTGAAAACGCAAGCTTAGCTTGCGTTTTTGCTTTTTGGGTAACAAACCTCAGGTTAAGTAAAAATGCAGCGGCAGCTATATTTTGTTCGTCATGGTGAAACGACCCTATCAGGCCATTTACTTGGAGTTACAGATCCCGAACTCAGTAGTACTGGTGCTCAGCAATTGCTGCAATCGTTAACGAGCCTAAGTGGCCTGCAGGGTATTATTAGCTCTCCAAGGAAGCGCTGCCTGAATACAGCCACAGCCTTTGCAAAGCAGTATCAACTCCCCGTTGAGGTGGAGCCAAATCTCGCCGAATTTGATTTTGGATTATGGGATGGACAACCTTATGATACGCTTTGGCGAGAAACCCAATTTCCAAGTATTGGTGACTTTTGGCAAAACCCTTGGCTGCACACGCCTCCTGAGGGCGAGTCTATGTATGATTTTCATCATCGGGTTGCCACATGGTGGCACAGCATTTTGGAATCGCCAAGTGAAGAGTGTACCGCCGTCGTAGCGCATGCTGGAGTAATAAAAGCGCTTGTAGCACTTATTCTTGACCTATCGCCTGAGCTTACTGCATACCAATCGAAGATAGATATTCCTTATGCGGGTATAGTAAAAGTTGAGGTGTTTTACGACAGCAGCCAAACTGCTTGGCCAAAAGTTGTATTTTAGACGTCTAGACTTCATAATATTGCAAATTTCGTGATAGGCAGATATTGGGAATGAGGTGTGAGTCCTCAACTGTCCCCGCAACTGTATGTGTATGAGTGTTACCTCTTGCATAAGTCAGATACCAAGGCCTATCTATATACTTAAGCGGGCAGACTTAAGTCAAAGTTGTCGCTTGTCTATAAGCTACTACTTTGCCGTGCCCAATCAGAGGTGCTATGGCAGTCACTCCACAGTTTCAAGTCGATAAACTTAGCGTGCAGCTTGGTGGTAAAGCCATCTTAAAGGCACTCAGCTTTGCTATTAATTCGGGTGAATTTATTGGTTTGCTCGGACCGAATGGTGCTGGAAAGTCGACTTTGCTGCGCACTTTATATCAATACACAGCGCCAAGTTCTGGGTCGCTACTTTTCAATGGTAAGCCGCTAGCTAGTTATGGACGTAAAGCCTACGCGAGACATGTTGCTGTGGTGCTACAAGAGATCCCCGCTGAGTTTACTCTGCCATTATTTGATATGGTATTGATGGGGCTAACACCGAACAAATCACTGCTCGCGACAACGACGGCTGCTGAAAAACAGGCAATCTTACATGCCATTGAGCAGGTTGGATTGAGCCATAAATTAGAGCAATGTTTTAGCTCCTTGTCTGGTGGGGAGAAGCAAAGGGCAATGATCGCACGTGCCATGGTGCAAGCGCCTCAAGTATTGATAATGGATGAGCCCACCAGCCATTTGGACATTAAATATCAAATCCAAATTATGGAGCTGGCCAAACAGCTTGGTGTTACTATCATTGCGTCTTTTCACGACTTAAATTTGGCTAGCGCCTTGTGCGACCGCTTATTAGTATTAAATAACGGTGAGCTTGTTGCAGATGGGTCGCCACTTGAAGTCATTACCGAAAGCCTATTAAGCCAAGTTTTTGGGGTATGTGCAGAGGTTTCTACTGTCCGCCATCCGCCAAATAACAGTGAGATCCCACATATACGCTTTCATTACGGGTATCAATTATGATTGCCGCAAAGCGGATCGCGTTGATATCGATACTGCTATTGAGCTTGTGCTGTTTTAGCATGCTGATGGCACTTAAGATCGGTGCGATTGATTTATCTTGGCATACGGTTATACAAGCGATTATTAATTTCGATCCCAACGTACTTCAACAACGGGTGGTAGTTGAGCTTCGTCTGCCACGGACGTTACTGGCGATGAGCGCGGGAGCAGGACTGGCGATAGCGGGTCTTATTTTACAAACCGTGACGCGTAACCCGCTAGCTGATCCTTATTTATTTGGTATTTCTTCAGGTGCTTCATTCGGTGTGGTGGTGCTTATTGCGCTATTTGGTGCACAGTCTAGCCTAATGATGTCTGGGGCTGCATTTGTCGGAAGTTTGCTGTCTATCTTGCTGCTTTTATTTGTGGCAAAACGCAATGCACTACAGCAGGTAGAAACTATGCTCTTGGCGGGCGTCGCACTTTCTTTTCTGTTCAGTGCCTTTACTAGCTTGTTGCTCTATTGGAGTGACCCTCAAGCCATCAGTGCAATCTTGTTTTGGAATCTAGGCTCGTTTGCAAGGGCGAGCTGGCAATGGCTATGGCTTCCATGTTTGGTCGTGTTGCTGAGTTTTATCACGCTTTTAGTGATGCGTCGGCCGCTCAACGCCTTGTTACTCGGAGATGAGAGCGCCACCACGCTTGGCGTGAATGTAGGACGAGTGCGAATAGGTATGTTGTTATTGAGCTCCTTACTCACCGCAGTACTTGTGGCTGCGTGCGGCGGAGTCGGATTTGTAGGCTTGATGATCCCGCATATCGTACGCTTTTTTATCTCGCAAGCAAAGGTCATTGGGCTTGTGGCCACCGCGCTTTGCGGTTCGCTTTTGATGCTATGGGTGGATGTATTGTCGCGCACGCTTATCGATAATCAGGAACTTCCTGTGGGGGTGATCACCGCCGCCATTGGCAGCGTGTTTTTCTTAGCATTGCTTATTTTCAAAAATCGCCGCTCTGGAGGCGTCGGAGTTACCCATGGTTAAACCGTTAGATACTCGCTTAAACACGCTTATTCAACAGCGCATCGACTTAAAAACCAAACCGCTAGGTGCGCTAGGTAAGCTTGAAGCTTTAGCTGTGCAGCTAGTACAGATCTTCTCACAAGGGCAGACGCAATTAGACATAGAGCAGTTAGCAATAACACGCCCTGCAATGTTTGTTTTTGCGGGTGACCATGGTATTGCAAGCCAAGGGGTTTCTATTGCGCCAAGCGAAGTAACTGGGCAAATGGTTGCAAACTTTGTGCAGGGGGGGGCCGCGATCAATGTTTTTTGTCGACAACTTGGTTGGCAGTTAACCGTAGTAGACTGTGGCACATTAGTGCCATGCGAGCCTTCGCCGAATTTGCGCTCGCAGCGACTTGGCGATATTACTCATGCTTTCCATAAACAGCCCGCGATGAGCGAAATGCAGCTCAAGCAAGGACTTGAATATGGAGAGCAAGTGGTGATGCCCGCTATTGAAGCGGGTAGCAACGTGATTGCTTTTGGTGAGATGGGGATTGGCAATACCAGTTCTGCAGCTGCAATTTTAGCGGCGCTCAGCGGGGCGAGTGTGGAATTATGTGTGGGGCGCGGTACAGGCATTGACGATGAAACGCTTTGCAAAAAACGGGCACTTATCAAACAGGCTCTAGAATATCATCAAGATAAGCTTGCGACACCAGAACAAATTTTGCAGCGCCTAGGTGGCTTTGAAATTGTGCAAATGGTTGGTGCCATGCTGGCGGTTGCACGGGCACAAAAAGTAATCATAGTGGATGGCTTCATCTCTACCGCAGCGGCTATGTTGGCAAGTAGAATTGCACCGCAAAGTAAGCAATATATGGTGTTTGCTCACGGCTCTATGGAGCAAGGCCATAAGTTAATGTTAGAGCAGTTAAACGCTGAGCCATTACTGCATTTAGATATGCGCTTGGGTGAGGGAACGGGCGCCGCTCTAGCGCTTCCATTATTACAAGCTGCGCTAGGCTTCTTTTGCGAAATGGCAAGCTTTGCCGATGCCGATGTTACGCAAGTGGTAGACGCATAATGCAGTGGCAACAAGAGTGGCGACTGTTTAAGTTTGCTGTGGTGTTTTTAACGCGGGTGCCAATTCGTTTGGAACCAGCCCCTTCTTCTGATGAACTCAGCGAAGTGAGTGGTTACTTTGCTTTGGTTGGTTTATTTGTTGGTAGCTTCTCGGCCATGCTTGGCTATGTTGCCAGTAGTGGTGTATCGCCGATGTTTGGTGCCGTTATCGTACTGGCTGCGAGTATTTTACTTACCGGGGCTTTTCACGAAGATGGTCTTGCCGATGTTTTTGACGGTTTTGGCGGTGGCTGGAGCCGTGAACAAAAGCTTGAGATCATGAAAGATAGCCGTCTTGGTACATACGGTAGTTGTGCGCTGATATTGCTGTTATTGGCCAAATTTTCGCTTTTGACCATGCTCTTTAATGACTTTGCTGTGACACTCGCTGCACTTATTTTAGCCCATAGCCTAAGTCGTGCCTTTGCGGTGTCTTTAATCGGTGCGCTTAACTATGTACAGGCTGATGAGCTGAGCAAAGTTAAGCCGGTAGCGAAACATATATCGAGTGCTGCGGCGACCCGCCTTACGCTCACTACCATTGCGATTTTAATTTTCTGTTGGCCATGGCTTGCGCTTTCACTGTTCGACTTGTTGATGCTGTGTACTTGCTTGTTTGTGCTAAGACTTGTGTGCATTAAATGGTTTAACGCTCAGCTTGGTGGTTACACCGGAGATTGTTTAGGGGCTGCGCAACAGCTTGCTGAGCTTGTTATTTTGCTTTTTATTGTGGGTCATCTCTAATGGCACAAATACAGTTAATACTGGGCGGTGCTCGCTCAGGCAAAAGTCGCTTGGCAGAGCAGCGCGCTATTCTATTGTTAGAGCAAGGTGCGGTGAACGAACTTTACTATGTTGCAACTGCAAAAGCCCAAGATGAAGAAATGAAAAGCCGAGTGTTTGCTCACCAGATGCAGCGTGATAGCCGCTGGCAGCTAGTGGAAGAGCCGTGGCATATTGATAAGCTTATTGCTACTGCACGCGAAGATGCGCTGTTACTTATCGATTGTTTGACCTTATGGCTGAGTTTTGGCTTATGCGAAATGGGTAAGGCCGCGACCATAGACAAAAAAGAACATGTGCTGGCGGCACTAGAAAGCTGTGCTGCCACTGTTATTTTGGTGAGTAACGAAGTGGGGCATGGGATAATTCCGCTTGGCGAGCTAAGCCGTGAGTTTGTTGATGAATCTGGTTGGCTCCATCAAGACATTGCTAAAGTGGCCGACAGAGTCGATTTTGTTATTGCAGGCTTGCCACAATGTTTAAAAGGTCAAGACGTATGAAAACCTTAATGGTGCAGGGCACCACGTCTGATGCCGGTAAAAGTACACTGGTTGCGGGACTTTGCCGGGTGCTGCAACGAAGAGGCTTATCTGTTGCGCCTTTTAAGCCGCAAAATATGGCACTAAATAGTGCCGTCACACCTTGTGGCGGTGAAATTGGTCGGGCACAAGCACTCCAAGCCGAAGCCGCAAAAGTCCCGCTATCCACAGACTTTAATCCTATTTTGCTTAAGCCAAACTCTGACACTGGCGCACAAGTGATCATTCACGGCAAAGCCATTAGCAATATGGAAGCAGCCGCTTATCATGATTACAAAAAGGTAGCGATGGAGGCCGTACTTTCCTCACATCAACGCCTCAGCGAACAATTTGAGCTGTGCATAGTGGAAGGGGCGGGGAGCCCTGCTGAGATCAATCTGCGTGAAAATGACATTGCCAATATGGGGTTTGCCTGTGAAGTTGCATGCCCCGTGATCATTATCGCTGATATCGACAAAGGCGGGGTGTTCGCACACTTGGTTGGCACACTTGCGCTATTAAGTGACTATGAACGAAGCTTAGTTAAAGGCTTTGTGATCAATCGCTTCCGTGGTGATATTGCGTTATTGCAATCAGGACTTGACTGGCTCGAGCAAAAAACGGGTAAGCCTGTACTTGGGGTATTGCCCTATTTGCATGGCTTAGCGCTCGATGCAGAAGATGCGGTGACGGTGGACAATATCTGTGAACGGGGATCGTTAAGCGTTAGGGTTTTACTATTTCCTCATATTAGCAATCACACCGATTTTGACACCTTGCGCTTAAACCCTGAAGTGGATTTGCGTTATGTACGCTATCAAGAATCTATCGGTCCTTGTGACTTAATCATTCTGCCCGGCAGCAAAAATGTGTTGAGCGATTTAACCTTCTTACGCAAACAGGGTTGGGCAGAAGAAATCAAACGGCATCTGAGGTACGGTGGTAAGGTACTAGGTGTGTGTGGCGGTTTGCAAATGTTAGGTAAGTTCATCAGAGATCCAAATGCGGTGGAATCAACACTCGGTGAAGTCGCAGGACTTGGTCTGGCTGACTTTGAGACCACACTCTCAGAGCAAAAAGTACTGACGCAAGTGTCTGGCATTTGCCAATTGGATGAGCAAAGTGCTGAAATTTGTGGTTACGAGATCCATGCAGGGATCTCTTCTGGAGCGGCACTAGAGGTGCCATTCTTGCGATTTAACACACATCCAAATAACAGTGTGCAGGACGGTTTTATCTCCCGAGATAATCAAATTGCAGCCACCTATTTACATGGTTTATTTGATACGGTCGCCGCCACACAGGCTATCTTGTCTTGGGCCGGTAGTAAGCAAGCGGGAACAGCCGCGATTGATTTAGCGAAGCACAGAGAGCTGCAAATTACGCGTCTTGCCGACAGCTGTGAAGCACATTTAGATTGGCAAAAATTGATGAAAATAATTGAGGAATAACATGAGCGAACAACAAGATAAGCATCAGCAACGACAGCAAAAAGTAAAACAACAAGTCGATGAAAAAATTGCCGCAGCGCAGCAAGAGCAGGGCATTTTACAAGTGATCACAGGTAACGGTAAAGGTAAGTCAACATCTGGTTTTGGCACCGTTGCGCGTTGTGTCGGTCATGGTATGAACGCTGCGGTTGTACAGTTTATTAAAGGAACTTGGGATTGCGGTGAACGCAATTTGCTCGAAAAAGTCGGCGTGCCATTTGCGGTAATGAAAACAGGCTTTACGTGGGAAACGCAAAACCGTGAAACTGACACTGCCGCTGCCCAGGCGACGTGGCAGCAAGCAAAAGTATGGCTACAAGATGAACGCATCGATTTGGTATTGCTTGACGAAATTACGTATATGTTGAGCTATGACTATCTAGATTTGGACGAAGTCATAACGGCGCTAGAAAACCGCCCTACCATGCAATCGGTGATTGTAACTGGGCGCGGTGCACATCGACGCCTGACCGAGCTTGCAGATACCGTGAGTGAAGTGCGTAATGTGAAGCATGCGTTTGAGGCCGGCATTAAGGCGCAAAAAGGGTTTGACTACTGATGCTAAAATTCGCCTTATTTATTGTTCTAGGTTTTGCCTTTAGCGTTAGTGCTAAGCCCGCAGAGCGGATCATCGCGCTTGCGCCTCATATTGTCGAAAATCTTTATGCAATAGGAGCTGGGGAGCGGATTGTAGGCACGGTCGCCTATGCTGATTATCCAGAATCAGCCAAGCAACTGCCTCAAGTTGGCGACTATCAAGGCATTTCGGTTGAGAAAATTTTGGCACTTAAGCCTGATCTTATCATTGCGTGGAAAAATGCAAGTCACGCTCCTATGCTTGAAAAGCTCGAAAGCTTTGGTGTTGACGTGATTTATAGTGAAGCGAAATATCTAGATAAACTGCCCAATGAGTTGCTACGCCTAGGTAAAATTACCGGCCTTGGAGCTCAAGCACAGCAACAGGCTGATTTATTTACTAAACGTTTAAATGAACTAAAAGATCAGTATAAACAAAGCGCTAGCTTAGCTGTATTTTATCAATTGTGGCCATCACCGCTGATGACCGTGGGAGGCGAAAGTTGGTTACAGCAAGTATTTACTGTGTGTAATGTGAAAAATGTTTTTGCCGACGCCACCACGGACTATCCGCAAATTAGCATTGAGAATGTTCTGTTGAAATCACCACAAGTGATTGTGATCCCTGAAGAAAAGACCAAACAAGAGGTTAAAGCAATTGCATGGCAGCAATGGCCGTCGATCCCTGCGGTAAAGTATCAACAAACTATTTCGGTAGATGCCGATCTGCTCCATCGTTATAGCTATCGTATGCTCGAGGGAATATCGGATTTATGTGGTAAACTCGACGCTTCTCGAAGCCATTATAATATGATGAAAAAAGGTGAAGCATGACAACGTGGAGTGACGTGTTAGGTCAGGAAAAACAACAAGATTACTTTAAACAAACCATGGATTACGTGGCAGAGCGTCGCGCTCAAGGTATAAATGTGTTTCCGCCCCATGAACAAGTATTTGAAGCGTTCAAAGTCACGCCTTTCGATCAGGTTAAAGTGGTGATTTTAGGGCAAGACCCTTATCACGGTCCTAATCAAGCCCATGGTTTATGTTTCTCTGTGTTGCCAGGGATCAAGCCGCCGCCGTCGTTAAATAATATGTATAAAGAGTTGGTGCAGGATATTGACGGCTTTCGCATACCTAATCACGGCTACCTAATTGACTGGGCTAAACAGGGCGTACTGCTGTTAAATACGGTGTTGACGGTAGAACAAGGCCAAGCCCATTCTCATAAGCATTTGGGCTGGGAGCGCTTTACTGATGTAGTGATTGAAAAGCTGAATGCCCACAGCGAAGGTGTGATTTTCTTACTTTGGGGCTCACACGCTCAGAAAAAGGGTAAAAGCATAGACACAAATCGTCACCATGTTTTACACGCGCCACATCCTTCGCCGCTCTCAGCACATCGCGGCTTTTTTGGTAGTGGCCATTTCAGCAAAACCAATCAGCTGCTCACACAAATGGGTAAGCAGCCAATCGACTGGCGATTGGCCGAGCTATAGCAGATAAAAACAAAAAAGAGCGCCGTGAAGGGCGCTCTTTTTAGTTAAAATCAAATTCGTCTAAATCAACATTGTCTGCGAAAATATCCAATTCCTGTAGTTCTTTGCGTAGTCGCTGTTTATCTTTTAGCGCTTCAATTTCACGCCATTTTCTTTTTTTGCCCTTAGATGAAGTTTTTTTCCTAGTATCCGGACTTTCTAATAATTCTAATAACTCGTCTAGGGTATCCATGAAAATCTCCTATTGATAAAAACAACCTAAAGTGGCATTTGCTTTGGCTGTTGTTAGCACTACAATTGCAATGACACCGTTGATCTCTTCATACTATTTGGCAAACCTCAATATGAGGAACCGATAAAAGTCTGATAGCTAAAGTACGCTACAAACAACCCCGCGTTGCTTGCTTTTTGTACCAAAACCAGAAAGTAGCGGCATCAATTTTCACTTCAAGTGATATTGATATACCACAGACGGGATAAAAATAAAACACAATTGTGTCTTTTGGGTTAAAAGCAAGTGACAGTTTGATGAAGGTCAATTCGGGTGATATCTAGGAGGTGTTCAGAAAGTTTTGTATTGAGAGCGATAACAAAAACGCCGCAATATGCGGCGTTTCGAAATCGAATGTTTAAGGCACTTACAGTGCTTTAAAGCGTGCGACTAATATTTCTTGTGCATCGGCAAATGAGCGAATACCTTCAGCAAGCTTTTCTGTGGCCATTGCGTCTTGGTTATGTAACCAACGGAACTCACTTTCGCTAAGCGCTGCAGGTTTTGCTTTAGGCGTAAAGTCAGCCTCAAGTAGGTAATCTTCGTTTGCAGGCATTGCAGCAAGCTCTTCTAATAGAGAAGGGCTAATCGTGAGCTTATCGCAACCCGTTAGGGCTAGAATTTCACCTGTATTTCTGAAGCTGGCGCCCATTACAACGGTTTTATAACCGTGCTGTTTATAGAATTCAAAAATACTACGAACAGATTGCACACCCGGATCTTGTAGTGGGTTAGTTGGTTTTTCTAGGCCGTTGGCAACGTGCCAATCTAGAATACGCCCAACAAATGGTGAGATTAAAAATACGTTTGCGTCGGCACATGCACGTGCTTGCGCTTCGCTAAATAGCAGCGTTAGGTTACACTTAACACCTTCTTTTTCCAGTGCTTCAGCGGCTTTAATACCTTCCCAAGTCGATGCAATCTTAATCAAGATTTTGTCTTTGCTTACGCCTTGCGCTTCATATAAATTTAATAGCGTTTTTGCTTTTGCGATAGTCGCTTCGGTATCAAAAGATAAACGTGCGTCTACTTCGGTTGAGATATATCCCGGCACAGAGTTCGCGATTTCTTTACCAATCACAACGGCAAAATAGTCACAAGCAAGCGCTAACTGCTTGTCAGCGTCACTTTCATTGGCTTTGGCATAATCCCAAGCTTCTGTTAGATAAGGCTGATAAGCAGGCGTCTCCGCCGCTTTAAGTAAAAGAGAAGGGTTAGTTGTTGCATCCTCAGGCTGTAGCTTGCGGATGGCTTCAATGTCACCGGTGTCAGCGACGATTGATGAATGTTGTTTTAGCCTATCTAATGCTGAAGTCATGTGTTCCTCATTCCAATATTGATAACAGCGAAGTGATATTAGACGCCTTATGTTGCAACACCGTGAAATAGCTGAATAGGTCATATGTCCGTATCGGGCGACATATCACACTCGCTATTTGAGGTTGTTGTTATATAAGGTCGAGTTGTAAAGCGAAGCTGTACTTTAACAGCGAATTGCTTAAACCCAAGTGAAAGCGGACAAACACTTGAAGTTACTTGGGGATAGTGTTGAAATTGACATTAATTACTAGCTAAGTCAATAGGCAAACCATGATCACAGTTATCTCTCCAGCGAAAAACCTAGACTATGAAACACCCGCACCAACCAAGATGCACACACAGCCAGAGCTGCTGGAGCATAGCGAGTCACTTATTCAAGTTTGTCGCGATTTATCACCACAGCAGATCGGTAGCTTAATGAAGATAAGCGACAAGCTCGCTGGCTTAAATGCGGCAAGGTTTGCCGAGTGGTCAGAGCCTTTTACACAAGACAATGCTAAACAAGCTATTTTTGCTTTTAATGGCGATGTGTATGTCGGTTTAGAAGCACAAAGCCTAACTGAGGCTAATTTAAATTATGCGCAAAATCATTTACGTATCTTATCTGGGCTGTATGGCATCCTAAAACCACTTGACTTAATGCAGGCCTATCGTTTAGAAATGGGTACAAAGTTAAGTAACCCGCGTGGCAAAAACCTGTATGAGTTTTGGGGCACGATTATCGCTGAAAAACTGAATAAGGTCATGGAAGGGGCACAAACACAATACTTGGTGAACTTAGCTTCAAATGAGTACTTTAAAGCGGTAGATAAGAAGGCGCTGAAAGGTGACATTATCACTCCTATCTTTAAAGATTGTAAAAATGGTCAATACAAAGTCATCAGTTTTTACGCGAAGAAAGCGCGCGGTATGATGGCAAGGTATATCATTGAGAACCAAGTATCGGATTTGGAAAGCCTGAAAGCGTTTGATATTGCAGGATACCGCTTTAGTGAAGAAGCAACGCAAAAGGCTCAAGAACCGGTGTTTTTGAGAGCAGAACAATGACAACAAAATTATGTGTAGCAGCAGTGTTCGCCGCTGCGTTTGTGAGTGGCTGTAGTGGACATTTTACAACTAGAGTCAGCAATGTGCCGGTCGATTGCGAAGGTGATTCACGTTCGTGTTCTATGAGCTGTCGCAAAGATTACTCAGATCCGATGCAAGTACAAAACTGTGAGGACAGGTGTTTCCAACAGCAAAATCAATGTCGAGTGGATAGACCAACAGAAGATAAATGGGAAATTACGGACGAAAAACCGACTTATCCCACTTCCTTCTAATTCACTACGCGCCTTTGGGTAAGCTCATATAGGCGCGTACGACCCTATCCCTAAATGCTAAATCCGTTGCCTTTTCGGCAGCTCTGTATAGTTGGCAAAACCCCTCGGGCTTTCCTGTTTGCAATAAGATGTCATCTAAAGCATCGATGCCAGTTAGGGTCTGTTGCCAGCGAGATACGATAACAGAGTCAGGCTCTGGCAGCTGACAGAGGATTTGCTCAGATAGCCTAAACTCACTGTTGGTAGCGACCTTGATCATATCGTCATTGGCCGCAGCTAACCAAGTAGCGCCTTTTGCGTTGACACAAATTAACGGTAAATAAGGCGCGATGGCTGGAAAGGCGGTGTTTTTAAACACCTCCACTTGCCAATAAGCGCGAGCAATCTTAACAAACTGCTCGAAATTAGTGATGGCTGAAAAGCCTGATTGTGCGATGGGTTTGATTTCAACTCTGGGTTTGTTTGCATTCACCGTATCGTTTGCGGTATCTATATACCAATCTCCCACCAACATCGCATTTTGAAAGTACTCATCGCGTAGCGAACCCCATACTTTTTTGAGCTCGGCATTCTCTTTAAGCATGTAATTTCTGAGCACAGATAAACGTTCTGAATTTTGCTTGAGCTCCGTGGTGACGAGTTTAAACATTTCATCGCGAATTTCTAGGCAGCGACCAAGCGGGTAGGGTTTATCTGAAAAATAACTGTACTTTGGTGCGAGCGTGAGATCGGCATTGAGACGAAGGTTTGCCAGCTCAAAAGCGAGTAAATCTATTTCCTGTTGTGTCAAAACAAAGCCACTGGGTAGATACTAGATGGCACTAGTATAACCACAGTGGCGAATTTGGCCTATTTAATTGAAGAAATTAAATAACTTAGGATTGCATCTGGCTCGGGATCTCGGTTCGTATCCGGCAGATATTTAGGTCTTGTGAATATACCTTGTTCTACTAACGCGTCCAGTGCATCTAAGTGCGCAATGCCCGTTTTACCGAGATATAAATTATCTAAGCTGCGGGTATTGGCAAGCTGCACTATGTCTTTAAAGCCTTTTAAGTAGAGATGATCTTTAGTAAAGCCACCACCACGGAAAATTCGAGTGGTCAGCGCAAAGGCTTCATTGACGTTTAATACACCCGAGTCAGCTAAAAACTCATACACTTGATAGAATTTATCGCCTTTAAGTAGCATGTTAACCGCAATCACCCTAAGCGCTAATACTTTCAATCGTGTCAGATTTATTTGCCCTGATTGATACTCGCGGTAGATGGCAAGGCCCTCTTGAGTATAGGTATTGCCAGGTAAACCTAAGTGCAGCACTTTAAGTTGTTGGGCGTCAGCATTTAAAGTCGTGAGTAAGTGCACGCCAATTTCATGCTCTATCAAGGCATTGATATCAAGCTCAGATAGCATCGCACTGCTATTTACAAGCAGAAGACGCTTACTATTGTCGACCATTGCTTTGGCAACGAGCTTGCTTGATATAGCGACCTTACAAGGTAAGCCCATAGCCTCAATCGCTTGATTAAAACGTACCAAGGCTTGCTCGGCTGTAATGTCTTTTTTTGGCAAGGTCTCTGTTTCGCGCGCGTGCAGCAAGAAGGTCGCATTATTTATATCGTTGTAATCCGGCTCACCATAATAGCGTAGCGAGTTATACAAAAAGGCTTCGCGACCAATTTGGGTGATCAGTTCGATTTTAGTCGCGTAGTTGTCGATCACTTTACGATATAAATCTTTTACGATCGGATCTTGGATTTTTCCAACGGGCAAGCGATAGAGTTGCTCTTTAAACTCATACGGGTCAATTTTCAGCGGGCGATATTTAAACGCAGGCTGATAATGACGTTTCGAGAAAAAGCGACGTTTCTCTTGTGCGATATTGCTTGGGTTAACATAATGCAGCGTTTCAAGGTTTCTGGCTATGCGGTACAGCGCAGAGTCCACGTTAATCAGCGCAGGGTCAAGCTGCGACGTTGATTTTGCTTTGCGAAGTGGCTTATAGCAGTGATTTTTAGCAAATGTTTTTGCCGTTTTACTCAAAGCAACATGCATGTTGCGCTGTAGTTTTTCAAACACCACAGGGAATAATTCGCCGCTGTTTTCGTCCATAAAGACTTTTTTTACTTCAAGCGGTACCACTAAGGTGTTATCAAAGTGGCTGGTAATATATTGCGCTTGATAACCATGGCCCTGAAAGACGGTATTTTCAGCACAATCCACCAGCTGGCCTGCCAGTTTTTTCAGTTCTAGCTGTTTTTTCAGCTCATCTAATACGGCGCGAAAACGCAAGGTATCAAGTTGTGCAGTGCCAATATTAAAGGTTGGTGCATAAGGGTAGCTACGAATTTGATAATTATAGCTGTGTACATCAAATAGCAAGCAGGCACCAAACTTGCGCTCAAGCGTGGTTAACAGCGCACTGAGCACACGGTAATAGGCTGCATGCTTAGACAAGCTAACATCTATGTCTGCATTTGGTAGCGCTTGGCTCCACACTTGTTTACCCCATGCTTCTTTGTATATCGCAAGCTCTGGCGCACGGTTAAGATCGTATTCGTAACGTGAGTCACGCGCGATAAGCGTGATGGGTAATGATTCAATCATGCCGTCGGTAAACGGATCTTCCTCTTGTAAACGCTCAGCATCGCTAATGGCGAACAAGCCTTTTAGGCTAGCACGGGTGCGGTGGCCTGCGTGTACAGCAGTGGCGACATAAGGCACGTATTCCCTCACTTCGAGGTGAAAAGCACCTTCAGCAAATTGTCCACTGATGGGTTTGCCGGCTTCAAGCGCGGCAATGATGGCTTGTTCAGATAGCATGAGCATCTTCTATTACTTGACGGAATTGGTTTTTGCGATGCGTTACTAGCTCTTTGGCGTGCACCACACTCTCTACAAAATCGATAACTTGCACTTGCAGCTTACAGCGGTTTAAACGGTTAATACGGGTTATCCCGCCAGGCGAGAGCACGTTAACTTCAATAAGCTTGCCGCCTATCACGTCAATGCCAACAAAATACAAACCATCACGCACAAGCTTAGGGCCGATGTGCTTACATAGCGCTTTTTCTTGGTTGGTGAGTTTGTGTTTCACTACTTTGCCACCGGCATGTACGTTGGCACGCACTTCATTTGCTGCAGGCACACGTTTCATGGCGCCAATCGGTTCGCCGTTAAGCATTAGAATACGAACATCACCCTCGTCGGCACCTTCAACATAGTCTTGTAAAATGACGTAGTTGCTGCCTTTACCAGCCTCGTCGCCACCAATATAAAACTCAAGGAGTGAGCTAAAGCTTTGTTTCGCGCGTTTTTCAACGACGATAACACCGCGACCGCCAAAGCCATCAAGCGGCTTTAAGATCATTTTCTCTTGCTCTGATTCAGAGAATATACGCTCTAAATACTCTTTGTTTTTAGATACATGCGTATTTGGAATAAATTCTCTCGCGATGCCTTGGAAAGATGCCGTGTATAGCTTGTTATTTGCGATACGCAGGCCATCGATGTCGTTGATGATGAAAGTATCATCACGAACAGAGTCTAAAAAGTTCATCGCCAAGGTATCAAGCGGCGGATTGGCGCGCATAAATATTGCGTCAAAACCTGCCAAAGGAAGCTGTACTTTTTTAAACTCAGCTTTGTTGTAAAAGCTCACTAAGTTGTCAGATACTTTTTGGCCCGCAACAAATACATCACAGAAGGCACTGGCGACACTTTCGCGAATAGTGAGGTTGTTTACGGTGGTGATGGCAACGACGTGACCGCGCGATACGGCTTCGTGGATAAGTCTTAGCGTGCTGTCGTTTTCAGCTTCTACACGCTCCCAAGGGTACATAATAAAACAGATTTTCACGGGCTATTTTTGCTCAGCAAATAAATTGGCAATATAGCGGTAAAATAGCTTAGACGCTCACGGATTATTTTTATCGACAAGATAAGGAATATCAATCATCTATTGGGCAAGAAGCAGAGCACTGACAGGTGCTCTGCAGGGTGGATATCATACTCTAAAGCGGTTAACTATGTCACTCAATTCGTGACTTGCTCGTGTTAGTTGCTCACTGGTGTTGTTGAGCGAATGCGTGGTATCCAAAGAGTGATGGGTGGAGTCAGAAAGCTGAGCTATTCGCTCATTAACTTCTTGTGCTGCAAGACTTTGCTCGTCGGTGGCTTTGGCGATGTGGGTACTCATATCCGAGATAGCGTCAATAAGGCGCTCAATTTCGGTTAATGCGTTATCGGCAAGCTGTACCTGTTCAACCGTTTGCTCCGAGATTTGTTGGCTAACTTTAACTGCTGCTACGGCCTGCTGCGCTTCTTTTTGCAGTCGCTCGATCATGTTGTGGATTTCATCTGTGCTTTGACCCGTACGACTTGCAAGGGTGCGAACTTCATCTGCAACAACGGCAAAGCCTCGTCCTTGTTCACCTGCTCGAGCGGCTTCTATTGCCGCGTTTAGTGCAAGTAAATTGGTTTGCTCCGCAATACCTCGAATAACATCGAGCACCGATCCTATATGCTGACTCTCTTGTGCAAGGCTTGTCGTTGTCACGCTCACAGATTGAATTTGCTCCGACAGCTTTTTAATGGCGGCAATGGTTTGAGAAATAGTTTGTTTGCCTTTTTCACTGTAATTGCGTGCGTCTGCGGCGGAATGCTCGGCAGTATCTGCATTGCTACTGATCTCACGAACTTGCATGGTCATTTGTTCGGCAGCCGTGGCGACTTGGCGGCTATTGTCATTTTGCGACTCAATAAATGCCAAGTTTTCTTCGCCAGCCGCTTTTACCTGATTGGCCAGTGTTTCAACTTCTTTAGCGTTATGGGCCACTGTCGCGATGGAATGACGCATCTTCTCAGTATACAAGTTAAAGTATTTGGCAAGCGCGGTTATCTCATCTTTACCGCTTTCGTCGAGTTGTCGAGTCAAATCGCCTTCGCCTTGAGCGATATCTTTCATCATGTCTTTGGCTTGTTGAATGGGGGTGATGATGCTCTTACCTATGATTGCACTAAATGGGAATAGCAGAATAATAAGCACCACCATCTCAATTAATAGCAAATTTCGAATATAGGCAAACTCAGCTTCGATAGTGTCGAGGTACACACCGGAGCCGATGATCCAACCCCAAGGTGTAAACGCTTTGACGTAAGATATTTTTTCGACAGGGGCTTCTTTACCGGGTTTTGGCCAAAGGTAGGGAACAAATCCCGCACCACTTTTTTCTGCCACTTGTACCATTTCAACGAATAAGCGCTTGCCTGTGGGATCTTTTGATTGGCTGAGATCTTTGCCGTTGAGCTCGCTTTTAAATGGGTGCATCACCATTTTTGGATGATAGTCGTTGATCCAGAAGTAATTGTTACCTTCGTATCGTAAAGCGGCAACGGCATCAAGGGCTGCGGATTTCGCTTGCGCCTCTGGGAGTTTCCCAGATACATATTGTTGGTGAAAGTAAGCCACTAAACTATAGGCATTTTCAACAAGGTTTTGAGTTTTATGATATTGCTGCTTTTCGAGTGCATCATACTGTTGCGATAAGCTTACTGCGCTTTGAAGGATAACGCCGATAATAACGACAATGATCAGTAACGCGAGGCGCTGGAAAATGGTGAGATTTCGAAAAAACTGTTTGGACATAACGCAATCCTTATGTCGTTTTTATTATTGAGAGAAGCAGGCGCGAACGCCTCATCAATTCATACTAGTTAATCTTAGTAGTAATACCAATTGCGTTAATTCTCCAACCAATTTGAAGGGTGAAATACCATATTAGCTTAGTTAAAAATTTCTCATTTAGAACAACTAAATAGCAAAATTTTTGCCTTGCTACTAAAGCTATTTCTCCACTTCAAATAGCTCATTTACTTAATGCAATTGATATATAACTTGAGATAGAACAATAATTTCAGTTTTTCTTAGTCTAGAAGAATAAACAATTAGACCAATGGATTAGAACTAAATGGAGAGAAAAGAAGAAGCGCCCAGCTCATAGGAAGCTAGGCGCTATTAAGTGTTTACTTAGCTTCAACCTCAAAATGACGATTAAAGAAGTCAGTAATGGTTTGATGCAAGTGGGTTTGTACTTTTTTGCCACGTAAACTGTGCTTCGATCCAGGGTAAGTCATCATTTCAAATGGCTTAACCTCGTCCTGCAACTGCTTAAATAGTTTCGTTGCATGGGTAAATAGCACGTTATCGTCCGCCATACCATGATAGATCATCAGCGGGCCTTTTAGTCCATCAGCATAAGGGAACACCGCGCTTTGCTCATAGCCCTTAGCATTTGTATCTGGGTGACCCAAGTAACGCTCAGTGTAATGGGTGTCATATAGAGCCCAATCTGTTACTGGCGCACCAGAGACACCAGCTTTAAAGTAGTCGCCTGCTTTAAACATTGTCATCAGCGCCATATAACCACCATAGCTGTGACCATAAATACCGATACGCTCAGGGTCGACGTACTCTAGTGTACGTAAGAACTCAACGCCTTTAATTTGGTCAGCCACTTCCACTACACCTAAGTGCTTGTAGATTGGATCTTCAAACTTTTTACCACGGTTGTAAGAACCTCGGTTATCTAATTGGAAAATCACATAACCCTGCTGGGCAAGATATTGGAAGTACAAGTTTTTACTACGCCAGCTGTTGGTCACGCGTTGTGCATGAGGTCCGCCATACACGTTCACAATAACAGGATATTTCTTACCGTTTTCAAGCTTTGCTGGCTTAAATAAGCGGTAATACATAGTTTGACCATCTTCCGCTTTAAGTGTGCCATATTCTGGCGTAGCTAGATTGCTCAAATAAGGCGTTAACGGATGTTCGTTATTCAGCGCATTTTCTTCAAGCCAAGTCACAAAGTCACCATTCACTTTTCGTAGCGCAACCGCTGGTGGACGGTTTACAGAAGAGCTTTTATCGATAAAGGTACGGTTATCTTTTGCCAGTACGACACTATGATAGCTGCCTTTTTCGGTAATACGTTTTGCATCGCCATCTTTAAAAAGTGGTACGCTGTATAGGTGGCTTTCAAGCGGCGTGTCTTTGCGGCCGGAGAAGTATACGATGCCTTTTTTCTCATCAATTCCCTGAAGGCTCTCAACAATCCAATCGCCTTTAGTGATTTGGCGCACCAGTTGGCCATTGGTTCTGTACAGGTAAAGGTGTTTAAAGCCATCGCGCTCAGATGCCCAAACGAAATGCTTTTTGTCCTTTAAGAATTCAAGGTCAAAGTGTAGGTTAATCCAAGTATCACTGGTTTCGGTTAGGGCGACTTGCTGCTTTTTGCTTTTAGTATCGTAAAAGCGCAGTTCCAGTTTTTGCTGTGAGCGATTTTGCCACTGATATGACAATGTTTTATTGTCTTTTAACCAATTTGCACGGGCAATATAGATATCTTTATCTTCGCCTAAATCAATCCAATCCACCTTTTGGTCATTGATCTTTACAACACCTAATTCAATCTCAACGTTAGCAGTCCCGGTGTATGGATAACGTTGATTGAATAGCTTGACCTCTTCGGCATAGATTTCGTTACGAATGGCTTCCTGAACTGGGCTTTCATCAATGCGAGTAAAAGCAATTTGTTGCTCATCACCCGACCACCAATAGCCTGTCATACGGCTCATTTCTTCTTGAGCAACGAACTCAGCCATGCCGTTTTTAATTACGCCACCGCCGTCTTTAGTTAATTGCGTTTCTTTACCCGATTTAAGATTAATGGCATAGAGGTTTTGCTCACGAATAAAAGAAACAAAATTGCCTTTTGGCGAGAAGCGAGCGTCGGTTTCGAATGCTTCAGTTTCCGTTAGTTTCTTACTCTTACCAGAAGCGATTTCATAGTAGTACAAGTCGCCATTGAGTGGGAAAAGTAGCGCTTTGCCATCTTTTGACCATTTGTATTCTAAAATACCACGGCCAAAAATACGTTGACGCTCACGACGTGCTTTTTCTTCATCTGAGAGGTTCTCTGGGCCAGAAAATAGTGCCGCAGAATCTACCAACAAGCGGTTTGTATTGTCTTTGAGATTGTATTCCCAAAGGTCGTAACGGTTATAGTCTTCTTTTTTACCTTGAAGATAAGTAACACGAGAACCGTCAGGAGAAAATTGCAGTTTTACAGGTGCTTTACCTGAAAGAGACGGATCGTCAAAAAGTCGCTCTAGCGTTAGTTGCTCTGCGCTAGCGGTGACAGAGGCAAGTGCTAATGGAAGAGCGATGGTGTAGTGTTTAATGCGAGAGTGCACGGTAGCCACCTTGTTATATTTTTAAAGTCTGATTGGATGGTAATGAAGCCGCTTTGCAATAGCAACAAATTCGGATAGAGTGCCGTGTAAATAGGATTTATAGAATTTCACTATGTCATTTGAATTAGCTAAAGAATTACAACGAGACTGTATCTTAATTACCGAGTGGCCGCTGTGTAGCGTGTTGTTAATGAATGATGTTCAGTACCCTTGGTTTATCTTAGTCCCTAGGGTTGTGGGCGCGAAAGAAATTATTGATTTACCTGAGTCGCAGCAAGTTCAATTTTGGCAAGAATCGGCCAAACTTAGTCAGCTGTTACAAGACACCTTTACCCCAGATAAATTAAACGTGGCTGCGCTTGGTAATATGGTGCCACAACTACATGTGCACCACATCGCACGATTTAAAACTGATATTGCATGGCCAAAACCGGTTTGGGGGCTCTATCCAGCAAAACCCTACAGTGATGAGGAAATTGAGCAGCTAAAGGCGAGTTTTGCTTAAAGCCTCAAAAAGGCAATGAGACTGTAAACACATCAAGCGCTTTACAAACTGTTAAGTTCTACGTGTTTTGTGTTTATATCTGGAACTGTTATAACTGAAATTGACTTTTGCCGTTTTAAATCAATGAGTACGCGATATGAATAAAAGTTTAGTTGTTATTTTGGCAGTATCATTATTATCCGCCTGTAAGGCGACTGTGCCAGAGCCTTATCAAAAAGATCGTGAACCAGAGTCCAGAACTGAATATAGTGGTGTGGAAGGGTTGGCGCAGCAACAGCAAGATCAAAACTATTTAATGCGCAAAGAGCTACAAGACAAATGCGATGATGCGAAAGTAAATTTAGCGATTGCTAAATCTGACAAAGCCACAAAAGCCATCAAAAAACACCAAAGAGAAATCAAAGATTATTGTATCTAGGGTTAATTACCGAGCAACTGTTATCTTGCTTAAAGGTAACATCAACAGGAATATTCGTTTGTTAGTATCTGAATTAGCTTATTTTTTATAGTTTGATGGCTCTTTTATGAGAGGCAAAGTAAAAGTAAGATGTTGATACTGTTGTTTCGTAATTAGATGGTGTTTTCAAGTTTAAATTATAATGAGTTTTGTTTGGCGAGAATTTTTTGATAAGATGAAGTTACCTTTTTTGGGTAATTTAAAGGATGAAATTATGAAACTTGTTTTGCTTGTATTACCTTTGACTCTAATCGGCTGTACCTCTTCTAACAATGCTCAATTAGTAGAAAAACATGCTGAGATGGCTGTTGTAGAGTGTGGCAAGGGTAATGTTAAATCGGTATCAACGACAAGCTTTACCTGTAAAGAAAAAGCTTAAGCGTGAATATTGGATTAAAAGGCGTTTCATATGAAGCGCCTTTTGTTTTTGATGATACTGAAGTTACAGTCCTAGCACCTGCTTACCTTGCTTAAAGGTAACATCAACAGGAATGTTCGCTTTGGAAAGCTTATCTAGATCTTTTTGCAGTTCCGCTTTGATATCGCCGTGTGTGGCGATCAGTTGATCTACTTTTTGATAGTCGCCGTCACCTTGTAGCGTTAGGATAAGGTTAGACAGTTTTTCCATCGCTGCGCCCATCTTTTCCATATTCACTTGATATAGACCATCCGTGGTCTTAGAAAATGCGCCTTCTTCTTTAAAGAAGTTAAAGCGGATCATGTTCGCTTTACCATGTGCACTGGATGCACCAAAACGTACTGAGCGGAAGATACCAGCCATAAAGGTGATGTAGTAATCCTCAAGCGTACCTTCGGTGATCTCGCCTTTTTTAAGCAATTGCTCGACCATGTATAGACCTAGGATATCAGCTTTACCTTCTTCAAGCGCACTGGCGTGTTCTTGCAGTGATTGGCGCACGGTGCCTTTACCTGTAATGGTATTTTTAATGCCTAGACCATGGGCCACCTCATGGAACATGGTATTAGCAAAGAAAGCATCAAAGGTGATGTGCTTACGTTGCTCAGGGACGATAAGTTGGTCAGCAATTGGTACTAAGATCTTATCGAATTTTGCGCGCATGGCGTTTTTAAGCTGTAGGCGACGTGTACCTTTTTGGAGTTGCACTTCTTCGTCATTTGGCAGGTTAATCGCAATGGTTTTACTACCCGCGTTTGAATGGCCTGCATAATAAATGACGTCATATGCGTTTAGGTCGGCATCAGAGCCTGGTACTTCTTGCTTGTATTTATCATCAACAGGCAAGCCGGTTTGTAGCTCAGGTAAGAAGGCGGCAAATTTAGCGAGACGCTCACTCCACGCTAAGTCTTTAACCAGAACGTAAGACTCAAAAGCGGCGCGATAGCCAAATAGCTGGTCTTCATAGGTTTCAATTGGGCCGATCACCACATCAATCGGGTTATTCTTCATGTCCATCCAAGCAAAATCAGACGCTTGGTAGCTATTATTGACTAACGCATCTGCACGCAAGTTTAAGTAGTTTGCAAACTCTTTGTCTTGTGCCAGTTTACTTGCTTGGCGTAAAAGCTCTGCGGCTTTATCCAATTCAGCTTTATACGCGGATGAGTAAGAAGTGCTGTATAGTTTGCCGTTTTCATCGCGGCGGATAACAGAATACAATCCTGTTTTATCTTTTACTTCGGCGTTATTTAGCTCGTCTTTGGTAATGTCGCTTGGGTAAAATTCTGCACCCAGTGCTTTTTCTTCAAAGCCAGAAAGAAAAACTTGGTCGCCATTTAAACGATCCCAAGGCCCATAGTTAATGTCCGCGAATTGGCGTACTTTTTCGTCTGAGATTTTGCTTAGGAATGTTGCTTTGTCTTCGCCGAACGCTTGCTGCCAAAATAAATCATCCATAATAACCGAAGCATCGATGAGTAAAGCTAGCATCTTTTTCTGGTTATCGTTTAAGTGACTCAAGTCTGTTTCGAGTGTTACTGGGGTATAAATATCTAGCCGGTCTTGAGATGCATTAACTAGCTTATAGCCTGATTGTTTAGTATCAACTTGTCCTTGCTCAGTTTGTGCACTAGGTTTCTCAGAAGAGGTTGATGGCTCAGAGCAGCCAGTTAGGGTGAGACCTGTTGCAAGTGCGATTGCAACCGAAATCATTGAGTGTTTCATAATGCTCCCTTGTTGTCTGTATTCTATTTATTTATGTGGCGATCACCTTACACGATTTTGTATCACAATACTTAGTTAACTTTGGTTGGCGTGTGATACGCAAGCCGCTGTTAACGTGAAAGGTCATCATTTGTGTCCAGCTATGGGTCATCTTCAGTATTTTTGCGGCAAAGTTTGCCACAAAGCACCATATGCTATGAATTCTAACTTGCTAATTATTGAGGGTATATAAATAAAATATTATTTTTTTAGATTTTCTTAACTTTATCCGAAAGTTAGACAATACTTACGTCATAGATACTAAAAATCAGCAGTGTGACCTCCAGCAAGCAAGTGCTTACTTTTGCCATAAGCTTACGCTTGTAGTCGGGTCTTTTATTCAGTTATTAAGGGATTTGGTTTCATGTCTACAGAAAATGCTTTGCTCACGATTCTAACTGACAGAATTAATAACGATACCTTGGTATTGCCGACATTACCTGAAATTGCAGTGCGGGTTAGGCAAGCGGCAGATGACCCTGAAATTAACTTGATGCAGATGGCAGATGTTATTTCTCACGACCCAGCCCTTGCAGCACGTATGATCAAAGTTGCCAACAGCGCATTTATGGGCCGTTCGGTGAAGGTAAACACCTTAAACCAAGCAGTAACTCGTATCGGTCTCAGACAAATCAAGAATATAGCGACTGCAATGGCGATGGAGCAGCTATTTGTTTCTAATAACAAGCTTATTAAAACTTACATGGACAAAGCTTGGCAGAAAACGCTAAAAGTTGCTTGCCAAGCGATAACAACGATGGATTTTTATCTTCGCGTCAATAAGCACACGTCGCTTAACAAAGATACAATCACGCTGGCTTCTTTGGTGTTTAATATCGGTGTTTTACCGATTTTGACGGAGGCCGAACGTCACCCTGAAGTGTTTGCCAATCCAAGCTTTTTGGCTCATGCAATCCAGAAATTAGGCGGCAAAATTGGGGGGGCAATAATGCGAGAGTGGGAATTCACCGATGAGTTTGTTGAAGTTGCAGAAAGCTGGGCAAATCCTAATTATCGACCTGAACATGTTTGTTATGTCGACTTTATTCGTGTTGGTGCGATTGTAGAAGGTATTTTGCAGGTGTCGGATAAGTCTGCAGCGCTAAAGCAATATGAAGAAAAGGGGGTAATAAGAGAGGTGAATATGTTTGCTGATGACACTTATTTGCATGTACTCGAAGACGTTAAAACAATGTTTGCCTAATCCTTGTAACTTAATGCGCAGTTTCAGCGCCTTCGTTTGCCGTGAATATAAAGACCTCTGTTGAGGTCTTTACCGTTTAGGGGATAGCCTCGGCCTGGGGCTTTCTAAATATTTTACTTATCCGAGCACCTGTAACTGAAATCGTTAAGCCACATAAAATAAAACCACCCCCGATGGCTTCAATTAGCATCAATCGCTCATTAAGTAATAAGGCTGAACCTACAATGCCGACAATAGGGATTAATAAAGCAAAAGGCGTCACTGCTGCGGCCTTGTGATTTTTAAGTAGCCACCCCCATATTGCGAATGCAATCAGTGTCGAGATATAACCCACATAGGCAATGGATAACCAAGACTGTGTTGTAGTGTTTAGTAGTAAGGTCAATGGGGCGTCAGTTTCAATAAAATAAGACAGTGTAAAAAGTGGCAACGGCGGCACTAGGCTTACCCAAACAATAAAATGGAGTAAATTCACGTCTTGCAGGCGCTTCATAATGAGGTTTGAAAACGACCAAAATAATGCCGCGAATAGAATGAGTACCGCGCCCAACATTGTCGTTGACCCAGAGGAGTTGATAAAAAACAAACTAAAGCCAAACGTTGCAATGCTAATCCCTACCACTTGAAAGCGATCCATGGTTTCCTTTAACAACAAAACACTTAGCAAAATCGTGAAAATGACTTGGGCTTGTAGCAGCAAAGAAGCAATGCCGGCTGATGCATTTGATTCCATCGCAATAAACAGCAAGCTAAACTTAAGCACACCTAAAAATAGCCCAACCCCGAGTACGTTCCATACCGACGTGTTAGGAAAAGGAATGAAGAATACTGCTGGGATCGCGACTACCAAAAAACGCAAGCCTGAGAATAAAATAGGAGGTAACTCTGCTAGGCCAAATTTAATGACCGAAAAGTTAAGCCCCCAAATTATCACTACTATTAAAGCCAATGAAATGCTTTTTACATTCACGCGAGTCAAACTCCGTTTAATTGTACGAGTTACCGTTTTCGGGTATCGGACTACTGGCGTAAATTGTCTTCGATGCCTGAAATTCAGGTTAGCAAAGCGTTACTGCCAAAGCCGAATTGCTATCATGCCATTGAAGAGTAAATAAAGCGCGACAAATACGTTGGTTAGTGCAAATAAACTCGCGAGTCAGTAACTATACGCTCGTACTTGAGTGCGTGCAATCTGCTTGCTATTGGCGCAAAGTGACCTTGTGAAGATAGCGTATTGAGCTGGATAAAGAAAAATTGATAGCCATATCCGCTATCAATTTTTCGTACCCAAAGCTCAACAGACTATAGATGGTAAAATTAAGACTCTAGGCCTTCGTCGTCACCAAGACCTTTGGTTAGATCTTCTAACAACTCTTTGATTTCTTCCGATACCAAAATAAAGTCAGCATCAAGTTTAACGGCTAGATCTTCTTTTGGGATATCTGCATTTTGGTCTTTAAGTGCTTCTGCATAGCTTAAACGTTTTAATGTACCATCGTTTTGTAAAACGAATTTCACGCGCTCACGCCAATCTAACGCGAGTTTAGTCACACGTTTACCATTTTCTAGGTGCGTTTTGATTTCGTCTGATGAAAGGTCATGTTGTTTTAACTTGACTTGAGCGCCGTTGTCATCTGGCTCTTGCAACTCAGCGTCGGTGCCTATTGCAAAGCCTTCAGGTGCACTAAACTCGGTGAGCCAGTGTGTTAGCTGTAAGTCTAAATCATAGTTTGCAAACGCAGGTACAACAGGAAGCGTGCCCAGAGACTTACGCAGTAGTGCAAGTAGTTCTTCCGCTTTATTGAAGCTGGCACTATTTACAATCACCCAACCTGATTTTTGGTCGATAAAAGCAAATTGTAGGCTCGATTTTTTAAACGCTTGAGGCAATAAAGTGGCTAGGATATTTTCCTTGATATCGTCTTTTTCTTTTTTCTTTACTGGACGATTTTCTTGTTGCTCTATTTGCTCAATTTTTTCGGCGACCATTTCATTGACTACGGCTGCAGGAAGCACCTTTTCTTCACGCTTAGCACAAACTAAGATACTGTCTTGAGAAAAATGTGAAAGCATCTGACCATGTTTACCGAAGGCTTTTGTCCAGCCAAAAGTGGTCATGTCTTGGCTACCACAAGGACGAAAAATATCCTGCTCGAGTGCTTTTTCGAAATCTTCTTGTGCGTAAGTTACATCTTGTTTGAATTTGTAGCAGATTAAGTTACTGAACCACATAGAAATATGCCCGTCTGGAATAAAATTGCGGTCATCATAGCAAAAAGGTCACAGCTTGTATTCCACTAGATGATGTTGGGAGATATCTTGCGCCAATACGCCACTTTGCAGTATGGCGTATTGGATGGTTGTTGTGCTCTAAACTTGGTTAGCTAAACATCGCCATTGGTTTTTGTAAGTCTTTTGGGAAACTGATGTAGTAGGTGAGGCCTTTGCCTTCTTCACTATTTACTTCGATATCCCCATTCAAGGTTTGTTTTACGAGGTTTAAGGTAATATGGGTACCAAGCCCACTGCCACCTTGATCGCGTTTGGTCGTAAAGAAGGGGTCAAACAACCGGTCTAGTTGGGCTTTACTTACGCCCTTGCCGTTGTCTTTGTAGACGATATTTACCATACCATTGTCTTCTTTAATCTTAATATCTATTTGTCCTTGGTCTTGATTTTCAAAACCGTGGATCAAAGAGTTCATGATCAGATTAGTGAATATTTGGCTAATTGCCCCAGCTGGTAAATTTAGCGTCATGTCTTCAGGGCACTCAATATTCACTTGATGATGAGTTTTCTTCAATTTTGGATGTAATGAGCGGATCACTTCACCAAGGTATTGCTTCAGGTTAATGGTACGAACCGCCTCACTGGCCTGATCGACTGCAATTTGTTTAAAGCTTGCGACAAGCTCAGATGCGCGGTCTAAATTGGTGGTAAGTAGGCTAGCACTTTGCTTTGCTTCGCTAATGAATTCTTCTAACGCTTTTGGTGATAAGGTTTTTCCGTTGTAAGCCGCCTCAAGCTGATCTAAACGCTCCTGTAAGAACGACGTCGCAGTCACGCCAATACCAACGGGGGTATTAATATCGTGCGTAATACCGGCAACGAGACCACCAAGTGCCGCCATTTTTTCAGAGCCGACTAAGCGCTCTTGTGCCATGTTCAGCTCATCTACGTATTTCTCAAGTTCTTTTTGTTTCGTTAATAGTTCTTCTTCTGTTTGTTTTCTTAAATCAATCTCTTCTGTGAGCGTTAACTTCTGCTTTTCTAATTCATATTTTTGTTGCTGAAGATCCATCATCGCTTGGCTCAGGTTTGAGGTCTTACGTGCGACTTCTTGTTCCAGCTGAATGTTATGTTGATCAAGTTTTTCATTGCTGATCAAAAGCTCTTTTTGAGTTTGATCGAGCTTTTTACGATATTCAGAGACCTTATCAATTAGCTTATTGAATGCCTCTTCCATGATCTTTAGTTCATTACGCTCTTTTGCGCCGATATCTATTTTATGGCCATCAACGTTGTCGACCTCAAAGTCTTCAATTTGTTCGGTGAGATCGCTTAATGGTTCGGTAAGTAGCTTTCTGAAGGCAATTAAAAATAGAATAATCAAGAATGTTGTCTTGATCATCGCATTACCTATCAAAAAGTAGATAGAGATCATGATGCGACTAAAGACCACCTCTCGGCTAGAAAATAATGTTACGTCGCCGACTTGCGTTGCGCGTCCCGAGAATTCAAAAATCAACGGAAACGTATAACCAAACAAACCGGATGGCGTATCTTCGATTATTGCTTCTTCTTGAACAAGCTGTTGGCTATACAGCTCGTGAATATCTAGTGAGCGGCCAAGCTGTGAAATAATTTCGCCGCTGTCATCTCGTACAATAATTCCTTCGATCATGGGGATCGCAAGTAGCCCCTCAGCCGTAGTAACGGTCTGCTTCGTATTGAGTTCCCATATGGCACGGGTCAAACTGCGGCTAAAGGTTTTTTGCAGCATAGTAAGTTCATTGCGAATATAGTCTTTAGTATTGACGTATTCGGCAACGATTTGACCACATGTGACGACAAAGGTTAGAAGGAAGTAAACCGACAGCACATTGGTGAGCAATTTTTTTGAGAGGCTTTTTTGCAGCATGAATTAAGCTGAGCTCCTACGGTAAGTTCATCGCCTTTGTATAATCTGTTTTTAAAGTTAGCCAATAAATGGTTAAAAATAAATAATTATCTTCATTAATTATGCTTTTTAGCGCCTTACCTAGGAAAGTTTAATGTGTTATAAGATAGCGATATCCAGTGACCGTTTTATTAACGATAGTACAAGACTGACCACTTTATGAGTTATTCCGTCTTAGTTTGCGATGATTCGGCTGTCGCCCGTAAACAAGTCATTAAAAACTTACAGAGCAAATTAGACCTGACCTTGCACCAAGCACAGAATGGCCAGCAGGCGATTGATTTACTGAAAACTCAGCAAATAGATTTATTGTGTCTGGATTTAACCATGCCAATACTTGATGGGATTGCTGTGTTAGAGGCAATAAAAGCACACCGAATTGAATGTTTCGTGGTGGTTATTTCGGCAGATGTTCAGGCCAAGATGAAAGAAAGAGTAGCAAATTTGGGGGCGTTAGGGTTTTTAGAAAAACCGGTTAAAGCAGAGCAGTTATTAGGATTACTGCACCAGTTTGGGATCCGATAACTTATCTATGCAAATTACAAATGTCACTATTAAAAATTTGCATAATCTATTTTGCTCTTTCGTATTGACAGCGCGGCTAAACTTCAGGCACTCTAAAATTATGAAAACGAATATTATCACTACGACCATTATTACAACCACCATCCTAACGGGATAGTGGCATAGGTCAGTGCGAGTTTGAAAAAGGCCTGTGTTCACTAAGAACACAGGCCTTTTTTGTTTTTGGAATGAGGAAAAATGATGCGAGTACTAAAGTTTGGAGGGTCTTCCCTCAAAGATTTTGCCTGTTTACAAAGAGTCAGCGAGCTAGTTAAAGACCATGGCCAACAACAAGCGCTTATCGTGCTGTCGGCTCCCGGTGGCATGACAGATCAGCTCGTTGAGCTTGCTGATTTGGCTGGACGAGGAGATGCGTTTGACTCCCAGTGGCAGTCATTTACTTCCCGCAGCCAAGGCCTATACGATGAAGTACAAGCGGTGTACGGTAGTGTTGTAGGCTGGCCTGACTTTGAATTACTTAAGAATAAATTAGATGGAGCCAAGTTACTGGGACACTGCCCAGATCAAGCAAGAGCCTATGTCATTAGTTTTGGCGAACGCATTAGCGTTGCGCTGATGGACACTATGCTGCAATCAGATTCAGTAGCGCTTAGTGCTGACGCTTGTGTAAAAACGCAGGGCGGGTATCTTGATGCCGAGGTTGACCTTAAGCTAAGTAAGTTATGTTTTGCAGAATTAGTGCGTGCCCAAGCGTCGCGTTTTTATATCATGGCAGGATTTACGGGAAGCAATGAAGCGGGCGAACTGACAACGCTTGGTCGCAACGGTTCTGACTACTCTGCAGCTGTCGCAGCTGCGTGTCTTGAAGCTGAAATCTGTCAAATCTGGACTGACGTTGATGGCGTCTACAGTGCAGATCCTCGTCTGATAAAGAAAGCGACTAAGGTCGACGTGCTATCTTATAAAGAAGCCATGGAGCTATCTTATTTTGGCGCCAAAGTGCTGCACCCAAAAACCATTTTACCTTGCGCCAAAGCAGATGTGCCTTGTGAAATTAAAAATACTCATGACCCAGAAGTGCCGGGTTCACTGATTTGTGCTCAAGGCGGTGGCGAGGCTCCAGTAAAAGCGCTTTCGAGTCTTGATAAACTGGCTATGTTGACCGTGGCAGGACCTGGAATGAAAGGCAAGGTTGGCATGGCTGCTCGGGTCTTTTCTGCACTGGCAGCAGATAACGTATCCATTGTACTTATTACGCAATCTTCTTGTGAATTCAGCATCAGTTTCTGTGTCCATGAGCAAGACTTAACACTTGCGCTGGTTGCGCTTGAACAGGCATTTGAGCTTGAAACGCAAGCAGGATTAATCGACCCAATTGAAGTGCAACGTAACCTTGCTATCGTTACTTTGGTTGGCGACAACATGAAAGCGCACAAAGGTCTTGCGGCCAAATTCTTTGCGTCACTTGCACAGGCTCAGGTGAATATTGTTGCCATCGCGCAGGACTCAACGGAGAGTTCTATTTCGGCGGTGGTTGACGGTGAACTTTGCCAAGATGCAGTAAAAGTGTGTCACGAAAACTTCTTCACGCACGTGCCATCCATTGATGTTTTCTTGATTGGCTGCGGTCTAGTGGGTCAAGAATTAATGAAGCAGTTTCATAAGCAGCAAGCATGGCTTGAAAAACGCAATATCCGTTTGAACCTCTATGGCATTGCAAACTCAAGTAAGTGTTACTTAGACCCAGAAGGCGTACCGTTTGATAACTGGGAATTGGCGCTTGAGAAAGCGGAGTCGGGCTTTGATTTACAACAGGTTAGCCAGTTTGTTAGACAAAATCATTTAATTAACCCTGTGATTGTCGATTGTAGTGCGGCTCAATTCGTTGCCGATGGCTATTTAGACTTTCTTAACGCGGGCTTTCATGTCGTTGCGGCTAATAAAAAAGCCAATACTGGCAGCTATGAGTATTATCAGTCACTGCAGCAGGCTGCACTAGCTAAGCGCCGTCACTTTCTATACGAAACCAACGTTGGCGCCGGACTCCCTGTATTAGACAACCTTAAATTGCTGTTTGGCGCAGGAGATGAATTGCTTTCATTCAGTGGTATTTTGTCTGGCTCGCTATCGTATATTTTTGGCGTATTGTCGGATGGTTTATCGCTATCGGAAGCGACAGAGAAAGCCAAACAAAGCGGTTTTACAGAGCCAGATCCGCGCGATGACTTATCTGGTACGGATGTCGCACGTAAGCTGCTTATCATTGCCCGTGAATCGGGACTGCCGTTGGAACTCAGTGATATTGAAGTTGAATCAGTATTACCTGAAGGGTTTGCTGAGGGTGCCAGTGTTGATGAATTTATGGCGCAATTACCGCAATTAGATGATGCTTTCGCAGCGCGTATTGCGGCGGCCAAAGCACAAGGCCAAGTGCTACGCTATGTCGGTTCAATTGTTGACGGTAAATGCCGCGTTGGCATTGAAGCGGTAGATAAAGAACATGCTCTGTACGATATTCGCGATGGTGAAAACGCACTGGCTATTTTGAGCCAATATTATCAACCAAAGCCTTTTGTGATCAGAGGTTATGGCGCGGGCGCAGAGGTAACCTCTGCAGGCGTATTTGCTGATATCCTAAAAACGCTGTCGAGGTAGGAGCTATGAAAACATTTTATGCACCAGCGTCAATGGGTAATTTTTGTGTTGGCTTTGATGCCCTTGGCGCCGCACTCCAGCCTATTGATGGCAGTTTACTGGGTGATCAGGTCAGCGTTGAAGCCGCAGAGCGTGATACGTTCAACTGTATTGGTCCATATGCTGAAAAGCTCTCCGCTGATCCTAAAGACAATCTAGCGTTTCAGTGTTTACAGCACTTCAAACAGCATGTGGCACCCAACATGCCGGCGGTTGCCATGACCTTGTATAAAGGCCTTCCTGTTGGTTCAGGTCTAGGCTCTAGCGCTTGCTCTGTGGTTGCCGCTTTTGCTGCACTCAATGATTTTGCCAATACGCAATTAAGCCAAGAGGCGCTTATTGAATTAATGGCCGACTTTGAAGCTAAGGTCAGTGGTGGTCGTCACTACGACAACATCACGCCCTGCTACCTTGGTGGGCTACAACTGACAGCAGACTGCATTCCAAGTAAAGCAATCAGCGTTGCGCATGATGAAAGCTGGTTTTATGTTATTGCATATCCTGGCTTTGCCTTGAATACAGCGAAAGCAAGGCAAGCACTACCACAGCAGTTTTCTTTGCATGATACGGTGGAGTTTGCCCAGCGACTGTCGGGCTTTTGTTTATTGATGCAGTCAGGTCAATTTGACAAAGCACTGTCGATGATGAAAGACAGCATTGCCGAGGAAGCGAGAGCGCCACTCATTGCTGGCTTTAACGAAGCAAAAGACGCGCTACCAGCCCTAGGTGCCGAGCTGGTGAGTATTTCAGGGGCAGGTCCCACACTATTTGCTATTTGTAAGTCTGAGCAACAGGCAAATGCAGTGCAGCAATGGTTGCAACAAAATTACATTAACGAAGCGGGTTTTAGCCATATTTGCCGATTAGATGCGCTTGGCACAAGAGAATTAAAGGATCAAAAGTAATGAAATTAGTGAATTTAAAAGACGAGCAGCAGGTTGTTTCATTTGTTGAAGCGGTAAAAATTGGTTTAGGTCGTAACCAAGGAGTTTTTTTTCCTCCTACATTTGAGCGTATTGCAGATGTTGATGCACTACTTGAATTACCTTTTGCAGAGCGCAGTGCCAAGATATTACATCACCTTATTGGTGATGAACTACCACAAGATACCCTCGATGCGATGGTAAAGCGCGCCTTTAATTTCCCTGCTAAATTAGTCGAAGTTGCTAAAAATCAGCATTGTTTAGAGCTTTTTCATGGGCCAACATTGGCGTTTAAAGACTTTGGCGGCCGCTTTATGGCGGAATGCATTAGTATGTTTAATCAAGGTGAGCGCGTGACTATCCTCACCGCAACAAGTGGTGACACGGGCGCCGCCGTTGCCCATGCATTTTACGAAAAAGAAAATGTCGATGTTGTGATCCTTTATCCTCATGGCAAAATTTCGCTTGCCCAACAAAAGCTGTTTACAACACTTGGGAAAAACATTCATTGTTATGCTGTAGATGGCAGCTTTGATGACTGCCAAGCGATGGTAAAGTCTGCATTCCTTGATGACGAAGTAAAGCAAAAGCTTGGTCTTAATTCGGCAAACTCCATCAACATCAGCCGTTTAGTGGCGCAAGTGTGTTATTACTTTGAAGCGCTAGCACAATTACCTAAATCTCAGCGTGATAAAGTGCATGTTTCAGTGCCAAGTGGTAACTTCGGTAATGTCTGTGCAGCAATGATTGCGGCAGCGATTGGATTACCTATTGCCAAGTTAAGTGCCACGACAAACCAAAATGATACTGTGCCCCGTTACATAGCCTCGGGTGAGTGGCAACCAAACGACACTTTGGAGTCACTCTCTAATGCGATGGACGTGAGTAAACCTAATAACTGGCCTCGTGTTGAAATCATGCTAGAAAGAGGGGATTTTAACAAACATGACTTTTATTCACGTTCGGTGACGGAAGCGCGAACTCAGACAGTAATGCAAGAATTACATGATAAAGGTTACTTGGCTGAGCCGCACACTGCGATAGCCTACGAGGGATTAGCGTTGGACTCTCAAGCGGATGAAACCGGAATTTTCCTTGCCACTGCGCATCCTGCGAAGTTTAAGGAATCTGTAGAAGGTGTTTTAAATCAGCAGCTTGATATGCCGAAACCGTTGGCCGATGCATTGCAAAAACCATGTTTGGCAGAGCCGCTTAGTGCAGATTATGATGCTTTGAAGGCAGCAATGTTAGCAAAACTCAACTAAATCAGAGTGCCTATCTGAGTGGGTAGAACGCCCACTCAGATAAGGTCAATTTTAAGACTATATTAGCTTTTCAAATGCAACTTAGGTTGTCTTATTTAAAATATTAATGTTTAAATAAAAAAATATCATCGCGATAGGGGTGTGAAATAAATTCAATCCCTGCTTAAATATGTCCATGCTGATTTCATAGGCAAACTGGTTATCTTGTGATGCTAGATTGTCTTTAAAAATACCCTTACGTTTACCTAGGAGAAACCATGTTAGAACGTAACATGAATATTGCAGATTTTGACCCAGAACTATTTGCAGCGATTGAAGCAGAAACTTCACGTCAAGAAGAGCACATCGAGCTTATCGCTTCTGAGAACTACTGTAGCCCACGTGTACTTGAAGCGCAGGGTTCTCAGCTAACAAACAAGTATGCTGAAGGTTACCCAGGTAAGCGTTACTATGGCGGTTGTGAGCACGTTGACGTGGTTGAGCAACTAGCCATTGATCGTGCAAACGAGCTATTTGGTTCTACTTATGCAAACGTTCAGCCTCACGCTGGCTCACAAGCAAATGCGGCGGTATTCCAAGCGCTACTTCAGCCACATGACACTGTGCTAGGTATGAGCCTTGCTCACGGTGGTCACTTAACGCACGGTTCACACGTAAACTTCTCTGGTAAAACGTACAATGCTATCCAGTACGGTCTAAACGAAGAAACTGGTGAAATCGATTACGCGCAAGTTGAAGCGTTAGCACTTGAGCACAAGCCAAAAATGATCATCGGTGGTTTCTCTGCGTACTCAGGTATCGTTGACTGGGCTAAGTTCCGCGAAATCGCTGATAAAGTAGGCGCTTACCTACTTGTTGATATGGCGCACGTTGCAGGTCTTGTTGCCGCTGGTATATACCCAAGCCCAGTGCCTCATGCACACGTTGTAACAACAACAACGCACAAAACGCTAGCGGGTCCTCGTGGTGGTCTTATCATCTCTGCTTGTGATGATGAAGAAATCTATAAAAAGCTAAACTCTGCCGTATTCCCTGGTGGTCAAGGTGGTCCTCTATGTCACGTTATCGCTGCAAAAGCGGTTGCGTTCAAAGAAGCACTACAGCCAGAGTTCAAGTCATACCAAGAGCAAGTGGTTAAAAATGCACAAGCTATGGTTGCGGTACTTCAGGAGCGTGGTTATAAAGTGGTTTCTGGCAAAACTGAAAACCACCTGTTCCTACTTGATCTGATTGATAAAGACATCACAGGTAAAGATGCGGATGCAGCGCTTGGCCGTGCAAACATCACAGTAAACAAAAACTCTGTACCAAACGATCCACGTTCACCGTTCGTTACTTCTGGTCTTCGTATCGGTTCTCCTGCGATCACTCGTCGTGGCTTCAAAGAAGCTGAGTCGAAAGAGCTTGCTGGCTGGATCTGTGACGTACTAGACAACATCAATGATGAGTCTGTACAGGCACAAGTGAAAGAAAAAGTAAAAGCAATTTGCGCTAAATTACCTGTTTACGCATAATTTCGCTCACAAAAAAGCAGTTTTTTGTTATGATTAAGGCCGCATTCAAGCGGCCTTTTTTGTTTTTGAGTCAACGAGAGCGTCTATGCATTGTCCATTCTGTACAGCCAAAGATACCAAAGTAATAGATTCACGTTTGGTTGCTTCCGGCCACCAAGTCCGTCGCCGTCGTGAGTGTATTTTATGCCACGAACGCTTTACTACCTTCGAGGGCGCAGAGCTCTTAATGCCGCGCGTGATAAAGCAAGATGGTACCAGGGAGCCTTTCAATGAGGATAAGTTACTCAATGGCATGCACCGAGCGTTGGAAAAGCGTCCTGTTAGTACAGAACAAATAGAAGAAGTAGTACACCAAATTAAATCTCAAATTCGTGGTACTGGCGAACGTGAAGTACCAAGCGACATGATTGGCGAATGTATTATGGAAGCCCTCAAAAAGCTCGATAAAGTGGCTTATGTGCGATTTGCTTCAGTATATCGCTCTTTCGAAGATATTCGTGAGTTTGGTGAAGAAATTGCGAGGTTGGGGGATTGAGCCAGTTCACAACGCAAGACCATGATTATATGAGCCGCGCCATCACGCTTGCAAAGCGCGGTAAATACACCACAACACCCAATCCAAACGTCGGCTGTGTGATCGTAAAAGACGGTGAAATCGTCGGCGAAGGCGCACACTTAAAAGCAGGTGAAGGCCATGCTGAAGTACATGCGCTTAAGCAAGCTGGAGCTAAAGCCGCAGGTGCAACTGCCTATGTAACGCTTGAGCCATGTAGTCACTATGGCAGAACGCCGCCGTGTGCAAAAGGTCTGATTGACGCAGGCGTCAGCAGAGTGGTTGCAGCCATGGTTGATCCCAACCCACAAGTTGCAGGGCGTGGATTGGCAATGTTAGAAGCCGCGGGAATTGCAACGGCTTTTGGTTTGTTAGAGCCACAAGCAAGGGCACTGAATACCGGATTCTTGAAGCGAATGGAGTATGGGTTGCCGTTCGTGACTTGTAAGCTTGCCGCTTCTGTTGATGGTAAAACCGCACTAAACAATGGCCAGAGCAAGTGGATTACCTCAGCGGCAGCGCGCTTAGACGTACAGCGCCACCGCGCGCAGAGCTGTGTGGTCTTGACCGGAGCCGATACGGTTATGGTAGACAACGCAAGACTCAATGTTCGTGAGGAGTTTTTGCAAGACACCGATTATCCTCAATCTGAGCTACGCCAGCCGATACGTGCGATTATTGACTCACAAAATCGTCTGACACCAGATCTTGCGCTATTTACAATTGCATCTCCAGTGATTATTTTCCGCCGTACTATTGATAATTCAGTGCAATGGCCTCATTTCGTAGAGCAAATTGTCGTGCCTGAAATCAACGGTAAGCTCGACCTAAAAGCCGTGCTCAACAAGCTGGCTGAAAAGCACTGTAATTATGTTTGGCTAGAAGCCGGTGCCACCCTTGCGGGGGTAATGCATGAACAAGGGCTAATCGATGAATATATCATCTATTTGGCACCGAAAATAATTGGCGCTGGAAAAGGGCTGTTTAACACCACACCACTGAGTGCCATGTCGCAAATACCTGAGTTAGTGTTTGGCGACGTTTGCCAAGTGGGGCCTGATCTCAAACTTATCGCGACTAAAGAGAAGTAAAATGTTTACAGGTATTATCGAAGCAACAGGAACATTAACTCAATTGCAGCTCAAGGGCGGCGATTTAATTGTTCGTGTGACCACAACATCTCTTGATATGAGTGATGTAAACTTGGGTGATAGTATTGCCACGAACGGGGTTTGCCTGACCGTAACTGAGAAGTTTCATGATGGCTTCAAAGCCGATGTTTCTAACGAAACCTTAAGTTTGACGCGTTTTGCCGAGTACAAACAAGGCCAAAAGGTAAATCTTGAAAAGGCACTGCAGCCGATTTCACGCCTAGGCGGTCATTTGGTGTCAGGCCATGTGGATGGTATTGCTGAAGTGGTTGAGATAACCGCTAATGCCAGAGCGACTGACTATTGGTTAGCCGCGCCGTCATCGCTAATGAAGTATATTCCGTATAAAGGTTCGGTTGCCATTGATGGTATCAGTTTGACGGTCAATGCCGTGGAACAAAACCGCTTTAAATTGACCATAGTGCCACACACGGCGCAAGAAACGACGATTGCAGGTTTTCAAGTCGGGTCAAAACTAAACCTAGAGGTTGACCAAATCGCCCGCTACCTCGAAAGACTAATTCAGGGTGAGCCAAGCGCTGCCAGCGAGTCCACTCTCACAACCAGTCTATTGGCGAAAGCTGGCTTTATAAAGTAGCCACAGACAAAGTAAAAATGGGAAAACTATGAGTTTAAATAGTGCTGAGGAAATCATCGCGGACATTAAAGCCGGTAAAATGGTTATTTTGATGGACGATGAAGACCGAGAAAATGAAGGTGATCTGATCATTGCAGCAGAGCACATTACACCAGATGCAATTAATTTCATGGCAACATATGGTCGCGGGTTAATCTGTTTGACCATGACACAGGAGCGCTGTGAGCAGCTGAACTTGCCACTAATGGTGAAAACCAATGGCGCTCAGTTCTCTACCAACTTTACTTTGTCTATTGAAGCTGCGAAAGGCGTAACGACAGGTATTTCAGCGGCAGATCGCGCCCGTACAGTACAAGCTGCAGTTGCCAAAGGTGCAGTACCTGAAGATATCGTACAACCAGGTCATATCTTCCCAATCATGGCGCAACCAGGCGGCGTTTTAACGCGTGCAGGCCATACTGAAGCCGGATGTGATTTAGCGCGTTTGGCGGGACTGGAGCCTGCATCTGTGATTGTTGAAATTCTCAATCCAGACGGCACTATGGCACGTCGCCCACAACTAGAAGTATTCGCAAAAGAACACGATATTAAAATCGGCACCATTGCTGATTTAATTGAGTATCGTAACTTAAACGAAACCACTATCGAAAAAGTAGCAGAGTGTAAACTGCCTACTGAGTTTGGTGAGTTTAACCTAGTGACGTACAAAGACACCATTGATAATCAACTTCACTATGCGATGGTAAAAGGTGAGATCAAATCGGAAGAAGCCAATTTAGTACGTGTGCATCTGCAAAGCACGTTTAACGATATCCTCCATTCAGATCGCAGCGCGGATAGAAGCTGGACACTGCAAAGTGCCATGAAGCACATCGCCGACAACGAAGGCGTATTAGTCATTCTTGGAAAACAAGAACGTAGCGAAGAGATGGAAGCGCTGGTTAAGGCATTTGCTGCGGAAGATGCGGGTGAACAGGTGAACTACCGTAAATTCCAAGGTACTTCGCGCACCGTAGGTGTGGGATCGCAAATTTTGGCTGATTTAGGCATTCAGAAAATGCGCCTAATGAGTCTACCTAAAAAATATCATGCACTGTCTGGTTTCCACTTAGAAGTGGTTGAATACGTCGAACCAAAATAATTCCAAAATGCCAAATTGATCGCAATCGCCTATATTCAGATAGTAGGCGATTGCCACATTACTGTGCTATCATGCGCCTCAATTTGGCAATTGCTCATACAGATTAGGAACATCTAATGAAAGTAATCGAAGGTAATAAATACGCTCCTGGCAAAAAATTTGCCATTGTCATTTCACGTTTTAACGATTTTATCGGTAGCAGCTTACTTGAAGGCGCTGTAGATGAATTAAAACGTACCGGTGGTGTTAGCGATGAAGACATCACGGTTGTATATGTACCCGGAGCGGTTGAACTACCACTAGCAGCAAAGCGCGTTGCGATGAAAAAAGAGCACGACGCGATTATTGCGCTAGGTGTGATTATTCGTGGTGGTACGCCACACTTCGATTTAGTTGCTAACGAGTCTAACAAAGGCTTAGCTAGCGTTTCATTAGATTATGACATCCCTGTTGCTTTTGGTGTACTTACTACCGAAAGCATTGAGCAAGCTATCGAGCGCGCGGGCACTAAAATGGGCAACAAAGGGGGAGAAGCCGCCCTTGGAGCTCTAGAAATGGTGAACGTGCTAGAGCAAATTTAAGAGGAATCTCAGTGAAACCAGCAGCTAGACGCAAAGCACGTGTACTTGCTTTACAAGCTATTTATTCTTGGCAGCTAAGTGGTAACCCAATTGCCGATATCGAACAGCAAATGCTGATCGAAAACGACGTAACGAAAGTCGATGTAGAATACTTCAAAGACTTAGCGCGTGGTGTTGTTGTTAACCAAAAGCAGCTAGACGAAGCAATTCGTCCGCATTTAGCTCGTCCACTTGAAGAATTGGATATGGTTGAGCTTGCCGTGTTACGTGTTAGTGCTTATGAGCTTAAATTCCGTGAAGATGTGCCATACAAAGTGGCTATCAACGAAGGTATTGAGTTAGCGAAAATGTTTGGCGCTGAAGAGAGCCACAAATTCGTTAACGGTGTACTAGACAAAGCGGTTAAGTTTATTCGCAAATAAGCTTTACTATAGGAATAGCCGGCCTTGGCCGGCTTTTTTGTGTATGAAAGAATTTGAGCTAATCAATCACTACTTTAAAGGCCGTGGCATTACTCGCCGAGATGTAGAGCTTGGGATCGGTGATGACTGCGCCTTGGTTTCAGTTCCTGCTGGCAATCAACTTGCGGTAACTACGGATACGCTAGTTGCGGGTGTGCACTTTTTTGAAGATATTCCACCTCGAGCACTAGGCCATCGGGTTATCGCGGTAAATCTTAGCGACTTAGCTGCTATGGGTGCAGAACCTACTTGGGTGTCACTTGGTTTAACGCTACCTAAGGCTGACTTGGAGTGGTTAGAAGCCTTCACTGAGGGCATGCATGAAATTGCTGAGTACTATAACGTACAAGTAATAGGTGGCGATACAACGCAAGGTCCATTGACTATCACTGTATGTGCAAAAGGTATTGTACCAACTGGTAAAGCACTCAAGCGCTCAGGAGCGCGGGTGGGTGATTGGATTTATGTAACAGGTCCACTTGGTGACGCAGGGCTTGCTATTGAAGCGCGAAAACAGGGCTGGACACTTGAGCCAAAACATTACAAAGCGGCGCTTGAAAAGTTTAACTACCCAGCACCAAGGGTTGCTGCGGGCCAAGTTCTTAGGGGTCTTGCTACCTCTGCAATTGATATCTCAGACGGTCTACTCGCGGATCTTAAGCATATTTTACGTAGCTCGTTAGTTGGCGCTAAGATAAACGCCGATAAAGTTCCTCAGTCTGATGCGCTGCGCTCAAGCCTTGATGAAGATGCACGCATGCGGCTCGCGCTCGGTTTTGGCGATGACTACGAGTTACTCTTCACGGTCAATGATAATAACAAAAATGCCGTGGAAACCAGATTGAAGCAATATGGTGTTGAGCCAGTTTGTATTGGCCAAATTACGGCTAATAATGGCGAAATTCAATTGCTCAAAAAAGGTCAACCTTACCAGCTCACAGGGTTTGGTTTTGAGCATTTTAGCTAGGAGTTGGTTTGGCTAAGCAGTATGTATTTAATTTAAAGAAGCCGCATCAATTCTTTGCACTCGGGTTTGGTCTTGGTTTAGCGAAAAAAGCACCTGGTACTTTTGGCTCCTTCGCCGCATTACCGTTTATTTTTGCAACCCAAGGCGCACCAATTTGGCTGCAATGTCTGGTTGCGATTGTCATGACGTTATTTGGGATCTGGGTGTGTGGTAAAACAGCAGACGATGTTAATGTTCATGACCACCCAGCCATTGTCTGGGATGAAGTGGCAGGTTTTTATATTACCATGATAGGGGCGGCGCTTAGCTGGCAGTCATTAATCGTTGGCTTTATTTTGTTCCGCTTTTTCGATATTTTGAAACCGGGTCCGATAAGATGGCTCGATAAACGTTTGCATGGTGGCTCGGGGATTATGCTAGATGATGTATTAGCTGGCATTTTTTCATTGATTTGCGTGCAAGCTTTGTTTAAAACTGGCATTTTAGTCTAACTGTGCTGATGTGATGGAATCGAGATGACAAGGCTATTGTTTTTCATTTTCACTTTGCTGCTACCAATTACGAGTTTTGCGGCGATAGATGATTACGTAGTTAAACAGTGGAATATCCAAAGTGGGTTACCGTCACAAAGCGTTAAGAGTGTCGTTCAAGACAATCAAGGCTACATTTGGCTCGGAACTCAGTTTGGCTTAAGTCGGTTTGATGGTCATCAATTCCAAAACTTCAACACCCAAAATACCGAATTCTTAAATAGCAATGCCATTAATAAATTGGTGGTGGATCGATTTGGCATGCTCTGGGTTGGCACGCGTCGAGGATTGTTAAGACTCAATCCCCAAACCTTAGAAGCTCGGCGTTTCGATCTGCAGGGGCCTGTACGAGATATCTTGCAAGATGAAGATGGCGGGATCTGGATTGCTGCGAATGGTCTGTATTATGTTTCTGCGAAAAAGCTGACGTTAGCCGCCAATAACATCGAACAAAGTACGTTAGATGTTACCCAAATCAATCAAATTGTAGGTTCCGTGACTAAAATGGCGTTGGTGCCTGATGGTATTTGGCTAGTGAATGAACGTCACCTACTTAAAATCAGTGAATCAAGCAATCGCAACGGTGATGGCGTTAGGCTTGAGCTGGCGAGTAAGGTTTCACTACCTGAGCAGTTAGCGCAAACCATTATACATGACTTAGCTTGGGTCGATGGTAAGTTGTTCTTAGCATCAGAGTTGGGTGCGTATTTTCTAGATATTGACGAAGTACTACGCCGTTATCAAGATGCGGGTAACAATGCCGTATATAAGTTTCTAAATGATAAGGAAGGCGGGCTATGGGTCTCTACTTATGGTCGGCTGTTATATCGACAGAATAACGGTGTTTGGCAAGCTGTCGAGCCAATTCAGTTGGATCAAAGTATCTGGTTTGCAGATATCTTTATGGACAAAGATAATAATATCTGGCTTGCCAGTTTAAATGAAGGCTTGTGGCTGGCCCACTCAGGAAAAGTGGAGCGGCATCATATTGGTCCTAGAGTAAACCAAGCAATTTCAGCCATCACACAGGGGCCCTCTGGTCAGTTATGGGTCGCTAGTCGTGAGGGGCTTGGCATTATGGGATTGAATGATAGTTATCAACCCGTGCTAACTAGTGCGCAGTTAAATCGTTCCGTGATACACGACTTGGAGTTTATTGGCGAAAAACTCATTCTTGGGACAGACCGTGGTGCACTTATCTACGAAAATGGCACACTACAAAAATTAACTGAGCGAGAGCTCAGACAGAATCCAGTCTTTTCATTAAGCCCTTCAAACCGAGGGGGAATGTGGTTTGGTACAGGGAGAGGTTTGTATCGTCTTGATTACAAGGGGATAACGCCATTTGCCTACAACGCTTTTCTTGGTAGTCAATTTGTTACTTTTGTTGAGGATTTTCCGAGATATGGTTTTATCGGTACTAACAAAGGTGCGTATCGCTACAATGATAAAGGCATCGAAAAAATAGGCTCGCAAACTTCGTTAGATACAGCTTATATCACCAGCATATTACACTTAGATACCGTAACGACTTTGGTGGGTTCACTCAATGACGGATTATTCTATCGTACCTCAGATGGTGATTGGTATCAGCTTGATGCTTCAAATGGATTGCCTTACGGATCGATATTTTCTTTGCATTATGACAAGAGCAATCAGCTCATCTGGGTGAGCACAATGAAAGGGGTATATCGCATGCCCGTTGCGCAATTTGGTCACGTTATAGAGAGTTTGCAAGTTGAACAAGTAATAAGCCCATTCGATAGGCAGCTTGATGGCAGACCAAGCCAATGTTGTTCAGGCCTTGGGCATGATGCCGTGGTTGAAACCGAGTCAGCTATTTTTTACCCCAGCTTACAAGGCGTTGTTGAGATCCCTAAAAATGTCCAGCTTTTTGGCGGTGGGGATTTATTGCCAAGGCTAGAGTCATTGTCTACCCACGATAGAGTATTTAGTACAGAATCATTAAATCAAGTGATCCAGCTTGAAACATCGGAACGCGATTTAACTATCAATTATACAGCCATTGATTTTTATGCGCCTCATAGCATTGAGTTTAGATACAAACTTAATGGCCATGATACACAATGGCGGGATGCACAATCACGGCGTGAAGCCATTTACACCAATTTGCCTCCAGGCAACTTTACCTTTGTGTTAGAAGCTAAGCGTCAAGGACAAGATTGGGAAAAGGCTAAAGTGCTAAGCTTATCAATTGTACTACCTCGGCGCTTCGACGAAACGATTTACTTTAGATTGTTTATTACTTGTGCATTTATCTTTATGTTCTATCTGATTTTTTGGGTGTTTAGAGCACAAGAAAGAAGAAAGCAGGCCGCATTAGAGGCGTTAGTTGCAGAGCGTACAACGGAGCTTAGAAAGGCAAATGAAAAGCTAAATCAAGTTAATACACAACTTAAGCTGGTTAGTCATTCTGATGAGCTGACAGGCTTGCGAAGTCGTCGCTTTTTGTTTGATCAACTTCCTAAAGATGTTGAGCACTACCAGCGCAATGCTCAATCACTACAAGCCCAAAATAAGAGCCTAGTGCTCATGATCATGAATATCGATGACTTTAGTAAGATTAACGATTCTTATGGTCCTATTGGTGGCGACAGTTGCTTACAACAGTTAGCGACACTTTTAAATACCCGTACTCAAGGTTCAGACTATGTTGTTAGATGGAGTGGGGATGAATTCTTATTGTTATTGCGTGATTTCAGTCGAGATGACATTGAAGAGTATGTTAGTGATTTATGTAAAGCCATTGCTGAGACGGACTATCGACTTCCTAATGGAAAAACCACTAAGCTGACAGTTTCTATGGGGTGGTCTTATTACCCTCTACCACTACTCGGTGGCAAAGTGATTGGTTGGGAATCATCAGTGAATTTGGCTGATATTGCGCTGCATCAAGTTAAACAACGCGGTGGGGATGGTGCTGCAACAATTACTTTTGATGATCAGTTAGATGCTTTTGAGTTTGAACAAAGTGCGAATATAGAGTCTCAATTACAGTTATTACAAAGTAATGGGCTTGCTGAAATCAGTGTATGGATGAGGTAAAACTCATAGCAAAAAGGCTTCCAAATGGAAGCCTTTTTTAGGTTGAATGCAGACTCACGCAAGCCAAGCCTTAATTTGTTGACTGATGCCTTCGCTGTTTAAGCCCAGCTCGGCATGGATCTCAGTTTGTGAACCATGCTTAATAAACTCGTCAGGTAGACCAAGAAGTTTAATTGGTTTTTGATGGCCTTGAGCAATTAAATACTCGCTTACTGCGGAGCCTGCGCCACCGGCAATAGCATTATCTTCAAGTGTGACGAAGCGCTCGTGAGTTACAACCAACTCTTCGATAAGGGCGCAGTCTAAGGGTTTGACAAAACGCATATCTACAAGTGTGGCATTTAGCTCTTCGGCTACGGCTTGAGCGTTTTCAAGCAATGTACCAAAGCTTAAAATAGCCAGCTTTTCACCTTCTCTTACTACCTTGCCCTTACCAACTTCTATTGCGGTCATTTCCGTATCAATCTCGGCGCTTCCCGCACTACCTCTGGGGTATCTCACTGCTGCTGGCCTATCTAGGCGATGACCTGTGTAGAGCATTTGGCGGCACTCATTAAGGTCGCTTGGTGCCATGATCACCATATTCGGGATACAGCGCAAGAAACTTAAGTCGTATGCGCCTTGGTGCGTCTCACCATCCGCACCAACGACACCGGCACGGTCAATAGCGAACAACACTGGCAGATTTTGTAGTGCGACATCATGAATGAGTTGGTCGTATGCGCGTTGCAAGAAGCTAGAATAGATTGCAACCACTGGGTTGAGGTCTTCACAAGCAAAACCCGCTGCCAGTGTTACAGCATGTTGCTCAGCAATGGCAACATCAAAATATTGAGCAGGGTACTCTTTAGAAAAGCGTACCATGCCCGAGCCTTCACGCATTGCTGGTGTGATTGCCATGAGCTTATTATCTTGTGCAGCCATATCGCAAAGCCAATCTCCAAACACCTTTGAAAAGGTTGGTGCACTAGGTTTTGATTTGGGTAAGCTATGGACGCTTGGATCGAACTTAGGCACGGCATGATAACCAATAGGATCTGCTTCTGCAGGTTTATAACCTTTCCCTTTTTGGGTTTTAACGTGTAATAGTTGAGGGCCTTTTAGGTTACGCATATTACGCAGCGTATCTACCAAAGTATCTACGTTATGTCCGTCAATTGGGCCAATATAGTTAAAGCCTAGCTCTTCAAAGAAAGTACCAGGGATTATCATCCCCTTTAAATGCTCTTCCATACGGCCTGCAAGCTCTTTAACCGGCGGCACACCAGACAGCAGTTTTTTGCTGCCTTCTCGAATATTGGTGTAAAAGCTACCAGAGAGGATCTTCGCGAAATGATTGGTGAGTGCGCCAACGTTTTCAGAGATAGACATTTCGTTGTCGTTTAGGATCACTAACATATCTGGATTGATGTCGCCTGCGTGATTCATGGCTTCAAACGCCATGCCCGCGGTCATTGCACCATCACCAATAACGGCGACGGTCTTACGTCCAATCCCTTCTTTTTCAGCTGCGATAGCCATACCAAGTGCCGCTGATATAGAAGTGCTTGAGTGGCCAACACTAAACGTATCGTATTCGCTTTCTTCTCTATAAGGGAAAGGATGCAGGCCATCTTTCTGGCGGATCGTATGCATCCTATCTCTTCTACCTGTAAGTAGTTTGTGCGGATAGGCTTGATGACCTACATCCCAAACGAGCCTATCGCTTGGTGTGTTATACACATAGTGTAAAGCTACAGTAAGCTCTACAGTGCCTAAACCAGATGCAAAGTGACCGCTGCTTTGAGAGACTGAGTTCAGCAAATACTCGCGAAGCTCATCACTAAAGGCGGTTAACTTGTGCTGGGGTAATTGACGGAGTTGACTTGGCTCGTCAATTAACGCGAGTAAGGGATACTTGCTACTATCAAGTTTCATGGTATTTATCAGAGTCCTAAGTGAATCTCAGCGCAATTACTCACGTGGTCCACTTCATAATTATTAAAATTCTTCACTAACTTGTCATAATATTATGTTAGCCAGTGTTTACAAAGTTCTTGTGAATATTTTCTTAGCTTGGCGTAGCTATTTTATACGTCAGCTTAATATTCTCGATCTATGATGTATTTTGCTAAATCTGCAAGTATTTCTGTATTACCGTTGATACGTGTAAGCGCTTCTAAAGCTTCATCTATCAAGTGTTCAGCTTTTTCTTTTGCTTGTTCTAACCCCAATAATGCTGGATAGGTAGATTTATTATGTTCTAAATCAGAGCCTTGAGGTTTACCAAGCACAAATGTGTCACCTTCTACATCAAGAATGTCATCTCTGACTTGAAATGCAAGGCCAATTGCACGTCCATAAGTACGTATCGCATCACGTGCTTGCTCTGAAACACGTTCCGGATCGCTACATAAGATCCCAAGTTCTACTGCACAGCTTAGTAGTGCACCTGTTTTTAGCTTATGAATACGTTCGAGCTCATCTATCGTAATTAAACGATTGGTTGCTGCTATATCGAGTGCTTGACCGCCTATCATACCTTGTAGACCCGATGCCTTGGCTAGCACTGAAATCATTTTTATTTGGGCATGGTGGCTTACCGCGAATGGATGTTCACTTAGCAGTTCAAATGCCAGCGTTTGCAAAGCGTCACCAGCTAAAATCGCGGTCGCCTCATCGAATTGGATGTGGCAAGTTGGACGGCCGCGTCTGAGATCATCATCATCCATAGCAGGTAAATCGTCGTGCACCAAAGAGTAGCTATGCACACACTCTATTGCGGCTGCAGCTTTGTCTAAATCTTCTGGAGCAGCACCAAATAATTCACCAGTACAATACACTAAAAACGGTCGCAAGCGTTTGCCGCCGTTTTCTATACTATAGCGTGTAGCCGCTTTTATATTCTCTTCAGTTTCAAGCACACTATCAAAATAGTGTAAAACGGTGTTTTCTACACGAGTTTTAGCAAACTGGAGCTTTTCTTGTAATTTTTTCGACATTAGGCTTCGTTATCAAATGGCTGTAATTGTGCTTGTTCATCCTCGCCCATTAAAATAGCGACTTGTTGTTCAGCTTGCTGAAGTTTCTGATTTGAAGCTTTTGCGAGTTTTATCCCGCGTTCAAACTGTTTAAGTGCTTGATCTAAAGGTAAGCTACCGTTTTCCATGTCTGCAACGATTTGCTCCAGTTCTTGCATGGCTTCTTCAAAGCTCAAGTTGTCTGGTTTTTTTACTGCCATATGTCACGCTGACCCGTAAAGTAAAAGTGTGGCAATTTTAGGGTGATTGTGCGCCAAGGTCAAAAAAACCAGTGACTTTTTGATCTGACCGAGTATCAGCATTACAAGATCTGCTATAAACTCGCATTTTAAACACTTTTTAATATAATAGTGTTAAGTTGTAGAAAAACTTGCCGATAACTCAAACAACAATAACTGCGTGATTTATCACAAATAACTTCCCCCGGAGGACATGTGGATTTAGCAACGGTAATAGGGATCCTGGGTGCCATAGGTTTAATTGTAATGTCCATGGTACTAAGTAGTGATGGCCAGATCGCTATGTTCTATAACACGCCTTCCGTCGTTATCGTATTTGGTGGTTCAATTTTTATCGTATTGTCTAACTTTACGCTTGGACAGTTTTTCGGAATTGGAAAAGTGGCCGGGAAGGCCTTCATGTTCAAGATTGAAACTCCGGAAGAGCTGATTGAAAAAGCCGTTGAGCTTGCTGATTCAGCTCGCAAAGGTGGTTTTTTAGCGTTAGAAGAAGCCGAAATCCCCAACCAGTTTATGCGTAAAGGTGTCGATATGTTAGTCGATGGGCATGATGCTGATGTTGTGCGTGCCACATTGCAAAAAGATATTGCCCTAACGTCCTCAAGACACGAGTTAGGCGCTGGCTTATTTAAGTCCCTCGCCGATATCGCTCCTGCTATGGGGATGATTGGAACGCTCATCGGCCTAGTAGCGATGTTATCTAACATGGACGATCCAAAAGCAATTGGACCTGCTATGGCTGTTGCGCTTTTGACAACTTTATACGGTGCGTTTTTGGCTAACGTGGTTGCAATCCCAATTCAGGTTAAGCTTGAACTTCGTAAAGACGAAGAAGAGCGAAACCAGCGCCTTATCTTAGATGCAATCTTAGGCATTCAAGATGGCCAAAATCCAAAAGTCATTGAAGGTATCTTGAAAAACTATCTGCCAGAATCTAAACGTGGCGCTGAGGCTGAGGAATAATCATGTCAGATGAGAAAGAATGTAAATGTCCCCCCCCAGGTCTTCCTGCCTGGATGGGAACGTTTGCTGATCTCATGTCGTTGTTAATGTGCTTCTTCGTACTGCTATTGGCATTCTCCGAAATGGATGTACTGAAGTTTAAGCAAATTGCAGGATCGATGAAGTTTGCTTTTGGTGTGCAAAATAAAATTGAAGTAAAAGATATTCCTAAGGGGACCAGCGTGATTGCGATGGAATTTACTCCAGGAAAGCCAGAACCAACACCGATTGAAACGATTCAACAGCAAACCGTAGAAATGACGCAGCAAATGCTAGAGTTCCAAGCTGGTGACGAGGCTTCGGCGGGTGGCAGGCAGGAGCAACGAGGTAATAAGCGTGGTGGTGAGTCTGCCAGTACTGCACAGGAAATGGCGTCAACGCAAGCAATTGCTTCTGCGGACCAAGAGCAAGTAAACGAGCTCGTTAAAAAGATTGCACAGCAGCTAGAAAAGCAAATTATGGATGGTGCAATTGAACTCGAGTCATTAGGGCAGCAAATTATTATTCGCATCCAAGAAAATGGTTCTTTTCCTGCGGGAAGTGCGTTTCTACAACCTAAATTTGAACCTGTGATTGCCGAAATTGCAGAGCTGCTCAAAGATGTACCTGGTGAAATTACAGTGTCCGGTCACACTGATGACTTTAGAGTGACTAACGAACTTTATTCGAATAACTGGGATTTATCGGCAACTAGAGCGGTAGCCGTTGCGACTGTAATGGAGCGTGTCCGTGGCTTTGATAAGAACAGAATGGTTGTAGTTGGTCATGCAGACACTAGACCTTTAGTACCTAATGACAGCGATGCAGATAGGCGCCGAAACCGGCGTGTCGAAATCTCGATTTTACAGGGTAAAGCGAAAGAATCAGACCCTATTGAAGTTAGGAAAAATTAGTTACAGTTTGTTGCCAAATTACAGGGAATTCGCTATTGTTCCGTTTGGTTCTACTTAAAGGAGAAATAGAATGATTTCAATAAAAAAACCCCAAAATTATAGATTGCCAGGTGGTAACGGCGATGGTGGTGACGCCGATGATGGTTCTGTAGAAAAGAAGCCAGAGTAGCGTTTAGCTATGTTAGAAGCTTGGGAACCTATTCGTATATTTTTTGCACATAACAGTGTGTGGATTGCTTTGCTTTCTGTTTTTCTTTGCTTTGTGTTGAAAGATAAAAAGGCGCTTAGATATTCACTACTTGTTGCGATTTTTTATATTGTGGGTACGTTCTCGAGCGACTTTGTTCGCTCTATTGATGAGCACCAAGTCATCCGTTACGTATACTGGGCCTTGAATGACATCCTATTTATGGGGATTGTTGCGTATTGGGCTGTAAAAGATAAAATGTATATGTGGCAGAGTATATTAGCCCAGCTCGTTGTTTTACCCGCGCCTATTTTACAACTGTTTAGATTAACTGATTACCATTTAATGGATTTGAGTTATTCGACTTATTTATACGCAACTATCATACCCATCACCAATGTGGTGACTTTGTGTTTGGCTTTTGCTCCAATAATTATGTTTTGGAAGCTTCATTACATTAGCGATGATATGGAAAAAGCAGGAGCTAGCCGATAGTGTTCGGCCAGCTATTGAAAAATACTCACCCCAAACTAGGAATAAGGCCAGCCATTTGCATTAGCTGAGAGGTGATGATCATCACACCGAAAACAGCGGCAAGTCCTAGTCCAAGCGTACCTCCTTTAACCTGATATCCATCATTACCTCTGGTTTTTCTCTGTTTCCATACCATAGCAACTGGTAGAAATACCGCTAACACCACGAGCGCAATCGCTGCATATCCCAGTGCCATAATAAAGCCCTTTGGATAAAAGAGGGCAAAGCCAAGCGGTGGTAAAAAGGTAATGAATGCCGTTTTGATCCGGTCTTTCTTAGTATCTTGCTTCTTAAAGGCATCTGCAAAAAAGTCGAATAAGCCGAGACTCACGCCTAAGAATGAAGTCGCGAGAGCAAGATCTGCAAACACAGTTACAAATAATTGTACGTTGTCGTTGTGTGCGATAGAAGAAATACTGGTTACAAAACCCGGCAGTCCCTCACTTGCCATTAAGCTCTCTTGCCCCATAACACCTTGGCTTAGTAATTGCCAAAACACATAAATGATAAGGGGGAGGGAGGCACCAAACATCATCACCTTACGTAATTGACGAATATCTACACCAACGTACTTGACGATTGACGGGATTGAGCCATGAAACCCAAATGAAGTGAAAATTACAGGAATTGCCGCAATTACAAGCCCTTGCTCCACTGGCATATCGATAAGATGTTGGCCATGAACATAGGGAGTCAGGATAAAAAATAAACTCGCGAGCACGATAACTTTAATGGTAAATAGTAATTGGTTAAGCTTATCGACGGTACTTGTACCTAATGTCACTATGGTTGCAATGATAACAGCAAGTAGTACTGAACCGAGTTGGGGAGTGATCCCGTCACCCAATACACTAACTAGTTTGCTTTGAAGTTGTGCACCACCTCCCGCTATATAAGCTGCACACAGCGCATAGAATAAAAATACCATAGAAAAGTTAGCGACATATTGGCCCGATTTACCAAGTAAGTTTTTCGCCAGTGTATTTAGCGTAGCGTCTTGATCCGCGTACTGATGTATTTCCAGCATAAGTAAAGCGGTATAGGTCATTAGCAACCATGTGATTGTTAATAACGCGATAGCGGTAGAAAAGCCGAGTCCTGCGGATGCAATCGGGAGGGCGAGCATACCTGCGCCAATTGTAGTACCTGCTACAATTAGCATGCTGCCCAAAGTTTTATTCTTAAGCACGTTTTGCCCCTGATTATTATTATCTGGTGAGGCAAGATATAACGAATAGCACGGAATTGAAACCGTTTTGCTGCTAATACCAATTTGCGTATAAAATTCATGTGTCAAAAACAAATAAGCCGCATATCAATATGCGGCTTATTCTAATCACCAGTATTTCCATCCAGTGAATTTGTGCTTGTACCCTTAACTTTTATATAAAGTCTTCATCTCTCATGAAAATGCACCGTATCAAGCTAACTTACCTAAGAGTCTATTGTGCTCGTACTAAATTGTCAAACCAATCTTGACCTCTCGCACTGAGCGACTTTAGCACAATAAGGTCACTTTCACCGTCAGGTAGCTTCAACCTTAGATGCTCATCAAGCGCAATTGCACGTTCCAAATGGCTGCGGATCTCACCCAGCGTCCGGACCATACAATCTAGCTCCTCAGGTAAGCCTTCGCTAAAATCTATACGAGTCTGATAACAGGCTATATTCCAATGCATACGAGCTCTGACGGACTCACTCATATCTGAAATGGAAAGTGCGCTTTCTAGCAGCTTGATGGCTTCTGCGAGCTTACCATCTCGGCTGAGTGCTCTGGCTTTTATGCCAATTGCTCTTGCATGGTTTGGGTGAATGTTGGTAAGAATGTCATCACAAACCTTAATTGCTTCATCGTATTGTGTGTTTGCAATCAATTCCCTAGCACGTTGGAGTGCGATCTCTACGGTATTCTTACGTGCTATTTCATACTCTTCTTTAACCTTTTGTTGGATGTCATTGAATTCATCTTCGCCAACGTAGCGTTTGTAGGCGCTAGAAACGAGTCCTACACCGCCAAAACCGCTTAAAATAGAGAATGAAAAGATCTTAATCCAAGTCCAAAATGCTTTATCAGAACCGGTAATTGAGTCATTTTCCCGTTTCAGATTGTGCTCTACGACCACTTTGATAATGCGGTTGATCTCAACGGCATTATCGTTATGCGCAGATGAAAACATTGCCACGGGAATGAGTATCTCGTCATTGTTTTGATGGTGGGAGTCGTGCTCACCATTTTGATATGATTTAAATGCATACTTACTGACTGGGCTGAAGTCTGCAGCGCCCGCCATGGTGAGCACACCGATTGCCATAAATGCTGAGATCACACCGGCTAGAATGACACCGAATCCACCTAAGTCCCAATACTCTGGGGCGGCGCTATTCGCACTCTTAAACTTAGGTTTGCGAAACTTATATGACGACGTTGAACGCATCGCTTGTAAGAGCCCACCTAAGCTGCCTCCAAGCACCACAACGGCAATAAAAATAGCGTAAAAGCTGATTGGTCCGTATTCCATATTAAAGTTATGTCCGAAAATTAGGGAGCAGTTCTCTCAGGTTAAGTAACTGAACTTTGGCTATTTTACATTGAATTTACAAAAATGCGTAGGGGGAGAGTGGAAATTGCATGGATATTGCTCCTACTTACGGCTAGGAGCAATATACGTTTTACTTGAACTTAAGTTCAGGAGCAGCAGTTATTTTACTTCTTTACCGGCGGCTTGCTGATCTGCATGGTAGCTAGAGCGTACAAATGGTCCGCAAGCTGCGTGGCTAAAGCCTATTTCGTCGGCATACTCTTTTAGTCCATCAAACTCTGCCGGTGGCACGTAGCGCTTTACCGGTAAGTGGTGCTTTGAAGGTTGTAGGTATTGGCCTACTGTAAGCATATCTACGTTATGCTCGCGCAAGTCTCTTAAGACTTCTTCAATTTCAGAGATTTCCTCGCCTAGTCCGACCATCAAGCCAGATTTAGTTCTCACTTCTGGGTGCATTTCTTTAAAGCGGCGTAGCAATTCAAGTGACCATTTATAATCGGCACCCGGACGCGCTAGCTTGTAAAGTCTCGGTGCAGTTTCAAGGTTGTGGTTGAATACATCCGGTGGTGTTTCACTCAAAATTTCAAGTGCTCTGTCCATACGGCCGCGGAAATCAGGCACAAGAATTTCGATTGTAATACCTGGGTTATGCTTACGGATCTCACGAATACAGTCAGCAAAATGTTGTGCACCACCGTCGCGTAAATCATCACGGTCAACAGAGGTAATAACAACGTAGCTTAACTTCATGTCTTTGATAGTGAGCGCTAGCTTTTCAGGCTCTTGGGCGTCAGGTTTTAGTGGACGACCATGAGCCACATCGCAGAATGGACAGCGGCGAGTACAAATTGCACCTAAAATCATAAAGGTTGCTGTACCGTGATTAAAGCACTCAGAAAGGTTAGGGCATGACGCCTCTTCACAAACAGAGTGTAAGCCGTGCTTACGCATTGCTTGTTTAATGCCATCGATACGTTCACTTGATTTTGGCAAACGGATCTTTAACCACTCAGGCTTTCTCAGCATTTCTTCGCGTTCTGTTGGCATGACTTTTACTGGGATCAATGCCATTTTTTCAGCATCGCGGAGCTTTACCCCAGGCTCCATTTTGACTGGTTTACTCATACGTTTTCAAACCCTTCAGTGTATTCGACATGCTCAGCATTAATGCGTTTTAGCATGTGTTTTACCAGACCGGCCCCCGCATCAGCGACGGTTTGAGGTCCATTAATTTCGCTACTTTGCACCATATTCATGCCCGCGTAACCACAAGGGTTTATTCGTAAAAATGGACCAAGATCCATATTGACGTTGAGTGCGAGCCCATGAAATGAGCAGCCACGACGGACTCTAAGTCCAAGAGATGCTATCTTGCTATCGTTTACGTATACACCTGGTGCATCGGCTTTAGCGTAAGCCTTTATCCCATATTCTTTAAGGGAGTCGATTATGCTTTCTTCTAGCCAAGTGACGAGCTCACGTACCCCTATTTTCAATCGTCGTAAGTTGAGCAGCACATAAAGCATTTGTTGCCCAGGACCGTGATAGGTAACTTGACCGCCGCGATCCACTTTTACGACGGGAATGTCACCTGGCGCCAAAACATGCTCTTCTTTACCAGCTTGACCTTGTGTAAAAACAGGCTCATGTTCTACCAGCCAGATTTCATCCGCTGTGGTGTCATCACGCTCGTCGGTAAAAGATTGCATTTTGTGCCAAATTGGCTCGTAACGACAAAGGCCAAGTTGGCGCACAATTAACTTACGAGATTCCATAACTAGGGTCCTTACCAACTACAGGATGTAGCGGACGTCTTCGATGCCACCGATCTCGGTATAAATCTGCTCGATATGCTCTTTGCTGGTTACTGTAACGACTAGAGATACGGCTTCATAGGTGCCCTTACTGCTTGGTTTAACCTTTGGTGCATAATCACCAGGTGCAATAACCTGCAGTTTGGCTAGGATCTGATCCGTCAAATTGACATTTGCTAGGCCCATAATTTTGAATGTAAATGGGCAAGGAAATTCTAAGTATTCATCAAACTTAGTATTTTTAACTGGTTTTACCACGACGGTATCCTCACAACGAACTACTTGCTGACGCCTTTATTTGGTCACTTAGGGACTCTTTCAAGCCTTGAGTTTCCAAGGTCGTCATTTATTGGCCGCATTCTATCATTTTTAAGACAAAAAAAAACGTCCATACGCAGGACGTTTTTGCTAAGCCGTATAGAGCTTAGTGAGTGTTAGAGATTAAACCCTTACAATCATCGAAAACTTCTGAGGAGAGAATGAGAAGAAAAAAGTGACTATTGTTAGCAAAGGTTAGATCATCAAAGAAAAATTGCAATACCGTAATTACGAATAGTAGCAGTACAATTCCTGTTTTTTTTCGTTTAAAACTATTAATAATATTTTCTTTAGATTGTAAGAGCTTAGTATTTAAAACGAGTATTAATTGATAGATGATAGCGGCAATCACCATAAAATTGATTACTGTAACGAACACAGGGCGAAGTGGAAAAGCAATAAGACCAAGCAATATTACTACGAAAGCAAATAAATATCTCAAGTGTCCAAAGTTGTGACTTGATTCTAAGCTAGTATCGCTATTTTTTATTAAAGAATTTAACTCATAGAGCATGGAATAGAGTATTAAATAAAATCCAATATATGAAAGTTCTGGCATCTTTAAATGGTAGCTTAACGCAAGGCAGGCAAGATAAGCTATTGTGCTAATGTAGATATAAAATGGAGTGGACTTTATTTGTTCAATGAAAGTCATTAATTTATCCTTTTATTTTTCCATTTGATTCTATTGTTTTGTTTTATATAAATTAATTTAATGCTTGTCAGAGGTTGAAACCTTATAAAGAAAAGATGATTACATTCGATATTTGCGCTGTTTATCTAAATAGGCTAGTGCGAGAACTCTAAACTAGTTTAATCAGTTTCAAAAATATCCTCACTAATGATATGGTTTAAGTACTGCATGTAGCAGCTAAAAATAACCATATAATTAGCAGCCAACGCTCCTACGGGTATAGATAGAAAAGGTGTGGTGCACATAACAACAATGAGTACCAGGTTAACAGAAAGGATAAACCTCGACTTGGTTTTTAACCTCTCCTTTATCGCGTCAATAGCGGACATCTTTCTTATTTTATACACAATTCTTATAACATGGGCTGCTAATAACATAGCGAATGCAATATTAAAAAGTGTAAGTAGTAGGTATTCAAGGTGCAGCCCGGCAATACCTATACAAGCAAACGCTAGCATAAGTAGCAACTGTATCCAGTGCTGTTTACAGTAAGTTATGAGCGTAACTTTTGCACAAGCTCCTTGTTCTTTTGCCACTACGGATAATAAATCCCAAGCAGGTACAATTAGCGCCATATAAAAACCAATATATAAAAGCAGGCTTGACTTGTATAAAATAGCAGAGAAAAGCAGTAATACTGCAATAGTCAATTTGGCGACTGGTAAGCCTGGTTTTAGGTATATATGATCTATGTAGTTCATAGGAAAGCCTTTTGTGTATCACCTCTTAGATTAACATCTCTCTACTTCTTCTCATTCATAACAGTCATCACTGGTACAAGTCAGGATACTCTGCTGAACAAAAATCTCCGAAGAGCTACTGGGACCGCTGTCATTATTTCCACAGTCAAAAGGAGTTTCTACACTTCATCATTATTACCGCGATTGTCGCCATCATCACTTAAATATCCTTTTATTTATAATTCGAGTTTGTACCCGAAATTGATTATCACAAATTGTTTTTAAATTGTAAACTTAAAGGGAGTTTTCAGCCGTGTGGTATGTTGAAAAGGGGTCTTAGATTAGAAAGTATGAATGTCAGGAAAGTGAAGGGAAATAAATAAGCTTTATAGGAAAGATAAGCCAACCAGTTTGTCTCGGCTGGCCTATCAGATAAGGAATTACTGCGAGATCTGTAAACGTAGGTAGTCGTAGATCTTGCTAAAGAATCCACCTTCTTGGATCTCTTCAAGCGTAACCAGCGGGTATTGTGCTACGTCTTCACCTTCAAGCTGTAAGAACAAAGTACCAACTTTAGTACCTTTTGCTAGCGGCGCTTCGAGTGTTTTATCTAACTCAAAGTTAGCCTTTAAGTTCTTGCTTTGACCACGTGGAATAGTGATTGGCGTGTCTTCCATAATGCCAAGCGATACGGTTTCTTTGTTACCCATCCATACGCGCTGATCGGCAAAAGCGTCACCGGCTTGGTAAGGAGTAATGGTTTCAAAGAAACGGAAGCCGTAGTTAAGCAACTTTTTGCTTTCAACTTTACGTGCTCGCTCACTCTCAGTACCCATGACGACTGCAACAAGACGCATATCATCTTTAACCGCTGAAGTAACAAGGCTGTAGCCGGCATCTGAGGTGTGGCCGGTTTTAATGCCGTCCACTTCAAGGCTTGCATCCCAAAGTAGTGAGTTACGGTTATATTGCTTTATACCATTGTATGAAAAAGATTTTTTCTTGTATAAAGCGTATTCGTCAGGTACATCACGAATAAGTGCGGCACCTAGAGTCGCCATGTCTCTTGGAGTGGTGTAATGCTCATCGGTGTCTAGGCCATGGCTATTGATAAAGTGACTATTCGTCATGCCTAGCTTTTCAGCATGTGCATTCATCAGATCGGCAAACGCACTTTCGCTACCAGCAATGTGCTCGGCCATTGCAACACAAGCATCATTGCCAGATTGAATAATGATCCCGTGGTTTAAGTCATCGACACTGACCTGCTTACCGACTTCGATAAACATCACCGACGAACCGGGAAAATTCTTAGCCCATGCTTTTTCACTAATGGTGACCTGATCAGATGGACTAATGTTACCTGCCGCGATTTCAGTACCAATAACATAACTGGTCATCATTTTGGTTAAACTTGCAGGCGCTAGCTTAGTATCGGCTTCACCCTCTGCAATCACCTTTCCTGTTGTGAAATCTACAAGGAAATAGCCTTTCGCATTGATTTGCGGCGGTGAAGGAATAATTTGTGCACTGGCACTCATAATAGAGAAAGTGCACACCAGTCCAAGGACTTTTTTAACGATTTTTGGTTTGATAGAAGTCATTATGCTCGCTTTTTTGTTTATCGGCATTCATTGCGGTTATTCTAAAGTTCCTGCTCACTGTAAAGCAAGAAAGCACGACTAAATTGACCTTGTTGTAAGGTTTTTAGTAAAGATTGTGCTTGATTGTCGTCGGTAATTGGGCCGACTCTAAGCTTGTACAGGTTGTTTTCAAACGTGATGGGTGTACCTAACCCCAATTCTTGTTTTAACTGACCTGCTAATAACTGTATGTTCTCAAGTTTACTGCCTGCAGCAACTTGCACATAGGTTAGCCTTGGAGACTCGCGCGATAGAGTAATGGCTTCGACCTTAACGCGCGCTGTACCCTGAAGGTGATAGCCTAACTTGTAGGCGGCAGCGTAAGACAGGTCGATTATTCTATCGTCGTGGAATGGACCTCGGTCGTTAATTCTAACGATAGCAGAGCGTCCGTTGTCTAAGTTTGTTACTTTAGCAAAGCTAGGGAGTGGCAGCGTTTTATGTGCCGCTGTCATATCGAACATATTAAAAATTTCACCATTGGAGGTGTGGTAGCCATGGAATTTACGGCCATACCACGAGGCAATGCCTTGTTGTTGATACCCATGTTCGTCTGAGATTGGTGTGTAACGTTTTCCAAGAACAGTGTAGGGGCGATTGGCACTCACGCTCTTTTTCTCATTGGTGACAATGGCATCTTGCATTTCCAGTTCGGTAGGTTCGCGCAGTGGCGCTTTATCATGGCGAATATGATAGCGACTTCCACAAGCGCTGAGCACGCTTAACAGGGCAAATACTAAAACCAGTTTTGAAATTAGGGTAATACGAACTGTCATTATTTTAACAACATCCTCTTATCTGTTGCGATTGCCATAATAATGCCAAAACCGGCCATTAAGGTCACCATCGATGTGCCACCATAGCTAATTAGGGGCAGAGGTACACCGACTACTGGCAAGAGACCAGAAACCATTCCGATATTTACAAAGACATAGACGAAGAAGGTCAACGTCAGTGCTCCCGCAAGCAACTTACTGAAAGCGTCTTGTGCCTGTACTGCGATATATAATCCGCGACCAATTATAAAAAGATACAAACTGAGTAATATGGTGACACCCAACAAGCCAAATTCTTCGCTCAGCACCGAGAAGATAAAGTCGGTATGGCGCTCGGGTAAAAACTCTAATTGAGATTGGGTGCCATGTAGCCAACCTTTGCCTTCCACGCCACCGGAGCCTATCGCAATTTTCGATTGGATTATATGGTAACCAGAGCCCAGCGGGTCGCTTTCTGGATCTAAAAAGGTCAGAACACGTTGCTTTTGATAGGCATGCATTCCGTAATGCCAAAACGCATAGCCACCGGGAACCGCAAGTAATAAACCAGAGCCGATTAAACGCCAACTTAACCCAGCTAAAAAGAGCGCAAAAATACCAGAGCTGGCGATTAAGATAGAAGTACCCAAGTCGGGTTGCTCTTTGATCAGGATGGTCGGTACTAACACAATCACAAAACCGATTGTTAAATTCAAAATACTAGGAGGTAAGTGAGAGCGGCCAATAAACCAAGCGACCGTCATGGGCACTGCTAGCTTCATTATTTCAGAAGGTTGAAAGCGGGTAACACCTAAGTCGAGCCAGCGCTGAGCCCCTTTACTACTGACTCCAAAAAACAGCACGGCGACGAGCATGCCAAGACCTAAGAGGTAAACCGGAATTGCCACACGCTTAAGTGTATTAGGGGAAAACTGCGCCATAAATAGCATGGCAACTAATGCACCAAACATGCGTGTGCCGTGGCGCATCATCATGCCCATATCTTGTCCACTAGCACTATAAACAATCGCAAGGCTACCAATCATCATAGTGAGCAAGGCTGTAAATAATGGAAGGTCGATATGGACTTTTTCAAATAGCGAACGCGGCTTATTCAGCGGGCTCATTGCTGTTGCTCCTTCTCAAGCGGATAGGCTGAAAAGTAATAATCCATCACTTGTCTTGCCATTGGCGCTGCGATAGCACTACCACCACCTTGGTTTTCGACAACCACAGTGATAACAATTTGAGGGTCATCAAAAGGTGCAAAACCTACGTAGATACCATTGTCTCTGTGTTTTTCTTTTAGCTTTTTGGCATCGTACCTTTCGCCCTGAGCAATGCTGACAACTTGTGCGGTGCCTGTTTTACCTGCGTGGTCATAGGTCACGCCCTTAAATGCACTTTTCGCGGTACCTATTTTTACTGTGTTGTGCATGGCTTTTAACGCGATATCCCAGTGATAAGGATTTTTCAACACTACAGGTGGTTTTTCTTCCGTAAATAATTGTTCTACTTCAGTGTCTTGCTTAGAAATTTGTACTAAGTGAGGCTGGCGGTGTATGCCTTTATTGACCAAAATGCTCAGCGAGTTCGCTATTTGCATTGGAGTGGCAGTCCAGTAGCCTTGTCCTATCCCAACGGAAATCGTATCTCCCGGGTACCACGACTCTTTAAAACGTTCTCTTTTCCATTCAACGGATGGCAAAATGGCGGAGGTTTCTTCATGAATATCGATACCCGAAAGCTCACCAAAGCCAAACTGGTTCATAAAGTCGCTAATTTTAGTTATGCCGAGTTTATATGCAGCTTCATAAAAATAGGTGTCGCAAGACTGCTCAATAGCCTTATACACATCAACATGCTCATGGCCCCAAGGACGCCAGTCACGCCATTTATGTTTTACATTGGGAATTTGAAAAAAGCCAGGATCCCAAATTTTGGTTGTTTCGGTGACAACACCTTCTTCCAGCGCAAGCACAGCAAGATGGGGTTTCACTGTGGAAGCTGGTGCATAACGGCCTTGAGTTGCACGGTTGATAAGCGGTCTGTCTGGGTTGAGCAAGGCTCGGTAGTCTTTGCCGCTGATCCCGTGAACGAACAGATTCGGGTCGTAACTTGGGTTAGAATAGAGCGCTAAAATTCCACCATCGCGTGGATCCATAACGATGATCGCGCCTCGGGTGTCTTTTAGCACATGCTGGACGATTTGTTGCAAGCCGATATCAAGCGTTAGTACCAAGTCTTTACCTGGTTGCGGCGTTTCCATGCTTAATGTGCGAATGATACGGCCGCGATTATTCACCTCGACGCGGCGAGAGCCCACAATGCCGTGCAGCTGTTCTTCATAAAACTTCTCGACACCGAGCTTACCGATATCATGGGTGGCACGATAGTTAGTGTCTTTGCCTTCTAGTTCTAAGTCAAAGAGTTCCTCTTTATTGAGCTTTGCGACATAGCCAAGGGCATGAGTGAGGGTATCGCCATAAGGATAATAACGGGACAATCGAGCTTCAACGCTAAAGCCAGGCAGGCGGTGTTGGTTCACCGACAAAATTGCAACTTCTTCTTCATTCAAGCGGCCCTTTAGTACTTGACTTTTGAAGCGGCGGTTATGCTTGATTTCCTTTTTGAAATCTTCTACTTCTTGCTCAGAAATTTCGATGAGTTGACGTACAGAAGCTAATGATGCTTCGAGATCTTCGACATCTTCTGGGATCACTTCAAGGTTGTAAACGGGGCGGTTTTCGGCGAGCAAGACACCATTGCGGTCATAAATCAGACCACGATTAGGGGCGACAGGAATGACTTTTATACGGTTATCGTTAGAGCGGGTACGATAGGTCTCGTGCTCAGTCACCTGAAGCTTGTAGACGTTGTGAAACAAGATCCCAACAATAATAACGACAAAAACAAAGCCGACAAAGGCCCGTCTCGCGAAGAGGTTAGCCTCGGCAGAATGATCCCTAATCGTCGGCCGTTTTTTTATCATTATTATTCTCTGTGGTAAGGATGATTATTATTTAAACTCCAGCCACGATACAAGCTCTCGGCAACCACTATACGCACCAAAGGGTGGGGTAGGGTTAAGTTTGATAATGACCATTTTTGTTCAGCCGCAGCAATACATTCTGGTGCAAGCCCTTCAGGGCCGCCAATCAGTAAGCTAACATCGCGACCGTCCAGCTGCCACTTTTCCATATTGCTCGCAAGTTGGTGTGTATCCCATGGCTTGCCAGTCACTTCTAAGGTTACGATCCGATTGCCTTTTGGAATAGCGGCTAAGGTTTTTTCACCTTCTTGTTGCAAAATGCGTTTAATATCTGCGTTTTTCCCCCGTTTGCCAGCGCTAATTTCAATTAACTCCAGTGGCATATCTTTGGGAAAGCGTCTTTGATATTCGGTGAAGCCAGTTTCAACCCACTTCGGCATTTTGGTACCTACTGCAATGAGTTGGATCTTCACATTAGCCCCACAGCTTTTCTAGGTCATAAAAATCACGGGTTTGGTCTTGCATTACGTGAACAACAACGTCACCCAAATCAACCAATACCCACTCACCAACGTCTTGACCTTCTTGGCCAATTGGTGTTTCTCCAGCATGACGTGCTTCTTTTGCGACATGATCGGCAATCGATTGTACATGGCGTTTTGAAGTGCCTGTACAGATCACTAAGTAATCGGTGATTGAAGAAGTTTCGCGAACGTCGAGCTTAACAATATCACGCGCTTTCATATCATCTACTTTGTCTAGCGCGAAATCTAATAATTGTTGTGAATCCAAGTTTTTGTCTCTGTATTTCAAATAATCGGCGATTTTAACATGCTTTATGGGGTTAATCAGCATACAAGCCATGGCTATTTATATAATCTATGACAGAAGCGGGCAGCCAATGTTCCAAATATTCTTTGTCATGCTGTGCAATTGCAGCTCTTATTGTACTCGATGCAATGTCTTTTTGCTCACCGTGAAGGAAATAGCAGTGTCCAGCCTTGGTGGTTTGGAGTCTATTTGAGCTATCTGTGCGTGCTTTGGCTAAATAAGCCGAGACTTTAGCATCTGGTGAGCAATGTTCTTTTGGGCGTTGATACACTACCAGATGACACAGCTTTGTAATTTCTTGCCATTGATACCAAGTGTGCAGGCTATTAAACGAGTCCATACCCATTAAAAATAAAATCGGCTGATCCTGATATTCGTTACGCAGCTCTTGCAGTGTTAGCAGGCTGTAAGAGGGTCCTTGTCGGTCAAGCTCACGTTTATCAATAACCAGTTTTTGTTGCCCTGATAGCAAATTAGCAAGCATCGCTAGGCGATGCTCGTCACTGATGCTGGGCTTTTGTTTATGAACCGGTATGGCACAAGGTAAAAATTTTAACTCAGCCAGATTTAGCTCGTCGACGCAGCGCATCGCCATATTTAAATGGCCCAAATGCGGAGGATCGAAAGTACCACCAAACAAAGCAATCATACATGCTCACCCTGGCTAATTGGTAACGGCATTGCTATAGATGTAGCAAAGGCTAGCGCGATGTGTGCTAGAGCTTGATATGGCGCAGTGAGCCTTGCTTCTTTATATGCGGTATCAAAGTCCGCCATCATACAGAGCAACTGTTTCATCTGCTCTAGCGTTAATCTGTCTAACGCTTGCTGCGTGATGGTTTGCTGATTTTTCCAGACATTATGCTTTTTATAGGCATCCGCAAGCGTAGTGCCGGTTTGCCACAAGGTTTTAACACCCAGCAGGGTGCGTGCTTGGTTTTGCAAGGTCCAGAGAATACTCGCGGGCTCTACATTATCGCTGGCGAGCTTATTCAATACTTTGATGATTTGTTTAGGGTTGCCACTTAGCAATCCGGTATTTAAATCAAAAATATCGAACTTAGATTGATTTAATAAGCCGCTCAGCAATTGCTGTTCATCAACCGGGTTTTTACCAAATAGTAAGGAGAGCTTTTCGAGCTCCTGATGCGTTGCAAGCAAGTTGCCTTCTGTGGCGACGAGGAGGGCGCGCTTGCCTTGTGGTGACACAGACAGCTTCAGCCGCTTACATTCATCATCAAACCAGCGCTCAAGATGACGGCCCGTTAACGCATAGCAAGGGACGAACAGGCCTTTAGGCTCTAATGCTTTGAACCAAGCGGTTCGTTGAATGTCTTGACCCGCGCCCAGCCCTTTAAAAATAACAACGACATCTGGATTGACCTGTTCGGCCAAAGACTTTAAAACCGCAACACCTTGGGTAGGAACTTTTTGCTCGTTAAAGTCGAACTCGATGAGCGTACGCGCACTGAACAAAGACATACTGTTGTACTGTGCACTGAGCTCTTGCCAGTCAAATCCCGGAAGTAGAGCAAATTTAATGACTTCGTCAAAGCCTTGCTGCTTGGCTGCGGTTCGTATGGCAAGTACACATTCGCCTTGCTGAAAGGGTTCTTCACCAAAGACCAGATAAAAAGGGGCAAGCCCTTTACTTAGGTAATTGGAGAGTTGATTGGCATAACAACGCATTACAGTTGCGACAACTCTCGAATAATACGTTGGCTTGCAAGACGGCGCATCTCGGTTAGGATCAGCTCAAGCTCTTTTGCCTTTGCTAGCGCGTTGTCTGGGTCGTCCTGATAGTTACGATACAGCTCGAACATTTGTTTAACGGGTTCTTGGCCCGGACGACTCAATCGGTACGACACGCGATACGCCAGTTCATACTGAGCAACCTGACCATTTTTGAACAAACTGAGTGTTTGACGTTCAAGTGAGTCATTGTACAAGTACAATTCAGCAGCTTGTTTGGTATTTTTTGGTGTAAGGGATACCTGAGCGCGCTGAAGATCAGACTGTAGCTGTTCAAACAGGGCTGAACGCTTGTCGTCACCGCTTAAGGTGATTTCTTTTAGATCGTCAGGAAGGTAAGAGGCTTGCTTGAGGTGAAAACCGCAGCTCGCCACGAAGAAGCAAGCTAGCAAAACTGCTAGCTTGCTGGTGTGCCAAAATAGGCTATGCATCTTAGTTTGCAACCACATTAAGTAGTTTACCAGGAACATAGATCACCTTACGGATGGTCTTGCCGTCAGTAAATTTAGTGACGTTTTCTTCGCTAAATGCAATCGCTTCAACTTGTTCTTGCGTTGCATCTGCCGCCACGGTGATTTTAGAGCGCAGCTTGCCATTGACTTGTACAACGATAAGCTTTTCATCTTCAACTAGTGCGCTTTGGTCGACAATAGGCCATGCCGCATCAAGAATATCGCCAGCTTTGCCAAGCTCAGCCCATAGCTCGTGACACATGTGCGGTGTGATAGGCGCAAGCATGATCACCATGGCTTCTAGCGCTTCGTTTGCTAGTGCAATGTCTTGCTCATCGCTCAGTGGCGCTTTGATAAGCTTATTTGAAAGCTCCATCACCGCCGCAATTGCCGTGTTGAACGTTTGACGACGTTCGATATCGTCTGTCACCTTTGCAATGGCTTTGTGGATGTCGCGACGTAGCGTCTTTTGCGCTGCATTTAGTTTGCTTAAATCAAGCTCGGCAGTACCAGCTTGCTTTACGTCAACTGCGTATTTCCAAATACGACGAAGGAAACGGTGCGCACCTTCAACGCCTGAGTCAGACCATTCAAGCGTTTGTTCTGGTGGAGCCGTAAACATCATGAATAAGCGAACTGTGTCAGCGCCGTATTGCTTGATAACCGTTTGCGGGTCAATACCATTGTTCTTCGACTTAGACATTTTGCTCATGCCTGCAGAGAATACCGGCTCGCCGTCTTCTTTATGCCACGCTTTAGTGATGCGGCCTTTGTCGTCAGTCTCAGTTAATACGTCAGTTGGTGCGATCCAAATATCGCCGCCTTTCTCGTCTTTGCGGTAGTAAGTATCCGCAAGTACCATGCCTTGACATAGTAGACGCTCAAATGGCTCATCAGAATTCACTAAACCGAAATCACGTAGCAACTTGTGGAAGAAGCGCGAGTACAACAAGTGCAAGATAGCGTGCTCAATACCACCAATATATTGGTTTACTGGTAGCCAGTAGTTTGCAGCACCTGGTTCAAGCATACCTTCATCGTAGCGTGGGCTACAGTAACGTGCATAGTACCAAGATGATTCCATAAAGGTGTCGAATGTATCGGTTTCGTGGAATACCGCTTCACCATTTATTGTTGCTTTTGCCCATTCTGGATCTGCTTTAATCGGTGAAGTTACTCCATTCATGATTACGTCTTCAGGTAGACGAACAGGGAGCATGTCTTCAGGTGCCGCAAGCTCAGAACCATCTTCTTTGTTCAACATTGGGATTGGCGAACCCCAATAACGCTGGCGGCTCACACCCCAATCGCGAAGACGGAAGTTTACTTTGCGTTTACCTACGCCAAGTGATTCTAATTTAGTCGCGATGGCGTTAAATGCACCTTCAAAGTCTAGGCCATCGAACTCGCCAGAGTTGATAAGCGTACCTTTTTCGGTAAATGCCGCTTCAGCCAGATTGGCTTCTACTTCTGCGCCGGCTAGAGGCTGAATAACTTGTTTGATCTCAAGACCATAAGCGGTTGCAAACTCATAATCACGTTGGTCGTGACCCGGTACTGCCATCACGGCACCTGAGCCGTAATCCATCAGTACAAAGTTAGCTACCCAAATTGGCACCTCTTGTCCTGTGAGTGGGTGGATAGCCGTAAAGCCAGTTGCGATGCCTTTTTTCTCCATTGTTGCCATATCTGCTTCGGCAACTTTGGTGTTCTTGCACTCTTCAACAAAGCGAGAGATCGCTTCGCTGTTTTTCGCCGCTTCTTGAGCGATCGGATGACCTGCCGCAACTGCCACATAAGTCACGCCCATAAAGGTATCAGGGCGGGTGGTGTATACGGTGAAGCTTTCGTCGTTGTCGGCACGTTTAAAGTCGATTTCAACGCCTTCTGAGCGACCAATCCAGTTACGCTGCATGGTTTTAACTTGCTCAGGCCAGTGGTCAAGCTTGTCTAAGTCATCCAGCAACTCTTGTGCATAATCGGTGATCTTAATGAACCATTGTGGAATTTCTTTTTGCTCGACAATGGCACCAGAGCGCCAACCACGGCCGTCGATTACCTGTTCATTTGCCAGTACCGTTTGGTCAACTGGATCCCAGTTTACCGTTGACATCTTTTTGTATACTAAGCCTTTTTCGTAAAGCTTAGTGAAGAACCACTGTTCCCACTTATAATATTCAGGGTGACAAGTCGCGATTTCACGATCCCAGTCGTAACCAAAACCAAGTAACTTAAGCTGGTTGCGCATGTAGTCGATATTTTCGTAGGTCCATTTCGCCGGTGCGGTATTATTTTTAATTGCCGCGTTTTCAGCTGGAAGACCAAACGCATCCCAACCCATAGGTTGCATAACGTTTTTGCCTTGTAGGCGTTGGAAACGAGAAACCACATCACCAATGGTGTAGTTACGTACGTGACCCATGTGGAGGCGACCACTTGGGTATGGGAACATTGAGAGACAGTAGTACTTCTCTTTACTTTCGTCTTCGACAACTTTGAAGGTATTGTTTTCTTCCCAGTACGACTGTACTTTGGCTTCGATATCTTGCGGGTTATATTGCTCTTGCATCTAGGTTTCCAAACATCTGGCAAAATTAATAGAAAATTGCTCGATAGCATACCCGAAATTGGCCAGCAATCACAGCACCTAAAGTGGAATTATTTTAGTCGATTGCCGCGGACTAAAGGTGGTGTCGAAGTGGAGATAAACTACGCGAAGATCTGCAGCGGTAAAAGGGTAAATTTTGTGCTGTTGCAAGTAAGAGTTATTATCACTTACTATTGCTAAATATCGAAAGAAGTTTGAGAATTCCCTTGATAAAATTGTGGTTACGCCGTGCTCACCTAGTAATGGCGCTAGTGGCTGGTGCATTTATTATTTGCTTAAGCTTAACTGGGGCACTGCTTATATATGCCAAAGATATTCAATATCTTACTCAGCCTCAGTTGTGGCGAGTTGAGCCACAGTCTGAGCCTCTTGGGGTAGAGCAAATAGTAACCTTTATTGAATCTACAACCGCTGAAAAAGTTTCACTGTTTATGCCTGAGCAGCAACCGGATTTGGCGTGGCAACTGAAGTTGTCTAGCGGTGATTATGTTAGCGTTAACCCCTACAGTGGCGAGATCCTTCATCGCTACGAGTATTATTCTACGATATATGGCTTTACGATGGCGCTACACCGTTGGTTGTTGTTTGAAGATGCTGACAACAAAAAGCCGCTTAGAGACTGGGTATCTATTTGTGCACTTGTACTCATTATTGAGTTAGTGTTGGGCTTTTATCTTTGGGTAAAGCCTAAAAATTGCTTGAAACGATTAGTGATAAAACCAAAAGCTAAGCTAAGGATTTTGCTTTATCAGTTACACACCGTATTGGGGGTATATTTGCTTTTACCTATACTGCTCATTGCCTTCAGTGGTATGGCGTTTAACTGGCAGCCGCAAACTAAGGCTGTGGTTGAGTGGTTAAGCTTTGATGAGGTTGAAGTAAGGCCAAAACCACCCACTATTGCGGTTAATTTTCACGGCTTACCCTACGATTTAAATAGCGCTACAAAGCGCGTAAAATCTATCTTCCCAGACGGTCAGTTGTTCCGTATTTATATGCCTGACAAAGCGTCCGACAGCGTCGCTTATAGAGTTCAAAACCCTGGTGAAAGTCATGCCTACAGCTGGGTTTGGGTAAATCCTTATAACAGTGAGGTGGTAGCGCAATATGATGCATCAAAAGCCGGAGTCGCTACGCAAATATGGAACTTTAAGTACAAGTTTCATATTGGTGACTTTGCCGGTCCCATCGTGCAATTTGTTTGGTTAATGCTTGCCTTAATTCCGACTTTTTTCACGGTATCCGGCCTGTATTTTTGGCTGCAACGTCATCGTAGGAAGCGGTAATTAACTTCACTCTAAGTTACTGTTATGTGGATATAATTGCAAAAATCGATGTAAAGTAGGATGGTCTTGCAGTAAAGGGTAATGCAAACTATTCACATTAACCTTGTTTTTACTGAAGTTTGGCAATATTATATTGCCGCTTTTTACATCATTATTATTCTAAATCCAGCAAGGATAACCATGTTAAAAACTACTCTCAGTATGGTAGCGTTGGCTGTTAGCGCAGCAGCCATTGCAGACGATACCAATGTTAAAGATCTTCAAGCTGCAGATATGGAGCATATCGTGGTCTCGGGCAGTCGTGTGTTTGAAAGCATCGATGAAGTGCCTGCCTCCATTACGATTATTAATCAAAAACAAATCGAAGATCATTTAAAAGTAAATCCAGAACTACAAAGTTTGTTATCTCAAATTGTTCCTGGTCTTGCTCCGGATACGGGTAGTTCAAGCAATACTGGGCAATCGTTGCGTGGACGTGCGCCTCTGGTGATGATTGACGGTGTACCTCAGTCTACACCACTGCGAAATGGTTCTTTGGGTGTAAAAACACTCGATCCAAGTGCCATCGCTCGTATAGAAGTTATCAAAGGGGCAACCTCAATTTATGGTAATGGTGCTTCAGGCGGGATCATTAACTACATCACCAAGCAGGCTAAAAGCGATGGCAAACCAGAAGGTGAAATTAGCCTATCTAGCCGCTTTAGCGCAGTAAAACTTGCAGAGAGTGCGGGTGCTCGAATTGCGGGCGCGATTAATGGCCGCGTTGACCAGTTTAGTTATTTAGTCACGGCAAGCTATGAAGAAAACGGTGTTCAGCGTGATGCTGAAGGTGATATTCTAGGTTTACAGTATGGTCTGTCGGATACCGTGACAGAAAACTACTTTACTAAGCTTGGCTATGACTTTGATGAAGACAAGCAACTGCAATTTAGCTATAACTTCTACAGTTCACAGCAAAAAACGGACCTAGGTGATGTATTTGGTAACATCAATTTAGGTGAAAAATCTTACGCTATTCACGTGCCACCAGCTCAGCAAAAACAAGGTAAGCCACAAGGTCCTGAAGGTAATGAAAACATTACTTTGAAATACACCGATATAGAAGTTTTTGCTAATACACAAATGACGCTTGATGCGTATATGCAAGACATTGAGAACGTGTTCTTCTTCTCTCCAAGCTTAGCAAACCCTGATGAAGGATACACTGGCGGTCAATCTATCATCCGCTCTGAAAAAAAGGGCGCGCGTGCGACATTTAATACCTTGGTTGATTTTGACAATGTCCAAGCTACCTTCATTTATGGTATTGATGCGTTGAATGATGTGACCTCACAGCCACTTGTCGATGGTCGTATTTGGGTGCCGGAAATGGACATGGAAAGCATCGCAGGTTACCTACAGACCAAGTGGATTGTTGCCGATGACCTAGTGTTAAAAGCGGGAGTGAGACAAGAAAGTATTGATCTTGCGGTAGCTGATTACCAAACACTAAAACTTTGCCGCTCAGCGGATCAGTGCTCTGTGCCACTTAACGTGAAAGGTGACACCATTGACTATGACGCCACAACTTACAACGTGGGTATTAAATATAACGCAAATGAAAAGTTCAGCCCATTCGCCAGTTACTCGCAGGGCTCTGACATCTCGGATATTGGCCGTCTGCTGCGCAGTGCAACAGTAGAAGATATTGGTCAAATTCAAACAGAAGCATCAATTGTTGATAACTACGAAATCGGTTTTAACTCTCAATTTGAGACGTTACGATTTGAATTTGCGGCATATAGAAGTACATCTGAGTTTGGCACAACGAATAAATTCAATGAAGTAACCGGAGTTTATGAGCCTGTTCGAGCACCACAAAAAATTTGGGGTTATGAGGCACTTGTCGATTACAAGATCAATGACACGCTAAAACTCATTGCCACATATAGCTATGTTGAGGGTAAAGATACTAAAGCGGATACGTACCTTGGCTCGAGACAAATTAGCCCACCAAAGCTTACGGCAAACCTAAACTGGCAGCCAATTGATGCGTTATCGATGACGTTAAGCTGGTTACATGTCGGCGACCGTAAACGCTTTGAGCGGAACGATAAAGGTAACTATGTTGGAGATCAAGGTCCAATTGACAGCTATAACGTGGTTAACTTTAGTGGTCAATATCAATTCGGCCAAAGCTGGCAAGCATTTGTTGGTATTGAGAACTTATTTAATTCAGACTACTACCCAGCTCGCGCACAAGCCTATACGTACGGTGGCTATAACATCAAAGGCCTTGGTACAACAGCAACCGTTGGCGTTAAGTATCGCTTCTAAGCTAATAGCAATGACTTTTGGCTTCATAATCTAAAGCCAAATGGGTTTGCTGAGCACCCAGTTCAGCAAACCCTAATACAATGAATGGTATATCTGGTCTACACTTAATCTATTGGCGAAACAGGAGTGTAGCAATGGCGGATTATCAAAAATGGCTGGATCAATTTTCCGATTGGCTCAAAGACGTCAAAGAACATGAAATTGACGATTTATCTAAGCGATTCTGGGAAGCGCAGAGCGCACTGAAAGACTACACCAAACAAACCTATGATGATTATAGTTACTATTTAAAACGTGACTTGGAACATCTTCTCGAAAACAAATCCTTCTATGATGAAGCGGCTTGGAGTGAGCTCAAAGCCAACATCTTATTTGAAATATCCCAATTAGAAGATAGAACTCAACTTGAGTGGTCCGCACTTTTAAAAGATTTTGAACACCAAGGCATTTATAAAGAAGGTGAATGGATAGCTTTGGGACAATTAGTATGTAAGAATTGTGGCTATAAATTAGATGTTTATTATGCCATCAAGATCCCAGCTTGCAGCGAGTGCGGGCATGGGGAATATACTAGAAAAGCATTAGCGCCCTAAAGTGTGGGCGCTCAGCTTGGAAGCACCAAGCTGAGTAGACTAACGTATGCGAATAATACAAAGAAGTTAGAATGACCAAATCTAAATTGTCGTCTGAAAAAGCACTGCCTGCGAGCCAGCTCGCGCCATCAGTTTCGTTGACTCACATAGAAAATTGTATCCAAAACCCTTACCCAGAAGCGCTGCCATTTATTGGCCAGCAGCGCGCTCAAACCGCCCTAGACTTTGCCTTGGGAATGGAGCTTCCCGGTTATAATGTGTATGTCATGGGAGAAGCGGCGCTGGGTCGTTTTACCATGGTGAAAGACAAGCTCGAGGCGCACAGTAAAACTAAGCCAACGCCCAAAGAATGGTTGTACGTTAATAACTATGACGACCATCGTGAGCCTATCGCGCTATTTATGCAGGCGGGCGAAAGTAAGCAGCTTGAGGCCGATATTGACGCCTTTATTGATGAGATCTTAGATACTTTTCCTGCAGCTTTTGACAATCCGGGTTATCAACGCAAGAAAAAGTCGCTAGATAAAGAATTCGAACAAAAATACGATGCTGCGATCACCGCTGTTGAGCAACAAGCTATGAATATGAGTGTTGCACTGATAGAAGATACAGGGACAGTTGGCTTTGCTCCTGTGGTCGATGGTAAACAGCTCAGTGATACGGAGTTTTCGGCACTAGACGAGCATGTTCAGGCACACTTTTTAACCGCAATTGAAACATTAGAAGATGCCCTCATTGAGTCGCTTATTGAGCTGCCAAGATGGAAACGCGAATCCTCAGAGCGCTTGCGTAATCTTAAAAAAACCACCATTGAAATGGCGACTAAACCGCTATTAAAAGCACTTGAGCATAAGTATGCCGCACACATTGGCGTGCTGCGTTATCTTAAAGACCTCAAGGTTGAAATTGTCGATGCGGTATTAGATTGGCTAGACGACGATAGTAGTAACAGCGACGAAAACAAAGATGACTTTGACTCAAAGGGAATGCTCACTGACTTTTTTGCGCCCAATATTCTGGTTGAGTTTAAAGAGGACGACCCTGCGCCTGTAGTGTATGAGCCAAATCCGACCTTTGGTAATATTTTTGGTAAGGTGGAATATGCAACCTCTCAAGGTAATTTGATCACCAGCTATCGCTCTATTCAAGCCGGTGCATTGCACCGCGCCAATGGCGGTTATCTGATCATGGATGCGGAAAAGGTCATGGCTAACGCCCAGGTGTGGGATGGCCTTAAACTGTCGTTAAAAACCCACCAAATTAAAAATGACCTACCGTACCAAGACAATTCGGTGGGCAGCAGCTTTACCTTAAAGCCGCAGCTAATTCCGTTGGATGTCAAAATTATTCTTTTGGGGTCGCGAGACCTGTATTACACCATTGGTGAATACGATGAAGAGTTTGCAGAACTATTTAGAGTGCTGGCCGATTTTGATTACTATTTACCAAGCTCGGACAAAATGCAGTACCAATTTATCACTAAGGTGATGGAATACTGTAATGATACCTTGAAAATTGAGCTTAGCTCAGCGGCGCTGGCGCGTATGCTTAAATTTAGCTATCGCCAAGCGGAGCACCACAGTAAGCTTTCGGCGCGCTTTGCTGATGTTTTGGAGCTGGTGGCAGAAGCCAGTTTTTATGCCAAGCAAGATGGCGTAAACCAAATTGCCGCTAATCACATTGATGAGGCGATAGCTGGAAAAGAATATCGAACAGGGCAGTTAAGTGAAAATATGCTCAGCGATATTCAAGAAGGGCATACCTTGATTGCAACCGAAGGCACCGCAATTGGTAAGGTAAATGGCCTGACGGTACTGCATATTGGTGACACCGCATTTGGTACGCCTGCGCGTATTACCTCTACGGTATACGCAGGTGCTGACGGGGTGATTGACGTTGAACGTGAGGTAGACTTAGGTAAGTCAATTCACTCAAAAGGCGTGATGCTGCTTACCGGTTACCTAGGTAACAAGTATGCGCAAGACTTTAGCCTGACACTCAGTGCAAATATCGCCATTGAACAAAATTATGGTTTTATTGACGGTGATAGCGCATCACTTGCAGAGCTTTGTGCGCTGCTATCGGCTGTGACGCAACTGCCCGTGGATCAATCTTTAGCGCTCACCGGCTCAATAAACCAACACGGTGAAGTACAAGCCATTGGTGGTGTAAACGAAAAAATCGAAGGCTTCTTTAAACTCTGCAAAATGCGAGGCCTCACAGGTAAGCAAGGGGTGATCGTCCCTGAATCTAACAAGGTCAACTTAGTGTTAGATGATCAAGTGATTGCAGCTGTTGAAAAAGGCTTATTCCATGTCTATGCCGTTGCCACAGTAGATGAAGCGCTTAGCTTGTTAATGGATAGACCTGCAGGAGAGCTAAGTGATGAAGGCTATCCCGAAAACAGTATCAATGCAGTTGCAATGGCGAAGCTTGAGCGTATTGCGAAAGTCGTAAACGGCGATGATGACAAAGGAGAAGAAAACCATGACGACAACTAATATTATCCTCGTTATTGTTGCACTGGTGATTGCAGTGGTGTTTTTTCGTGGTGGTCAGAAACAAAAGCAGCTTGCGCAGTTTAATCGAATTCAAGCGGCTGACTTTTTGAAAGAAAACGAAAAGCGCACAGAGGTACATAAAACTGACTCAGGTCTTCAGTACGAAATAATCACTCAAACTGACGGTGGCAAACAGCCAAATGCAACGAGCAAAGTTAAAGTGCATTATCATGGCACTTTACTTGATGGCTCCGTATTCGACAGTTCGGTACTGCGTGACCAACCCATCAGTTTTGGACTTAATCAAGTGATCCCAGGTTGGACAGAAGGCGTGCAATTGATGAGCGAAGGGGATAAATACCGCTTTTGGATTGGTCCAGACTTAGGCTATGGTGACCGTGCTGCAGGTAAAATCGAACCGGGTTCGTTATTAGTGTTTGAAGTTGAGCTGCTCGCGGTAGAGTGATCGGTGTTATTGTTGTGTAGGGCGCTACGGCATATAGCTTGAATAAACGTAGCGCCATACGCAGTTAATGGAGCAACAATCTACATAAATACAGCCAATTATTTTCCTTTATTTTCTGTATAGCGACTAAGCAGCATATTGGCGACCTGTTGCTTTACAGCCCGTTTGTCATTAGGGTCAACGCCAAAACGTTCCGCCAGTAGTGCGATTTCTTCATCGGTTAGATTGAAGGATAAGCGTTGCCGAGTTTTCTTCGATTTAACTTCTAAATCAAGGATCTTTCTGATCATATCGGATGGCGTTAGCTCTTCGTCTATCGCCTGTTTTTTAATGCTTTTTTGTACTTCCGTGGTTAAGTCGAAGGCCATTTGTGTGGCCCTCAAAGCCACTTCTTGACGTTTCCACTTGTCTTCTCTTGTGGTCACGAGTTAGCTCCAGGAAATAGGTCAACAATATCGCTCAGTGGGCGACACATGGTTAGTGACACGTCAGTTTCCCCCCCATCCCAGATCTCGATATTGATAGCGAACTTTTCGTCAGGACTAAGTAACTCGATAACTTCACATACTTCGCCACTTTCATCTTGATAGCGTGGCAAGGCGCGACCGCGATAATCGCTATCGTAAAAATAGCAAACGTAGGGCGCTTCACTTTGTTGATAGCTTTTACCTAAGAATCGCTCGAAAATCTCTGGAGTAGCGTGGGTGTCGATGTGGGTCAGTGCTTCTTCATCGAAAATACGCGCAAATTCATCAAGCGTAAAAATAGCATCGACGTCTTCTCTTTGGATTTTGATAGAGAAATTCGCGTATTCCTCACCGTCATTTTGTTCAATTTGCAAAAAAGTAATGTTACCTGAATCACTTTCGAGAACAAATTCATATGTAGCGCTGCGTTCAAACTGGTAAGTTTGTACACCAGCCACTTTGAGGGTTTGCCCCTTGAGCCAGCTAGGGTAAGCGAACGAATCGATGATGGTGAGCATATCTCCAACTTGCAGATCTTTTGCATGAGTAAGCTGTCGCTCAGGAGTTTTTTTTGATTTAAAAAAGCCAAACATAATGCACCTACATAATCAAAAAGGGTAAAAAGGAGGCGAGGCCTCCTTTTTCTAATCAGCAAATATTAGTTGCTTTGTTTCGCTCTAATACGTTCAAGAATATCATTACTCTTTTGCGTAGAGCCAATTCCTGCTTCTGCCATTTTGGCTTTTAGATCAGCACCCGTTGCAGCGGCTTCAAGCTCTTTTGCCGCAGCCAGTTGATCTTGCCTATCTTGCTGGCGTTGCTTGATACGCTCAAGCGACTGACGTGCATTTACCATAGATGACGAATTAGTATTCAGCGTACTGTTTACTGCCATGGTTGCTTTTTGAACGCTGTCTGTGGTTTTTACCATTGTTAGTTGGCGCTGGTTTTCTTTAATCGTTTTTTCAGCTTCTTTAATTTGCTGTTTTAACAGGATCACATGTTTACTAAAACCGTCTAGCACTTGCTGGTGCTCTGCGCGCTCAACTTCAAATTCACCGATTTTCTCTGCGATTTCTACCGCTAAAGCTTCGTTACCTTTTTCCAGCGCTTGTCCAGCATAGTTTTCATGCTCGATAATGCTTTCGTCAAGTGCAGCTAATTTGCGTTTTGTCTGCATCTCTTTCGCCATTACTTCTGTTAAGTTCTTTTTGGCTTTAGCTAATGCGTTTTGTGCGTCAGCAATTTCTTGCTCAAAAATACGAATGCCATTTGCGTCAACAATTGACTCACCAACTTCTCTAGCGCCACCACGAACAGCAGTAAATAATTTCTTTAAAATACTCATTTCACAACTCCAATATTACTCATTCAAATACACAGTCACGGCTTCCAATGCTTCGATTGCATTGTCCGCGAGGGTGACCAGTTCGTGCGTGATCTCATCAATTGAGGAGGAAACGGCTAGAGCACCAAATATCGCATACTGCTCATCAATTTTAGCAAACGCACTCAGCGGGATCGGCACATTCAGTTTTAATAGTGCTTCATTTAACTCGTTTAGCAACTCAGGCTTTACCTCATTCTCTTTAAATAGGTAACTAATGCATACAAGTTGTTCTTCAGTCTGAGTCACAAAAATTGGTAATTCGTCATTTCCGTCAACAATCACTTGCAATACATCTTGCTCGCCTTCATTGGCGATTAAGAATGATTCGAAGTTAGCACCTTCTGTTTCAAATGATGCTAATTTGATTGATAGTTCATTTAATTCCATCTTCATTTACCTTTTTTGTTTTGACATATTATGTCTGAGTTAAGAGTTGCACGTAAGACATAATATGTCAATGACCGTGCGCTAATTTTTATACAACTCATCTTCTGTTTGCCATGCTTGGCGATAATAATCGTATAGTCTGCCCGTTCCTAACTGGTTGACTTCAATATCTTTTGCTCCGTCAAAAAAGCGATTTGGGAAGGCGAACGTCGCGAGTAAATACTCTTTGTTTATCCAGTTACTTGGAACAGGCAAAGACTCGACCGACCGGATCCTAGCACTTGCTGGTTGTCCTGTTCTCGTTGCGATTGTCCATCCCCATTGGCCAAATGAGGGAATATTCTGCTGATATTGCTCAACATGCGTAAACCCGGCATGCTTTACCGTTTTAGCTATGCTAATAAACGCTTTTTTGGCGTGATAGGGAGATGTTGACTGAATAGCGAGTGCACCATCGGGTGCCAGTAATTGACGCACATGATTATAAAAGTAGTCGCTATATAGTTTATTCAAATCGGGGTGATTAGGGTCAGGTAAGTCGATAATGATGGTGTCAAATTGTCTACCTTGGTCGAGCATTTTTTCTACTTCTAAAAATGCATCTGCAACGATAACCGTTGCTCTTGGATCGTTTAAGGCGTTGCCATTCAAGCGGGTTAATTGACTGGTGATATGTGGTCTAGCTGGGTAGGGCTGCCCTTGTAGTCCAAATAACGAAAGTAGTTGTCCATCCAAATCGATTAAGGTTGCATTTTCAACAGGCCATTCCAGTACATCTCGAAGTGCCAGACCATCTCCGCCGCCAATGATTAATACCTTTTCGCGCCGGTTAGAAGCCAGCATTGCAGGATAAACGAGCATAGTGTGATAGATCTGTTCATCTACAGATGAAAACTGTAATCGACCATTTAAGAATAAATCGTTAATTGGCATCGGTTGTGCGCGGCTCAATCGCTCAGTGATGACAACATGTTGATACTTAGTTGATTCTGAATAGATCACCTTGTCTTTGTATAGCACATTGCTGAGGTCTTTCATCCAAAGAGAGCCATGGCTCAGGATGACAAAAAAGATACCAAGTAGAACAAAGTGGCAAGCAAACAGCAGCTTAGCGAAGCGGACATGAGCATGGTAACGCCATAGGAAGATAAGTCCTGCAATGATATTAAATAGCGCAGTCCACGCTGCTGCTTGCATTATTGGCAGCGCAAGCATAATCGTGACCCAAATGGCAGCACCAACACCAGCACCGATATAATCTGCACCGTAAATGGTACCTGCGTTATTTTCAAGGAAGCGGCCATACACTTGTTGACGGATCCTAGCAATCAGCGGAATTTCCATGCCAATTAAAATGCCTAGAATGAGGCCGAAAACATAAGGTAAAAATCGGGCAAATGCTTGTAATTGCGCAAATGGCATGCCATCTAAGACACTATCGGGAGGCAAGCTGTAAAGGCTAGAAAGTGTATGGGGTAGGGTATAGGTAAGTGCAATAACACTGGCGATCACCAAAATACTGCTCATGCCGAGTAGCGCAATTAGGCTTTCAAGCCATGCAAAAGCGGTAAAGGGATCTTTAAACCAGCGCGCTAAAAATGCGCCAATGCCCATGGCCACGATCATAGTGCCTATCATGGCATAAATCGCGCTTTCTACAGAGCCTAAAACGCGGCCAGCATAATGGGAGAGCAAATATTCGTAGATTAGGCCGCAACCGGCCAAAATGGCCATGACGCCAATAAGTAGGGTGTCGTGACCAAACAACGACCAGTTGCCGGTCACTCTTGCTGAAGTTTGTGGTGCAGATGCGCTCAAGGGTTATGCACCTAACAAACTTGCCATAGTCGTACCAATCGCAAAAGAAAGCGCGGCTGAGATTGCAGCAACACCAATATTCTTTTGTCTGTTCACTTCATCGGAAATATCTTTACCTGCCAGAATAATTTTTATCATGACGAGGTGTAAGACGATGAAAAGCACAATGCTACCCAGTGCTGCAATACTCCAGTAAAGTAGGCTTGAGTTAATATTGTCAGCTACATACGGCGCTAAACCGGACGCTGCAGTCAGTGCCAGAGCCGAGCCGATTAAAAAGCCCGCGTAGCGGATCCCAACCGCGATATTGTTGTCTTTAATTGCCTGCTGTAAACAGTCGCCACTTTTGTTGGTGCGCTTGAATAGTTGTACTCGGTATTGGCTCACAAGCAGCATACAAATATTACCAATAATGAAGGCTGCAACCACAATAGGTAAGCCATACCAGCCTTCTGTGAGTACCCAAAGTAGAGCTGAGCGGATCACAATGGCAACGCTCACCACATGGCCAAAGTCAATCAGTGCTGAGGTGACATTACCTTTAACGATTTCGTCATGGAGGTTTACTTTGCGTAGCGCGACTTTGTCTTGGAAAAAGTGACCGAGCTTGATAAGGATGATACCAACGATACCATAGCCCGTCATTTGTAGCGCTTCTTGAGCTAAAGAACTGGCAAAAGCACCACTTGAAATACCTGAAATTACAATGGCCAGACCTGCTAAACCACCAGCAAAACTGAGGCCAAATGCAAAGTTGTCTTTTTCTGTGATTTCATCGTTTGCATGAAGGTTAGATACCCAACCTTTGATGTATTTTAAGCTAACAAATAACGCGACGATCACCGCCATATCTATTAGCAATGCTTGAAAAGTCCAAGCTGTTAATCCGTTAAATTGGTACATGTGTTAACTCCGCTATATATGCGCTATTTGCCCCGGCTTACGCCACGGGAGGTTCTACTTGAGCTATTGCGAACAGAGCCGTAGCTTGATGTTCGAGAATAGCTGCTTCGAGTTACTGCTGATGGGGTGTTACTACTTCGACTTAACCCTGAAGCGCCAGACTTTTTCTTGGCATAGGGACTGGTAAATTGTTTGCCTTGGCGTTGATACGATTGTTGAGTACGTTTGGCGAGCTCAGTTTGGCGTTTGTAGCCTTTATAACTGGTGTATCTGTGGCGGCCATAGTCGCTGTAGTAACTGTATCTGCGATGTTTACTCCAGCGGCCATATTCCACATCACCGACAATATCTCCAAGCATGCGATACATGCCATACCACATCCAAAAGCTAGTGCCGTTAGAGTTAGTCTGCCATTCGCCATAGTTGGCATTGCCAACAAGCTGATTGCCGACACTGGTCTGACCGTTTGCCGCTTGTTCCGCCTGCTGACTAATAGCGCCAACTCGCGCTAGCTTGCCATCTGACATATCAGCTAAAACATTGATTGGATCTGTCAGCGCATCATTGAACAAACTGATGGAAGCGGCTTCTTTTAACAACACTGCTTGGTTGATAATGTCGTCGCTGTTCATACTTGGAGCGGGGGACTTGAGGGACTGATAACGAGTCAATAAACTCTGATATAAGGTTCCACTGCTTGTTGCGTCTTGGGCAATAATTTGCGCAATTTCACTGAGCTGAGGTTTTTGCTGACTAAGTACTTTGCCATACTCAGTCAAAAGGTTGGCATTTCTCACCTGCTTTTTATCAAGGGCGGTTCCCAGCGTATTTATCGCTGTTGAAGCTTCTTGAAGTGTATGTGTAATGGTTTGCTGGATACGTTCTTCTTTCGATCCGCAGCCCAGCATTAGGCTCAAAACACACAGTAGGCTAACCAGTTTCCAAATTCTAAAGTTGGACATTCATTGTCACCTAATCTACCTTGACCGTTCATTTAAATGTGCTGTTTTATTGAGCTTAAGTCAACTCAAACGTGCCGTGATTGGCATGTTAAATGGGCTTAAATTGTAACAATAAATCAGTCTAGAGAGTTATTATCTATACACCTTAACATTTGTATTAATATAAACCATAGCGTTAGGTGAACTGGGATAATAATAGAGTTTGTTCATATAGAAGTTGCATTCGTATGAATGCAACGATCACCAAAGCATCAATATAAATCTATCGATACTACAAGGTTAATATACCTTAGCAATTTGCCTCTAGAATGTCATAAATAGCATCTTCTAGGTCTTCTAAATCAGTTTCATCTATCAGCAATCTGGCTTTTGATTCATCAAGGTCTAGCGCCTCCGCAAAGAAGCCTTTAAAGCCTCGCGCTTTGCGGTCAATCTCAAAGATAATTTCTAGTTGCTCACCGCGATTAAAGAAAACCACTTCCACTTCATCAAAGCGACCATGGAAGTCACCTGTGATCGTTTTAAACTCTAGCTCTTGTACGAATGGGAGGCGTGAGAAAGATACTTCATCAATACCTTCACAGTCTGATTCATAGAGTTTAAAGCCAAGCGCTTCCATCGCATCGATAGCCGCTTGTTGTAGCTCGGTAGGTACTATGTGTAAATAGTCCCTATCTGACTTGTCGAGCGCCATATCAATATCAAGGTTGGTAGCAATCCAAGTTTTGGATTGTCCAACGGTAAGCGGGGTTTCTTCAGCGAGGTCAAGCGCAAATGGAATGTGCTTTTCATCACCGGGTTCGATAGTAAATCGTTCGTTGATTTGAAATTTAGCAAGGGTGTGGTTTTTAGTGATGGTCGTTGTTTCACCTTCACTGTCTTCTCTTTCAACCGTGTAGTTACACATTACGTTAAGATCTATTTTGTTGATCTCTTGAGCAACTTTGCCACCGATGATTTTAACCGTTCCAGAAATTTCTTCGCCAGGAGAGGCGTGATGGGTCTCTAAGATGGTATCTACTTTTGCTGCACCGATACCGACTGCGCCAAGGGCTTTTTTGAAAAAAGACATAGTCATCCTTATATATCTTGTGACCTTCCATCATGGAAAGCGCTGTTGTGTCGATTATAGGAATTATTATCTATTCGTCAATTGCTTTTCTCTTTCGAAGCCAATGACTTGAAAATATTTTCTTTGATACAGTCGGTAATTAGTCATTATTCGTGAAATTGGTATATTATTTTATAACGATAGCCGTAGATGAGCTGTGTTCATTGGCATGTTTCAAATTGCAAAGTTCAAGTTTATAGAATTATGGAACAGGATGTTGCAACGCCTCATGGTCAAGGATCGTCGTATGGCCCGCACTCAAGCTTTGGCGCAACCGAGCTATGAGGAATTGGCGTCGACATTAAGTGCGATGCCGGACTTGATGTTTGAACTAGACGAAGAGGGGCGACACTGGGACGCCAGAATACTCCGCCCTGAGTTGTTAGTCGCGCCTGCAGAACAATTGATTGGCCATACGGTGACTGAAGTGATGCCAGAGCAAGCCGCTAAAATAGTGATGCGGGCATTACAGGAAGCAAAAGTTAACGGCTATTCACACGGCAGCCATATTCACTTGTCTACGCCTGTTGGCGAGCGTTGGTTTGAAGTCTCTATCGCCCGTAAGATTGTGACTGCAAGCGATAATCATGCTGAAACACGTTTTATCGTGTTATCTCGGGATATCAATGATCGTAAGTTGGAGTATCTTGAAGCCGAGAAGCTGGCGTATCATGATCAATTAACCGAATTACCGAATCGCCATGTTCTCCAACATGGGTTGATGGAGCAACTCCATGCCGGGCAGCTGTTTGGTAGTTACAGCGCAATCTTGTTCTTGGACCTTGACGATTTTAAAAAAGTAAATGACTTGCATGGTCACCATGTGGGGGATCAGTTACTCAAGGCGGTTGCTCAGCGTTTGAGTGCTAGCGTACGTGAGGATGATGTGGTGATCCGTTGGGGAGGTGATGAGTTTGTGATTTTAATTACTCATTTATCTCCACAACAGCCTCAAGCCGAATCTCATGTGGTTGGGATCTGCCAGCAAATAATCAACAAGGTAGATAAACCATATCTCTTTGAAGGCAATAAACTAAGTTGTCGGATTAGTATCGGTGTCAGTCTGTTTAATAACCTCGACATCGAGACTGGGATCCAACAGGCAGATTCCGCTATGTATCAAGCCAAGCAATCTGACAGTGTGCGCTATGCTTTCCACAACAAACCGATTAAGGATGTTGGAACCTAGATAAATTCATCTGACAATAACGACAACCATGATACACTTCGCGACTTTTCAGCAGTTTGAGGTAGAGAATGAAAGTCGGGTTTGATTAACTAAGCTCTCATTGTGCTATGTCTAGTGTGTTATGCAAAATGGTGGAGACTGAGATCCAACAGGCTTATTCCACTATACTTTTCACAACAAGCCAATTAATGGTGCTGTAACCTAGATAAATTCATCTGATAATAACGACAACCATAATACACGGCGTGACTTTTCAGCAGTTTGAGGTAGAGAATGAAAGTCGGGTTTGATTAACTAAGCTCTCATTGTGCTATGCCTAGTGTGTCATGCAAAATGGTGGAGACGGAGAGCCAACAGGCTTATTCCACTATACTTTTCACAACAAGCCAATTAATGGTGCTGTAACCTAGATAAATTCATCTGACAATAACGACAACCATGATACACTTCGCGACTTTTCAGCAGTTTGAGGTAGAGAATGAAAGTCGGGTTTGATTACCTAAGCTCTCATTGTGCTATGCCTAGTGTGTCATGCAAAATGGTGGAGACGGAGAGCCAACGGGCTTATTCCACTATATTTTTCACAACAAGCCAATTAATGGTGCTGTAACCTAGATAAATTCATCTGACAATAACGACAACCATGATACACTTCGCGACTTTTCAGCAGTTTGAGGTAGAGAATGAAAGTCGGGTTTGATTACGGAAGTTCTAATTGTGCGATGGGTGTCATGCAAAATGGTGAAGTGGACTTACTGCGTCTCGAGCAAGATAAATATTACCTGCCTTCGACTATGTATGCGATGCACAATGCGTTAATTCCTGCATTTGTTAATCGTCATCTCAATGAGCCAGATCCAGTCTACACGCAGTCTCGCCAAGGTCTGCTAACGGTAGCACAGCAAGCTAAGCGCGATCTTGATTTAGAAGCACATGAAGCGGGCGTTTTTTTTGGTCAAGCGGCAATTTCTGAGTATATCGAATTTCCCGAAGAAGGTTTTTTTGTTAAATCACCCAAGTCCTTCTTTGGGGCGGTTGGACTTAAACCTCAACAAATCGCCTTCTTTGAAGATATTGCTGCGGCGATGATGGTGGAGATTAAGCGTCGTGCCGAGTCGCAGCTGCAACAGTCCATTACCGACACTGTGATTGGTCGACCTGTTAATTTTCAGTCCGTCGGTGGAGAGGAAAGCAATCAACAAGCGGTTAATATTCTTACCACCGCTGCAAAAAGAGCTGGGTTTAAGGAAGTGGATTTTCTCTTCGAACCGCTCGCAGCGGGAATTGAGTACGAAAGCCGTCTTCAGCAAGATAAACTTGTGCTGGTGGTTGATATCGGCGGTGGTACTAGCGATTGTTCGTTTGTCCGAATGGGGCCAAGCTATCGCAATAACACACAACGCCAGCAAGACTTTTTAGCGCATACAGGCAAACGTATCGGCGGTAACGACTTAGATATTGCGCTAGCTTATCACCAATTAATGCCGTTGTGTGGTCTCGGATCTAACATGAGCTCAGGTTTGCCGATGCCTAGTCAACTCTATTGGCAGGCATGTAAAATCAATGATATTCAGTCTCAACTAGACTTCTACAGCGATAAATTAGCGCGAGAATTGCAAAGTATGTTGCGAGATGTCGCTGAGCCGCAAAAGCTGGCGCGTTTACTTCATATTCAACAGAACAAACTTACCCATCAGGTGGTTCGTGAAGGTGAACTCGGCAAGATTGCACTCTCTGAGCAAGCAAAGTTTAATGCCGATCTTGGTTTTATTGAACCACAGCTAGCCTCTGAATTTACGCAGCAAGATTTTGCCGAGTCGGTCATGTCGAACTTAGAACAGATGGGGGGGCTTGCGCAAGAAGCCATTCATCAAGCGGGATCAAAACCCGATGTAATTTATCTGACTGGCGGTAGCGCGCAATCACCGTTACTCAAGGCAACGCTTGCACAGCAAATTGGTGATATTGAAATGGTGAACGGGGATAACTTTGGTAGTGTTACTGCAGGCTTGACTAAGTGGGCGGATAAAATATTTAAATAATCGAAGTCAAAATCAAAGAAGCGGTCACAAACCGCTTCCATACTCATCTATTTTATCAATCTAAGCGACTAGCAAGGTACTGCTCATAATCAGGTAAATGCCTTGCGATTGGCTGGTTCATTTTATCGCACGCCATCAGTAAATCTGCCGTTGCTTCATTACAGGCTACGGGAATATTCCAGACAGCAGCGAGTCTCAACAGTGCTTTTACATCCGGATCGTGAGGCTGTGACGCAAGCGGATCCCAAAAGAAAATCAAGACATGAACATCTTGCTCCGCGATTTTGGCACCAATTTGTTGGTCGCCACCCATTGGGCCACTAAATAGTTTGGTGACTTCTAAACCAGTATGCTTTTCTATTAGGTTACCCGTTGTGCCCGTAGCGTAAAGCTTGTGCTGTTTTAGGCTATCTAAGTGAGTCTGACACCACTCAAGTAGGGCTGGTTTCATGCCATCGTGTGCAACCAAAGCAATATGCTTTTTAGCTGGCAGTGGCTGTGAGCGTTTTTGCATGTGTACTGCTCCTATTTTGCGTAACTGTTTAGAGTAATAAGTTGACTGCCAATGCGATAAAAATTAAGCCTGAAATACGATCAATCCACACCGGCGCTGCGGGATGCTGCCTAAAATAGCCAGCGATTTTATCACCACCGTAGATGTACATGCAGTCGATGGGAAAAGCTAAAATAGGATAAAGTAAGCCAAACATAGCCAGTTGCATCGTTGTCGAGGTCGCCAAGCTACTATCGACAAACTGAGGAATAAATGCAATAAAAAACAGGGCGACTTTGGGATTTAAGACTTCCGTCATCATTGCTTGGAACATCACGTTTTTAGGCTTTTTGGTGCTCACGTGCGGTTTTTCCTCGCAAGCTATCTGCGCCTTTCCAAGCGTTTCTTTGATAGTCATTACACCTAGATAAGCTAAGTAAGCTGCGCCGAGGTATTGCACTGTGGTATAGGCAGTCTCTGAAGCTTTTAGGAGTGCCGACAAGCCAACAACGGCAAAGAGTGTATGGATCACCCCACCTAGCGCAAAACCTAATGCGCTTTGCATGCCAGCTACGCGGCCATTAGTAAAGGTCTGCGCCATTAAAAATGCATTAGATGGACCTGGTGCCACGGCAATCACCGTGCTAGCAATTAAAAATGAGAATAAGTATTCAAGGTTTAACATTTTTCTTTTCGTTATTGGTTTTTATATCGTTTTTGTGAATAGCCAACATGCATGAAATTGGTATTATTGTGGTTATTTTATACTTTGAAATTCTAACATTATTATGCAGAGCAACAATATTAGTGGTCTTTTCACTGTGATTAAATCACCTTATTTGTATTGTGTCTGTTTTCTCTGAGTTGAGCAATTTTTAAAGTTGCTATTGTGTATGGTAGTTAGCCCTGATTTTTACTATAAAAAAGCCAGCTTACGCTGGCTTTGTTCGATAAAACCGCTATGTCTAGCATAGCGATTTATATTCTCTTACTCTTCGTCTTCAACAAGCGTCATCAGTGAAGTGTTACCACCAGAAGCTGTGGTATCGATACTGATGGTTTTCTCAGTCACTAGACGATTGATAAGCGTATCGTAGTACTCTGCACTGATCACCGGCAGGATAGCACCTTTACGCTCTGCAAGTTGCTGTGAGAAGTAACCAAGGCGTGAAGAGCGCGCAGCCACAACAGCACCTGCAAGGTGAGGGTGTGCCAAAATCGCTTGTAGCTGGTTTTGCTTCGCTACTTGGAATACGCCTTCGGCAACGCCAGTTGAGATGAACTTATCTCTAAATGCCAATGCTTCTTCGTAGAATAAGTCAGAGGCTACTGTGATCACTGTGTTACCGGCAGCAAGTGCTGTGATAATTGAAATCGCCCAGAAGTTGAACGACGTACTCTTATCGGCATATACCACTACACAACCACGCGCTTCTAAGTGCAGCGTGTTCGATTCACCAGTTGGTCCTGGTAGCGTTGTGTAAGTACGCATACGCTTTTCTAAGCGGTTTAGCTGAGCACGCGCATCAGAAAGCGTTAATGACAAATCATCCGCCAGCTCATCAATGATGTCTACCGTTGCCACTTTAGCAAGTAGCTGACGCACTGCCGAAACACGGTCATTAAGCGCAGTACGACGCCAGATCTTCTCATCACGCTTAGAGTTTTGCATCAGTTTTTCAACTTGCTCAACGGCACCTGGGAAGTGGTGGATCTCTAGCTCATCAGGCGTCAGATCTGTCATTTGTACGTTGTCTGGTGACGCTTTTTCTTTCACAAGGCGAACTAAGTAGTTTGGACCACCTGCTTTTGGACCTGTACCAGAAAGACCACGCCCACCAAATGGTTGCACACCAACGATTGCACCAATCATGTTACGGTTCACGTATACGTTACCCGCGCGAGACATCTTAGCTAGGTATTCGCAGCGCTCTTCAATACGTGAATGAACGCCCATTGTTAGACCGTAGCCTGTACCATTGATTTGATCGATCACATTATCAAGTTGATCTGCTTTGAAGCGTACAACGTGGACTACCGGACCGAATACTTCACGCTTAAGCACGGATAGATCAGAAATCTCATATAGACGAGGCGCGAAGAAGTAAGCGCCGTTCTCGCTGTTATCAGGGATCTTAGCTTCGAATAGGAGCTTACCGTTCGACTTCATGTAATCAACATGCTTAGTCAAAGTGGTCAGCGCTTTTTCGTCGATTACTGGGCCTACGTCTGTAGATAGTAGCGATGGGTCGCCGATATGTAGCTCTTTAAGCGCACCTTGGATCATTTCAATGATACCGTCAGCAACATCTTCTTGTAAGAACAACACACGAAGTGCTGAACAGCGTTGACCGGCACTTTGGAAACCTGATGAAATAACATCGTCAACCACTTGCTCTGGTAATGCTGTTGAGTCAACGATCATACAGTTTTGACCACCAGTTTCTGCGATCAGAGGAACCTGAATATCGTTACGCTCAGCAAGAATTTGCGAGATAAGCGTACCTGTCTCTGTTGAACCTGTGAACATAACCGCTTGGATACGCTCGTCAGGCACGATGTGTTTACCCACTTCGCTACCGCGTGCGATAACCGGTTGTACTACGTGCTCTGGTAAACCAACGGTATGCATTAATTCAATACAACGCAGTGCAATCATACTGGTTTGTTCAGCTGGCTTTGCAATAACGGTATTACCCGTCACGATAGCAGCAGCTACCTGACCTAAGAAGATCGCAAGCGGGAAGTTCCACGGGCTGATACATAAAATCACGCCACGAGCTTCAAAGCGCTCATCTTTAGAAAGCTCTTCTGCACGCGCTGCATAGTAGCGACAGAAATCAACGGCTTCACGTACTTCATCGATGCTGTCTTGGGTTACTTTACCTGCTTCTTTAATACAGATAGCAACAAGTTCGTCATGGTGACGCTCAAGGATGTCAGCAGTACGGCGTAGTAAGTTTGCACGTTCTTCAACAGAGGTTTGAGACCAACTTTCAAAAGCTGCATCAGCATTGGCAAGCACGCTTTGCATGTGTGCTTCATCGTGTAAAGGCACAGATCCAATCACTTGTTTGTGGTTCGCAGGGTTACGAACAGCAAGGTGACCTTCTGGTACTTGGCTTTCATCGATTAGGTGTTCGTTAAACCAGTTGTCTAGGTTTTCTTTAAACGGTGTTAAATCGTTGATGTCTGTTAGGTCTTTACCTTTTGAGTTTGGACGCTCATCGCCATAAAGCTCGATAGGTAGTTTAATCTGCGTATTGTAACGGTTACGTAGGCCTTGCAGTGTTTCTACAGGGTCAGGAAGTAGTGACTCAACAGGCTTAGTGGTATCAACAATCGCGTTTACGAATGATGAGTTTGCACCATTTTCAAGTAGACGGCGTACCAGATAAGCAAGTAGGTCTTCGTGCTGACCAACTGGCGCATACACACGACACTGAATACCCTCGTTTTCAACGATTTGGTCGTAAAGTGATTCACCCATTCCGTGTAAACGTTGGAATTCGAACCCTTTGTTGTCGCCTTTGGCAACTTCTAGGATAGTTGCGGCGGTGTAAGCATTATGCGTTGCAAACTGTGGGAAAAGTGCATCACGTGCTTCTAGTAGCTTAATAGCACACGCTTTATAAGAAACGTCAGTCGTTGCTTTACGGGTGAACACAGGGAAGTGCTCAAGACCATCTTGTTGAGTGGTTTTGATTTCTGTATCCCAGTAAGCACCTTTAACTAGACGCACCATCAGTTTACGGCCTACGCGACGAGCAAGTTCAGCCACCCATTCAACAACGAAAATGGCACGCTTTTGATATGCTTGCACTGCAAGACCAAAACCATTCCAGTCGCCAAGCGCGTCGTCTGAGAATACAGCCTCGATGACATCTAGTGAGATATCCAAACGATCCGCTTCTTCCGCATCAACCGTGAAACCGATATCGTATTCTTTCGCAGCAATTGCAAGTTCTTTTAGCTTAGGTACAAGCTCGTCCATCACGCGGTCGCGATGTGTGAATTCATAGCGTGGGTGAATAGCTGAAAGCTTTACAGATATACCAGGGCTTTTTATTGGGCCACGGCCTTTCGCTGCTTTACCAATTGCGTGAATGGCGTTCATATAGCTTTGGAAGTAACGCTCTGCATCTTTCATCGTACGTGCGCCTTCACCTAGCATGTCGTACGAATATACATAACCTTTTTGTTCTTTATCAGCGGCACGATCGATAGCATCTTGAATGGTTTCACCCATTACAAACTGCTTACCCATGATCTTCATTGCATAGTTAACGGATTTACGGATAACTGGCTCACCAAGACGACCAATTGTGCGTTTTAGCACGCCAAATTGTTCTTCTTTATTCTTGTCTGAATAATTAACCATTTTACCAGTAACGAGTAGACCCCAGCTTGAAGCGTTAACAAATAACGAGTCGCTGCTGCCTAAGTGTGAACTCCAGTCGCCTTGTGCGAGCTTGTCACGGATTAGGCTTTCTTGCGTTGCTTTGTCTGGTACACGAAGTAAAGCTTCGGCCAAACACATCAGTACCACGCCTTCTTCGGTAGAAAGAGAGAATTCATTTAAAAGCGCGTCGACACCGTTTTGACCATCTTGATCTCTACGAATGTTCAATACCATTTGACGTGCACGTTCCCATGCTCGGCTTCGAGCTGTAACGCCTACCTCAGCTAAAGGTAAAATATGATCAATTACTGCGTTCTCATCGATGCGGTAAAAATCACGGATCTTTTGTCGGATAGGACAGTTAGTTGTCAAATCGCCGTTATAAAGCATAAGCAACCCTCAAAAATTGGAGTCAAAAATACATGTAATTCGCGCCTGCCTATGGAATCACACACCTTAATGTGTAGATTACAAAACTACATCTGAACTGATGCCAAACTATGCAACCAAAGGTTGAAAGTGTAGTTTAATTTGTATAGGAAGCCTCAATTACGACAAAATGATGCAGTCACATTGCTAACCATAACACACCCATTTGGGGGTTCAAATTTTAGCCAGAATGCATAATCTAAATGTTCGAACAAAGTTGCGTTAAAGGCTGAAACAAGCCGCTTTGTTCTTTATCGTTAATTTCGCGGGCATTCTATCGAAAAGACAGCAGAATATGCTGTTTTATTTTCAATGAATACGGTAAATTTGCGGGTAATCTCAAACCCTCACAAAATTTTATGCTGATATGACGACTTCCATTAAAACTCGGGTATTAGATCGCATCGACTTAGCAATCTTAGACGCGCTTCAGCGCAATGCTCGGATCTCTAATGTAAACTTGGCGAAAGAGGTAAACTTGAGTCCGAGTCCTTGCCTCGATCGAGTAAAAAAACTCGAGTCCGAGGGGTATATCGAAGGATATACGGCAAGATTAAATGCCGCGAAACTTGGCCAGCATTTGGTTGCGCATGTGGAGATCACCTTGAAAAGCTCGACCGAAGTGGTATTTGAGGTGTTTAAACAGCACATTGTAAAAATCCCCAACGTCGTTTCTTGTGATATGGTAGCTGGTGGCTTTGATTATTTAGTTAAGATCCGAGTCCAAGATATGCGTCAATATCGAGAGGTATTAGGTCAAATCGTTGAAATACCTGGAGTTGGCACAAATCATACCTATATGGTGATAGAACACGTCAAAGAAGACATGGGTGTAGAAGTGCTGAACTATCAGTAACTGTTGACCCAGTTTAAGGAATAATAGATGCAAAAAGTGGTACTTATCACCGGTGCGAGCCGTGGGATTGGTGCGGCAACGGCTCAACTGCTGGGACAACAAGGATTTACTGTTGTTATAAATTACAAGCAGAACGTGCAAGCCGCAGAAACGGTTGCTGATACCATCCTAAGTAATAATGGTAAAGCGCATTTGTTACAAGCAGATGTCACAGACGAAAAATCTGTAGAGGCAATGTTTGACAAGATAAAGACCGATATTGGCATGGTAACGCATTTGGTCAACAACGCTGGCGTGCTGAACGTGCAGACTCGAGTTGAACACATGACCGCAGCGCGCATCAACAATATGCTTACTAATAATGTTACGCCGTATTTTATTTGTGCTCGCGAAGCAATTAAACATATGCGTTTGAGTGCCAATCCAGCACAGTGCGCAATGGTGAATGTATCGTCGGCAGCTTCTTATTTAGGTGGGGCTAATGAGTATGTTGACTATGCGGCTGCAAAAGGTGCAATAGACAGCTTCACTAAAGGTTTATCTCTGGAATTAGCCGCTGAACAGATCCGCGTGAACTGCGTGAGACCGGGCTGTATTTATACCGATATTCACGGCGACGGTGGCGAACCAAACCGAGTTGATCGTCTAGCCGATTTTTTACCGCTGAAGCGAGGTGGAACCGCGATTGAGGTTGCCAATGCCATCGCTTGGCTTTTAAGTGACGAAGCAAGCTTTGTTACAGGAACTTTTATTGATTTAGCTGGAGGGAAATAGCAATTTATGAAAAATAAAATTGTTTATGTCTCAGGAACATTTGATTTATTTCACAGTAATCATTTAAAAATGATTAGTTATGGCCGAGGTTTAGGAGACACGTTGATCGTTGGTGTAAGTACCGATGAACTTGTTTGTTCTTATAAAAAGCCACCGGCAGTGCCATTTGAAGAGCGTTTGGCGATTATCGAAGGGTTAAGAGACCCAGATCTTGCTATTCCACAACGTACTTTAGATCATCGTGAAACGGTGAAAAATCTAAATATTGATGTGTTCGTGATTGGCGATGATTGGAAGGGAAAATATGATTATCTGAAAGAGCTTGGGGTTCAGGTATTTTACTTTCCTTATGGTGCTGGCGTTAGCTCTAGTAACTTAAAGCAAAAAATCTACGATCAGTATAAAAAGCTGATTGAGCAAAGCGACAATCATCCAATCCCAGAGCCACAGAAATGAAAGTGTTAATAACGGGCGGACAGGGTGGTCTTGCCGCTTATTTAAGCGATGAACTGAAGCGCTTAGGACATGAAGTGGAAGCGCCATCGCGCGCGCAGCTTGATGTTTCTAAACCAGCTGAAGTTGAGCGTTTTTTTGACGACAAATCTTATGACTGTGTAATCAATGCGGCAGGAACGCTTTACTCAAGTTTAGTGGCAGACTCTGACCCAAGTCTTTGGATCCGTGACATCGAAGTAAACCTAATCGGCACTTATTTAATTTCTCGTGCTGCAATTAAAGCAAACAAAGCGGTGCATTTGATCAATGTGGCGTCGACGGCGGCATTTAACAGTTACAAAGATTGGACGTCTTATTGTGCGGCGAAAGCGGGCGTGGTGACTCTATCTAAAGGTCTTCACAAGGACGGCTACAAAATAGCGGTACTGTGCCCCGGGGCAATAGATACTAAACTGCGCGATGGTCTTACTATCAATAATCCCAATGTGATGAGCATACCACAAGGCGCCGCGCCAATCTTAGAGGCTGTAACTACACCACAGCACATCGGTAAGCTGTTTTTTTATCGCCTGAACGAAAGTCGTAGCGAGCCGCTTGATTAGACTGCTTTGCTAATATTCATTGGCATAATGCACTAGAGCTACGTTCTCAATACGATTGCGCAAGGTCGGTGCAAGCAGTTTGTAATAGTATGTGGTGGCATGGAAGTCACCGCGCTCATCACTGACAAAATGAGGGATTTGCCCAGCCACTTTAAAGCCCAAGCTCTGATATAAGATTTCTGCGTCCGAATCCGATTGTGTGTCAAGGACGAGTAACGATATCTGCTGCCGTGTAGATTCTTGCTCTATGGCTTGCATCAGCTTTGTTGCTACGCCTTTTCGTCGGCTATTCGGATGAACTAATAGCTTTTCAACTTCAGCCCGGTGCTGAGCATTATCTTTTGTTGCCGGCGAGAGTTGCACACAACCTGCCATTACGCCATTAAGTTCAGCGATAATAAGCGTCTTTTGCGACTTGATCACAGCATCGAATACCTGCCACCAGTAGTTTTGTATTGCTCTGCTAGAGGAAGAGGGCAAAAAGCCGATAGAGGCGCCAAGATTAATACAGGCTTGCGTCAGCGCACTGAGCTGTTTTACCCAAAGCTGACAATCTAAGCGATTGTATTTCAAGCTAGGCGCCTGAATAATGCGAAGCTGCATAGCGGTATTAGACAAATTGTTCATGCAGTTCCTTATTTATCCGAGCCAGACTTTGCTCAAGCCTTGCCTTTTCATGCATTAATTTCTGCCATCGAGTTTGCTGTTTCTCTTGGGAGCGTCGCAGTGCTTCGTAAAGTGCTCGCTGCGGCACATGATAGGCTTTTGCGGCTTGTGATGGGGTGAGCATATCGTTCATTACTGCGTGTACTGCAGTTTCTAGTTTGCCAAGTGTCATTGCGCTTCCTCCTTACCATCTACAGGGGTTGTTGCTGTATCGTGCACAGGCCAGATACTCACATCCAAATGCCAAAGTAAGTACATCGTTTGATATAAAGTGTACATAATTACGCTCCTTTCATCCGTCGTGTCGTTTAATAAGGAAAAACTGTGCCAGAAATTAAAACTATTTAATATCAATAAGATGTGGTTTTTGTTGGTCTGTAAATACGTTCATATTGCACTGCTTTAGTGAGGTGAGTGCAGCATTTGCACCGAATTGAACAGAATTAGCGCGAGAGTGCTTAAAAGTTAATTTGGATCAAATTAAAGTGAATAAAGTAAATAAAATGTTTATTTTTACTATTTGGATAGTAGGCTTTGTGCGACTTTATTGAAGGAGCATTTTTTCATGTCTGAATTATCCAGAACGCAAGATATTACAGACCCTGAGGGGTTACAGTTCCAAATTCAAATCGACGACATTGCGGTTAACGCATGCGACGGTGAAACCGTGTTGTCTGTTTTGCTTGCGGCGAACTACAAGCAAATTATGGAAAGCGATCGAGAAGCCGTATCTGGTGCTTATTGTGGTATGGGCGTTTGTCATTGTTGTCAGGTAACGATAAACAAGCAACATAAACAAAAGGCTTGCCAAACCTTAGTACAACCCAACATGCAGGTTGAAACTAAACAAAATCGTTTCAAGCAGGTTGGAGTATAGTGTGATGTCTAATTGTCAAAAAGAAAAAATCGTTATTGTTGGTGCAGGGCCTGCTGGCGTTAGCTGTGCAGCTGAGCTGGCTAAATATGGCATTACTAGCACCTTAGTGGATGAAGCACCAAAAATTGGTGGGGTGATCTATCGCGGGCCACTTCGACAAGCAAGTAAGCTTCCTCATTTAGATGAAAATCTTAAACGTGCGATGGCTGCACTAAAGGTACGCTACGAACATCATAAACAAGATATAACACTACAACTACAAACCAAAGTGCTTGGGCCCGAGGGCGAAAGCGGTTTGCTGTTGCAAACACAAAATCAGTTAACACAAATAGATTACACCAAGTTGGTTCTGGCAACTGGTTGTCATGAGCGCAGTGTGCCATTTGAAGGATGGCAGTTACCTGGTGTGATGTTAATGGGCGGGATGCAACTTCAGCTTAAAAGTGGGTTAGTTCGACCAGGGAAAAAAGTGGCTTTAGTCGGAACTGGACCATTATTGCCACTGGTTGCTTGCCAGTTACATAAATCCGGTGCACAAGTGGTTGGCGTATATGAAGCGAGTCGCTTTAGTGAACTGGCGAAAGAGACCGTGGCGCTGCTTAATAAACCTAAGCTTACGCTTTCGGGATTGAGTATGTTGGCGTATCTCAAAAAGCATAATATTCCATTCAAGTATGGCTATGGCATTGTGAAAGCAGAAGGCCAAGAAAAGCTCTCCAGTGTTACCGTAGCGCCTTACGATGAGCACTGGCATGCGGACTTGTCAAAAGCACAGCATTTAGCCGTGGATAGTTTGGGAGTTGGCTATGGTTTTGTTGCCCGCACCCAGCTTGCCATGCTACTTGGGGTTTCTCATCAGTACACCACCACGAATGGTTATGTGCCTTTATTAGATGACAATTTACGCAGTAGCTTAAATTCAATTTTTGTCTGTGGTGACACCAATGGTTTGCTAGGCGCAGAAGCGGCTATCATTGAAGGGAAAATGGCCGCAACCATGCTTGCCTATGAGCAAGCCTGTTTAAGCGAAACGACCTTCCACACGCGAATGCGCAAGCTCAAGACTAAGCGTAAGCAAGCACAGAAGTTTAGAGCAGGATTTGACCGCTTCTCGGCGCGCCGAGAGGGGCTGCTTGCGTTAACCCAGGCAGATACCGTGGTGTGTCGCTGCGAGCAAGTAAAGCGCCAGCAACTCGATTTAGCATTGCAACAAGGTGCAAAAGACTTATCTAGCGTAAAAATGAGGACCCGTATTGGCATGGGAGACTGCCAAGGAAAAATGTGTTCTAGCTATGCGTTAGACCGACTGCATGCGGCAGGGCACTTAGATACGCTGGGCGTGATAAGGCCAAGATTCCCACTTGACCCAATTCCGTTTACTTTACTGGAGAAAAACCATGAAGCAGTATGATGTCATTATCGCAGGTGGCGGTGTAATTGGTGCGGCTTGTGCCTATTTTTTAAGCCGCGATACCAACCTAAAAATCGCGTTAGTGGATTTAAAAAAGCCGGGTAACGCGTCTCGTGCATCTGCTGGTGGATTATGGGCAATTGGTGAGTCGGTCGGACTTGGCTGTGGTGTGATCTTCTTCAAAACCTTGTCGAAGCTCCAAAGTGAAGGAGATACCGAAGCTGCACAAACATTACGGCCGCATCAATTACCAGAATGCTTTTTTGAACTTGCGCTCAAGTCAAACAAGTTATATCCAGCACTGCATGAGGAAATGCTGACCAGACATGATGTCGACTTTAAGTTTGAACGTACCGGTCTTAAATTCATTATGTACAATCGCGATGATGAAATATATGCAGATAGCATAGTGTCAGGGATCCCTAATTTGTCTTCGCAGATCCGATGGTTAGACCAACAGCAATTACGTGCAGAGGAGCCTTATATCACCCCAGATGCGATTGGTGCAATAGATTTTATTTGCGACCATCAGGTAAACCCATACAGGTTAGTTGATGCGTATACCGAAGGAGCACGTCAAAATGGTGTTGAGTTATTTTTGAATACCGAAGTGCTAGAGGTACTGCGTGAAGGCAATAAAGTGATAGGCGTGAGGACGCAAGATCAAAGCCTGCATTGTGAGACCTTAATTAATGCCGCTGGTGCCTGGGCGGATGACATTTACCATCAGGCGACAGGTAAACATATGCCAGTTTATCCTGTTAAGGGTCAAATAGTGCTATCTGAGCGCATGCCTAAAGTATTAAATGGTTGTATCAGTACCAGTGATTGCTACATTGCACAAAAAGACAACGGCGAGATTTTAATTGGCTCATCAACGGAGGAAAAAGGCTTCGATACCACCAACAGTCTAGATAAAATCACCGAGTTGTCACAAGGTGCTATGAAATGTTTGCCAGTGCTAAAAGAGTCGAGTATTAAACGTTGTTGGGCAGGACTTAGACCTGGTACACCGGATGAGCTGCCAATTTTGGGCCCCGTTGATGGCGTGGAAGGTTACATTAATGCGTGTGGGCACTTTAGGACGGGGATTTTAATGTCGGCCATTACTGGCACGCTTATTACTGAACTCATGACAGGCAAACCTACCTCTGTTGATTTAGCTCCGTTTCGCGTTGAAAGGTTCGAATAAGCATTTGATTCTGTTGTCTTAATGGGATATATCTAGTTGCTGATGAATATTCCATTAAGGCAAGATAGACGGTGCAATTACGCAAGCCTAAAAAACTAAACCGAGGTGATACCCTTGCGATTGTATCACCTAGCTGGGGTGGCCCAGGTACATTTCCTCACATCTTTGAGGAAGGGTTAGCAAACCAGCGTTCGCTTGGTTTTAATATTGTTGAAATGATGTGCTAAGCTCAAACTGTCACCTAAGTTAACTCGAACTTGTTAAATTAACATATATATGTATCGTTAGAATATCTAATTGACAGTCTGAGTTGTTTTTTAAGTTAGTCTGAACTTTACAAGGTGATAAATATAAATAGTGAAGTATTCCACTATTTATATTTGTCTCGGTGTTTGCACAAGAATGCTAGTAAAACCCCAGTAATAAATCCTGATATATGTGCAGTATTGCTAATTGAATGTGATAGTAGTGCGCTTAAAGCGGTGCTCATAAATAAAAAGTTAACTATTGATATGTGCAGGTTTCCAGTTTTTATATTTTTGTTTTTATATGAGTTAATGGTGATGTAACCAAGTAATGCATATATTCCTGCAGAAATTCCGCCATATGCGTCAGCAGAGGTGAGACCAAAAAAATACAAAAAATATGCAGATATAGCTCCAGTGATACAACCTGAAATAAAAACAAATAACCCTGTTCTTCTCACTAATGCTATAAATAATGGACCTGATAACAATGCGAAAGCAAGATTACTAAACCAGTGGGTTAATCCAGAGTGAAAGAATGATGCTGTGATAATTCGCCACCACTCACCTGCCACAATTAACTTATAAATCCCACCATATCGATACGCTGCTTCTTCAAACCCACCTGCTAAGTAGTTTATAAATACTTGAATTAATCCTATGGCTAAGCATATAAAAAACCATTTTGCAGCATGTTTTTTATACCTGTGTGATAGGTTAGAGATAAACACATTCCTATCAGTTAGGCTCTGCAGATTATTTGAAATTGTGATGTGGTCAATTGTTAAGTATAGCGTTAATATTAGTCCTGATAAGGTAAGGTTTAGTAGTTTTTCATTTTTTGTATATGTGAATAAAAGTAATGAGACTAATGTGGCAAATATTGAGTATATGATGATGAACTGAGATTTTTTCTTGTTAAATTTAAATGCGCTTTTCTTAAAGCCATCAACAAGCATGACCGGTTTAAAATCTTGACTGTATGGTAAAGCTATAAAAAGTGGTGAGAGTATATGCCATTTAGAAATTGCTCTGTTTACGTTTGACTCACCTGAAAATATCTTACCACTTCCAACTTTAGCTCTAACTTCCTCTATAGATGCAGTCTTTTCCATCTTACCTCGCTTTATTAAGTAATAAGTTGCAACAAGGCTTAACATGTAGCCTTGTTGCTTATCCTAACTAAAAAAATTAAGAAACGAAATACAAGGCTGCTGCAATTGGTATAGCAAATCCAAGTGTAGCAGGGTTACTTATTTTTAATCATTATTGTCATGCTTATCTCTTGCTAATGAAAGGCAAGGCCACATCTGTTTATTTAGTTCCGTTTCGAGATGAAAGCTTGAGTGAGTATTTGATTTTGTAGTCTTAATTGGATATATCTAGTCGCTAATGAATATTCCATTAAGGCAGGATAAACGGTGCAATTGCGCAAGCCTAAAAAACTAAACCGAGGTGATACCCTTGCGATTGTATCACCTAGCTGGGGTGGCCCAGGTATATTTCCCCACATCTTTGATCAAGGGCTGGCAAACTTGCGTTCGCTTGGTTTTAATATTGTCGAAATGCCGTCGGCTCGAACGGCCGCAGACGTACTCTTTTCACAGCCGCAATTACGTGCAAAAGATATTAATGATGCCTTTGCCGATCCGAATATAGCCGGGATAATTTCTTCTATTGGTGGTTCAGATTCCGCGCGGATCCTACCTTATTTAGATAAATCCGTTATCTTGAATAACCCTAAGTTTATGATGGGCTATTCTGATTTTTCCACGCTGACCACACTGCTGAACCAATGGGGATTAGTCACTTTTAACGGCCCATCAGTCATGGCCGGTTTCTCCCAGTACCACAATGCTAGTGCTGAATATCAAGCCTATTTAGTGCAGGCGCTGCTAGGTGAAGTCCATTATCCAATATTCAAAGCTTATTCTCATGGCTATCCGGAGTGGGCAATACCAGAAAACGTCGGTAAGCTGCATCCCGCAATTGCGACAAATGGTCCAAAAGTACTGCAAGGTACTGGGCAAGTGGAAGGGCGGCTATTTGGCGGCTGTTTTGAAGTGATGGAGATGCTAAAAGGCACAGAATACTGGCCATCGCCGTCATTTTGGCAAGACAAATTGCTATTTTTAGAAACCTCTGAGGATAAACCTAGTCAAGATTATATTCGCTTTTGGTTACGTAACTATGGGGTGATGGGGGTGTTTGAAAAAATATCCGGCTTAATGATTGGCCGCGCTCGGGATTACAGCGAGCACGAGATGATAGCGCTTGATGAGGTGATTTTATCGGTTGTACGTGATGAGTTTGGCTGTAACAGTTTACCCGTAATAACTCGGCTTGATTTCGGCCATACCGATCCGCAGTGGATTTTGCCGTTAGGAATACAGCACCGCTTGGATCTGGACAACTTCAGTCTAGATGCGATAGAGCCGGTATTTGATTTGTTGTAAACAAAGACAAAACAAATGACACCCATCACTATTAATATCCAAGCCGAGGAAGTGAAGTAACATTTAAGGTAAACACCCTCCCTAATTTCCTCTTTGTAACAGCAGCGACAAGGTTCAAATTGTTGACCCCAATGGCTTGGCGAAAAAAACAAGTGATACCCATCACTATTAGCCTCCATCTCACCACCCACCTAAACTTACACTGAATATGTATTGATTGTATGAATGTTATGTGTTTACATACAGTCTTTTTTTAAGGAACATATCATGGGTCAATTGCGCTCATTTTGTTACTTTGTTCTGCTATTCCTATTAACTGCGTGTGGCGGCGGAAGTGATGCTGGCAACAGTGATAGCAGCAAAGGTAACAGCCAAGTACCACAAACAGCCATCTCATTCGCTGAAACTTCAATCCAAATATTGGTAGACGAGATTCCATCCGTTAATAAGATATCAGGAAGCTCAGGTACTGGAGCAATAACGTTTTCATCGTCAGACTCATCAATAGTAGAAGTTTTGAACCCTCAAACAGGGCAAATAAAAGGTGTTGGAGCAGGAAGTGCAACCATTACTGTATCCAAAAGTGCAGATGCTCAGTACCAGTCAGCATCTGCAAGTTATTCAGTTGAAGTTAACAAACGTGAGCAAGAGCCACTACTTTTTGATGCAGGTCACGTCGCAAAGTTTGTGAGTGATTCAAACTTTACAAACCCACTCAATGGTGGAAGCGGTGATGGCGCTTTTATTTTTACATCTAGTAATACAGGTGTTGCAACGGTCAATAGTACCAGTGGGGAAATCCAAATCATCGGTGCAGGGCAAGTAGAAATTTCAGTCACTAAGCATGCAGACCTAAAATTTAAACCTGCATCTACGAGCTTCGCATTATCCATAAAAAAGCGGGAACAAACACCACTCAAATTTAACTATGAGACCGTCAATGTATTTGTTGATGACTCTCCGGCAATCAATATGTTAATTGGTGGAAGTGGTACAGGCTCAATTAGCTATAGCTCGAGTAATCCAGACGTTGCGACTATTAACCTTACATCCGGAGAAGTAACTTTTGTAGGTAAAGGAACAACAACCATAAAAGCCACCAAATCTGCAGATGGAATATATAATTCAGCAGAAGCATCTTATTCACTGACGCTCAATAAAAGAAATCAAGACGACATTGTTTTTGAACAAGACTCTCTATACATCTATCTAGATGAAACTAAAACCAACCGTTATACAGGAGGCAGCGGAGAAGGGAAGGTTACCTATTCGACATCCAATGCTGAAGTTGTGCTCACCCATACTTTCACGGGCTTACTGACACCCGTGAAAGCAGGCTCAGCTACCATTACCCTGACTAAATCAGGTGATACTTTGTATGAACCTCAAACGGCTCAGTTTACAGTTAATGTAACAAAAAAAGAGCAGGAGCCTCTATCATTCCAATCTAGCTCTTTAGATTTATTAATTGATACACCGATACAGAGCAATCCTTTATCAGGAGGTACAGGCTCAGGTACTATAACTTATCACTCCAGTGACACCTCAGTGGTAGATGTCAATTCAAAAACAGGAAAATTAACATTACTCAAAGACGGTGTTGCAACGATATCCGCAACAAAAGCTTCAGATGCTTTGTACAATGAATCAACGGCTTCCTATGATGTTGATATCAGTTATATATTAGATGAACTCAGTATTGCCATCAGCTTAACAAATGCTGAGCTAACATGGAGTAAACAAAGTCAGCAACTAGAGGTATACAGAAGTACAGATGCGAACTGTGATATAACCAATTACACTGCATGTGATAATTCGCAGATGAATATTATATCCGCACAAGATGCACTGCCTCTTCAAGATGGCTTTATAAATATTCAGCGTTCTAAAGACACACTAGAACACCAAAGTGCCTATATTAAAATTGCCCACGAAGACTATATTTCTAATACCATCCATGTGACACCTTCCTTACCCCCTTTTAAACTTGGGAATGGAGCTCAAATGGTGTCCTTTAAAGGTAAGTTGTGGTTGATGGGAGGTGAATACTACAAAGGTGATGATACCATTTGGCAAACTGGCATTTGGTCTTCTACAGATGGAATAAACTGGCAGCTCGAGGTTGAAAAGGCGCCATTCCAGGGGCGTGCACATTTTGAATTAATTGAATTCAATGAGCAGCTCTATTTAATAGGTGGTGAAAGAGGAGTAGGAACAAATGGAGCAAAGGTATTTGAGTCAGATGTGTGGCGCTCTGATGATGGAGTCAATTGGACATTAATTCAACCTACTCCAGGAGTCTATATAGGGAAAGTAGCATCAGCAATCGTCTTTCAAGGTAAGCTATGGTTATATGGAGACTCTTACAGTAGTGAAAATAGCACTATATATTCAACCGAAGACGGACTCAACTGGACTATGCAAAACAGTTCTGCAGCATACACGCCTAGATCTAAGCCTACATTATTTGTCCACAATGACCACTTATGGATGTACGGTGGCCAGGTATTGGAAAGTAACAAAGCAAGGGCAGTTAACGAAATTTGGTCTTCAGAAGATGGGGTTAATTGGCGTTTAAGAAATGCAGCCCCCAATATTCCAAATGAATATGCTAAAGCCAGTAAAGTCTTCAATTTTAACGGCAAACTTTGGATGATTAGCGGACAAGCTTATAACGCAAACGACAGCGCCGTAAACGGCAGCGCCGCCTATTCATCTGATAACGGAATAGACTGGACGATTGAAGCAAGTCCAATTATATCTAGGTTTAATACCTATTTAACAGGTGCTAAGTTTGCTGATAAGCTGTGGATATATAGTGGTTGGCAAGATGAGTATATCTGGCACTCCAAAGACGGAAAAGATTGGAGGACCTATGTCGAGCTACCACAACTAGAATGGAGCCCAAGGCAAAAATAACCCTAAGGTGACAATAGCAATTTAACGTGGACACCCACCTCACCTTCAACTTACCCACCTCAACTTGCATGTTGGGGTGGTTTTCCTAAGCTTGAAGTTCTTCAAAATCAAGTTTTGAAGGCAATTTATAAAAGATAGGCACTCATGCGCATCTATTTTCTAAAACTGGACTATCGCGCACGATAATGCACAATTTAACGTGGACACCCAGCTCACCTTCATTGAGAGAAAAACTAGAACTCGCAGTCAAAACTAATCCCCTTAACCACACCAGAAGAGCATAACTTCTCGGCGGGTGAACCGCCTCCCACAAAACTATTTAGACTGTGAGGTAGGAGGCTGCGCTGATAGTCTTTGCAATGCTTGCAAGCAGCTTAATCATAAAAATTGTAGAAGATCTCACAAGCAACTTATTCCCCCTTCATCACACCCGAAAAGCATAAGCTGATATGCAATGTGCCGACAGGATGTTGGCTAAGTATTGTCAGGCATAGGGATGTGCCTTACAAGGCGGTTGCACTATATCAGCTTAGGGTTTGAGGATTGAGTGTGATGCTGGGGCGACGTTTTCTTGGTTCGTTCTTTTTCGTCGTTTAAAAAGAATGAACGAGAAGCGCATGGATGCGCTTTGATATTAAACATGGAGGTTTATGTTGCTAACGACTGGTAGCTCGAAATTTACCGTAAAGTCAGCCCGTCCTCCTGACGGATTTCGACACCCATCCATGGACTACGACTTACTTTTCTTTGATGCCCAAAGAATCGTTGCGCAAAAGAAAGGGCACTCCCAACATCACACTGACTCCTCAAGTAAATTGCCAATATGAACGTCACCGCGGTGTAAGGGCCATCCTTGGCCCTGTCACCGCTTTTCACGCATCCATGCGTTGAAATGACTCATTGGCAATTCACTTTCGGGTGTGATGAGGGAGGAAAACGGTGCTGATAGTTTTGTTTGGTGCTTGCAGGCAAATTTGCTGCTTTGAGAGAAAAACTAGAGCTCGCAGTCAAAACCAATCCCCCCTCCATCACACCCGAAAAGCATAAGCTGATATGCAATGTGCCGACAGGATGTTGGCTAAGTCTTGTCAGGCATAGGGATGTGCCTTACAAGGCGGTTGCACTATATCGGCTTAGGGTTTGAGGATTGAGTGTGATGCTGGGGCGACGTTTTCTTGGTTCGTTCTTTTGCGTCGTTTAAAAAGAATGAACGAGAAGCGCATGGATGCGCTTTGATATTAGCCAAGGAGGGGATGCTTGATTATGGCTGCTTTGTAAAATCAAGTAATTAACCTGCTTAATTGCTCAGGCTAGCGGCCTCTGTACGCGTAAAAAATATAATTGCTTCTTAAGGCAAATGTAGGTGTAATGAATACATAATAAGCGCTGAGCAATGCAGGGAAAGCTTACATAACACTAGCTAAACTGATGACACTAGCTAGGAAAGTGAGAGCCTCCAAAAAGCCTATTTTTTTCTAAGTAAGCCATAGCATAAACAACACCAATTCTGACACACCTAGCTGCTCAGTCCAACAAGCGATTATGCAACACAAACTGCATGTCGCATAAATACTAAAATGTTATGTTTTCAGAGAAGGAGCCTAAATCACCATGGAAAAAGTTATAGCGGGTGCGCTCATCGCCGTTACGGGTTGGCTTGTAGCACATTTTAGCAAACTGCATTTTGAGAAAAGGTCAGCGCAACTCGCTCGAATTAATGAACAATTAGAAAATCTATATGGGCCACTAATGGCAACATTAACGGCAAGCCATGAAACTTGGGTTTCTTTTACTAAAAAACATTGGCCTAGTCATGGAATGCCAGGGTATTTTGGAAAAGGTGAAGACCAACTTTCAGAAGCTGAATTGCTAAAGTGGAGGACATGGATTGTAAATGTATTCCACCCTCTTAATGAGAGAGTTGAATCAATAATAATCGAAAATATACATCTCATTGAAGGAGATGAAATTCCTGAAGCATTCACGCTGGCGCTATCCCATGTTAGTTCATATCGAGCAGTTATAGCTCAATGGGAAAATCAGGACTTTTCGGAACATGTATCTGTGAATAATTGGCCAACGAAGGGTTTAATGGATTCAGTAAAGCCAGTATTCGATGAATTAACCCGAAAACAGTCAGAATTATTAGGTAAAAAAACATAACAAGCAAAGGCAGCATCGCCACTACGTGGCTGGACACGCTAACGCGCGCCGCTGCTTTGGGCGCTATACGAAAGGGGTTTTATGAAATATTCAATTTTGGTGTCATTAGCAATTACTTTACTAATGGGGTGTGCTTCAAAACCATTACCTGATAGAGCTAATGCTACCCTACAAGAAACAGCAAATCCAACATATCCAGCTTATGCTGCTCGCAATAGAATCGAAGGCTATGTTCAAATGAGTTTTGATATCAGTGAAAGTGGAAAGCCTATTAACATTCAGGTACTAAAGTCTGTACCTGAACAAGTCTTTGATAAAGCTGCAATCAAAGCTCTCTCCAATTGGAAATATGCCCCTAAAGTAGAGAATGGCGTTGCCGTTATTCAAAAAGATCTTAAGGTACAATTAGACTTTACATTAGGTTAAATGTATAGCTAACAAGCATGAAAAATAAGTCACACCCATCACTATTAACATCAAAGCTGAGAAAGTGAAGTAAATACTTAATGCGGCGTTACCACTGCCCGCTATTGGCGCATATACGACCGTTAGATTTAACTAAGTTCTATCAGCCAAATCTAACAGAACAAGTTAAGGGCTATCAGCTTAGCACTTATTCAGATTGACAGAAAAAACCAGCGTATTGACGCTGGTTTTTTGGGTTATTTTTTCTTTTTAACCTTGGCGGCTTTCTTTTTCGCCTTAATTTTCACCGGGTCTTTTTTCTTCTTCGGTGCTTTTGCTTCTTTATGTTTAGGTTCAAGGCCTTTAATTACACGGCGCTTAAGTTTTTGGTCGGTGTAACGCTCAACCTTACCTAAAATCTCAACATCGTGGGCTTCAACCAAGGAAACCGCGGTGCCTTTTTTACCAGCGCGGCCTGTACGACCGATGCGGTGTACATAAATATCTGCGGTGCGCGGCATGTCAAAGTTAAATACGTGGCTGATATCCGCAACGTCGATACCACGGGCTGCAACATCTGTTGCCACTAAGATATTCGTCTTACCACTGTGAAAACTTGCCATTGCAGCCATGCGTTTGTCTTGTGGCATTTCACCACGTAGCCAAGTGGTTTTAATGCCTTTGGCAAATAGCTCGCCAACAAGTGTTTCTAGGCGTTCACGCGTTTTTACGAAGATAACCGCTTTGGTGACTTCTTCGTCATCAAGCAGTTGTGCGAGCAAATTGACTTTGTGCTCGTAGTTATCTGCAAGATGAACCCACTGATGGATTTTACCTTTTTCTTTACGTGATGGCGTGGCTTCAAGTAGTGCTGGATCTTGTAATATACGCTCAGCAAACTTCTCAACGCTTTCGCCCTCAAGGGTTGCAGAGAACAAAAAGCACTGACGACGGTTAACCGCTTCAGAGCAAATACGTAGCATTTCTTTTCGAAAGCCCATGTCTAGCATGCGGTCGGCTTCATCTAAGATCAGTAGCTCAACGTTTTCTGCGTGGAAGTTCTCGGTTTCAAGATATTCCATCAAACGACCAGGCGTTGCGATGAGAATATCATTGTTCTTTTCGAATATTTCTTTGTGACTGCCGTAATTGATACCGCCAGTTACCACGCCTATTTTAAGGTTGACACCTGCGGCAAGGAGTTCACATTGCTCGTGTATTTGATAGGCAAGTTCACGTGTTGGCGTCATGATAAGTACGCGGGCAAAGCCTGGCTCTTTGCGAGGGAAATCAAGCAAATACTGAATCGCAGGGATCAAGAATGCAGCGGTTTTACCCGTACCGGTTGGTGCGCTGGCGAGAATATCTCGGCCAATTAGCGCTTCAGGAATAGCCATCTGTTGAATGCTGGTGGGAGTATCGAAACCCATTTTTTTAATCGCACTAATCAGCTTGCTGTCTAAATCAAATTCAGTAAATTGCATATTGCATCACAAATAAAGGACAATAGCGGAATTATACGTTGCTATTGCATTTTCTCAAAGGTATAGGATGTCTCAGTTTGCATTTAAACAGTTTTCGGTGGCCCAGCATCATGCGGCAATGAAGGTTTCAACCGATGGTATTTTGCTTGGCGCGTGGGTTCCGCTCGCTGAAGCCAAGCGGGTTGTTGATGTCGGAACGGGAACTGGGCTTATCGCATTGATGTGTAAACAGCGAAGTCCAATGAGCACAGTCCATGCGGTTGAGATTGATGACGATGCGTTAAAGGATGCTAAATTTAATATCAAGCACAGCCCGTGGCCTGATATTGAGCTGCATCGCTGTGCAATACAAGAGTTTGATAGTGAGCTGCGCTTTGACCTCATGGTATCAAACCCACCTTACTTCAACGCGAGTTTGAAAGGAGAAAATCAAGCGAGAAATAGAGCGCGACATACAGACAGCCTAAGTTTTGATGCCTTGCTTGATGCCTTCGAAAAGTTTACGACGGATGCTGGGCAACTTGCGGTAATTTTACCCTATCAAGAGAGCTTGCTTTTTTGTCAGCTTGCCAAAGCGCGAAATTGGTTTCTTGTTTCAAGCTGTGCGATTAAAACCACCCCGAGTAAATCTTACTCTCGCAGATTGCTACTGATCGGCAAACAAAACATAGCACAACCAAGTCATGAGCAATCGTTGGTGATATACGATGTAGATAATCAATATACGAATGATTTTGTTTCTTTATGTCATGAGTTTTACCTAAAAATGTGATGGATGTTTTTTGCTCATATCGTAATTTATCTTCTACACTTTAGCTGAGAAATAGTCAGAATCATCGTGTCAAAAGTGCAGTCTGATTTACGTGTACTTAGCTGGTTTAATTCGCTTGTGTAGGTGTTCATGAAAAAGGCCGAGATCCCAAATAACGAAGAAAATCGTCTCAAAGCATTGCGCGAATATAAGGTATTGGATACAGCTGCCGAAGCAAATCTTGATGAAATTACGCAGCTTGTGTCAGAGATCTGTGAAACGCCTATTGCGCTTATTAGCTTGATAGACACAAACCGCCAATGGTTTAAGTCTAAAATCGGGCTTGAGGTGGATGAAACCCATCGAGATATCTCCTTTTGCTCCCACGCTATTTTGCAAGAAGATGTATTTGAGGTGCAAGACGCCCTAGAAGATGAGCGCTTTTTTGACAATCCACTGGTTACTGGTGGTCCGAAAATCCGCCATTATTCCGGTGCACCGCTGATTAGCTCAGGTGGTTATAAGGTAGGCACTATTTGTGCTGTCAGTGATAAGCCTAAAAAACTCACCGATTTGCAAAGGAAAACACTCGCGACCTTGGGTCGTCAGGTAATTCGGCAACTTGAACTGCGCAGAGAATTAAACGTACTTAAGCTGCTCAATGATTCCAAAGACAATTTCTTATCTGATATCAGCCATGAACTGCACACCCAACTTAATGCCATCATTGGTTTTAATGATGTGGTACTCAACTCAGCTGAAGCCGAAGGGTTTTCTGAATCTACGACAAGCTACCTGCAAAATATAGAAACAGGGGGAAGTAAACTGCTTACTGTCATTGATTCCGTATTAGAGCTTGAGCTTATTGAAGGTGAAAAAGTTCAGTTTGAACCTATTCTTTGTTCATTACCCGATTTACTCAAACAGTCAGTTGCTCGCTTTGCTACTGAGGAAAAACAACACGATATTACGATTACGCACTCTATTGCTGGTGTCTATAAAGGTGAGGCTTTGATGCTCGATAAGGATAAAGTGTCACGCGTTATAGAGACTTTACTCGACACTGCAATTCAGAGCAGCGAGGCTGGGCAAGAGGTGGTGCTCAGAGCATATGTCATTGGTAATGAAATACAGTTTATCGTAAAAGACAGTGGTAAAGGCCTTTCAGCGCTTGAGCAAAGTAATCTGTTTGACCGTTTTAGTATGTTTGAGGGCAGAGGAAACTTAGGGGTTGGGTTAAGCTTATGTGTAACTAAAGCACTTATTGATATTATGGGGGGGCGGATCAGTGTCTCCAGTCAAGAGGGCGAAGGAACTGAAGTGGTGTTTATTATTCCGTGCCGAAGTGAAAGTGGAGTCAAAGTCGCTTCGCCGCCAAAAACAGAGCATATTGCCATTTTCTATCATCAAATTGGTGTAATAGAAGACAATCCGCTTAATCAGCTACTGATCACTGCGATACTCGACAAACTGAATTGTAGTTATGATATTTTCGAATCTGCTGAAGCCTATTTTGAAGTGGCAAAAGAAAAACACTTTGACATCATTTTTATGGATGTGAATCTTCCGGGTATGAGTGGTACAGAGGCGGCACATTTAATCAAACAAGAAAATTCAAGGTTACCGATTTTGGCGATAACCGCTGATATTTTCTTAACTCAAGCTCAAAATGAAGTTTTTGATAATGTGATCCATAAGCCGTACAAGCTATCTCAAATTGAGGCCGCATTGAGCCAGTTTTATAAGTAATAACACGGCCTTGAGTTACATTAATTAGTGCTAACGCTTACTGCGCTAAACATCTAATTCGGCGTATTCCGTCATGATTTGCTCTATCCAAGTTGCGATACGCTCGTCGCTTTTATCGTATTGACTGTCTTCATCTAGTGCCAGGCCAACAAACTGACTTTTATCTTCGGTAAGTGCTTTTGACGCTTCAAATTCATAGTCATCTGAATTTGGCCAGTAACCTAAAAAGGTGACGCCTTGAGGGGCAATTTTTTCATGTAGCATGCCTAGTGCATCTTGAAACCATTCACCATAACCTTGTTGGTCACCCATGCCGAATAGCGCTATCACTTTGTTGCTCAGATCAACGCTGTCGATATCGTCCCAGTGAGACTCCCAGTCTTCCTGAAGTTCGCCGAAGTCCCATGTTGAGATACCAAAAATGAGGAAGTCAAACTGCTCAGCTTGTTTTAGCGGCTCGTCCTTAATATTAAATAAGGTAATTGTGTCTTTGCCGATGATTTCTTGAATCTTTTCTGCGGCCATTTCTGTGTAACATGTTGTCGAGCCGTAAAATAACCCAATTTGCATTGTATTTATCACTTTCAATTTGACTGGTATTATAGGTGGCAAGTCTACATCATGACGTTAATAATTAATACAGGTACTCTGTGAGCGAACACCAAGCAACTTCCCATACACTGTCCGATCCGCAATATATAGAAGCCTTTTTAGATGCACTATTTTTGGAGCAAGGGCTCAGTGAAAATACCATTGCAGCCTATCGCAGCGACCTTGAAAAATTTCTCTTATTTATAAAAGCAGAAACCTCGGTGTCTTCTTTACTGGCAATCACAAGTCAGGACGTTGAGGCTTATTTGGCACACAGAATAGACAAGGGCTTAAAAGCAAAGAGTAACGCGCGAGCCATCAGTGCATTAAAGAGATTTTATTTATATTGGTTGCGAGAAAAACAAATCGCGCAGTCTCCACTGGATACTATTGCGCAACCTAAAACAACACTGTCGTTGCCAAAAACCTTGTCAGAGCAAGAAGTTGAGGCCCTGTTAAATGCTCCTGATTGTGACGACCCTATGGGGTTGAGAGATAAGGCTATGCTCGAACTCTTGTATGCCACGGGGTTGCGCGTGACTGAGTTAGTCGGGCTAAGAATGGAGCAAGTCAACATGAGACAAGCTGTTGTACTTGTGCGTGGTAAGGGAGGCAAAGAACGCTTAGTGCCTATGGGTGAAGAAGCATTGCATTGGATTGAACAATTTCTCAAAAAAGGGCGGGGCTTAATGATTAAGCATGCTACCGATTTTGTCTTTCCATCCAAGCGAGGCATAGGTATGACGCGACAAACTTTTTGGCATCGCATAAAACACTATGCTATTTTGGCAGACGTTAAGTCGCCGTTATCGCCACATACGCTACGTCATGCTTTTGCAACACATTTATTGAATCATGGCGCTGACTTGCGAGTTGTGCAAATGATGCTTGGCCATAGCGACTTGTCGACGACTCAAATTTATACACATGTTGCCAGTGAACGTTTAAAAACATTGCACCAGCAGCATCACCCAAGAGCTTAATTTTTGTTGCTTGGGAATTATTTATGGTTACTCCGGTCTTAGTGAGTAACACAAAGGGGCGTGTGATCCCCTCAAATAACAGGTTTAGAGAGAACATAATGAAAAAACTAATAGTTGCCGCTTCACTGGCATTGAGCTTTGGCGCTTTCGCTGAGCAAGTTGAGGGTCCTGTCGCACCAACAGCACAAGTAGACCCAATTACGACGCAATTTAGCGGATTGGGTATAACGGTTAAGCAAATCAAAGATAGTCCGCTTGCTGGCTTAAAAACAGTGATCACAGATAAAGGGGTGCTGTATTCAAGTGCCGATGGTAAATATCTGATTCAGGGCACTATGATTGATCTTGATAACCGTCGTAATATTACCGAAGACGCGTTGAGTGATGTGCGCCAGAAAGGTATCGCTGAATACGAAGACTCAATGATCGTCTATAAAGCGGAAAACGAAAAACATCAAATCACGGTATTCACAGACATTACTTGTGGCTACTGCCGCAAACTGCACCGTGAATTAGAAGATTATTTAGCGGCAGGTATTACCGTGAAATACCTAGCTTTCCCACGTGGTGGCTTGCGTGGCTCAGGCTATGAAGATTTGAAAAATGTATGGTGTGCAAAAGATGCCGCTGCTGCACTTACTGAGGCGAAAGCTGGTGGTGAAGTGAAACCAGTTGAAAACTGCCAAGCGCCAGTAGCCGAGCACTATCAACTAGGGCAAAGTTTTGGCATTTCAGGAACGCCAGCGATCATTCTTGAAGATGGTTCTATGATCCCAGGTTATCAACCTGCTGCAGCTATTGCACAAATGCTGGACGCAAATAGCCCTAAGTCATAATGACTCACGCTTAGCGATGGAGTTCGCGTTGAGAACTCGATAAGATAGCAAGATAAAGAATACAAAAGGCCATTTTGGCCTTTTTTGTTTTGTGAAAAAGTATGCATACAGAAATTAAACCAAGAGACTGGGTTGATGATAGCCATTTACCGGCTTCACTGCATCCCGTGATCAAACAGCTTTATGCTGCCAGAGGGGTTAAATCGGTCGTTGAACTGGATAATAGCGCCGCAACCTTACACGATTTTAAATTATTTAAAGACATCGAGCTTGCAAGCCAAATTCTGGCTGAAGCACTTTCTTTGCAACAACAAGTGTTGATTGTTGGTGACTTTGACGCCGATGGCGCAACGAGCACCGCCGTATTAATGGAGGGTCTGCCTCAGTTTGGTTTTCAGCGTGTGGATTACCTCGTGCCTGATAGATTTAGCTTGGGGTACGGTCTAAGCCCTGCATTGGCCGAGCAAATCGTCGCCATAAAACCTGATTTGGTGATCACCGTTGATAACGGTATTTCCTGTATTCGCGGTGTCGAAATCGTGAAGCAAGCGGGTATTAAGGTGATTGTTACCGATCACCATTTACAAGGTGATGAGTTGCCGATTGCCGATGCGATTGTTAATCCAAATCGTCTTGACTGCGATTTCCCGTCTAAGTCTATCGCGGGCGTTGGGGTTGCCTTTTATCTGCTGATAGCGCTGAGGCATTACTTACGGGCGCAAAACTATTTTGTGGAGCAAAATGTCGCGATGCCAAATTTGGCGACATTATTAGATATTGTTGCCCTAGGAACCGTGGCTGACGTTGTGGCGTTGGACGCGAATAACCGCACTTTGGTACACCAAGGACTCGCCCGGATCCGTAGTGGTCAAACGCGACCGGGGATCCAAGCGCTAATCGAGGTTTCTAACCGTAATAATGCTAGATTAAGTGCCAGTGATTTTGGCTTTGCGTTAGCGCCAAGACTCAATGCCGCGGGGCGTCTTGACGATATGAGTTTAGGTATTGCTTGCTTGTTATCGAAAGACATTAACCAAGCTCGCCGTATTGCATCCGAGCTCGATAGTCTAAATATAGAACGACGCGAGATTGAGCAAAGTATGCAGCAAGAGGCGCAAGCGGTATTGGAGCGTTTGGTACTTAAAAGCCAAGAAGTACCAGATGCCTTGTGTTTGTATCAAGATGATTGGCATCAAGGTGTGATAGGTATTCTGGCGGGACGCTTAAAAGAAAAATATCACCGCCCATGTATTATTTTTGCACAAGGCGACAACGGCGAGATAAAGGGCTCATGTCGTTCTATTGAAGGTCTACACATACGCGACCTCTTAGAGTCAATCAATACCCAGCACCCAGAATTAATTGTAAAGTTTGGTGGTCATGCGATGGCAGCAGGATTGACCATTTTAGAGTCTGAATTTGCGCGGTTTAAACAGATATTTGAACAAAACGTCAGTGCGACGCTGAGTGAAGAAGCAAAGCAAAGCATTCTGTTGACGGATGGTGAGCTGCCGGGCGATTGCTTTACCATGGATTTTGCTTTTGAGCTACAGCAGGCAGGTCCGTGGGGGCAGCAATTTAGTGAGCCGGTATTTCAGGATGTATTTGAGTTGGTGCAGCAACGTATTGTTGGCGACAAACATCTAAAACTTGTGCTTAAGCATCGCTCGGGCCGATTGGTTGATGCGATAGCATTTAACGTTGACGTTCGGGCTTGGCCAAATCTCCAGGCAACCCATGCTTTGTTTGCCTATCAATTAGATATTAATGAGTTTCGTGGTAAATATAATTTGCAGCTCATTGTGCGTGAACTTCAGGCGCAATCGAATTAATAGAGATGTGCGTACTGAGTTTGTTAAAAAACTCCCAAAATTCTCACTTTAAGGGATGCTAAGCGCGGTTATTATTTGATACTATTGGTCGCTTAAATCTATGGTCTGACCCGTTGTCAGACCTGTTTGTGTGAATTCACAAACCGACAAATTTAGTTCTGGAGTAAAGGTAAATGTTTGAAGTGAATCCTGTGATTAACCAAATCAAGGAAATTCGCGAACGTACAGAGCTTCTTAGGGGGTATCTTTGACTACGCTCTAAAGCAAGAGCGTTTAGAAGAAGTTAATGCCGAATTAGAAGATCCCGCTGTATGGAATGAGCCGGAAAGAGCCCAAGCACTGGGCAAAGAAAAATCGAATTTAGAAGTGATTGTTGAAACCATCGACAATCTCGTGTCTGGTGCCGATGATGCGGAAGGTCTGGTTGAGCTCGCCGTAGAAGCCGAAGATGAAGAAACCTTCACTGAAGCAGAGCAAGAGGTCAACGGCCTTGTTGAGCAGCTGGAAAAACTAGAGTTTCGTCGTATGTTCTCAGGCGAGCAAGATGCCAACGATGCGTACATCGACTTACAGTCAGGCTCTGGCGGTACTGAAGCTCAAGACTGGTGTAACATGTTGCTGCGTATGTACTTGCGCTGGGCTGAGGCGAAAGGCTTTAAAGCCGAAATCGTTGAAGCGACAGATGGCGATGTTGCTGGTATTAAGGGCGCGACAGTTAAAGTCACGGGCGAATATGCTTACGGTTGGCTTCGTACAGAAACGGGCGTACACCGCTTAGTACGTAAGAGTCCTTTTGATTCAGGCGGCCGTCGTCATACTTCGTTTGCTTCTGTATTCGTTTACCCAGAAATTGACGACAATATCGAAATCGATATTAATCCTGCAGATCTTCGTATCGATGTATATCGTGCATCGGGCGCGGGTGGTCAGCACGTTAACCGTACAGAATCTGCGGTACGTATTACACACTTACCAACCAATACGGTAGTGCAGTGTCAGAATGACCGTTCGCAGCACAAGAACAAAGATCAAGCGATGAAGCAGTTAAAGGCGAAATTGTTTGAACTTGAACTGCAAAAGCAAAACGCTGAAAAGCAAGCCCAAGAAGATGCAAAATCTGACATCGGCTGGGGCAGCCAAATCCGTTCATACGTGCTAGATGATTCACGTATTAAAGATTTGCGTACAGGTATTGAAAATCGCAATACCCAAGCCGTACTAGACGGCGATTTAGACAAATTTATCGAAGCAAGCCTGAAATCAGGCCTTTAATCCACAAGCTAAACTAAGAGCTAAACAATGACAGATCACAATCAAGACGAAAATAAACTTATTGCTGAGCGTCGTGGCAAGCTAGATGCGATCCGGGAAAATTGCCCTGCGAATGGCCACCCGAACTCATTCCGCCGCGAAGACTACACACAAGATCTACAGGCTAAGTTTGGTGATAAATCGAAGGAAGAGCTAGTAGAACTTGATCATCATGTTTCTGTTGCGGGTCGTTTGCTTGCGAAACGTGGTCCCTTCTTAGTGTTGCAAGACATGAAGGGTCGTATTCAGGCTTATGCTTCAAAAGACGTACAAAAAGACCTAAAAGAGAAGTATGGTCAATTAGATATCGGCGATATCGTTGGTGTTAAAGGTCCGCTTCATAAATCCGGTAAAGGCGATTTATACGTCGACATGGTTGAGTATGAACTACTGACTAAGTCGCTACGTCCACTACCTGAAAAGTTCCACGGCCTGACTGACCAAGAAGCAAAATACCGTCAGCGTTATGTTGATTTGATCACTAACATGGACACACGCGAAACATTCCGTATTCGTTCAAAAGTGATTGAAGGTATTCGCCGTTTCTTAGCCGAGCGTGACTTTATGGAAGTGGAAACGCCGATGCTACAGGTTATTCCTGGCGGTGCGTCTGCACGTCCTTTTGTAACGCATCACAATGCACTAGATATTGATATGTATCTACGTATCGCGCCTGAGCTATATCTTAAGCGTTTAGTGGTTGGTGGTTTTGATCGTGTGTTCGAAATCAACCGTAACTTCCGTAACGAAGGTTTATCTACGCGTCATAATCCAGAGTTCACTATGATTGAGTTCTATCAAGCATACGCGGATTACAATGATTTGATGAACTTGACTGAAGACATGTTACGCACCGTGGCACAAGACGTGTTAGGCACTACTACGGTTGTTAATACTGTGAAGAATGCTGAAGGCGAAGTGACAGAGACGATTGAGTATGACTTTGGCAGTGCGTTCCAGCGTTTGTCTATGGCTGATGCTATTTTACAATATGGCCCAGATGCTGAAGCACAAGCTGAAATCTTCAAAGATCCAGAAAACCACTTTGAAGCACTAAAAGCATACGCTAAGAAAGTTCACGTTAAGATCCCTGAAAACTGTGTATGGGGTCCAGGTAAGTTCCTATGTGAAATCTTCGAAGAAGTCGCTGAACACAGACTTATCCAACCGACGTTCATTACTGAATATCCTTGGGAAGTGTCACCGCTTGCACGTCGTAACGATGAAAATCCATTTATCACAGACCGTTTCGAGTTCTTCGTTGGTGGCCGTGAGCTTGCAAATGGTTTCTCTGAGCTTAATGATGCTGAAGATCAAGCTGCGCGCTTTGCTCGCCAAGTGGAAGAAAAAGATGCAGGTGACGATGAAGCAATGCACTACGATGCGGATTATATCCGTGCGCTAGAGCATGGTTTACCACCAACAGCAGGTGAGGGGATTGGTATCGATCGTCTTGTGATGTTGTTCACGGACTCACCGACTATTAAAGACGTTATCTTGTTTCCGCATATGCGTCCTGAAGTGCAAGCTGAACAGTAAGTATTTTCACGTAATCTGAAAGTACATCTAGAAAAGCGCCTTATGGCGCTTTTCTGTTATTTTCGTAAGATAAATCTTACAGTATTTCTAAATACTTAGTTTTATTATGTAGTTATTGCTAACTCCTATTCATAATAAAAGTTGTTTCTCTTTTGAAACTAGATTATCCCAATTTCCTAACTAGTCTTTTTCAAGTTCTAATGCTGCGTTAAAAATAACGAATAGGGAATCCAAAAAGATGAGCAATAATGAGTTTGAAAATGTCGATGAGCACGAGCAAGCGAGAATCTTATATTATCGGGCTTGTATCGCTGAGTTTCAGCAGCTTGGTTATCAAGAAGCATTTTTAGACGAAGTTTTGCGTCAACAACGTGCATTAAGAAATACCTATAGCGATCCTAACCCCCTACAAAATGAGTAAAAATTGGCGTTAGTGCCGAGTAACTAAGCAGACTGCACAATCTATCACCATTCAGCGCTTTTTTACAAGAAAAGTATTTGACATATTTTTTCTAACCTATATTATACGCCCCACAAGACGGAGAGGTGGCCGAGTGGCCGAAGGCGCTCCCCTGCTAAGGGAGTATAGGGTTTGTAGCCCTATCGAGGGTTCGAATCCCTCCCTCTCCGCCATTTTTAATGGTTGTCTTGTACGGACGCATAGCTCAGCTGGATAGAGTACCTGGCTACGAACCAGGCGGTCGGAGGTTCGAATCCTCCTGCGTCCGCCACTTCTCCTTGAGTGGTTAAATAATAAAGGTAGGAAACAGGCGTTGGAGGTTTACCTTCAAAAAACACGTCCTGCGTCCGGCACTTTTCTTTCGGTGGTTAAATATTAAAGAAGTTGGAAAACTATACATTCGTAACGGACGCATAGCTCAGCTGGATAGAGTACCTGGCTACGAACCAGGCGGTCGGAGGTTCGAATCCTCCTGCGTCCGCCACTTCTCCTTAAGTGGTTAAATATAAAGAAGTTGGAAAACTATACATTAGTAACGGACGCATAGCTCAGCTGGATAGAGTACCTGGCTACGAACCAGGCGGTCGGAGGTTCGAATCCTCCTGCGTCCGCCACTTCTCCTTAAGTGGTTAAATAATAAAGGTAGGAAACAGGAAGTCGGAGGTTCACCTTCACAAAATACGTCCTGCGTCCGCCACTTTTCTTTAGGTGGTTAAATATAAAAGAAGTTGGAAAACTATACATTCGTAACGGACGCATAGCTCAGCTGGATAGAGTACCTGGCTACGAACCAGGCGGTCGGAGGTTCGAATCCTCCTGCGTCCGCCACTTTTCCTCTAGTGGTGAAATAAAGAGATAAACAAGCCGACGAAAGTCGGTTTTTTTGTGCTTAAATGTATCGTGTAGGAGCAGGTTTACCCTGCGATCTTTTATGAAAGTTGAATATGACGACGGTCGGAGGTTCACTCTCCACAACACACGTCCTGCGTCCGCCACTTTTCCTCAAGTGGTGAAATAAAGAGATAAACAAGCCGACGAAAGTCGGTTTTTTTGTGCTTAAATGTATCGTGTAGGAGCAGGTTTACCCTGCGATCTTTTACAAAAGTTGAATATGACAATGGTCGGAGGTTCACTCTCCACAACACACGTCCTGCGTCCGCCACTTTTCCTCAAGTGGTGAAATAAAGAGATAAACAAGCCGACGAAAGTCGGTTTTTTTGTGTCTAATATCCATGTAGGAGCAGGTTTACCCTGCGATCTTTTATGAAAGTTGAATATGACGACGGTCGGAGATTCACTACTGCATGATTAAACTCCCGAAACACTTTTCATTTTTTTTCTGACTGATACCCTAATCGCGTATTTATTTAGAGAAAGCGTTATATGTTTCAATCACTCAGAATTTTATTACTACTTGCTTTTTGTTGTGTTCCTTTAACTGTTGAAGCGCTTACATTAGGTGCTGAGCGCGCAGAAGAGTATTTACCTGTGTTAAAAGGTAAACGCGTCGGATTAATCGTAAACCAAACATCCCGCATTGAGGACCAACATCTAGTTGATTACTTACTTAATAAAGAAGTGGATGTTAAAAAGGTCTTTGCACCGGAACATGGTTTTCGTGGTAATTATGATGCGGGTGCTAAAGTAGATGATGCAACAGATGTGAAAACTGGGCTACCAATCATTTCGCTTTATGGTAGTAATAAAAAGCCAAGGCCTGAGCAGCTCAAAGATATCGATGTGCTTATTTTTGATATTCAAGATGTGGGGTTACGCTTTTATACTTATATCAGCACTATGCACCTCGCGATGGAAGCTGCAGCCGATGCAAATATTGAATTTTGGGTTTTTGATAGGCCAAACCCAAATATCGCATATGTTGATGGCCCATTATTAGAAAAACCATTTCAATCTTTTGTTGGTATGCATCCCATTCCCGTATTGCATGGCATGACCGTTGGCGAACTTGCGACTATGATTAAAGGAGAAGGGTGGTTAACCTCGCTTAAAGCGCCACAGTTACGTGTATTTCCAATGCGAAATTATAGCGGTACCACCGAATACAGATTGCCGATCCCACCAAGTCCTAACCTGCCAAACCAACAAGCAATCTACTTGTATCCATCTTTGTGCTTTTTTGAAGCGACACCTATTTCTGTTGGTCGTGGAACGGATTTTCCATTTCAAGTTTTTGGCTATCCAGACCCTAAGTTGGGTGAGTTTCAGTTCACTCCCCGACCAGTACTAGGTGCGGCTTCCAATCCTAAATTAAATGGTGTGACTGCGTTTGGGCAGGATTTAAGAAACAGCAATGTACGAGGCTTTGATCTAACTTGGTTTGTTGCTGCATACGCACAGTTCAAACACGAGAATAAAGCGTTTTTTCAGTCCCCCGGTTTTCTCGATAAGCTTGCAGGCACGGACAAAGTCCGCAAAGCCATTGAATCTGGCCAATCGGCATCAGAGCTGAGGAAACTGTGGCAGCAGGATGTACAAGATTTTTTAAAGCAGCGGAAAAAGTATTTATTATACCCGAGACTGTAACGGGTTTTTGCTAGAGGTAAACGGCAGCACGAGTCTGCCGTGAGTGGCTTAAGTCTTACTCGCTACGCAATACTTGCATGTTTTCATTGGCCTTATCCACACGTTTTTGCCAATGCAGGTTAGATTGCGCGAGTGCAGTGAATAAAACATCAATAAGGTAGGCTTGAGAAGTACGAGACAGCATACCTGAATGCTTAAGTGGCTCCCCTTCATTGATGCAATACAGTATCGCATCTGCCATTTCCGCGAGTGAGTGGCTACCATAACGTGAAATGGCAAGACATTTACAGCCATTATCCAGAGCTTGATTAGTCAAGGTTAGCAAGCTCTTGCTGGTTCCTGTATTGCTGATCACAATAAAAAGATCGTCTTTTCCCATCGTTGCAATAAAGCTAGAGGCACTGATTTCATCGACCTGAGCAATTGCCGGAATACCAAGCTTTTGGAGTTTCCAAGTTAAATCTTGGGCCATAGTGAAGGTACTACCAAGTGCACATACGATGACTTTTCGTGCGTTTTTCACCAACTGAATTGCGTTCTCAAACTGTTTTGCTGAGTTAAGTTTTCGAGTTTCGGAAATAACATTTTGCTGTTTTAGTTGTAATTTATCTGCGATTAACTCGATGGAGTCATTACTGGAAATTAACTCATCAATTGCTGCGCTGGTATCTGTTTGCTCGTTGAGCGCATCAACAACGGCAAGTTTAAATGCTGGAAATCCTTTATACCCCAGCTTTTGGGCAAATTTTACGACGCTAGATTGGCTGACACCGGCTTCGCGTGCCAGCTCAACGGAGGAAAGCGCACGGATTTTATCGCCCGAGTTCAAGGTAAAGTCAGCAAGCTTTGCTTCACTATTTGAGAGTGATGGACGAAGTGCTTTTATTTTGACAAATGTAGACATACGATACTCAATCCGAACTAAATTAATCTGTCCATATTATAGGTTCAATTGGAACGTTACGATAGACCAAAAAGGAATATCATTGCACAAAACACACTCATTGTACCAGTATTAGGGTTAAATGTTGACTTAAATTTAATTTAGTCGCAAAGGCTTGGTGTTTTAAACCGCTTAACTTAAGCTAAGTGTTTTGAATTTATAGACTAAACTATATGGCTTGGTACTCGATTTTGCCACCTTTGATTGCGATTGCAGTCGTGTTTTGGCGTAAAGAAGTGATTATCGCTTTGATTTTAGCGTTAGTTTCTTCCGAATTTTTATTGGCTGTACATGGCCAGCAGTCGCTAGTTGCTGGCACATTTGTAGGCAGTATCGAACGTGTTATTGAGGTTGCGACATCGGCAGGTAACAGCCGGATCTTGATTTTTAGCATTGTGATCGGTGCATTGCTTGCCTTCATCCGAGAGTCAGGTGGGGTTGCTGCAACGGTGAATATGCTGCTTAATCGAGGCGTCGCTAAGAGTAAGCGTCAGGTTGGCTTACTGACCATGTTTACTGGCACGGCTGTGTTTATCGAATCAAATATGAGTGTACTAACTTCTGGTATTGTTGCGAGGGGGCTATTTGACAGGTTCAAAATGAGTCGGGCTCGTTTGGCTTATATCATCGATAGTACTAGTGCTCCTGTATGTATTTTGATTTTACTTAATGGCTGGGGAGCTTATGTGCTTGGGCTGCTGAGTAACTACGAACTTGAGCAGTCAGCAGTGAGTATTTTATGGGGTAGTGTCGCGTTTAACTTTTATGCGATTATCGCACTGTTAATTGTTCTCTATACTATTGTCTTTGATAAAGTTCATGGACCGATGAAGGCTGCGGAACAAGAGTTAAAACACCAAACGGCTGAAATAAGTAGTGGGCCGAGTGCTACCAAGTCGCGTTATATGCTGATCCCTTTATTAACGCTGATTGTAAGTATGCTTGGATTTATGTTTTGGACAGGCAATGGTGTATTGGCAAATGGTAGTGGCTCTAAATCAGTACTTTATGCCACACTCTTAGCTTCAACGGTTGCATACTTGCTGCTTTTAACCGGCAAGAGATTTAGTCATCACGAGCTAATGGATGTTGGGTTTAAGGGAATGGGAGAACTGCTGCCATTGGTAAGTATTGTGTTGCTCTCTTTGACCTTAGGTGCAAGTCTAAAAGAGTTAGGAACAGGGACTTTTGTTGCGTCTTTAGTTGGTGACTATTTGCCTATTTACTTGATAGTGCCTGTACTCTTTATTACAGGTGCAATCATGTCATTTACGACTGGTACATCATGGGGCACCTTCGCCATATTAATACCTATTGGTGTGCCACTTATTCAATCGCTAGGCCTGCCACCGTCGCTTGTGCTTGGTGCTATCTTAAGTGGCGGAATATTTGGTGATCACTGCTCGCCTATCTCTGATACCAGTGCGGTATCGGCACTGGCATCTGGATGTGACTTACTGACTCATGTTAAAACCCAGTTGCCTTATGCATTGGTGGGCGGGGTATTAGCAATTATCTGCTTCTTTATTGCCAGCCTTATTATGATTTAAGAGTAAGCGCCAGTTAGGGGCAAGCCAAAACTTGGTTGTGCCCCGTACTTTCAATAGCAATAATTTGTCCGTTGTTGGCGGTCGACAGTGCTAGCATAACTGGCGTATTAAAATTGATAACACTAGTTTTTGGCTGTGGCATCACGCTAAGTAGGCTTTGTTTTAACTCGATGAGGGTATGGGTATTACACTCTTCAATTAACCAAGCATCATCGTTAATTGCAACGAGTCGACCGTAACGCTGTTCTTGAACTTGTTGTTGCGCAGCCTCAAATCTAGCATCCAGCACTTTTTTCTGTTCATCTATACGGGCAAGATACTGGCCTTGCTGTAGCTCATGCGTTTCGATGTGTTGAAAATCTCCATAACTGACTAAATGAGCATTTGAGTTATATTCTTTATCAATATCAAAATGTTGATTTTGATACCATAAGGTGAAAAGTAAAGCGACTGAACAAGTAACCGCGCTCCACTGCCAAGTTTCTATACGACCCAAATAATGATGGGCAAAGCTAACTAGTCGCACCTTGATGCGAGTAGTCAAAGTTAACGGTTTTTCCTGCTTGTTAGCTTGGTAAGCCGCTTTTAACTTGGCGTCAAATTTGTCTAAATTACTCATGATTTTCACCCACTTGAGACTTTAGTGTCTCTTTTGCGTATCTAATTCGAGTTTTTACAGTCTCTTGCGTGGCCCCTACAATTTGTGCTATTTCAGCTAAGCTGAACCCTTCTAACTGTAAGCTTAGTGCCTCTTTTTGTAATAAAGGAAGTGTAGCAATTTGCTGGTATAGCCACTGTTCCTCCGATGTTTTTGTAAACTCATTGGAGTTGGTCATACCTACTTTACTATCTGTCAACTCAGAGAGTTTACCTGACGCCCTGATTGAATCGATTAGCAAGTTACGTGCAATGTGAAACAAGTAAGCCTTGGGGTGGCCCTGTTGTCGATAAGCGCTTTTCTTTTCGATGACTTTTAGCCATGTTTTTTGACATATATCTTCTGCCGACGCCGCCTGTGTTTGTGTTTTTAGAAAGTGAAATAAATCACCTTGATAGCGCTCAATGACTTGCTCTAGGTATTTTACTTTACCCGTCGTCGCATATTCATAAAGCGGATCTTCTACGTTGCTGGTGGCGCGAGCACGCCACATTTTCAAGCTACTCAGCATAGGCAATCCTAAGTCTCAAGGGTCAACAGACCCTAATATCAATAAGCTAAATTAACCTGAGCTTCGGATAATTAATGCCTTTCTAGCAGCCAGTTTTAGCGCTAACTGCGTTGAATTCACTTCCAATAGCCAGCTATTGGTGCATAAATTCGCCTTGTTATCCCTAAAACTGTCAGGCTAGATAAGGGGATAATTTAATGTGGTATTAAAAACAATGAGTTAGCTCATTCCTTATCCAAACCTCAGGTTAAATTAAGAAGTTTACTTCGTGACTCAGCGGCTCAAATTGATTACGTATCAATGGCTGTTATTGTTCCAGTGTAAACTCTAATACAACGCGCTGAGCGTATTGCGGCTGCGGCTTTCCATCAACAATAAGTGGTCTATACTTCCATTTCCTTAGTGCTCTGACAGCAGCCTGATCAAATACTCTTTTAGGCTCCGCATTCGTCACTTTAACATCAATCACTTCGCCTTGTGGAGAAATGGCAAACTCCATTTCTACCCAGCCTTCCACTCCATCTCTAGCAGCCGCGGGCGGATAGTTAGGGTTGCTTCTAACAAGTGGAGTCGCTTGCCCATCGGTGGAGAATTGCAGCGTCATTGTGTTAGTAAACTTACCTAAATCTACGCTAGGTGTCTCGCTACTAATTTGTAGATTATCTCCTGTATCAACGATATTTTCAGTCGGTCTAACTGGGGCCGTTATTGGTTTTGGTGGTTCTGGCATTACCCTTTTTTCTTCGACTGGAGAGTCCTCTCTATCCGTTGCAATAGTAAGATCAAATACTTCTATGTCGACAATGGGGGGAGTGAGTTCCTGAGAAACTAAGTTTTGCATAAAGCCAAAGGTGGCAAAAGTAATAATAACTGCGCCAACAAGCGATAGTGCGAGTTTTGGAATTGCTAAATTAGGCTGTTGAAGAGTGGCTAATGTCGTCATGATTTTATCCCTGTTATATTGTTTTCGTATATAAAACGTTTGGGTAACTGAAACGGGGTGAAAGTTTTTAGATTTTTTTGATATGTATCTTGGTTTGGCTACAGGCCATGGATTACAATGCACGAAGAGCAGAGCACATTATTTAATTTTTCGTGATCATAGGTAGTTATGAAGTTAGTTGAGATCAATAAAGCGCGTTATCGCAAACATTTAAATCAAGTAATTATTGCTTGCGTTGTGGCGCTAGCACTCGGTAGTTTAGGGATTGCTCAGTTATTGATCCAATTATTTCCTGATGTAGATGGTAGCCATTTTCATTGGAATCTAACTGGTGTAGTAGTGACCTGCATCGTCATTGGGCTCGTGCTCAAAAAGCATAAAGCGCATCCCTTTATGACTGAAGTCAGTTATGTGTGGGACTTAAAGCAATCATTGAACAAAATCACCCGTAAAATGGCGAAGTTAAAACAGGCAGCGCAGCAGGGGGATGTAGATGCGATGACGGCGATTCAGTATAGCTATGCGGGATCTCGTCAGCTATGGCAATTGGATGACAACACCATAACGATGGATGATTTGGCGATGTGGCAAGCAGAGCTGGATTCACTGGCTAGCAAGTATCAAGTTGAAATAAAAGCAGAAAACTATAAAGAAACGATATTGAAACAGTACTAACAAAGCGGCTTGTTTCGGCGTTAAACTTTTTCACAATTTTTAATGTGACGCTAATGTGTCAGAACGGTAATATAACAGTCAAATTTTCTATTAAAGGAACAGCTTGAACTGTGCTATTGCGTCATCGATTTCACCAGTTCGGCTGGTTGGTTCTTATCAACTCTCTTTGCTCAATCTTAATTACCATAAATGTTGTAAATACCGATCTTGATGAATGAGTACTTAGGGGTCAAAAACACACCTGAAGATTATAGTACGGGTTATAACTTAACCGGAACAGTTAAAAAGAGAAACTGGCTATTACTCAGTAGCTACAATAAATATGCGATTGTGAGTAAGCAGCAAATTGTTGAAGTCTCGCCCATGGGAACTTATGAGATGCTCGATGAAACTAACAAGCCATCTGAGCAAAAGCCAAACTTTGAATATATTCAAGAGGCAATGCAGCAGATAAGCCACTTTCAGCAGATAAAAGAGGATTAGGTGTGCTGGTGGACTGTCGTGCTAACTTGAGCGGTATAACTAAGCGCTTAACGAGTAAAATTGAAAGGCGTTTTTCTTGTCTTTTTTAACCGTATACATGGCGACATCGGCACATTCGATTAATTGGCTTAGCTCAACCGCGTCTCTTGGGTAGCTTGCAATACCTATGCTCGCACCAACTCGCAGTGGAAGTAATTTCCCTTCTGACGTTTGCCAAATCATCTCGGTGTTTATCGCCCCTAACAGGTTTTCAGCGATGCGCTGCAATTTTTCATTTTTAGCGCAGTGCAAGGCAATCAAAAACTCATCACCTCCCCAACGACAAACCACGTCTTGTTCTCTCACCTGAGCACTAATTTGAGTGGCGATGTGTTTTAACATAGCGTCACCGGCGTTATGCCCATAAATATCATTGATTGGTTTAAACTCATCTAAATCAATAATAAATAAGCTAAACGGAGTTTCGTTATCTAACCACTCGTTGATCTTGATTTCAGTACCATGGCGATTGTAGAGGCCTGTTAGCTTATCGCGGTTAGCCTTTTTATTGAGTTCTTGAAACACAGTTTTTCTAAGCGTGATATCTGATAAAAACACCTGTAAATAGAATTGCCCGCTACTTTCCACTCTAAGCATGATGACACTCAGCCAAACAGGTTGTTCGGTCATGGGGTTAATAAACTCAAACTCTGACTGAGTTGGCTGGTTAAGCTCCAAGGTATGCTCCGTAAAGGTGTAGAGAATATCCGGAGTTTTGCAGTAGCGACCAAAACTTTCGGGAAAATATTCATCAAGGTCAATTGCCATGCCTGCCAGCAAATCACAAGCGGCATCATTAGCTAAGATCACTTCACCTTTGTCTTTTACCAGTAGGGTGGGAGAAGAGGAGCGCTCAAACATCAGCCTAAAGCGCTTCTCAAGTATTTCAATATCAGCTCGCAGTTGGCGCTCTTGCTCGAACATGGAAGCGGTTTTAGCAATAAGTTGATTGGTATTGCTCGCAATATCACCAATTTCACTTGATTCATGCCCCCTAGGCACGACTAAATCCAATGGTGTTCCAGGAATAACCCTAGCAATTTGACTACTTAAGTTACTCAGGGGTTTTGTAACTATAAAATGTGTAACAACGGTGAAGATGACTAAGATTGGGATGATGACAACCAACAAAGTTTGAACACTTGAACGGGCGATATCTCTAGCACTTTGCTCGATAAAAACGGAATTTGGTTGAATATAGATCTCACCAACAATTTCACTCAATAAAAACGGATGATTAAGCGAAATAATGGTCGCATTTTGCGATTTAAATCCTACACTTTGAGCGAGCCACTTATCCTCACTTTTTATTGCGGCCGAAGAGATAACGTCGTTACTGACTAGGCCATTAATAACTTCTACAGCAAGGTCTTTGTCATTGAGATAAGTGGCAATAGAGGAAGAAGACGACACGGTTTGGCCAATTTGCCCAATAATAGTATTAGAACGCCGAAGTTCACGCTCAACAATATGGTCGTGATATAACTTAGCGTAAAGCATTGAAAAAATAAAAGTCGAGACAACAAGCACGAGTGCTAGCCGCACGATCAGCCCATATTTAGTCATTGATTTGATAAATTACCTTCACATCACCCGTCACAAAGTCTGCTGGAACATAGCCGATTGCATTTGGCGTATTTCTGATATTTTCAAGTATAGTCGACGGTGAGGAAAATGACTGTGGGGGAGAAACTTTGCCGCTGAACTTTATTCTTGACCAATAAGCATTGATTTGGCTTTCATTGCGTCCTGTCAGTGCCAAGAAAAAAGGACCTCTTAAAGGGTGTGATTTTTCGTAGTCATAGGTCACGGCCATATCGCCGTTGGGAAAGGCAACGTATTTTCCCATGTACATGTCGATGAGTTGGCGCTGCGATATTGACTCGATGGGGTTGTCTTTGTTAACGATGACGGCAATATCAGCTGTTGCTGAAATTGGGTAAGAAATCAGGAAGAAAACAGCAGTAAGTAACCTTTTCATCAGAACACCCAATTAAAGCTAAGTGTGAAGGTGTTAAAAGAAAGGTCGGGATCACTAAATTGCTCAGTATCGTGAAGGTAAAAAGCGCTGGGCAAATGGTCCGCTGATGTATGCTTCCAATTGAACTTTAGTGCTAACGTCGGGCTCAATTCGCGTCGCCACGTTAGTGAGGTGCTATGCTGATCCAGTTGATAAAAACCAGAGTGCATGGAAGCAGCTTCGTATATTTGTATTAATTCAGGTAATGGGACGAGCGGACCGGGTTCTACACTTGGCTCATTATCGGACTTGGCAACTGAGTAGGTGAAAGACAAAGTGTTTAAATCGAAGCGCTTGCCTAGTGTGATATAAGCTGCTTTTAGGCGGTTGAGCACGCTGGAATTTGAATCCGTCAGCGATAATTCACTTTGTACCAACCACTTCGAATCATCATATCTCATACTGAGCGCGCTATAGGTGAAGCGCTTGTCGATAATATAAAGAGAGTCGATAAGCTCATTTTTGGTTGGCCAAACTTGTAGAGGAACTTGCGCGAGAGCCTCACGTAACTGCTTTTGCTGTTCATGCTCATTAGCTGCTTTTGTTGTTGTATAGTTGGCTCTAAACAGCCAATTTAACGTTTCGTACTGTACCGCTACACCCAAGATAGATTTAAGTTCTACATTCCAAAAAAACTTATAATCGCTGTAGATAGGCGATTCGGAGCGGCCCCAATATGCTTTGATGCTGGCGATGCCCTGATCAAGCGGTGCGCGATACTGCAAGTCAACGCCATCTAGGTTTTGGTGAGGAATAATGGAATAAAACTCGACAGGCGGATGTTCCATATCCATTGAATAGCCAATATCCCGATATTCAGTCATCAAAAATAGGTCTAACCCGGTGCGTCCGGCACGAAATTGCCAGTTCGAATTTAGATTGTAGCGTAGAAAAGCCAGTTTTATTGCATTGTTGACTTGGTCATCGTGTTGCTCTTTTAATAGCAGTTGCCCAACAAACTCTACATTATCATTTGCATGCCACTCTGCCTGTAGGCCCAAAGAAGAAAATGAAAAGTCGAGCTCATCTTTTTCCACACCGTGCGGATGTGAGATGGATTCTCTGATTTTGGCGGTATGGGAGTCTGTTTTAACCGCCTTGAGCGTAGCAAAGCCACTGAAATCAATGTCAGAGCCGTAGCTGAATGTGGTTAAAAATAGTAGGCAGATAAAAACAGAGCGCATGAGTTATAAATGTTTTCGCTTTCCTTTTATATAGCCTAGTTCGAATTTTGACATTTACCAATGCGATGTCCGCCTTGGCCTTGTATAATGAACTTAGAGACACCATATCCCATGTATGGTAGCATATTGTTATATTATCACATTAGGCAAGATTAAGACGTGGCAGAAGTAAGAGCGAGAGTCGGGCTGAATGTAGGGCAGCATAGTAATATCCCTGCAGAAATAGTTTCTTTTTCAGGGCTAAAAGATGGCCAGGAACATGTTGCGCTGGTATTTAATAGCGCAGACAGTCAGCAGCAAATTCCCCTAATTCGTATGCACTCTGAGTGCTTAACCGGCGATGTCTTTCATTCTTCTCGTTGTGATTGTGGCGAACAGTTAAATGAATGTATTGAGGCGATGCATAATCAAGGCGGCATTTTGTTATATTTGCGCCAAGAAGGTCGTGGCATTGGCTTGTACAATAAAATCGATGCTTATGTATTGCAATCACAAGGGATGAACACCTACGAGGCAAACAACCACCTCGGCTTTGAAGATGACTTAAGAGATTTCTCTGATGCCGTGTTGATGCTTCAGGCGCTCGGATTAAACCACGTTAAGTTAATGACGAATAATCCAAGAAAGCTGAAGGCGTTGAGAAATGCGGGTATTACTGTCGATGAGGTAGTTGGCACTCAGGCGCATGTTAAGGCTGGGGTTTCTGGTAATGAACAGTATCTAAAAACCAAGATCCAACACGGTGCCCACATGCTGGATATCAAAAAGATATCAAAAGCTGATTAGCCGAAGCGTATATGCTTACTACAACAAGCCGACTAGATAAGTGCTTCGGTTGGCTTGTCATATCAAACATACTATTCTCATTACAACTCTCTCAAACTTAAGATGTCCAACATAGGTTATGGTAACCGTCAGTATTTGTTTAAAATATGCTAAAAAGCGCTGACAAATCCGCTTTTCATGCCTTTTCACTCGACGCGGTAATCAGTATAATCAAAGACGTTATAGCTTAAATTAAGTGGACTATGTCGACACCAATTAGAACATTCAAAGCAAGCATGGGCGTGCAGTGGCTAAAAGCCGGGTGGGCAATTTTCAAAACCCAGCCTTTGACTTTCATGCTGATGTACATTTTCATGGCGGTAGTAAGCCTATTACCCCTGTTCGCACCTATTTTTCATATCATCGCTGCCTTGTCTGGTCCTTTCTTAAGCGCTGGCTTCTACCTTGCAGTTATCAATAAACAGATCAATAAACCAATAAAGTTAGCTGATATTTTTGAGCCTTTTGCAGCAAAAGGCCGCCGATTACACTTGTTCCGAGTTGGTATTTATCAAATGGCAGGGGCGCTGTTACTGACTATGGTTGCCGGTGTGCTATTCAGTGATGTGGCAACTGCGCTGGAGAGTGTTGGCCCAAACACCGAGCCGAATGAACTTATCGGGCTTATTGCGAGCAATATTAGTTTTGCCGAAGTTGCCGTATTTGTGATTGCACAATCGGTCATTATGATGGCCTTCGCTTTTGTCGTGCCACAGGTGTTTTTCCAAGGTGAAAAACGTATTTTTCACGCGATGAAGTGCTCGCTTGCCGCTTTTTATCATAATATGGCCGCGCTGAGTATTTACGGCCTGGTCGTCGCAGCGTTTATCGTTGCGTCTATACCGCTGTCGATGATCCCGGCGATTATTATCATGCCGGTCGCCATGATAGGCTTTTTTGTTTCTTTTCAAGCGATGTTTATGCCAATTATCGTTGAAAAGAAGGAAAATGATGAAAATGCTAACATCTCTCAGTCTGACTCAGGACGCTTTGACGCCTGATGGATGAACAAGAAGTTAAAAAGCTAAAAAACTATGCGGTTTGGTTATTGTCGAGACAAGAGTACTCTGAGTCAGGATTGACGCAAAAGCTACTGCAAAAAGGGGCTACAGCGGCAGTCGCAGAGCAATTGGTATCTTGGCTAAAGTCGCTCGATTACGTTAATGACGACCGCTATGCAGAGAGCTTTTTAAACCGTCAGATTGCAAAAGGACTTGGAGAAAAGCGTGTATTAATGGATGCAGGGCAAAAGGGTGTGAGCCGAGAGACTTTGCATACGCTAATCGCTGAGCGTGAAATTGATTGGTACATGCAAGCCGCAAAAACCTATGAAAAAAAGTACGGTCTTTGCGCACAACCGATAGAATATAAAGAAAAAACTAAGCGCGTACGTTACATGAGTTATCGTGGCTTTAGTTTTGATGAAATAGATTTTGCAATTGAAGCTGCAATGACTGCAGCAGAGCAAGAAGAAATAAAGGGTGAATGATCACATGCAGCATATGACTACCGCACAAATCAGGCAAAGCTTCTTAGATTTCTTTGCTAAACAACAGCACCAAGTGGTGCCTTCAAGCTCGTTAATTCCGGGTAATGATGCCACCTTACTGTTCACCAACGCTGGTATGGTGCAGTTTAAAGATGCCTTCTTGGGTGCGGAAAAACGCCCTTATACGCGAGCAACCAGTTCACAGCGCTGTGTTCGTGCTGGTGGTAAACATAATGACCTTGAAAACGTAGGTTATACCGCAAGGCACCACACTTTCTTCGAAATGCTAGGTAACTTTAGCTTTGGTGACTACTTTAAAACCGACGCAATAAAATTTGCTTGGGGCTTCCTAACAGATGTAATTAAGCTGCCAAAAGAAAAGCTGCTAGTTACTATATATCATGAAGACGACGAAGCATTTGATATCTGGTCAAAACAAGTTGGTGTTCCAGAAGACAGGATCATCCGTATTGCGACGGCGGATAACTTTTGGTCAATGGGCGACACGGGTCCTTGCGGTCCTTGCTCTGAAATCTTTTATGACCACGGCGAGCACATTTGGGGGGGACCTCCGGGCTCACCAGAAGAAGACGGCGATCGCTTCATTGAGATCTGGAACTTAGTATTCATGCAGTACAACCGTCATGCAGACGGCACAATGGAGCCGCTGCCAATGCAGTCGGTTGATACCGGCATGGGTCTTGAACGTATCTCGGCTATTATGCAAGGTGTGCACTCAAACTATGAGATTGACCTGTTCCAAGCGCTGATTAAAGCAGCTGCAAAAGTAACAGATGCACAAGATTTAGAAGATAAATCACTACGTGTGGTCGCTGACCACATTCGTTCGTGTGCGTTCCTTATTGCTGATGGCGTCATGCCATCGAATGAAGGTCGTGGTTACGTGCTACGTCGTATCATTCGTCGTGCAGTTCGTCACGGCAATAAACTCGGTGCAAAAGGGGCATTCTTCTATAAGTTAGTTGCCGCACTTGCTGAGCAAATGGGTGAAGCTTACCCAGAATTAGTGAAGCAACGAGCGATTATCGAAAAAGTACTACGTATTGAAGAAGATCAGTTTGGTAAAACACTAGACCGTGGTTTGACTATCCTAGAAGACAGCCTTGGAGGTATTGAAGGCGACGTTATTCCAGGCGATTTAGTGTTCAAACTGTATGACACTTATGGTTTCCCTGCGGACTTAACGGCAGATGTGGCGCGTGAGCGTTTTATGACGATTGACGAGCGTGGCTTCCAAGTATGCATGGAAGAGCAGCGTAAAAAAGCACAAGCGGCTGGCAAGTTCGGTGCAGATTACAACGAGCGCTTGAAGTCTGATAAAAACACTGACTTCAAAGGCTATGACGCTGAGCACTATACCGGCACTGTGGTTGAAATCTTTAAAGACGGTCAACATACCAATACGTTAGAAGATGGTGAACAAGGTGTGGTTATCCTTGACCGCACGCCTTTCTATGCTGAGTCAGGCGGCCAAGTTGGTGATACGGGTGTACTAAAAGTGGCTAACGGCGAGTTTGTGGTTACTGACACGCAAAAGCTAGGTAATGCATTTGCACACCATGGTCATGTGGTTGGCCGTATTGGTGTTAACGATAAAGCCGATGCGCGTATTGACGCTGAGCGTCGCGAGCGAGTGAAGAAAAACCATACTGCAACGCACTTGGTGCACAAAGCACTGCGCGATTTGTTGGGTGACCATGTTACTCAAAAAGGTTCATTGGTACTGCCGGATCGTCTTCGTTTCGACTTTTCACATTTTGAAGGCGTCACTAAAGCGCAGTTGCAGCAAGTAGAAGATGCAGTGAACGCAGAGATCCGTCGTAACTTTGCTCTGCAAACTGAGTTGATGGATATCGATGCTGCCAAAGACAAAGGTGCGATGGCGCTCTTTGGTGAAAAGTACGATGATGAAGTTCGAGTCGTTTCAATTGGTGGGTACTCAATCGAGCTTTGTGGTGGTACACACGTGAAGCGCGCTGGTGATATTGGTCTCTTCAAGATTGTATCAGAAGGCGGTATCGCAGCGGGTGTTCGTCGTATCGAAGCGGTAACAGGTGCTGATGCTATCGCTTATGTTAATGAGCAAGAGCAAGTGCTTTCTGAAATTGCGGCTTTGGTTAAGGGTGATACCTCATCAGTGCTAGAAAAAGTATCTGCGCTACTTGAAAAGTCAAAAGGCCTTGAAAAGCAAGTTGCTCAACTAAATGACAAACTAGCAAGTGCCGCGGGTGCAACGCTACTTGACTCTGTAACCGAAGTGAATGGGATTAAATTACTCGTAGCGAACGTTGCAGGAACTGAGTCTAAAGCACTGCGAGGCATGGTCGATGACCTGAAGAACAAGATTGGCTCAGGTGTCATCGCGCTAGGTGTAGCAAATGGCGATAAAGTAAGCCTAATCGCTGGCGTAACGAAAGACTTAGTTGGTCAGGTAAAAGCAGGTGAGCTAGTTAATCACATGGCTTCTCAAGTCGGTGGTAAAGGTGGCGGTCGTCCTGATATGGCGCAAGCTGGTGGTTCACAACCAGAAAACCTAGACGCAGCACTAAACAGTGTTCCAACTTGGTTAAATGAAGTAACGCAGTAATCAGCAAGTGGCGCTGATTGTACAAAAGTTTGGCGGCACCTCGGTAGGTTCGGTAGAGCGTATTGAGGCGGTTGCCGAACACGTTATCAAAACACAACAACAAGGCCACCAAGTGGTGGTCGTGTTGTCTGCAATGTCAGGCGAGACAAATCGTCTCATTTCCCTTGCCCAACAAATCGATGCACGTCCGAGTTCTCGTGAGCTAGATGTATTGATCACCACCGGCGAACAAGTTTCTATTGCGTTATTGGCGATGGCCATCATTAAGCGTGGGCATTCTGCCGTGAGCTTACTTGCCGATCAGGTTGGTATTAAAACCGATAACATGTTCTCTAAAGCGCGGATCACAGAAATAGACACGACTCGCTTAAAGCAAGAGCTTGAGCATAACCGAATAACCATTATTGCCGGATTTCAAGGGCGCGATGAAGAAGGCAATATCACCACGTTGGGGCGTGGTGGTACAGATACCTCAGCAGTTGAAATCGCAGGGGCTTTGCAAGCAGACGAATGTCAGATATATACTGATGTCGATGGCGTTTATACTACCGATCCGCGCATAGAGCCAAATGCAAGGCGTTTATCACATATTACTTTTCCTGAGATGTTGGAGCTGGCCAGTGTGGGCGCTAAAGTTTTGCAGATCCGTTCGGTTGAAGCGGCTGGTCGATATAATGTACCACTGCGTGTACTTTCTTCGTTTTCTCCTGACAACGGCACCTTAATTAGCTATGAGGAAGGTAAGATGAAAAATACTAAAGTGGTCTCTGGGGTAGCGAGTGTCAAAGACGAAGCGCTTATCTTAGTTAACAATGTAGATGCAAAACCTAGTAATCTTGCCAATATACTTTCTCTTCTTGGTGAGCATAATATCGAAGTCGATATGATTAACCATTTGAACCACAGTGAGAAAAAAATAGACTATGCTTTTACTGTGCACACAAATGATTGTATTCTGGCGGAAGAAGTTTTAGCGCAACATGCACAAAATTTAGGTGGCGCAACCGTAGAGGTTAATGCTAACGTGGCAAAAATCTCAGCGGTTGGCATCGGGATGAAATCTCATTCAGGTGTTGCTGGTCTCTTTTTTATGGCATTGGCCGAAGAAAATATTCACACTCTATTAGTATCTACATCAGAGATAAAAATCTCGGCACTGGTAGAAGAAAAATATTTAGAGCTAGCTGTACGGGCTTTACATGCCAAATTCGAATTGGAAAGTACTGAGTAAAAGAAGTTTTTGCTTACTTTTCTAGGAACTTTTATTTAAAATGGATTTGACGCGGAATCTTTTAAATTTTGGAATAACAGGAGCAAGAGAATGCTAATACTAACTCGTCGAGTAGGTGAAACCCTGATGATTGGTGATGAAGTGACTGTAACAGTACTAGGTGTTAAAGGTAACCAAGTACGTATTGGTGTAAATGCGCCTAAAGATGTTTCAGTTCACCGTGAAGAAATTTACATGCGAATTCAGGCTGAGAAATCTAGCCCGGGCAATATGTAATTGACCAAATATTGAATTACGATGTTAGTTAACATAGTTTGACTGGCATAAAAAAAACCCCGCCACTGCGGGGTTTCTTATTTCTGGCTTTGCCCAGACAAAAAAGCAATCGCTTCTTCGTTAAGTCCAGATTTACTGATATAGCTCGGTTTGTTTTGGTGAAATACCAAAAAACCTCTACTCGTTTCAACGAGTTTATCTAAGTCGTCAAATGGGTAAGAAAATTCGGCATGTGTCGCTTTGGTGCTAATACCAGTTTTAGTGATTGAAACTTTGACGACATTGCCAGCAGCGCGAGAATACGACTGTCTTATCACCCACCAAGCTTTACGATAATAGAAAGCGACGCATTCAACCACAGCCAATAGAATAAGAAAGTTCCCGACGTAGTGCTCCTGCACCCCGTAAATAGCAAACAGCCCCAATGCAATTAGCAGTACAAGCAAGCCATATTTCGGCTTAACAGCAAGTCCATTGGCTTCAGATTCTTCAAAACACTCTCGATAATAGGCTTTATCTAACTTAAATTGGCTTTGAAAAGATAAATTTTCATTTTGTTCAATGGAGGGCATAGACGTTCGTTGTGGTAAAAATTTCCCATTATTATACCCATCTATATTGAAAAAGCTGTAACGCGAATAAATTGTTTGCAGTTCCCTTTTGCTATATCCAGCGAAATACGTGCTATACAGTATGACGTTTACGTAAACGTTAATCATTGGTCAGTCCAATTTACAATTTATCTTGCGTAATCAAAAATCCTTTCTATATTCATTAGGATCTCAGTATTAGTTGGCGCTATTTTGAATATTTTTCATATTTATTACGTTGGTTTTCCATATTTATTAGTGCTTTCCTAGCTAACTAACTGATTATTTGTAAGTTAAGTGTTTTGGTAATACCAATTTACAGCAGGCTTTACAGTGGAACATTTTTTGTTATAAGGTGAATAAATATCTATAAAAAGTGAAGGTTTATACCAGTTCGTTAACATCGAATAGGAAAACCAAACAGCAAGTAAGGGGTAAAAATGGATATTGGAGCGCAGCTACTGCAAGCAGGAAATCTTATGCTGACCGGTATGGTTGGTGTTTTTGTTTTTCTGTCCATTTTGATTTTTGCGATGCGACTGTTGGCCAACTTTGCTGCTCAATTTAAAGAAGTAGAGCCAAGTACCACAAGATCAAAAACAACCAGAGCAACATCGTCACAGGGTGTGCCACAGGCACATATTGCAGCCATTAGCGCTGCCGTTGCAGCCTACAGAAAAAACAATTAATAGGGGTTTTGCATGTCACAGTTAAAGCTAACCGAATTAGTGCTGCGCGATGCGCATCAGTCATTACTCGCCACCAGAATGCGCTTGGAAGATATGCTTCCTATCGCTGAGAAGCTCGACAATATGGGCTACTGGTCTGTTGAATCATGGGGGGGAGCAACCTTCGACTCGTGTATTCGCTATTTAGGCGAAGATCCATGGGAGCGGATCCGTGCACTGAAAGCTGCAATGCCAAAAACCAAACAGCAAATGCTACTGCGTGGTCAGAATCTATTGGGCTATCGTCATTATGCTGATGATGTTGTCGAAAAGTTTGTTGAACGTGCCCACCATAACGGGGTAGATGTATTTAGAATATTCGATGCAATGAACGACGTGCGCAACTTAGAAACGGCTATTAAAGCGGCCATCAAAGTGGGCGCGCATGCGCAGGGCACGATTTCGTACACCGTAAGCCCTGTTCATACGCTGGAAATGTGGCTCACGCAGGCCAAGCAGCTCGAAGACTTAGGCTGTCATTCCATTTGTATCAAGGACATGGCTGGATTACTGAAACCCTATGATGCCGAAAAGTTAATCTCTGGGCTTAAAGCGTCCGTCTCTATTCCTATCGCAATGCAGTGCCATGCAACCACAGGGCTCAGTACTGCAACTTATCAAAAAGCCATAGATGCGGGTATCGATATGCTCGATACGGCGATTTCTTCGATGAGTATGACCTATGGTCATAGCGCAACAGAAACTATCGCGGCGATTGTGGAAGGCACAGAACGTGATACCGGGCTGGACTTACTTGAGCTTGAAGAGGTTGCAGCCTATTTCCGTGAAGTGAGAAAGAAATATGCAGCTTTTGAGGGCAGCTTGAAAGGGGTCGATGGTCGTATTCTATCTGCACAAGTGCCTGGTGGCATGTTAACAAATATGGAAAATCAACTGCGAGAGCAAGGTGCAGGTGACAAGCTTGACGCAGTACTAAAAGAAATTCCAAGTGTGCGTAAAGAACTTGGCTACTTACCGCTGGTAACACCAACCTCACAGATTGTCGGGACGCAAGCGGTATTAAACGTACTTACTGGTGAGCGTTACAAGTCTATAACCAAAGAAACTGCTGGCGTGCTGAAAGGCGAATATGGAGCGACACCAGCGCAAGTCGACCAAGCTTTGCAACAACGCGTGCTTGAAGGCGCAGAGCCTATTACCTGCCGTCCTGCAGACTTAATTGAACCTGAGCTGGATAGTTTACAAAGCGAGTTAGTCGCGACGGCAAAAGAGGAGCAAATTACCTTAGCCGACGAGGTTATTGATGATGTGCTTACCTATGCATTATTCCCGCAGATTGGCCTTAAATTCCTGAAAAATCGCAATAATCCAGATGCGTTTGAGCCAAAACCGACGCTTGTTGAAAGCAAAGAGCAAAAAGCTGCAGCGACGCCTGCTAAAGCCAAGTCATCAACTAGTGAGCGTTACAGCGTAAAAGTGGATGGCAAAGTATACGATGTGATGGTTGCGCCGGGTGGAGAGTTACAAGAAGTACAAGTCAAAGACAGTGAGCTTATTCCTCAGTCAACCTCGGTAAGCTCCAGTGAAACTTTGAATGCGCCACTTGCTGGCAACATCTTTAAGCTTATGGTGCGCGCAGGAGATGAGGTGCAAGAAGGCGATGTGGTACTCATCATGGAAGCCATGAAAATGGAAACCGAGGTGCGCGCAACACACAGTGGGCAAGTCGCGGAGCTACTCGTCTCTGAAGGCGACTCCGTCAGTGCTGGCGATGCCATCATGTCTTTAGCATAAGGATGTCGTGATGGAAGGGTTACTTAATTTATGGCAAGCAACAGGACTTGCCAACTTCACCGTGCCTGCACTTTGCATGATGGCTGTGGGCTGCGGACTTTTGTATCTTGCGATCGCCAAAGGCTTTGAGCCGTTGCTATTGGTGCCTATTGGCTTTGGTGCCATACTCACGAATATTCCTGTCGCTGGGCTTGCCGATCCTGGTGGGCTTTTATACTACGTGTATTACATAGGTATAGACAGCGGAGTATTCCCCTTACTGATCTTTATGGGGGTGGGTGCGATGACGGACTTTAGTGCTTTGATAGCTAACCCCAAGATGCTGTTGCTTGGTGCCGCAGCTCAATTTGGGATCTTTGCCACCTTGTTTGGGGCTATATTGCTGAACTATATTCCGGGTTTTGAATTTACCCTGCAAGACGCCTCTGCAATCGCCATTATTGGCGGTGCAGATGGTCCAACTGCGATCTTCCTCGCGTCTAAGCTTGCACCAGAGTTACTAGGGGCAATTGCGGTGGCAGCCTATTCGTATATGGCGTTGGTGCCAATTATTCAACCACCAATCATGAAAGCACTCACGACGCAAGAAGAGCGCCAGATTGCGATGCCACAGCTACGCCATGTATCAAAAACCGAAAAAATCCTATTTCCTCTGGCGGTACTGGGCCTAACGATACTGTTTTTACCTGCTGCAACACCTTTGGTTGGTATGTTCTGTTTGGGTAACTTGATGAAAGAGTGTGGTGTAGTAGACCGCTTGAGTAAAACGGCGCAAAACGAGTTGATTAATATCACCACCATTTTCCTCGGTTTGGCGGTGGGCTCAAAGTTGGCAGCTGATCAATTCTTAACGGTTGAGACGTTGGGGATTTTAGCACTAGGTGCCGTGGCATTTGGAATTGGTACCGCAGCAGGTGTATTAATGGCTAAAACCATGAATAGATTTAGTGATACCCCCATTAATCCGTTAGTTGGCGCTGCTGGGGTATCCGCAGTCCCGATGGCGGCGCGTGTGGTCAATAAGGTTGGCCTTGAAAGCAATCCGCATAATTTCTTGCTGATGCATGCGATGGGCCCCAATGTCGCGGGTGTATTAGGCAGTGCGGTTGCTGCTGGTATTTTGCTTGCACTGGTAGGCTAATTTACACTTCTCCAACCATTTGCGTGGCGATTTTAGGTTGCCGCGCATTTTTATTTCTGGACTTTATATTCTTGAACTTGATAGTCTTTCGTCACTTTTAATTAACACGAACAACTTCAGATGAAGTTTTTAGCTCCTTTCTTATTTTTGTTACCCTGTGTGACAGTTGCAACGGAAACATCGACTTTAGTGGTAACACCGATAGCAGAGCATGTTTATAAACATGAATCTTCGCTACACGTTGAACCTTGGGGGTTAGTGGCAGGCTCTGGGCTGATTGTGGTCGACGGTCAAGATGCTTACATTGTTGATACACCTTGGACCGAGCAAGACACAGAAGCACTGCTATTGTGGGCCGAGGACCGCAAGCTCAATATTAAAGGGGCGGTGGTCACGCATTATCATCAAGATGCAAGCGGTGGCCTAGCGGTATTAAATAAACATCAGATCCCAACCTATGCATCAGCCCAAACTAACCATCTATTAGCCCAAAAACACAGCGCTATCGCGTCACATAATTTGCCGCAAGCCTCAGCAGCAATAAAGTCAGGTGTCGTTGAAACCTATTACCCAGGTGCAGGACACTCGAAAGATAATATTGTCGTGTGGCTGCCACAATCTAAGATTTTATTCGCAGGATGCTTTGTGAAAAGTGTGGTGAGTAAAAATTTAGGTAACTTGGAGGATGCTTCGGTTGATGAGTGGCAAGCGTCTATACACAAGGTATTGAGCCGATATCCGGAAGCAAACATGGTTATTCCAGGGCATGGTAAAGAAGGGGATTTATCTTTGTTGCACCATACCGTTAAGCTAATCAAAATCGAGCAATCAAAAGGTAACTAAAGGACTGACATGAAATTTATTCCATTTCGTAATTTACGCTGTCCGGGTTTAGAAACTGCGCTGTGGTATTGTCGCTTGTTGTTTTTAACGGGCGTAGCCTTGATAGTGCTTGGGGTTATCAAAGAGGGGATTGCAATCTATCATTGGCTAATCGCCATGATAGAAAATGGCGACGCGCCAATAAAAGCAGCCTATATCTATGACTTAGATTTGCTTTCCCACCCAAACTTTCATTTGATCATTGTTGGAGTGGTGAAGATCTACTTCTCCTGTGGCCTCGCGATTAAACTAAAAACAATGTCCCACGAGCAGGCGTTACAAAAATAACGAATACCACGTAAAGGAGTCTCATAGAGGAGTTTCTCAGAGAAATTTCTTAGACCCTTTTACGTGGCAGAGTTACTATTTTAAAAATTAATACTCCAGCTGTCCGCCATTTTGGATAAAGGCGACATATTCGTTCCAAACATCTTCAACACTTCGGCCCAAGATATGTTGAAATGCAGCATCAAATGACCAGGTATAATTACCCATATCTTTCGCCGCTTTATTAAACTTGTAGATAAACTCAGAGTCGTGCTGTTGTTTGACGTAATGCAAGAAAAACCCAGTTGTGGTGTAGCCACTAAGCCAGCGTTTAGCGTTGATGATATCTGGTGAGCGTGACTTATGAAAACCAGCACCGATCCGCACGGCATCAGCTAGACCTTCGGTGTATGCCCAGTTTGCCTTGCCATCACCATAGCTGTCATGAGTCAGCGGCGAGTTATTGTAACCATGGGTGACTTCGTGGAATAAAATGCCGTCGATTTCATCACGGATCACGGCATCGTTGTTATTATTATCGCGATAAATACGTTCTAAGTGCGCGGTGCTAACGACGATAGTCATCTCACCCGAACCGTCTTGCCCCATCTTATAGGCAACGAAATCCTTACCCCAATGATCTTTGGCTCTCAACTCAAACTGCAATTTTCTAAAACGCTGGGATTCACTGGCGTCGCGGTATAGCACTTTTGCTACATCCACACAGCGTTCGGCCATGTGTGCAGCTGGGTTTGGTATGATCCGTTTAAATAATGCTGAGCCTCGTGTTTCAGGATTTACATCAACAAAGTTTACTTCCGGACGTTGCCACGTGTCGTTTGGTGGTGTGCTATCGCTACTGACGGCTAATTCATAATTGGCGCTTTGGAAACCGTATACAGAAACATAAACCGGCGCATTTGAGCTTATATCGCAGCGCTCGTTGGAGCTGGCATCATTGATACTTTGGCAGTCATAACTTGCGGTGGTCGGTTGGCTATTTGCTTTTAGGTATAGATCCGCATCACCGCTGCCAGTCAAGGTTGCTGTGATAGGAGCTGAGCTTGTAAATGGCCCAAAATGTGCCCATTGGCCAGGGGTAACGCTGCCATTTTGGTTAAATGGCAAGGTTGTACCACCGTTTGCCGGAGCACCGATAAATTCGATTTCTGCAAGCTGTAATAAATTGGCACCTTGCGTTGCGGTGACATTTAAGCGCACAAAGCGGTACGCTTGATTGGTACTGACATTGAACTGCTTAGTTTGATGTCTCGAAGCAAAACTTTGATTGTTTTGCGAATCTATAGTAAACCACACTTGACCGTCTTGAGAGCCTTGAAGCGTCCAATTTTTGGGATCTCTTTGTGGCGCATCGTTCGCAGAAGTGAGGGTGTAAGCTGTTAAATTCACCGCTTCGCTAAACGCATAACTTATCCAACCGGAAGCTGAAAAAGTAAGCCATTTGCTGTAGTGGTTATTATCAAATGCGTTGACTTTGCCCTCATAGGGTTGGTTTTCTCCTGAAACGCTGATAGCAGCGGCATTGGCAGTTGTCAGATCGCTGTTTGCGTGCGCCGAGCTTAAGCCTAGGCTCACTAAAGCGGCTGCTATAAAAGAACGTTGGAATCGCGTTTTAGCTATAATGATGTTCATGTTGACCTCTTTTGTATCGTTCCACTTTTTGTGGGTAGATATCTGTTGATGTTGTATCCATGGCTATTTTTATTTTGGCGTCCAAATGAGTTTGGAACGGTTTAATTGTTGTTGCTTTTATGTGCGTTTGTCAAATGGAAATTTACTTTAATTTAACGATAAGGATAGAATTGGTGTTCCTGATTTAGGTTGAATTACGATGCGAAGGCTAGCACTTTCAGGCTTTACAGGGCGTGATGTTAGGGAATGTTATTTATTTTGAACTGTGTTTTGTTGGGGCGTGTTTGATTGATTTTTCGGGACTTTTTTATCTGTAGTCTCCTGGACAGCATTTTGTTTGCGCTGTTTCTTTTTTAATCGCTTTCGCTCTGCTTTAGTTACGTGTTTTGCCACCCATTTGGCAATCTTCTGCATGAGCATTGGAGGGAAGTCATGACCCATCCCATTGACCAGTTTTAGTTTGGATTTGCGAATAGTCGCGGCGGTTTGCTGGCCAGCGGCCGCGGGGAAAATAGGGTCGTCGGTACCATGGATAACAAGTGTAGGCGTTTTTATCTTTGCCAGCGTGTGCTTGCGACATTGGCTTGCGACAATCGCTGCAAGCTGACGCTTAAATCCTTGCGGGTTATGCGCGCGTTCAATACTGTGTTTGGCTTGTTGATGTAGCGTCCCTTCGTCTTGAGGGTAAGCAGGACTGCCGATCAGCTGGTTGAGTTTTATATTGTATTGAATAGCAGATTGGTGGCAGTCTGACTTTGGCCGTGCTTTTGCTAGTTGCAGCATGACTTTTACATTTGCTGCGGTAAACTTGGGATACGCTGAGGTTGACATAATTGAGGTCAAACTTACCACTTTCTTTTTATGCTTAGCAGCAACGATTTGTGCAATCATCCCGCCCATAGAAGCACCAACAAGGTGGGCGCGTTTAATCTTAAGTCCTGCCATCAAAGCGACAACATCTTCGGCCATATCTTCTAGGATATAGGGAACAGAAGCGCGAATAGGAAGTTTTTTGCTCAGCATGGTTTTTATCACACTCGGTGAACCTAAATGGTCCAAGTGGCTCGACAATCCCGTGTCGCGATTATCAAAACGGATCACCCGAAAACCTTTATTGACTAGCCCAAAGTACAATTCATCGGGCCAAATCGTCATTTGTGCCCCAAGACCCATTATCAAAATAATAACGGGGGCGTGAGGCACCCCCTCATCCTGATAATGTATGCTGATCCCGGTTGCAATCTCGATATCGGTCATTGTCGCGAATGTTTAGCTTGACTTGAAAGGGCTGCATTTAAGTATAGAGCGTAGGTATGAACTTAACTTTAAAATAGCAGTCAAAAAAGACGAAAATTTATTGCTAAAAGCCATTGCGCTTTAAAACATTTAGGTTAATATTCGCGCTTGTTGATGGTCTGAAATTATGCATCAACACTATCAATTTATATGATTCTTATTTGGAGTAAGTCATGACTAAAAAAAGCAAACTTCAGCATGCTCATCAGCGTGGTGAAATTAAAGACAACGCATTAAAAGCGTTGGTAACCAGCCCGTTGTTTAAGGCGAAAGTTGAAAAAAGTAAAAAAGGCAAAGGTAGTTATCAACGGAGCGTAAAGCACAAAGGCCAAGAGCCTTACCTTAAGGCAGCCTAAGCTTTAAGATAAGGTTTTTTGCTGATACATTTGCTTGTCAGCTTGTGCGATTAAGTCGCTGATATCTGTTATCGGGTGTTGGGAAAATGCTCGCCCGACACTACCTTGAATTGCTACCTCTTGTTTTCCATGACTAAATTGCAAGGTATTGAGCTGTTGTTGCAGCTGTTGTGCTTTTTCTTCTGCAGACTGTGTGTCGTCAAATAAGCACAGGGCTGCAAACTCATCGCCACCTAGGCGTCCTACAATATCTTGTTTTCTGATACTTGATGACAAAAACGTCGCAACATGGGCAAGCGCCTTATCTCCAGCATCGTGACCAAATTGGTCATTAATCAACTTAAACTTATCTAAGTCAATGTAAAATAATGCCAAAACACCACCACGTTTATTAAATTGCTCGACTAACACGTTGGCTTGTTTGTACCAGCCTCGACGGTTAAAAATGGCGCACAATTGATCATAATTTGCTTCATTTTCAGCTTGTTGCTTTTGCTGTCTGAGCCGTCCAATGCGTTTAGATACCGCAACGGCAAGAAGTAAAGACTCAATGGCAAACGCAAAAATAAGTGCATACCGCTGCATAAATGGGCTATATCCCACTAACAGCACGCGAAATACCATACCGACTAATACTAGGCTCAGTGCCGCAAAAACCAAACTTGCTTCGCCAATTTTACGCTTGGTTTGAAGAGCAGATAGCACAAAGATAGTGGCGACAATAACGAGGGTGATATAGGCCATAATTTGGCTTAATAAGTAAGACACTTGTGCTTGTTGAGTGGGAATTTTAAGTATGCTCAGGATCATCACGATACCCGCGGCACTTTTAAGTAACAACACGAGTTTTGGCCACTGTTTGTCAACAAGTAGGATACTCAACATAAACCAGGTTGCCGAAACCACAGTGAGACCAATACTAAGTAAATATGCGTGTTTGAGTAATGGCTTATACTGAGATGAAACAAAAAGATTTAATTGCCCTTCTTGGAATAATACAAATCCACAAAGGCAGAAGATATAAGCGCCGTAAAGCCTAAATATAGGATCATTGAGGCGACTACCCATGATCAATACATAGCAAATTAAGGTAAAACAAAGGCCATAAAATGCGCCCATGACTAGGCTGCTTTTTTGACTTTCCCAAATAAATTTCCCCATGCTCATCAGCCCAAATCTTGGCGTATGAATTTGCATAGAATCCAAGCTTAAGGTTGCTGTGTACTTACCTTTTGGAATGATAAATGCGGGTTGTGAGAACTTAGCGGGCAAAGGGGCGTTGACTCGCCACTGATAGTGATTAAGGCCAACATCTACAAATGAAAAAACGCTGTCTTCATGTAAATTGCAGGCTATCGAGACGGTATTGTTGCCGCGTTCAATTTTGCTATAAGACGTGGTATTGATAGTAAGCAAAATTGAGTCGTCGTGAGCGGTCGTGAGCGAGCAATTGTCATCAAGCGCAAAAATTGAGGGGCTAAACAAAAATACGGCGCCGTAAATAACAGCGAGTAGGAGCGTAAGCTTCCCACTAAAGTTGCTGTGTATTTTGACGCCATTCAACCTAGACTGCAGCACAACCAAAACCTAAGGTTATTGTTGTGGTTAATGTAACAAACTTGTACGTAACTTAGCCAGTGTAAAATCCCTTTAACCAGTGACTTTTTACATTCTATCGAACAAGAAGCTAAACCAGGCAAAAAACAAGCAAAAGCTACTTAATCCAAATGCTAGGGTTCGTAACCGTAAATTGCTGCCTAGCACGTGCTCGTAGCTGTGCCAATATCTTGCTGCGACAAACACGGTGCTAAGCACAAACCAAAATTGTCCCGTCATTTGCTCAATATGCAAAAGTATCAGTAATGCGATAAATAACACCGGCTGCTGAAACTGGCTGTCATAGCTATTACCTAATAATCTTATGCGCTCGGGGAAGGCGTGTTTTTCAACATAGCGAATATCTTGAAGTGCAATATCACCATTTTTGACTGCGCGAATTCTACTCGTTGCGGTTAAAAGAAATAATAGCAGCGTTAGGCTAAGCAAAAATAAAACCGGAATATGGATCCACATCGTAAAGCTCCTGAATTTGAAAGAGGTTTTACTTTAACTAGATTGATTGCTAACTTATCGTGTCAATAATGACTAATTTTGGTTTGATATTGCCATGAAGGTGATTTTGCTTTGTCCTGAACATGTGTTTGCGAGCGCATTAACTGGCGTGATTGATATATTGAACGTGGCAAACAAAGTCGCTGGTAAGGCGGTGTTTTGCTGGCAGACGGTTGCGCTTTCAGGGCAAAAGTCGGTGATGAGTAGTCAAGGCTTAGAATTTGTTTGTCATGCTGAATTTAGCGCATTGGCTGATGCTGATGTCGTTATCTGGCTCGGCAGTCACTTTTCATCAGAGCCTTTGTTGTGGCAACAATGCCAACAAGTCAAAGCACAATTAAACAAGCATGGTATTGAATTTCATCCCGCGACTTATCAACTTGCCGGATGTTGCGGTACCGCATTTTTAGCCACAGCAGGATTGTTGGATAAAAAACAATTTACGTGTAGCTGGTGGCTTACGCCTTTTTTTACACGATATTATCCCGTTTTAAAGCCCAACAGCCAAAAGGTAACAGAGCAAAGCGGTATGGTGTATACCGCGGGCGCAGCTCATAGTTACTTGCACTTGATGCTGCGGTTTATTACCGACGTGCTGGGTTCAGAAGTGGCAAAAACAATCGCCGCGTGGCTGGCGATACCAAACGAGCAAGCGAGTCAAAATGAGTTTGTGCAGCTCAGTGGCTTTTTACAACATAGAGATGCGCAATTGCTTAAGGCACAGTATCATATCAGCGATAATCTCGATGTTTCGCATAGCTTACAGAGCCTTGCGAAACATGCTTGTATGTCAGAGCGTACGTTAATTCGACGCTTTAAACAGCACACGAGTATGACGCCTTTTGAGTACGTGCGACTTGCGCGACTCGTTCGCACCAAACAGCTATTGCATAGCACTAATATGAGTGTGGAGCAGATAGCCAATCAGGTTGGCTACCAAGACAGTCAGGCTTTAGCGAAGCAATACAAAAAGCACTATAACCAATCGCTTAATCGAGTGAGAGGGTCGTAATAGTGGGTGTTAACCTTTCTCTTTGTGCAATAAATAACATCGGCTGTTATCGCTATTGTTAACTGCAAAACATGACTACTACAGGAAACCAAACTACGGCAATACTAACTTGGACATGTATTGTATGTTTACTTGTAAAGTTTCTCTGTTGCTTCTTTAAGTCCTGAATGGGGTAAAAATTGATCTGTGATTGTTAGAATCGAGTGCAGATTATTTTTTAATTTATCAAGCTCTATGTTACCTGGCTGAATAGCCGTTTGTAATAAATGAATGGCCATGTCAGCTAATAGAATACGCTGTTTTTCTAGCCATTCCTCATCGCCTTTGGTAGCGGGATTGCCAAGGTAGCTACTTTCTACCAAACTATGCAAATCCCAGCTAGTTTTGATTAACTTATTCCTTTCAATATCATTCACTGCCGACCTTCCGAAATATATAGATATAATGACTCCCACACTGTGCTAGCCTTCTCTTTTTCGTGGGTTAGCTTAATACAAAGCGAGGCCATAATTAATTTGTTAAATAACTAAACAGCTGAGGCTAGCATGAACAAACATAACATACTTTATATGTGAACTAATACGCATAAAGCATTTAATGAAGTAGCCATATTTTGCTCAAAGTCGCCTGTCAGTCAAAGTCCATATCAATTTGTCTAAATGGTAAGGCAAGTGATGAGCAAATACAGTTGGAGGAATATTTTCCTCCATTCAATCAGTTCAACTTGCTTAGCTTGACGCGAGGCAACGGGCACTCGGGGTTTCACCGGGTTCGATGATATTAATATTGACCTCTTTTAAGTCACCGATTATGGGTTTTAACGCCTTATCAAAACGATTTGCTGCGGCTTCGATTTTTTCGGCATAGTCGTCAATGGCATCAAAATTAGCTGCGTGACTTTCAATTACTGCCTCAATTTGCTTGGCCTTTTCTTCTTGTTTTGCCAGTAGCGCTTTATTGATCACAAGTCGATCGTCGTCTTCTTGTATCGCCTCTTTACTAATGGCTTCCATTTCCTTGCTGAGCAGTGCGAGCTTATCTTCAATATCTTTCATTGGTAACTCAGAAGCTGAGATATCAAGCTCTGCCGCTTTGAGTGCTTTGTATGCGGCCACCTGTTCGGCGTCCATGGTGTGTTTGATTATTGGGTTACAGTCTTGGTAAGCGATAAGCCGGTAGCTGCCTTGTGTTTGCGGCTCGGTTGTATTTGCATTGGAGTAGCCAATGCAGGCACTCAAAGCCAGTGTTACCGAAATAATGAGTATTGATTTTGTGGTTTTCATAAGCACCTCGAAGGAATAAGTCTGATTTACAAAATTAGTCGCGGTGCAGTTTGAAAAGGTTGATTTTAGATGCGCAAGTATTAGTAACAAAATATGAATCGGGCAGTGAGCTTAGAATTAGTTGCTACTTTTATCAGGCGCTTGGCATTGGTGCTGTGCAATTTCTTCGGCGTATTTGGCCTTAACTAGTTCAACGTAATGGTTGAGGTTTTTATCAGGACTTACGGTAAAGGTCAGCTTACTTTTATGTATCGCGGTGATACGGTCCAAGCGAAATTCACGGTAATCTCTGCGGAGCTGACAAAATGCGACCAGCGTCCACTTTCCACCCCAATAAACCAATCCGAGAGGCTCGATAATACGCTGGGTTTGTTGCTTTGCAACGTCTTGATATTCAAGTTGTACACACTGCTTAGCCGCAATGGCGAGCCTGAGTGTAGCGCTAAAGGATTGTTGTTGTGGTCCGTGTTTAAAACTCGAAACCAAATAAGGGGAGTGGTCATGCTGTTGTTTGAGGTGAGCGGGTAGCACGGCCTCTATTTTGGCAATGGCTGCTTTTGCATGTGCGCTTAGTTCGGGATCCGTCCATGCTCCAACCATTTTACTGCCAAGTAATAATGCGGTGAGTTCATCATAGCTAAACATCATAGGGGGCAGTGGGTAGTCACCAATAATATAGCCGACACCTGCTTCCCCCTCAATTGGCACGCCAGAACTTTGTAAGTCCTGAATATCGCGATAAATCGTACGCTCAGATACCGTAAAGTGATCGGCCAATGACTTAGCGGTAACCGCTAATCGTCGACCCTTGAGCAGATCCACTAACTGAAAGAGACGTTCTGATTTATGCACGAGTTTTCCTTGTTATTCAAATCTCAGATTGATTAACCGCTACATGGGGTTTGAGAGAGCACATTACTGTGACTAATGGTGACACTCTCGCTGTCTATGTATTGCGTTAATTTTTGGCATACTTCGGTTGTTGGGAATTGTGCCGAAACCGCTTTAGCATGCTCCATCGATTGCCAATAAATAATATCTAAATACTCGTCAGTCTGACTGTCTTTAGTCAACGAACGATATAGTAACCCAGGTTGCTGTTCAACCCACTCGGTAAAAGCTGGGTTTACACCCATAATGTCACTCTCTGTAGCACCAAGAGCCAATTTAAATTTTACAATCTCTACGACATTTTGTTGCATGGTCTTTCTCCTTTTTGAGTTCAAAAAGAGTAAACCACGATGTTGTGTCAGGGAGTGTCAGTAGTGTTTAAATATACAGTGCATTTTATATCTAGATCTGTATTAGGATTTAGGGTACTGCAATTGGCAGGATTAAACGTGTAAAGGATAAGGAAATGAAATTAAGTACAAGCATATTTGCAATCAGTTTGGTTGCATCCGCTATCTGCGCTTCCCATGTTTTTGCAAAGGATACAAATGACAGCGATGTCAAAAGGCTGTATGTCTTGGCAAAGCAAGTCGCATCACAAAGCGTCAGTGGGTCGTATACTTTTGCTATCAACTGTCATACTAACCCCAGCTTACTGAAACGTGCCGTTGAGCAAGTAAGTTGGCCTGTCGATGAAATTACCTTTGCTATTCAAGGACAATGTCAGGGCCCAATTAAGATCACGAGACCTGGTATCACCATTACTGGGTCTGATAATACCCAAGATGTTATCACTGCGGCGCTAAGCGGCGTACAGCCGACCATATTAGTGGAGTCTGGCTCGGCTAAGCTCAATAACTTAGGGCTTGTCAGCACTGCTCAGCAAAGTAGCGTAACGGTAACGGCGCAGGGAATGGCAAGATTGGATAATGTCGTGACTCAAGTGCAAGGTACTGAGCATGAATACCACTATATCGTGACAGATAATAGTAATCTTTACTTAAGTAACCTAAACCAAGCTAAAGTGAAAATAGCAGGGGGCGCTTTTGCTGAATTTGTAGCCGGCAATCAGGCAATGACAGCATATGTGTTTGACACCGCCAATGCTAGAAGTACCCAAGGGAACCAGTTCGACGCAGTACAAGTTGCTGGAAATGGCTACTTTTTAGCAGATGGGCAGTCGCATATAAATCTATTGATGATCTGGAGTAAAGGCGCCGCCGAAATCGACCAGCAAAGTAGTGTTGGCGAACTGATGATGGGCGGCCAAACTTTGTTTGCTGCTTATAGAAACTCGACCTTGTCAGGGCCTTACAGCTTCTTTGGGAACGTGGTTTTTGAGTTGGAGCATTCCTCTGCGACAAATTGGGTAACGCAAGAAAGGCCGCACTCGCTGTTTTCTGGTAATAATGCCGTCGTGAATGGCGAACTATTTCCAAGTTGGAGTTGGCAAGGACAGGCACCACAACCTGAGTAACCTGAGCTTCAAAACAATGAGTTAGCGTATTTTTTATTCAAACCTCAGGTTGAGTAATTTATGCTACTACGCCGCTTGGTATTATGCTTTACTACTAAGCGGCAACGATTAATCTAAAGGCAGAAGAATAAGATGGATCATCAACAAGTACACGACTACTTGCTTGCAAAACCCTATACCAGCGTAAGTCAACCTTTTGGTGAAGGCGTTGATGTATATAAAGTGAAAGACAAAATGTTCGCGACGTTGGCGCTTGGTAAAATGGGCAAAGAAGATGACAAGCATCCCCATTGGCGCGTAAATCTCAAATGCGATCCTGATGAAGCGCAAGCGCTGCGAGACATTTTTAGTGCGGTGTTACCGGGTTATCACATGAATAAAAAGCTGTGGAACACGGTGGTGCTCGATGGCTCCATTCCTACAGGAGAACTTGAGCGGATGATGGATAACTCATTTCGCCTTGTAGTCGAAAAAATGCCGAAAAAGCAGCAGGGGATTATCCTTGCGCAGCATCAATAGATGCACAAACCACTTGGTACACGGCGTTCACTTTAGGCTCTGTGAGCGCTTGATTTGCCACAACAAAATGTACTGGGAGCGAAAAGTCTAGCAAACTAGACAAGGCAACTTCTGCTTCTTGATCTGCAATGGCGTTGGCTTCAATAAAGCTCACGCCGAGTCCTGCCTTAACTAAAGCCAAGCGGGAGCGCTCATCCGCAGCATTAATATTTACCGCGTTTACTTCGCTTAGCTGTTGATCAAGTTGCTTATCAAAAGGGCAGCCTTTTCCCATACGTATCCACGTCATCTGTGCCAATTCGGCTTTATGTGATGGCGTAGGCCAAGATGCAGGATAAGCGGTGGTAACTGCAACTTCTGTGAGCGGTACCGCACTAAAATGTGCAGGTACTTCGCCATAAATAACCCCACCATCAAGTAGCCCATCACTGAGTTTGTCGACGATGACACCACTTGAGAGTAATTCCAGCGAAAAAGAAAGACTTGGAAAGTGCTGGTTGAGGGTTTTTATTAGTGTGCCAAGTTCGCTCGAGGTGCCAATAGGGTGGTTCAAGCCAAGTCTGAACTCGCCTGTGAGCAGTGTTTTGGCTTGCGATGCGGTGTGCATTAAATCATTTGCACTTGCAAGCGTTAACTTAGCTTTGTCTAGCAAGATCTTACCTTGTTCTGTGAGCTGCATCCCTTTGCTAGAACGATGAAACAATACTGTATTGAGTTCTTCCTCAAGCGCTTTGATATGGGCGCTGATAGCAGGTGGTGTGGTGTACAGTCGTTTCGCTGCTGCTGTTAGATTTTGGGCCTCTGCAACCGCAACAAACGACCTTAAATGGTAAAACTCCATTGCACTAAACTCAATCACGTATTGAATACCACCAGTTTAAATGAGCTTGCTGCGATTGCCTATTCTGAAATGATGAACATCGCCTTCAAAAAATATGAATTCATTAACGCCTATCAAGTGCGTAACGTAGTTGACCTCGGGTGAGGTTAAATAACCTGAGCTAGCTCATTCCTTATCCAAACCTCAGGTTAAATAATTATCCGCAGCTCAGATTATTTAGGACCCAGAGTATTTAAATAGGAGTTAGAAGATGAAAGTAGAAGTATCACAGTATTTTGCAATGAAGCTGGCTTGCGAAACGGATTGTGCTGATGTTTATCAGGCGATGTTAACGGGGCAGCAGGATTTTGTGCTATTTGATGTCAGGTCGAATGAAGCCTTTGCCAAAAGTCATGCTCAAGGCGCAGTCAATATGCCAAGCGCAGACATAAGCGAACTGACGATGGCTAAGTATGACAAGGTCACACCAATCGTGGTTTATTGTTGGGGTCCTGGGTGTAATGGCGCGACAAAGGCCGCGTATAAGCTTGCAAAAATGGGCTATCAAGTAAAAGAGATGATAGGTGGAATTCATTACTGGGAGGATTTCGAGCGTTACCCCGTTAATCGCCGAGTGTCTCAGGCTCAAAGTTGATGTAGGTGCATTTTTCTTCATCTCATGATTATACTGTTATTCATTCACGGCACATTTATCAATGTGTAAAGTGAGTGAATAACGATAATAACAAGGGAAATATCATGTCGAAACTATTGTACTGCGCCATATTTTGCTCGTCTTTGCTAAGTCAGACATCCTTCGCCACTGACTCAGCTCAACATCAAGTTCAACAAGTTGCACAAAATCTTTTACCTAGAGTGCAATTGGAAGGCCAAAAATATAAACCTGTAGATTTGCAGACGCGTCTTCAAGAAACGCATTTGCCGGGCTTAAGCCTTGCCGTGATCAAAGATGGTAAAGTGGTGTGGGCTGAGGGTTTTGGCATTGCAGATAAAAAGCAAAATCGAAAAGTGACCACTGAAACGCTGTTTCAGGCAGGGTCAATTAGTAAGCCAGTTGCTGCGCTTGCGGTATTAAAGTTAGCGCAAGATGGTAAAGTCGATTTAGATGCTGACGTTAATCAATATCTCACCTCTTGGAAAGTACCAACGAACGAATTTACCAAAGCCAATCCTGTTACTTTGAGACAGTTAATGACTCACACCTCGGGGCTCACTCAACATGGTTTTCCGGGCTACGTGCGTGGTAGTAAAATTCCAACTGACGTTGAAGTCTTAATGGGTAAAGGCAATACCGACTTAGTGACGGTTGACACTTTGCCAGGTAAAGCTTGGCGCTATTCTGGCGGTGGTTACACGGTAATGGAATTGCTCGTGGCAGATGTGACAAAAATGCCATTTGAAGAGTATGTCCAGCAGGCAATTTTAACTCCGCTAGGGATGCACAATAGTACCTATGCGCAACCATTACCGAAAACGCTATGGTCAAAAGCCAGTGCTGCGTTTGACGATAAAGGCGAGCAAGTTGAAGGGGACTGGCATGTTTATCCAGAACAAGCCGCGGCTGGCCTTTGGACCACTCCGGTGGATCTCGCTAAATATATTATGGCCGTACAACAAGCGTATGCAGGCAATACCGTGGGGCCCATCACACCAGAGCTGGCGAAGCAAATGCTTGAAGTTCATCATGACGTATGGGGTTTGGGACCAGAGCTTGAACAGCGAGAGCAAGGGCTTGTTTTCACCCATGGTGGTAAAAATAAAGGCTTTAGCAATCGTTTTGAAGCATTTGTGGAAAAAGATGAGGGTATGGTGTTGATGTCCAATGGCGACTCAGCGAGTACCGTATTTGGTGAGCTTCGCATTGCCATCAGCGAACATTATGGCTGGAATTTTATACGCAGTAAAAAGATAACCGCGATTACATTACCTGAGGCACGCGCAAAGCAATTGGAAGGTCTGTATGCTTATGAGAAAGATCATCAGTTTAAAATGAAAATCACCCGAGAGGGGACGCGATTTTACGTCTTAGATATGGCCCGTGATAACCTGATGGCCTTTGTTGCCACAGAGGAAGACACTCTGATTGAGCTTGAAGGGGGCGCGGATGTCACCATTGAAACGAATGATAAAGGTGAGATCACCGCGGTGATTTGGCGTGGCCTATATCGTTTTGAGCGGATTTAATCGGAAACTTCACGTCAACGAGTAGTCTGTCTCTGGTATTGGTATAAAATACATCTAGCGTTTATGTACCGTTTTGACTGGTTAGATAGCAGCCAAAGAACAGGTGTCCAGCGGGGGGGCAGCCCTTCCTGGCAACCTTGCAATCGAGTTGGTATTGAGTAACACGGCGACAGTTTACTCTATTTTCTGGTGCTCTATGGATTGCTGCCTTATGTGCTCAACCAACTGCGGAAAAAAGGTTTGAAATCCAGATTCAAGCTGGTGGTAGTGCTCTTTTATATCCACTTCAGTGCCTGAAAATTGGTTTTGAAAACGAATACGTTGGGCGATGTTATCGAGTGCATGACCCACACCAGCTACGGATTTATAGGTGGCAAACCAATCATTTTGTGTCATTGCGCTAACGACTCGTTGCATGTGCGCAGGCATGATGTGCAAGTTATCGTGCAGCAATGAAAAGCTCTGACGTTTAAAGTCATCAAGCGAGGTGCTGTGATATTGCTGCCAGTGCTTAATCAAAAAGTGGTCATATAACACATCCAGTGCAATGCCTGCAAAGCGGCGACGCGTGGGCGAAAAAAGTTGTTTAGCAGATTTTGTTATCGTGTGGCTATCAGTAAATTTATCGACTTGCATATGTGTTTGTAGACCAAGTTGCACAGGTTTGGGCAGTACTTGTATATTCACGCCTTTTTGAAAGTCACCGAGCAAGTTGCCAAAGTGCGATGCGGCAGTTGGTTTGGCAAAGTACAAATGCGCCAAATAATTCACAGAAACATCCCCCCCAATAATTCACTCTAAAACAGAGTATCGCATTTGTCCGCACATACAAATACCAGCATATATGAATAACCATTTAATTCAGGAAGGAGAAACATAGCTTAGGCTATGCTTGTCTCCATTACTCAGAACATCAGGGGAAGTGTGATGGCGCTAACGGCTGAATTGAAGCAAAAGACCAAGCGATTAGTAGAATCAAAAAATATGCTCAAAGGGATCACGGTTGCCTCTTTTTTAGAGTCAACCATCGTACCTATTCCGCTTGAAGCTGTGATGGTGCCGCTAATGCAGGCAAGGCGAGAAAAACTATGGCTAATTGCGCTAATGGCGACGGTTGGATGTGTGATTGGTGCCTTATTTGGTTATGCGTTGGGTTACTATTTATTTGATGCAGTGGGGGATTCCGCTATTGAGCTGCTGTCGAGCCAGTCTCAGTTTGAGCAAGTGAAAGCGCAGATGCAAAGTCAGGGATTTTGGTTTGTGTTGACCTTAGGTATTGCGCCAGTACCTTTTCAGATTGCCATGTTAGCAGCTGGCGCCACAAAGTTTTCACTATTACAATTTCTAATTGCAACTTGTATTGCCCGTTCACTACGTTATTTTGGCTTGGCGGCGGTCGTTTACTTTGCTGGTGATCAGGCTGAAAAGCTAATTAAACAACATAAAATAAAAGCCGTTATTCTCACAACGGCAATTGTGCTGCTCGCATGGTGGATAACTGGTCGCTAGTAGGGCCTAGTATTTTCTATACAAAAATTTTGATTCATTTTGTGAGCGTGCAAAAGCGAGTAAATCATCGCTCAGTGTTAGTGGCTCTGACACCAGCATTTGATACTGTTGATAAAAGTTATGAGGGGCTCCGGCGCGCTCAAATAATGCGAGGGCTGCTTTCCCTTGTCGAGCATACTCTCTGTAATCTTTGGACTTATTCAGCAGTTGAATATAAGCAAGGTAAAAAAGCTCAAACTCAGCATGTCTTGCAGAGCCTGTCTGCTTTAACATGAGATCAATGTTGTACAGCAGCTCACTTTGGTGCTGCATTGTCTCAATTAATTTATTTTGATCTTGGCGGATCATTGAGGCTACTACTCGTTCTTCAAAGTTATTCAGTTGCTCTGTCACTGTGTGATGAAGCTGTATAAATTGCTCCGCATGTATGGTACTTAACTGCTGCTGAAGGTTGCGCAAAAGCAAACTTTCCTGCTTACCTAGTTGTTCAATTTGAGATTCAGCCACCGTCAGTACAGTTTGGTAGACTGCATTGTGCTTTTTACCTTCAGGAATAGCTGCAATCTGCTTTCGAATCGCTTGAATATGAGCGTTGATCAGCGACAATTTTTGATTGACGTCGATTATGTTCCATTTACTAGGAGGTTGGTTAAAGAAGCTCGTGAGTGCAATTTCATGCCGGTTTGATGCAGAATGTAACTTTACCAATGTATCAATCAGCTCGGTCAGAGGATAGTCGGCAGATAAGGTGCGCAGCAATGTATCCGCTTGCACTGAATTGTTAAGTGCTTTTGATTGCGCGGCTTTTATCTGAGCCGTAACGATATCAGCGTTTTCATAAGCAATTTGTGCGTCTAGTAGTAAAGCTGAGGCATTTTGTGTTTTTTGATATAAGCTTTGCCATGTGGCGCTATCATATTCACTGAGTGTCTTGAGCGCGTGTGCTTGTGCTTCTATGTCTCTTTGTTGTTGAGCTTGTGTGAGTGCTCGCTCGGTTTTTGTTATTTCGACCGGTGTACAAGCCACAAGTGTTGCGAAACAGAGAGTAGGGAATAGTTGCTTCATATCGTTATTGTTTTGTATTCCTTTTGCTTAACGTTAGCATCATCACTGCAATGGGGCAATATTCCTATATTGGGTATACATTTCGATATTTGCCCACACTTGCATTGTTCAATGGTTGTCTGATCTGCATTTTGCTGGCTGTCGCTGAGTAATAACTCTGCTTATAAAAATGAAGTGCATTGTCTTGCCAATCCAACTCGAGAAATTGACAGACTTCCTTCATCACAGCCTGAGGCATTTCTACCAGCGATTCATAATTCACAAATTTAATTTGAGTCGGATGTTTTTGTGCGGCATCTTGCAAAAACGCATAAGCATTATCATACATAGCTTGAATATCTTGCATCCGGTATGAGTAGCCATGAAAGGGGCTATTCGTTTGATATAATTGACGAAAGTTTGCGATACAAGTATCTGTTCTGTCTCGTTTCATCACGACAAATTTCGCGCGTGGAAACGCCTTTGCAAGCAAATCGATAAAGAAAAAATGAAATGGTTGTTTGTCTATAAAACGTTGAGCACCAGCAAAGGACTGCGCGGTGAAGAGACGGTATTGCCCAATGGCGTTAGCCTCTTTATAGGCGTGGCTGATATATTGAATATTACTGTCGTAGTCACGAGAAAACCTAAGTGCTTGGGGCAATACACTGGTTTCTCCCAGCGGTTGTAGCGACAATTGCGCTAAGATCTGCTCCATTAAACTGGTGCCTGAGCGTGGTAGCCCAATGATAAATACAGGTGCAAGCGTTTGCTCTGGAGCAAAATCAATAGGCTTGTCTAGAAGTTTGCCAAGTGCTTGAAAATAGCCAGTCATTTGTTTAGATGAATAGGAAACCTCAGCACTGACCGCTTGTTTACTGGCCACAAAGCTTTGCCATGCCTTGGGATAATTTTCCTGCTTTTCGTATTCGAGTGCCAGTGCATGGTGAAGCCGCTGTAATGCAAGTGGTGTAGTTTGCGCTGTTATTTCAGTTGCTAACTGAGCGATGCGAGTCGATGCTAATTCTACAGGAGTAAGCTCTGAGTAGGCTAACTGGCACTTTGCATTACTTGGGTTTGCTTGCACTAAAGAGGCAAGCAGCGTCCGCGCTTGTGCTAATTCACCAGACATCTTTAAATGCATTGCATAGTTGAGCGCGATTTCAGGACAGTGTGGTGAGCGTGTATAGGCATGGCTAAAATGCCAACCAGCGCCAGTATATTGATTTAATCTCAGTAATATATTTGCGAGGGTATCGTGCTCAGATCCCGACAACTGTGTGTTACCTAGCAAATGCAGAATATAACGCTTTGCCACTAATGGTGCTTGGGTAAAAAGCGCAAGTTTGGCAGCGCTCAATGAGTAAAATGCGCAGGGAAATAAACTTAGGCACTTGTCGTAAATTTTTAGTGCTTTGCTGAGATTACCGAGAGCGATATTCAATTCGGCCAATAAGGCGTACGCGTGGTGATCGTTGGCATTGGTATTAATGCGAGCGACTAATGCGTGATGCGCCGCTTGAAATTGACGCTGTTGAATATAGCTTTGGATCTGATTGTATGATGTCATCGCAACGTAAAGAGAGTGAAGGTAACTTCACTCTCTATTTTAGTTTTTTGCTGATTATAACTCAAACTGGTAGTTAAGCTTGACCCCAACGGTACGAGGTGTTGTGACATAGTGTCCGTACACTCGCTGCTGCTCAGGCAAGGCTTTGTTTAACGCCGCGAATTTAGCTTCACCAGCCCAAGACTTGTCGCGTCTTACCGAGGTGAAAGCAAATTTGTCAAACAGGTTGTCGACATAAAAAGTGACGGCCCATTGCTCGCTTGAAAGCTTAGCACTGAGGTTAGACAAGGCAAATCCTGGCAATACCTCTCCGTCAGCTTTGAGTCCGACTTTCGTGTATACGTCACTCTGCGCGGTGACCCCATAATTAACGTTAAGCATTTTGTCGTCGAACACTTCCTGCTCGTAGCTTAAGCCGAATGAAAACTGCTGTTTTGGCGCGCCAGGTAGGCGGTCGCCATCTGTACCGTCATAGTACGGCTGGTAAAGCGCAATTTCTTCTGCGCTATAGTCACCTTCTTTGAATACCGCAAACAGGGCTGGTGCATCATCAGTTAGCTGTGCTTTTGCATAAGAATAGGTTGCATACACCGTCCACTGGTCGTTCAACATAGCCCGGGTTGACAACTCAATCCCACTAGAGTTCGCAGATCCAGCATTAGAGGTAATGATCTCTTGACCGTTTACCGTCACGGATGAGATCTGTGCATCTTCCCAATCAACACTGAATAATGCGGCATTGAAATGCAGCTTGTTATTCAGCCATGTAGATTTTAATCCCAGCTCATAGTTAGTGGTGGTATCTGGTTTATAGCTAAGCTCATGCGGCAGTGCACAGATGATCTGTTGCTCTGGTAGTGTTTCTGGACAGGACTCCAAACCGTTGCCACCGCCTAACCTAAATCCTTCACTGACAGTGAAGTACGTCAGCAGTCCATCTTGCCAAGTGTAATTGGCATTAAACTTAAACAAACTACCATTGTCTTTGGCACTGACTTGTTCAAATGAAATTTGTTCGAGGCTTGGCAGGCCCCCAGAATAGAGCGGGGTTTCAGCCGCTGACTCAGTTTTAACATCATAGCGATAGAAACGAGCGCCCACTGTGATATTAAAATCATCTGAAAATGCGTAGCCGATTTCGCCAAACAATGCAGACTCTTTGCTGGTGGCATTGGTAAGTGCAATATACTCAAGGTCTTGCTCAATATTGTCGATTTCATCGCCCCAAAACGCCGTGAGTCCTGGCGTGTACTCTCTATCGTCCGAGCTAATTTCTTGTTTACTGTAATATACCCCAGCAATCCAATTTAGCGCGTCATCCCCTTTAGAGACTAAACGGATCTCTTGGGTAAAAGTGTCTTGATCTGTGGTGTCTTTGGTCAACGCGGTGAAACTAGGAAAATCCGCATAACCCGGCCAAATATCATAAAGTAGATCGGTTTGATCTCGTTGGCCTTGTTGTTCTTTACTTGACCAACCGGATGCCGAAACTAAATCAGCAAACTCTAAATCGGCGTTGATTTCAAGGCTAAGCAGGTCGTCTTCTTGTTCGTTAGGTTCAAGCACGCGATAGGCTGACTCGTATGGTTTGATCGTATCGGCAAGCGAGTGCTGTGCTGCAAGGCTTTGATATTGTGAAATTGAGTTAGCGCCATTTTCTTGCTTCTGGTGAAAATAGTTCAGCGTGGTATCGATATTCTCACTCACCAACCAACGTAGAGAAACCCGTGTGGTCGTAATGGTCTCATCATTTGCATCCGCAACTGCGTTGATGTTTGCTTTTACATCCTCAGCATTGGACCAATCAGGATCTGGGTTTGAAACGCCAGCTTGCTTAACCACATAACTGTAATCCATAAAGCCGGGGTTGTGATAGCGGTTAATACTTGCACGAACGGCTAATTCATCCATCACTACAGGCATATTGAAGACAGCACCCACTTCATGACCATGGCTGTCACTATCATTGATACTGAATAAATCACCACTTAGTTTACCCTCAATAACGTCAAGCACTGGTGCTTTAAGCATGGTTCTAATCGCACCACCTAGCGTGCCTGCACCGTAAAGCGTACCTTGTGGGCCAATCAAGACTTCAACACGTTCGATATCGGTTAGTCGCAAATCCACATTGATTGGGATTTCGCCGAGGTAAGTTGCCACGGTTCCCGAGTCAGAGGCACGTTCTGACGAATTAGTATTCAAACCACGAACAATAATAGGTGAACCTTCACGGCCACCTTGTTCTGTGATTGTCAAACCTGGGACCCATCTTGCTACGTCTTCAAGGTCGCCAATATTTTGGTCGCTCATTACATCGCTGTCGACGGCGGTAATGTTTAATGGCGCTTCTTGAACTGTGCCTGCGCGTCGAGTTGCTGTTACTTGAATTCGCTCAATTGACTTTTCTTGAGCCTTACTTTCTTCTGCTTGTGATTGATTAACAACAAAAAAACTCGAACTAACAGCTAGTGCGACTAAGCTTGGATGGAGCTTACTCATAAATGGTGGAACCTCAAATTTAGAATTAAACGTGACGAAATTTCAATATTTATAAATGGGTAAGTATGCAGGTAGCACATTTTAGTCCCGAGTTTAGAGAAAATTTCATACAGCTGGCGGTAAATAGACGGGCAATACTTTGTATTTACTTTAGGTAATTTAACCACCCTGAAACTGCGGCGCATGCTAACATGCTTATTCGTATTTTGTGAATAATTATTTTGATTTTTTGAATGGTTATTTCTTTATGGAAGACGGCTATTTGCGAAAATTTTTAAATAGCTTAGAGTATTAGCTCCGTATACTTCTTTTATACATCGATAATATTAAGGAAAAACAATGAAAAAGCTGATGTTTGCATTGTTGGCATCTTGTTCGTTACTCGGTTGCTCTGACAGTGAAGTTGGTGATGTATCTCTTGGTCTATTTACGCTCAAAGATATAAAACTAGACTCTATGGTTGACCCTGTTGTAACGGGCGTGACCTGCCATGTCGCGAGTGTTGAAGATAACTTGAGTTTTTCAGATCCTAGCGATAGCTCTATTTCTTGTCGTCAAACGAGCGAAATAACACCGGCAATGCTAGCAAATATAGACAAAAGCGATTCTGGTGAAGTGGTGTTCAAAAAATCAAAAAGTGTGTTTTTTAAAGCAATGAAAGTGAGAAGGATCTTTGATGCAAAAAATCAAACTTTAATGTACTTAGCCTATACCACCAAGGAAACCTCTGGCAGTTTTAAGCATAGCTTATCAACTGTGCCACTATGGGGAACTCAGGCTTATCAAGGCGATAAAACCAATTAACTCGAATGTTCGCTAGCACATAAACCCACACGCTTCGATAATTGCATTTAATGAGTTATTTTTTTGTTTGAATTAAACCTTTTTGCTCACGATTTCGACTAAGCTTAGTAGTGATAAGTTTAGGAGAAATCGTGATGTTAAAAACACGCTTTTTAGGGAAAACGGTCAATATTGCATTTGCAGTGATGACTGTATTGTTTGTTATTTTAACGTTAACAACTGATGCTCATAGCATCTCATCTCAAGCTGCTCAGGTTGAGATGTTTAGCCAAGACGAGGTAATCTCTGAATCCAAATCTAAGTAAATTTGGGCCGTGATTTATCTTGTTTTGCTGATTAATGTCATTCGAAACGATGAAAATATAATATAAATATTACGCTCGGCTCAGTCTCTGTCGCGCGTGGTGTTAAGTGCATAAATTTGCATGAAGTTTTTATGACATACATTCATGCTTCACTTACGCGCTGTATAGCGTATAAGCTCTAAACCGCCATCTCTGACTCATCTCATTAATAGTCTTAGCTAGGCTGCCAGCAAAATTGTAATTAATTTGTTGCGTTCTCCTCAGTCTGCATTAGCTTTAATTAGGGACTAAGAAAAAAGCAGCGCAGTTTGCAATCGGATATTTGCAAGTTTCTGTTTTAAAAAAACTCGAATTTTAGCTGACGCACTCGCTATTCGTCTGACTAAAACGCTTACAAACAAGGAAGAAATATGGCACGCCAATTTGATAACTTTTATAGTCATGGGGCAATTAGCTTTAGTGACTTTGTTAATTGTGTTTCTAGCTTATATACAGGTCCAGCTTGCTTGGATGACAGTACATTGAGGCTGCTAGCTGAAATGTTGTATCGGCTATCGCAAAATAAGCAATTTCTCGCGGCACGAGTTGCGGGTAGTAGTAATTACCAACATCATGCGCGAGGGATGGTGGACAATGATGATCTATATGTACTTTACGAAAATAAACGACCATTTTTTAAAGTATGTGCACAGATTTGGCATCCAACGCCAAAGCGGGGAACTCAGCGCTGCTTTATTCCACAAGTGCGGGACTACAATTTTACGGCATTGACGACCTGTTATTTTGGCCCCGGTTGTGGCAGCAAGCTCTATCAATATGAATATAGAAAGGACTTACAGCAAGGCGATCACTGTGATTTGCAGTTTGGGCAGTTTTATCAATTTACCCCTGAATCTGTACTCTTTACCGAAGCATCGAGAGATGTGATAGCCCAAGCTTTACCCAAAAGTTTGAGTATCACCATCAGCTTACAGTTAGAGCAAAGGCCACATGCTTGCTTTGTGTTTGACAAGTCATCTGGTCGCGTGCAGCGCGTTATCGTTGAGTTACCGTCACAATGCGCTAATACGCCAAAGCCCCTAGTGCTCGAAAGCTAAGCTAGTTTGTTGGAAAAAGCTCGGAAAAGTCAATTAATTCGCAATTTTCCGTCTTTTATAGCTGTAACAAAAACGCAAATATGTTACTTGTAGTTGCATCTATGAGAATAGCGTGAGCACTTTATTGCAGTCTCATATTCTTAATAAAGTGCTTATATCCATTTGCTTTTTCAAATAGGTATGACTATTCCATCAGCAGCCAGATCTGCACTGGTATTTTAGCTTTGACAACAACCTTAATGGAGCGGCGTAATAATGAATAAAATAAGCTTGGTAGCACTCTCTGTTGTGCTAGGTTTGAGCGGATGTGCTCAAGACAAGCCAAAAACAGAAACTACATCTGTTGCTAAAACCACTGAATCAACTCTCTCTCGTGCAGAAATCGACAAAGTCGTAGAACAGTACACCAAGCAGTTTATTAACCACGAACCCGCACTTGCCACTTCGCTCAAATTATCAAGCAGTGAATATGGTCACTACGCCAATAGACTGCCAGATTACTCGGTTGTCGGTATGCAGGCGCTACAGGTGGATATGAACGCAGCCGCAGATAAATTGAAACAATTACAATCGGGCGTGGCGAACTCTGATGACTTGTTGCACCTTAAAGTAAATGAAGTTATTGCCCGTTATTATGCCGGCGATAAAGGCTTCTCTGCAGGTTATATTGATACTTGGGGCGGACACCTGCCATACATTGTTAACCAGTTGTCTGGCCCATTGTTGGATATTCCTAATGTGCTAAAAGATCAGCATGGAATTGAAAGTGAGCAAGATGCAAAAGACTATGTTGCGCGCCTAAATGCCTTTGTTGAAGTCACGAAGCAAGTTGCAAGCAAGGTAAAAGCGGATGCCAATAAAGGCGTAATTTTACCAAAAGTATTATTTCCAAACACGCTAGGTTATTTAGATAACTTCACGGCGCCAAGTGGTACAGAACATCCTTTGGTTGCGTCGTTTAAAGATAAACTTGCGAATATTGATGGTATTACGGATAAAGCCGCCGCTGATTATGTTGCACAGGCAACACAAATAGTTGAGCAAAAGCTTTATCCTGAGTTTAAAAATGTGTCTGCGATTATGCACGCGCTAGAGAGCAAAGCGCCTGAAAATGTCGGTATTTGGGTTCAACCAAATGGCGAATCTTTCTACCAGCATGAAATCACCTATTTGGCGGATTCTGATATGAGCGCGGAAGAGATCCACCAAATTGGCCTTGCTGAGGTGAAGCGTATTTCAAAGCGCATGGACGAAATCCTTAAGCAAAATGGCTATTCACAAGGTACTGTTGGTGACCGGATGAAGCAGCTCAATGAAGAGTCGAGATTCTTATATGCGGATTCTGACGAAGGTCGTGAAGCGTTATTATCGTTCTTGCGTGGTGAAATAGGGACAATTTTACAAAAAGCGCCAGATTATTTTTCTACAATTCCACCGCAACCTGTTGAAGTTAAACGTATACCAAAGGCCGTGGAAGCAGGTGCGCCAGGTGGTTACTACAACGGTCCATCGCTTGATGGCAGTCGCCCAGGGGTATTTTCAATCAACCTAAAAGACATGAAAGCAGTACCAAGCTTTGGCATGAAAACCTTAACGTATCATGAGGCGGTTCCTGGTCACCACTTCCAAATTGCGCTTAATATGTTGCAAACAGAAATCGGTTTGATGCGTCAAAATGCCTCATTTAATGGTTATGTTGAGGGCTGGGCGCTGTATTCAGAGCTATTGGCATACGAAATGGGGATGTATAAGGACGACCCATTTGGAGACTTAGGTCGTCTGCAAGCTGAGGCATATCGTGCGGCTCGATTGGTGGTTGATACGGGCCTACATTATAAAAAGTGGACACGCGACCAAGCGATCACGTATTTTGCTGATGCAACTGGTACGGCGATGAGCGATGTGGTATCGGCTATCGACCGTTATATCGCTTGGCCAGGACAAGCGCTTGGTTATAAGTTAGGTATGCTTAAATTGGTTGAGCTTAGAGAGCATGCTAAACAGCAACTGGGCGATAAGTTTGATATTAAAGCATTCCACGACGTGGTGTTGCTAAAGGGCGCAAGGCCAATGGCGCTTGTTGAAGAAGATATCAAGACTTGGATTAATTCTCTGAAGTCGTAAATACACTTTTCGGCTTGAAGTCAGTGAACGATGCTGGCTTCAAGCTGATGTTATTTAAAAAACCTTATAACACTCGTTCACACTTACCGTACTTAAATTCGCTATCATAATTTGCAATTCGGCTTTGCCACGGCATTTTCAATAATTTCTTTGCTGCGATGTATATCTTTCTTTTTCAGCTCAAGTCCTGCTTCATCTTCATTTTTGACCGGTTGATAAGCGAGTTTTGCATAAAGCGCAAAGTGATCTGACCCTATGTTGTTGAGCCTTTTAATATCGATCACTGTGAAATGGTGACTCGAAAACAAATGATCCAGCGGCCAACGTGCAAACGGGTACTGTGCATGAAAAGTGTTAAACATGCCTCGGCCAACTCTCGGATCAAGAAGCCCACTTATTTTCCTAAATAACCTCGTGGTTGGTGACCAAGCAACATCATTGAGATCGCCAGTGACAATGGTGGGCAGTGGCTCATTTATGACGCGTTTGGCGACAACCACCAATTCCGCATCTCGCTCAATGGCCGTTTCGTTTTCGGTGGGGCTTGGCGGTGCCGGATGTAAAAAATGGGTTTGGAGCATGATATGGGGAGCGATCCTGAGTTTTGCATGTATCGAAGGTACGCCTTCTTCAACGATATACTCACATTTTGCCTCGTCTAGCGGGTAGCGAGCATAAACGTGCATGCCGTATAAATTGGATTGTGGACATTTAACGCTGTAGGGCAGTATGTCCAGCAATGAGTCTAATTGTTGCTCCCATATCTCATCACTTTCTAACGTGACTAAAATATCAGGTTGATGTACCCGGACTTGCTCCAGCAGCAAATTAAACTGTCGATTAGTTTGCAGTACATTGGCGGTGATCAAACTAATTGTGTGAGTATTGGTTGTCGCTGTTTTTACCTCGACAGGCCAAAGCGGGGTGTAGGGTAAAATCCACCACAGTTGAAAACTTAAACAACCTAATAGAGAAATGGCAGCAAGCGCGGCTACACTTTGAAGATTAAGATAGAAAATGGACAGCAGTAGCGTAAATGCGGTAATAACAACGAGCTGAAGCCGCGGGAACTCCATTGCTCTCACACTCCAATGCGGATGTTTAGCAAGTGGCAATAGCGTAGCTAGTAGGATAAAACCACACAGCGCGACGATAACCCAAGTCATGAAATTCCTCAGCAAATAGATGAATTTAAGAAGTATATTTCATGTTAGCTGAAATCGCTGTGAATAGCATCGGGTCTAGGCGCTTGCCTAAACCCGATACTCGTCAGGGATATCTATACCAAATAAGTCGAGATTAGTTTTGGTACGGAGTGTTTTCCGCAAAATATTCATGGCTGTCAGCATTTTGAATTGCTTGACTTGGATTTGAGTTTGCTAAGTTTTTCGCACCAGATTGGCCATAAACGATGTCATCTGTACCTGCAACGGCATTAAAGTGACTTAGCTCATGAACAATCGTGCCTGCGCGTGAATCCGTACCTAGCTCATTTGCGCTCCAAAATGCGCGACATAGATATACTTTGTATGGTTGATTTGGGTATACATAAGCAAAGTATGATTTGTTACAACTACAGTCAAAAGTGAGATCTTGGTTGTCGATTGCATCATTGATTGCGTTGAAGTTAGATTTCACGGTTGCATAGCGGCTGCTTGTCGCTGCGCCAAACCAAGTTTGATAACGCGTAGACGGGTTGCTCGCTGAGTGGCTATTTAAGTAAGCAACAGAGTCATTAGTAATTTGGTCCGCAGCATTCAGTGCTGACAAAATACTGGTTTTTTCACTGTTACTACAACGACCTGTAAAACAAGTGCCATCAGTACAGTCTGCTGCACCAGCGACTGGTTTTGCGTTAACTTGGAGGTTACCTTTGCTTAATGCTACACCTTCAAGCCAAAGATTGACCGAATTTGAGCTGAGTTCTGCTACATCGGCACGCATCATCGATTGCTGCCCCATCGTTCTTGTAGTCATGCTTGGGATTTCTTTTTTACCGAAAAGGTCAAATGATTCAACATCATAACTAATTTCGTAGTTACCTGGCTGGCTAAGATCATAAAGGCCCGAAAGCTCAAATGATTTAGTGAGCGTTTCGCCAGACTTTAGCTTGATAAAGTCAGCTTCGGTAGGAGCTGGGCGTTTGTAGTGAGGGCCAAAGAAATTAACTTCTTTACCATCACGCGTAATTTTAAAAATATGCTCTTCTTCGAGATCTGTATACCAGCTTAAGATTTTTTGGTTACCTTTACCCTGATTGGTGATGTTTAGCGTCGCAATAACATCGCCATTGCTTTTTGTGTCGACATCAACGCTTACCGCTAGGTCTTTATTCATTGCTTGAGCATTCAGTGATGCGGTTACGGCTGCTGCGAGTAACCCGGTAGATAGTGTGCGTGATAGTAGCTTCATTATTTCTTCCTGTTGAGGTTGCTACAGTCTCTCGGCTGGCAGGTACAAAACCAGTTGTGAGGACTGAGTTTACTTGTTGTCATTTCGTTATTTTTAAAGGTGAATTCACTCTTCACTTTTAATTAACAATAATATATTCGATGTTTAAAGCAGAATTTTCACAATAGAGCTAAAAAGTTTACATTAAAAAATTACCAATAATTTCAAATAACTGTAATGTTATTGAAAAGTATGGATAAATTTAATACAAAACTGGGGAGCGGGTAGTTGTGAATTTATTGTTTCATTCACATTGATTTACATTGTGGTGTTTGAAATGGTATTCCAGCCGAAGTTGGAGTGGCACTGATGTTATCTAGTTAGCCATTATCAGTGCCAAACTGGGTCTTAGATTTCGGTAATGATATCGTCGATAGCAAAGCGAGATTTAGGTAATTTAGCATTAAAATCACCTTGGTCTCGATAGCCCAACGCGACAATGGCAAGGGCATCAAAGCCTTGCTCAGTTAACCCAAGTTCATTGCTGAGAATTTCAGCGTCAAAACCCTCAATGGGTACAGAGTCTATACCGAGTAGTGCAGTGCTTAGCAAAAATTGCCCAAGATTTAGGTAAACTTGTTTGCCAGTCCATGCTTTGATTGCTTCATCGCTGGTTTGATTTAAGCCGACAAAATAGCGACGGCCATTATTCATTTGTGCTTCTACCTCAGAGCCTTTTTCAAATCGGCCGTCGGCACTTTCTTTGGCAAGCACTTTATCTAAATGTGCATCATCTATATTTTGTTTTGCAGCAAATACAACAACATGTGATGCGTTAAGTACTTTGGCTTCATTAAATTTGTAATTCTCTTGTGTGCTTTTAGCCACCTGAGTTTTGCCTGTCTCAGTACTTGCGATGACGAAATGCCATGGCTGAACGTTGGTACTAGATGGGCTCAGCCTTAGTACTTGCTTAAGTAGCTCAATATCTGAATCACTAATTTTTTTATTAGGATCAAAGGCTTTTGTGGAATAACGATTGTGAATTGCATCGCGTAATGTGTACATAACAGACTCCTAAAATTGCTTTCAAGAGATAATAGGGTTTTACATAATCAATAAAAAGATGATAATGAGTTAAATAGTTTCAAAAATTTTTTGAAAATGAATACACAAGATTTAATCGTCGTGATGAAAACGGCTAAACTTGGCAATATTAGTGCGGCGGCTGCGCAGTTAGATATGCAAGTTGCCACGGCGAGCGCTGCGATAAAGCGAGTGGAAAAGCACCTTGGCTTTCAACTTTTTGTGCGTTCTACGCGTAGCTTAAGGCTATCAAAGCAAGGTGAAACTTATTTGCCAATTTGCGAGCAGGCACTTGCGCTTTTGGCTGATGGCAAAAAGCAGGTGCTCGACAACGACAACGAAATTGACGGTGAGCTAAGGTTAACCGCACCGTCAGATTTTGGCCGTAATATTCTCCTTCCTTGGCTAGACGAATTACTTGATGAATACCCTAAACTTGCCCTGAAGCTTATTCTTAATGATCACAATCTCGACTTTTATCGTGACGGTGTTGATATCGCGCTGCGCTATGGTGCGCCTGAAGACAGTAGCTTCTACGGCTTTAAAATTTGTGATGTGCCATTGCTGCTTTGTGCCTCTACGGAATACTTAGAAAAACAAGGCACACCAAAGGATCATGAGGAATTAAGCGAGCACCAAGGGCTATTCTTTTTGATCAGAGGCAGTAAGTTTGATACGTGGAAACTGACGAAAAATGAACAAACTTACAAAGTGGTGCTTAAAGGGCGTAGAACCAGTAATGATGCGGATGTGGTAAAGCGCTGGTGTGCGCAAGGAGCGGGTATTTCATTGCGATCCGCGATAGATGTAGCAGACCAACTAGAACAAGGTGTGGTGCAAAGTATATTAAATGACTACCGCGTTGAATGTAAGCCGTTGTGGTTGATCTGCCCGTCAAAGCAAATGATCAACCCAAGTGTGAGAGTGCTGCGCGATAAACTAAGAAAGTACTGCCAAGCGCTTGTAGAAAAGGCCGAGCGGTATAAATAGCTCTAGGATTTGGCAGAGTCCGTATTTTTTAGCTTGTCGGGTAAGTGGGTTGGATAACCAAACAGCGCCAACCATTTGCCTTTTAAAGTGTTTGCTTGTGAAAAGCGGTGGAACATATGACGCCACTGAGCAAAGTTAACATCTAAAGGGGTCTGCTTTGGTGCCGCACCTCTTATTCCATAACAAATTGGTATGTCTTCACGCTCCTCGATAAAGGTGCCAAAAAGCTTATCCCAAATGATCAGCACCCCGGCAAAGTTTTTATCTATATAGTCAGGATTACTGGCGTGATGGACTCTGTGGTGGGAAGGCGTATTAAAAATTCGCTCTACCATCCCTAATCGATTAACCGTTTGTGTATGAACAAAAAATTGAAAAGCTAAGTTGATTGCGACGATGGTAAATACCAAGGTCGGGGTAAATCCAAGAAGTATCATAGGCAGCCAGAACAGCCACATACCGACAATTGGGTATAGCAAGCTTTGGCGAAATGCAATGGTAAAGTTCATGTTGTTAGAACTGTGATGGACCACATGTGCACTCCAAAGCCAGTGAATACAATGTGATGCGCGGTGAAACCAGTAATACAAAAAATCTTGCAAGATAAACCCAAAGAGCAAAGTGAAGGTATTTAATTCGATTGTGAATAAGGCAAATTGATGGAGCCAGTAAAAGAGCGGCATCAGCACAAGCAAAGCTAGCGCGTCGCTGCCTTGATGGAGCAACGCAAGTAGGGCATTGAGTAATGAGTCTCGCAAATCATAGTGTTCGTGGTGCTTAATATACTCCCAGGCAACACAAAGTAAAAAGACGGGACTGAGTGCCAGTAAAATTAGCGATACATCAACCATATATAGCTCCTTCTTTAGCCAAAGCTTTGGTACTTTATATGCACTAGCGTAACGGGTTAGCCATTGACAATCCTGCCAAACTGCGCCAACAATTTGTCCAAATACGACAAAAGGAACTGCAATGCACTCCACTTCGTTTGTTTATTTTTATAGTGCGTGGGTATATCTCCATGACCATTTTACCGATGACAAGAGACTGCAAGGCGAGTTTGCTGAGCTGGTAGCGTCACGGCCTGAACGTGTAACACTCGTTGAGTACGAGCGGTTGCTTGAGGTAGGGCAGGAGTTAAGCGGCGATCCCTTGATTGGTTTTGAACTGGGTAAAGCCATTCAGTTGCATGACTATGGGGCGCTTGGCTACTTGGTCGAAACCAGTAAAGACTTGCAGCAGGCTATAACCTCATTATTGCATTACGACGCAATTGTTGCCGATATTGGCCTCGCCGTATTCACAAGTGATAGTGACAATGCCAAGTTAACTTGGCAACCAAAAACCCCGCTGGGTAAGCAAGCCATTTTGCGTAATATGACCGCTTGGGTGAGCGCTGCACGGCAGCTTTTGCGATCAACTTTATCGCCTAACCAACTCCAGCTTAGCTTTAGCGTGTGTGACCTAGAATTACAGCGGTTGCAAACTTGGTTTGGTTGCCCCATATCACAAAATTGCCCTGAAAATGCACTGTCGTTTCCGTTAGATTTTCTTACCATGCCAGTCGCTACCGTCGACAGCCTAATGCACGAACATATTGAGCAAGCGGTTGCAAAATGCGTATCAGCGCTCTGTGATAATCATGATTTAAAAACGCGTGTTGCCAATTTACTGGCGGCAAAGCACTCACTGACTGGAGTCAACCAAGCAAGTATGGCTAAGGCATTAAACATGAGTGTGCGTTCGATGCAGCGTAAGCTAAAAGCACAACACACCAGCTTTAGAGCCTTACTCGACCAAGAGCGAAAGCATAGATTTGAACAACTCATCGGCAACGCAAGGTTACTCGATATTGTAGACGCACTCGGTTTTACAGAGCAAAGTGCGCTGAATAAAGTTTGTATAAAATGGTATGGGAAACCACCGTCAAAGCTAAAGTGAAGAACCGAAGGTAGGTAAGTTTTGGTTTGTTAGTCAAATTCCCAGCTTCGGTGCAAATATGTAGTGGGAATACTATAGTGGGCGTCATCGATTCCTCAATTCTTAATTATTTGAATAATAAATTAACAAATCCTATAAATAGCAATAGGTATATGGTGGTTATTATTAATAATGTTTTAGATCTAAATAAAGATGAGAGAAAAGAAAATCCAACTTGGTGTTGTGCTAAATTTTTAAAGAAATCTTTAGGGTTTGTTTTTTTCATTATATTTATCCTTCTCGTTTAGATTTAAGTTTTTTTAATCAGGCTTTTTCCTCTAATTAGTTGTATTAAAAAATAAAAGTTAAAACCTATAATTAGTAAAAATAAACTAATGGTTATCAAGTTTAAGGCTTTGTATGTGGCTGCTAAAGTTAAATATACTTTGTGATGGGAAAAGAAAAAACGGAATTAGTAGGGTTTTAATCATGTTTTTACTCGAAATTAAATGCCTAGTTTTTTAAAGTTTTTTTAGGTGTAGAGTTTTTACAAATACCTAAATCAACTAAAATTCAACATAAAAGCTTCAATGAAGAAATAATAGGTTTCACTAAAATGTCGCATAGTAAATATTTTTCTTCCGGGAGTATAGAGCTATTTACATTAATCTAGTCAATTCCAGTCGGGGACTCGCTGTATACGAGTCCTAAATGCGACTTGATAAAACTACCATAAAAATTCACAAGAACAAAAATCAATAAAATAAAATTTATCACATTATATCATAGTGTTAGTTGTGTTTGTTATAGAGCAATAGCAACTAGATTTGCCAATCATAATAATTATTTTCAGGTATGTAGCCGACAGGGTGGGATTCCACTTCAGTTTTCAGTTTGTGCTAGTTTGTGCTGACACCCACCTAAAGTTTGTGTATTCAAAAGATGACAGCTTCAACTTTGAAGTGCCTCCCCTGTATCGGTGAAAATATGGGATGGGTATTATCTGTTCGCTCTCTTTTTAAACCTAAATTTACCGGCAACGTTATGTTGAAAGTCGAATAGTAGTGATTATTCTTCTTTAATCATGTTAAACCGCTAGTCCTTTTTATGCTTTGCTTCTTCAGAGCAATATGATTCTTGATGCGTACTTTCTACGCAATGACAAAACCAGCTTTCAAAACGTTTGAGATAATAAGCTCCTCCGAATCCATCGTTCTTATCATAAACAATGTAATCAGTGCCGCCACCTCTAAGGTACTTCTCTCCGGTGCCAACATATTCCCAATAGGTTAAGGAAGTGAATAAATAATTGTCATTAACCAAAAAACCAAGAAAATTAGGAGTATGTTCATAAAGGTAAGTTTTGATCGTGACGTGTTTCATTCCCTCGGCTTGCAACCTTTGCTTGGTAAATTCTATTTCCTTTAATACTGATTGGACTACAGAATATCTTTCCGTACCACCATCGATTGAGCCGACTTGTTGCGGCGCTAATAAAGCTATCTCTATGACTATTTGCTTTTTACTCAACAGACACATCTCTGAGCTTGGATCTAAAAATCTGGCAATTACAGTACTCCAGCCATGTCTTCCTGCGACACCGATATATTTGATATTTATTTCTCGTTCAGATTCACATAGTCGACCAATGTCTCCTAACAAGTCATTGGATTTAATTATTTTTACTTCTCTACGATTGTGCAAAACAGCATCGTATATTTTGAACAAAAGCTCCAGCAAGATAAATGCAATAGGTAACATCAACCCTGTTTTGATGGTGTTGGCGACTTCAACTCTAAAAAATAATTCAGTTGGCAGCATGTCAACAACAACTGCAAGTAACAATAATAATATTAGTAGTTCTTTTTTAGTCGTTTCATATGCGATACGAAGTCGGGCCAGAAGATTTGCTTTCCTTTGCATGAGGAAGTCCTGTTATTTTATTTTTGATCAATTAAGTATTGTAAACTTTACTGATAATGCAATTTTTCTTCATCGTTAGCATTAATCTTATTTATCGAACCTTTAATTTGTTTAACCGATTGAAAATAAAGCTTTTTATTCCATACGCCGACAGCAAGAAAGATTTATCTTGAGAATCAAAATTACTCAATTGCCAAGTGCTATATTTAAGATTACAACTACTCCACTTTAATGTGGCCCTTGAATTTGCCCACTAACCCTATGTTAAATCGTGGGGTGCCTAAACCATCATGTACTGATGTGCTAACGCATCGCCACCTAAGGATTATTTAGATGCTATCTACTCTATTCGTTGTTGATCAAAATGCAGATGTACTGCCTTTGGCAAATAACGTAGTGACGTTTGAAACGTATTTGCAAGAGTACCCAAAGCTCGGTGAATCAAAACTTCGAGTGATTAATTTATGTGACTGTGACCGTTATTTAAGCCAAGGTTATTACTGCTCTTTACTTGCTGAAGCGCGTAATCACCAAGTGCTTCCGAGTCTAAAGGTTATTAATGGTTTACGTGATGGCGATAATGCGTTGTTTTTATCGCAGGCTTGGTTTGATAAGCGTGGGATCGCGATTACCGATGACGCTGAGCTGATCATTTGTATGGGCGAAACCCAACAGCCTGAATTTAGTAAGTTGGCGGCGTATTTATTTCAGCAATTTCCAGCGCCTTTACTAAAAGTGACATTACAGCAGCAAGATAAAGGCGTGCGAGTGCAGGTGCAGCGTCGCGACTTCTCGACTCTGCAGGTGGCGCAGCTTGAGTTTTGTACTCAAGTATTAGGTCATGTGCATGCCACTCAGTGGAACAAGCGTAAGAGTCATAAAAAGTATCGCTGGGATATCGCGATGCTGGTGGACCACGATGAAAAATTGCCGCCAAGTAATAAAGGGGCGATCAGCCGCTTTGTTAAAGCGGGTGAAAAGCTTGGCATTAAAGTACATCCATTAGAAGCGGCTGAGTTATACAACTTAGGCCAATACGATGGGCTATTTATTCGTGAAACCACAGCGATTGATCACCATACTTATCGCCTTGCACAAGAAGCAGAGCAAAAAGATTTAGTGGTAATTGATGACCCAAGCTCGATTCTACGCTGTTGTAATAAGGTGTTTTTACATGATGCTTTTAATTACAAGAAGGTGCCAAGTTTAGAAACGCGATTTGTGAGTCAGTGTAATGAACAAGTAATCGATAAACTCATTGCTGAGTTATCGTTACCTATGGTGCTTAAAATGCCTGAGAGTTCGTTCTCAAAAGGCGTATTTAAAGTAAAAACCAAAGAAGAGCTTGGCGAGCGTTTACAAGAGCTGATGAGCGTCTCTGCGATTGTGTTGGCGCAAGCTTACTTATACACGGACTACGATTGGCGTATTGGGGTATTAAATGGCCGTGCAATTTACGCATGCCGTTACCATATGGCACGTAACCATTGGCAAATCTATAACCATGAGTCAAAACGCAATTTCTCGGGTGGGTTTGACACGCTACCAACCTTTGAAGTGCCAAAAGCGGTGTTACGTGCGGCGTTAAAAGCGGCGGCAGTTGTGGGTAATGGTTTGTATGGTATTGATATTAAAGAGCACAACGGCAAAGCCTACGTGCTTGAAGTAAACGATAACCCGAATATTGACCAAGGGGTTGAAGACAAATATCTCGGTGACGAGCTGTACATGCAAGTGATGTCTGAATTTTCAAGACGCCTTGAAGCGAGAGGTAAAAAGTAATGTTGCAAGCCGCGTTGGTGCTTGAAAAGGCGACACTGCAGGATTTGAACTCACTGAATGCGCTGGAGCAAAGCTGCTTTAGTGCGGATAGACTGAGTCGTCGCCAACTCAAGCATTACATCAGTTTTGAACATAGCCTGCTGCTCACTGCAAAGTTAGCAGGGGAACTTGTGGGCTATGGATTGCTTTGGTTGCACCAAGGAACGCGGCTGGCAAGGCTTTATTCATTGGCGGTATCGCCTCATCATCAAGGTAAAGGGATCGCACGCCAACTGATGTCTGAGCTTGAAGTCAGAGCGGGTGAAATGGGCTGGTTATATATGCGTTTAGAAGTGGCTAAACGCAATGACGCGGCCATCGGCTTATATAAACGCATGGGTTATCGTGTATTTGGCGAGTATCAAAACTACTATGCGGATCATGATGACGCGCTAAGAATGCAAAAATGTGTGCGTAAGCTGTCGCAAAAGGCGGTGTTGCATCAGGCTCCTTGGTATCAACAAACAACAGACTTTACCTGCGGACCGGCGTCACTGATGATGGCAATGGCAAGCATAGATCCAGGCTGTATGGGCGATCAGGCCTTAGAGCTTGAGATATGGCGTGAAGCGACCACCATCTTTATGACCGCAGGTCACGGCGGCTGTCACCCATTTGGTTTGGCATTGGCTGCGGAGCGCCGTGGTTTTGCGGCAGAGGTGATGGTGAATACGGCAGGCCCGCTATTTTTAGATGGCGTGAGAAGCGCGCAGAAAAAGCAGGTGATGACCTTAGTTCATGAGCAATTCCGTCAAGAGTGTGAATATCGTGATATTGCTATTCACCAAGCCGATGTAAAGCTTGAACAGGTTGAACAATGGTTGTTACAGGGCAGTGCGGTATTGGCTTTGATCAGCACTTATCGGCTAAACGGTAAAAAAGCGCCGCATTGGGTGCTTATTACGGGGTTGGATGAGTTGTGCTTATATCTTAATGACCCTGATGTTGAGGACGACCAAAACCCTATCGACTGCCAGCAAGTACCAATCGCAAGGTCGGATTTTGAAAAAATGATGACGTTTGGCGCAAGCAAGTTAAGTGCGCTGGTGGTGTTGCACGAGTCATTTTAAATAACCTTTTCGGTTATAAGTCAAAGGGCCTGTATTCGGCCCTTTGTTTATAGCGCTAAACGGCGTTTATAGCGTTTTCAAAAACTCAACGATTTGCCATTTTTCATTGTCACTCAAGGTTGTGCCGTAAACGTGACCGCTATTATCATTGCCCGGCATCACTTCACCGCTGGCTTTGTTCACTTTGAACTCGTTCATGCCTTGATGAGTAATATAACCAACGTTGATAGGATCGAATTCACGACTGCCAACCCAGAAGGTATCTGGGCGCGACTCTGGTGATTGTAGTAGTGACCATAGGTTTGGCACAGAGCCATTATGTAAATAAGGCGCGGTTGCCCAAATTCCATTTAACGGCCTTGCTTTGTAGACACCCGCATCGTAAAAACCATCCACACAGTCTTCGTTAGTATTGGGGGTTAACTGTTGTCTATTTGCCAAATAGACTTTGAGGCGCTCTTCAATGGATTTTTTCACGGTGGTTTTCTTACCATCTGGCCCGGTGCGCTCTGCTATTAAGCCCGCTTCGATTGCTTTGATGGGATCTTTTAGCACTAGACCCACAACCCCGTTTACTGGGATATCGATAGCGCTATCCACCGCTTGGAATTTGTCTCCCGCGATAATGTCGGTTTTTGTGCCTTCCAAGAACAGTGTTTTTGCCATGTGGCAGCTGGCGTTATTAGACATAGTGGGATCGGTACCAATCTCTTTTACCGGTACTTTTACCGCTTCGTAATCTTTAAGTAGATTTTTTTGGTCAATTAATTGATGGCAGCTAGCACAATTTGCTTGGAATAGCATTTTTCCTTGTGCCGCCTTATTGGTGTCAATCCCTGGAAGGTATTGTTCAGGCCAAGCTGGTGGCAGAAGTGTTTTTACCCACGCTTCTAGTTGCCCTAACGCATGTAAGTCTACCGTTGAGCTATATCGAGCATGTTTCCCCCAAACGCGCTGCCAAACCGGTGCTTCTTCAATGGATAACGAACCAAACACACCCACAACTTCACCAATGTTGCGTACTAATGGGCCGACCACAGGAATATTGGGTGCGGAAGCATTCCACTGTACAACATTTGACTGGTGCGTCCCCCATAAAAATGGATAGGAGACGGGCGCGGTGGGCGCATTTTTATTGTTAAGGTCGTCAAGCGCAAATGCCGTACCGGCGTTTTGAATATTGCCAAACGCATCAAGTCGAGCATAGCTGGTAAAATCGTCTGGATAGTCTTCGGGTAAGTCATTAACGGTTTGTCGCTCGGCGGTTGCAAGCGCCACATGCTTGAGATCGTCTCGTAAATCATCAATCAATTCTTGCGATGCCCCTTCTTTTAATACGCGCATCGCGAAACGGCTAAACTTTTGATTATCGTTAAGGGTCGCTTCTAACGCGGCATTAAGGCGGCTAAAGAAGAGTACAAAGTTGGCGAGGGTGGGCGCACCTTCTACCAAGATTTTTGTGCCGTTATAGTCAATTTGGTTAGTGTGACATGCGGCACAGGTCATTCCGACCCAAGCTTGTCCCGTGGTTTGATTGTTATGCACGGCAAAACCGATGGGCAAGCCTGAAGGGTTATTGGCGGCGGTTTTACTGGGCAGATAGCGCAGCATTTCCATATGTTCGCTATCGCGAAAGAGCTTTTTACTGTTAGGTTGCTCTAACCAAGTAAACCAAGTATAGGGAATGATTTGTGACCCTTGGCCTGTGAACCAAAAGTCTTGCCGAAGTTTATCTGACCATCCTTGATTGAGCCAAACTCGCTCAGGCACTTGACCAGATTCTGCAACTGGGTCGAGCGTTTCTTTTGGCACTGAAGGTTTTTTACTTGGTGAGCTACAACTTGCGAGAAACAATGTGCAAGCCACTGCCGCACTTACATATTTTATTACTAGTCTATTGTTCATGTTGAACTGTCCGTGACGGTGGAAGTACCAACTACCTTAGTACAAACTAATTAACAATCAAGTTACACGACATTACACTTGCCGCTAATTCACAAGATGAGAAAGTCTCATCTTTCCAAATATGAAATATTTATGTAAATTTATTTGTTTACACTAAATTTACTTTATTTGTTTGGGAGCAGTTGTGCGTCGAAGTAGTTTTGCCATTTTTCATGTTATGGCGGTAATAGTTATCTTGGTTGGGTTACTGACAGGTCCTCGTTTAGGCATTATCAATCATGATTTTCTGGCGTTTCTTTCGCCTTTGCTTCCACAAGGCGCGTTGCTGTCAATGCATGTGTTATTTGGTTGCTTACTCACCTTGATTGCGATTGTTTTTACTTTGGCAACCATTCGCGCACCGTTTCGTGGTGCACCAAGCAAGTTTGATAAAGCCATTAACTACATTGGGTATCTTGTTATTGTGCTGAGTATAGCCACAGGATGGTTACTTTGGCTCAATCCAGAGAGTCTAAGTTTAGTCATTCATGGGTTATCAGCGACAGGCATTTTTTTGTATTTGGTGTTACATGGCATAAAGCACACGGTGTTTAAGGGCAAGCAAGTACTGAGCGTGTTATTGCCCCGAAATGCGCTTATTTTACTCAGTTGCAGTATTGCTCTGGTGTATTTTTGCGGCCTTGGCATAAAGCTTATTGTTGCAGATCAGCATTTACGGTTAGAAGTTGCGCCGCTATCAAGGCAAAGTCACCTTGAAATAGACGGTAAAGGAGACGAGCCTGAATGGTTGCGTGCTAAGCCTATTAAGTTAACTACATTTGGTGGTGCAAACTTCTTGGATGGGAGTAGTGAGGTCGAAATAAAAGCGTTGAGCAACCATGATGAAACTTTCTTTCTGATCCGCTGGCAAGATCCGACCGAAAGCCTAGAGCATCTGCCGCTGGAAAAAACCTCGGACGGTTGGCAAGTACAAGAAAATGGCTTTTATCGCTTTGACGAGCGCACTTATTACGAAGATAAGTTTGCCATCATGTTATCGACAACCTGTGAACTAGGAGGTGATGGCACCGTTCAATACGGCGATGCGCCGCTTGCAGGCAAGCCCCGTAACTGGCATGGCAAGGGCTATCACGCAAGTACGGACGGCCGCACGCGAGACTTATGGCACTGGAAAGCGCTGAGAACCAATGACATGTACTTGGCCGATGATAATTTTTTTGGGCCACCTCAAAGCGTTGCACTTGGGCAAAGGCGTTACACCGCAGGATATCAACCTGATGGCAAAGAAAGCGGTGCTTATGTGATGAACTGGCGCTGGTATTCACCAACTGAGGTTACGCCAAAGCGAATGCCAATTCCATCGCCGGATATCACTGAGCGCAAAGTCCTCGACTGGTTTGCCAGCGAAACCTACAACCCACAACGAGACATGGCGAAAATTGGCGAACAGCTCCCATCTGTGTTGTACCGTTCAAATCGTTTTGAGGGAGATAGAGCCGATGTTAGAGCTAGGGGAGAGTGGCACGATGGCTATTGGACGCTAGAGCTGGTACGTAAACACCAAACGCATTCTCCTCTTGATGTTGAACTGCGCTCTGGTGTTTGCATGTGGGTTTCGGCATTTGATCACGCACAAATCGCGCATACTCGTCACCACAGAGCGATTCAATTGAGGTATATGCTATGACCGTAGCCTCACGTTTAATACTTAGTTTAGCGGTTGCCGCTGTGGCGATTAGCTACTTGTTATTCAGCGCCCCTGAGCGAGAAATTCCAACTCATGCACGCTTTATTAAAGTCACTAATGACATGCAGTTTTTGTCTATATGGCAGGGCCCTTGGCATTGTGTCTATGACAAAAAGCTTAATCTGCTTTGGGAAGTAAAACGAGATGATGAGTCTATTCATGATGGTTATTGGAGTTACTCTTGGTATGACGGTCAATTTGGTCATGCTGATCAAGGTGATTGTTATTTCGAAGCATCCCACTGCGATAGCCAAGATCTGATCCGTAAAACCAACCAAGCTTCTTTATGTGGTAGTGCCGAGTGGCGCTTACCTACACCTGATGAGCTGCGCTCTTTAATTCAAACACCAAATAGTCCCGGAAAGCCCCATATCGCAAGTGACTTTTTCCCACACATTAAAAATGGTGACTATTGGAGTAGCGAGGCTGGCGTGCCGTTACCCAAGTCGTTTAAGCGTGAAAAGTTAGGGGCAACGGCTGTGAATTTTCAATCAGCAGAGACGCTTTCGCTCCCTTATGCAAACGCCGCATTTGTCATGTTGGTGGCTACGCCGTCAACACCACTCTCATTGGCTCAAAGTCGTGCTGAGCCTGTTACTCTAAACTAGGAACCAAGGAAATGAAATATACTCAAATGGCAACTTTTGTGGTTGCAGCTGGTCTATCTTGTAGCAGTTTTGCTGCGAGTGACTACCATCGTCTTGTGTGGGACACCAGTCCAAGCACTTCAGCAACAATAGGATTTACACCCACGTCAGGCACTAATCATATTGTTAAATATGGCAGCACAACGGATGAGCAGAGTTGGCAAAGTGCTGCGGTCAGCGCAACGCATACCTTTGACGGTGGCCTCTCAAGTTCATTTGTGAAATTAACCGGTTTAACCCCAGATAGTGCGGTTTATTATCGTGTTTGTGATTCACAAGGTTGCGGTCAGCGTTTGTGGTTCAGAACTGCGCCGCAAACGGCATCAGGGATCACTGCTGTAGCTGGTGGTGATACGCGCACGGGTTGGACAACACGCCGTAAAGGCAATGAGTTGATCGCTAAAATTCGACCGCTATTTATTATGCATGGTGGCGATTACACCAATGCAAACTCCGTTTCTGAAATGCGTGAATACTTAAAAGATTGGCAATTAACCTTTTCGGATGATTTGATTGATGGCCTTGCATACAAGCGAATTTATCCATTTGTAGCAACACATGGCAATCATGAAGACGATAACTACAAAACGCTATGCGAAGTATTTGGCGTAGATTATGACCTAGATGGTGCGTGTACAGCAAAAGATACCTATGGTGCTTTTAACGTGGCGGGGCTTTTAAGGGTTTATACTTTAAATAGCCAATTTAAAAATAGTGGCTGGTCGAGCTATGCCACAGCGATGAACAATTGGCTGAAAAGCGACTTACAGTCTCAGGGCAACAGCGCAACGTGGCGTATCGCTCAGTATCACAAGCCGATGTATCCTCACTATTCAGGTAAGTCAGACAACACCATATTACACACTTGGTGGGCACAAGACTTCTATAATAATGCGATGAACTTAGTGGTAGAGTCCGATACTCATATCAATAAACTAACTTACGCACTAACGCCAACTAGCAATGGCTTTACTGCAACGACTCAAGGCGGCACCGTTTATGTGGGTGAGGGAAGTTGGGGGGCACCGGCTAGAAGCGCCAATGATCCAAAAAGCTGGACTATCGACCTTGCGAGTATTCAACAGTTTAAAGTGTTGAGTGTGACAAACGATAAGCTTACTGTTCGAACTGCTGAGTTTTCAAGTAATGCAACCGCGTTATCTAAAGCGCAGCGAGATGCCGATCCGCTTGCGTTACCTATGAATATGACATGGTGGTATGCCGCCGAAATTGGTGATGAACTGAATCTGATCAAAGCAAGCAATAATCTATCTGTGATAGAAACTCCCATTGTTGAGCCGCCAGCTGCAATTGAACTTATTAGTGGTCAAACACAAGCGAATGTCACTGGTGCTAAGTCTTCTCAGGTACTTTATTACATTGATGTGCCAGCAGGAGCAACGCAGCTAAAAGTTGAAACGGCGGGCGGCAGTGGTGATGTAGATATGTATGTGCGCTTTAATGCGGAGCCAACGACACAAAACTACGATTGTCGACCCTATAAATCAGGTAATAATGAAGTCTGTACAATTACTCCAGTACAAACAGGTCGTTACTATGTCATGCTTGATGGCTATGAGCGTTATTCGGGCGTTGCGCTAACGGCTACGGTTTATACTGACACTCCTCCAGATCAAGGTAATAGCCAGCAATGGTTGGATCAATCCGCCAGTAAAGGTCAGTGGCAGTATTATACTTTTGACGTGGCACAGGGAACACAGAGCCTGCAAGTAAAGGCATCGGGTGGTACTGGAGATGCTGATTTATATCTGCGTTTTGGTCAACAACCAAATAGTAATACCTACGAGTGTCGGCCTTATGAAAATGGCAATAATGAAACGTGCACAATCACCAATCCAAATGCGGGAACTTGGTATATTGGACTCTATGGTTACGCTGCTTTTTCAGGGTTGACTTTACAAGCAGAAAGTCAATAACCCTGTAAATGAGAGCTTGGTGGTTATTGATGTACCAATCAAGCTCACTTTAAAACTGACCGAATATTGAGAGTAACTTGACTGCGCACAATTAATGGAATTGAGACAATAATCAAGGTACAATAGCGCTGCATTTTTGGACACTTAGGTGTTTTGATGCAACGACCTCTGACGCGCGCAATCGTTGCGGTTCGTAGGGAAGAATAAATTTACCACGTGTTTGGCTATGTTCCGTGGTGATAACAAGGATCACATTATGAATACAAAACTTCTCGTTGGCTTAGGTGCTGTGGCTATTGCCGTTGGTGCTTATGTAACCACTCAATCATCATCTTCTTCAAGCATCGCGATGGAACAACTGGAATATGTTCCGGCTGATACCGCGGTATTTTGGGGGCAATTAACGCCTTTTGAGCAACAAAAATATTTGTCTTTCATGCCTGAAGAGCTTCGACAGGTTCAAAATATCGAAGAGATAACTGGGTTGCTTAGAAAAGAAAATGATAAGCACTTGGACTTTGTAGCAACGCTACTAGAGCAATACAATCTAGCGATGACATCCCCTGAACAAATGAAAGCTATCTTAGGCATGGGTGATACGGTCAGAAGTGTATTCTACACAGTTGGTTTGCTGCCAACATTGCGCTATGAACTGGCGGATCCTGAGGCTTTTCAACGTACGATAAAAATGGCTGCAAAAGATGCCGAAATCACATACCAAGAAGATACGCTTGATGGTGTCGCATTAACGCGTTATCAGCTTGAGTTCGCGCCAGAAGCTAAAATTGAGCTTATCACATCCGTGCAAGGTCAATGGGTAACAACAACATTTAACACGCCAATTAATACTGAAGCGGATTTAAAAGTCGCTTTGGGTATTGCCAAACCAGCCCAGTCACTGGCGCAATCTGGCAAACTTGAGCAATACAATACGCAGTTTGGTTTTGATGGTTCGTCAATTGCGTTTCTGAACCATGTGGCTATCGTCGATGGTATTACTGCAAACAAGCAGTCTGATTTGACTCGTATGTTAAATAATCTATTGCAGCTAGGTGGTGGGACTGAGAAATTAGCGGCGGTACGTGCGCCTGAGTGTCAGGCGGACTACAGTGAAATCGCCAACCTGTGGCCTGCAACGGTATTGGGTACCAAGAACATTCAATTTACTAATTCCGCAATCGACTTTGAAGTTGATACTGTTGTGGTGGGTAAAGATGCTGAACTGATGAAAGCGCTTGGGTCGATCCGTGGCTTTATTCCTGCGCACGTCACCAACGGTGAAGAGAAAGTTCTAGGGTTTGGCTATGGTGTTGATGTTGCAAAAGTCGCACCGCTTGTAAACACCCTTTGGGGCCGCTTTACTAAAGCTGAATTCAAGTGCTCTGAACTCGTTGCACTACAGCAGCAAGCGAAACAAAACAGTCCAATGGCTATTGCGATGATGACAGGCATGGCGAACTCGGTTAAAGGCGTGAGTGCGTCCGTTTTTGATCTTGTTATGGAGCCAAACGACCAAGGCATGCCAGAACCTAAAACGTTTGATGCGCTAGTCACATTGTCTGCCGAAGATCCTTTAGTACTTGTTAATACGGTGAAAGGGCTTGCACCTATGCTGGGTCAAATTCAAATCCCAGAAGATGGTACTCCGGTTTCAATTAACCAGTACATTCCATCTCCGCAGCCATTGGGTATGGATATCAAGTTGGCGGTTAAAGGCGATCACTTAGTGCTGTTTACGGGTGAAAAGGCGACAATTATTGCTGAGAAAATGGCAAGCCAAGCACTAGAAACTAATGGCATGACGCATTTCAGTATGGATATGCAAGCGTTTTTAGCACCAATGTTAGAGGCGGCAAAAGCGACTGGTCAACCAATGCCCGAAGGTATTGATGCATTTTTACAGCAAAATATGGTGTTTGAGTTTAGTATGGATGTTGCAGATCATGGCCTTGTATTTGGCACTGATATGAAGCTGAAAAAACTATAACGAGCAAAAACCCAAATGATGTTAAAAATGCCGACTTTAAGTCGGCATTTTTGTTCTAAAATCACATTTACTTTATCAAAATTGGTAGCTTACTGTCGCTTTAATGTTTCTGCCAAGCTCTGCGGGGTCGTTCGCTTCACTTGCTGGCGCTCGCAAATAACGCTTATCCGTTAGGTTGTCTACACCCAGTCGGGCAGAAAAGCCTGATAATACTCCCTCACCTTGGTATTTTACGTTGAGGTTGTAGATAGTATAGGTCCCAGTACCGTATCCGCGTGTGATGAGATCTTCGCTAAGGCGCTGTTGAGCTCTGTAGTGTAACAATTGAAAACCCAGATTTAAATTACTGTTCAATTGATAATTGGTATTCCAAGTAAGCTTATCTGCTGGTGCTTCAGAATATGGCTGGCGTGTATGGTCAATAGTGCCTAAAAAGAAATTAGGTACACCGACGACATCCATATTCATAGAGGCGTATCCTAGGTAGATGTCTAATTTTTTAAATGAATACTGTGCCTCAATTTCAATACCGTGACTGAATAACTTGCCGATGTTTTTCGCACTATAATCACGGTGTGTGGCGACAGGGACCCCATTGCTGGGATTGGGACCGGGTGAGCCGAGCTGTTTATTGCCATTCTCATCGATGTAGTACATAAAAGGTACATTGTCGATGTAATTATCTACCTCACTATCAAAGTACATGACTTTTACACTGAAGTTATCAGCGAAGGATAAGTCTTGCCAACTCAAACCAAAACCAACTTCGTAGCTTTGAGAGTCTTCGGCTTTTAAATCTGGTTGCGGTTCGCTAAAGCAAATTTTTCCACCAATATGACATCTCCACTCATCTTTTTTATACAACTCTTGAAGCGAAGGTGCTCGAAATGCCTCCGCGGCTTTAGCGTAAAAATTAAGATAATCCGCGACTTTAAAAGTTACTCCTAGCTCGCTAGAGAGTTCAGAATCATCATTATCGGAATAGGCGACAAAATGGTTACTTGAGCGGGTGTATTTATCGAATCTCACACCTCCTGTAAGGAGTAATCTCTCATTTAAAAACTGACTTTGATCGATAACAGAAATTGACCAATTGGAGGCGTCGCTATCGCCATAGTAGGTTGACTTATCAGCAGGATTTTCGTCCCATTGCTGTTGGTCGAAGCTTTCGGATTCGTACTGCGCTTCAATGGCTAGCTTGTGCTTTATTTTCCCAGTGAATGTAGCCAAGTTAGCGACTCTCAAGCCTTTGCGCGTACTTTCTCCATTTTTCTCTCCATCATAGTTAATTTTGTTGCTGCCGCGTTCAATATAACCTTTGGTGATTTCATCATAGGTTTTTTGTGCAAAGAATGCTTGTATATCTAAGTCAAGCAACTCGCTAACACCTTGATACGTGTAGTTGAGCATTCCTTCCAGATAGTCATTTTTGTAATCTTCTGCAAGTGTCGGATAGGCCAACGCTAAGTCTATGCGCTGGGCATACGGCTGATCGATTGACTCGGTTTTACTGTAATCAATTTTACTGCTCAAAGTATGGTGTTCGTTGATGTACCAAGTATTTTTAAGCGCGAGGTTTTGACGTTTTGACTGATTCTTTATTTTACTTATCTGCTGAATACTATCGTCTTCTGCGGCTTTGGTGTCTGCCACGACATCAATATCGTTAAATTCCACTTGGCTAAGAGACAAGACCGTATCACTGTGATCATTCAGGTGAAATAGACTGACGTTAATATCATTGGCATCCGATACAGATAAATGTGTGACCGAAGCTTTGCTGCCAAATCCATGCTGGTCATTTAGGTAATCTGCAGCGTTTTTGGTTACGAGTCGTATACTCCCTCCGATGGCCCCAGAACCGACGGTTAAAGAATCGGCACCTCGCAATACTTGCACTTGCTTTAATTGATCTGGGTTTATTCCCAAGGAATTAATTTGCGCGATATTTTGGCTGCCATCCGAATCAATCTTACGTTTCACATTGTCTACAGAGATGTGTATTCGTTCACCGTACAACCCTCGAATGGCGGGTTGTCCAGAGAGCGGCGTCACGCTACCAAATAGTTCAACATTGGGGAGAGTCTTGAGTAATTGGTTTAAATCGGATGCTTGTTGCCGCGCTATTTGCTCTTCCGTTAGCGCTGAAACTGAAGCCGCTACATCATGGTTTAAGGTCGATAATTTGTGTCCCAACACCTCTATTTTTTCAATTTCGGAATTGGTTGGGGAAGACGGCTCAGCATATGCATTCCAGCCGCTGAAGGTTGCAAGAATGGATAAAGAGAGAGTAGAGAGTTTCATATTATTAATCCTTAATAAAAATAATTACCATTTGCAATTGCGGCGAAGATGTTAGTTGTTATAAGATCTAATTGCAATAAATAATTACTTATAGTTATATAGATAAAGGCGTTACTATTCTGACTTTTAAGGAAAAATATGAAGATAAACAATTTACTCTGTGGTTTAGTTATCACACTGCTAGTATCAACGGCTGATGCTAAAACAATTGAGTTTGGCGGCGGTGCGAACATGAACAAGCTTGTTGCGGCCGCAGATGTATTGAAAAACTCGGAGCAGTTTACGGGAAGTGAGATCACGCTGTCAGGTGAAGTGGTAAAAGTGTGCAAAAAGCGTGGCTGTTGGATGACACTGAAGGTAGATAATGGTGAGGAAATAAACGTAAAGGTACGGGATGGCGATATGGTTTTTCCAATGTCAGCCATTGGCAAGCGCGCTTATGCGACTGGTGTACTTGAACAGTTCGAGCTAGATATTGAGAAAACGAAGCGTTATTTGGCCCATAGAGCGCACCAAAACGGTGAAGCGTTTGATGCAAGCAAAGTCACTGAGGGGATGAGTCTAGTTAGGCTCAAACCGGATGCAGTAACGATTTTAGAAACGAAATAAAAGCTATTTCACAAGGACGGCGTACTCGAAGTTTGTACGCTGTGAATTTGGGCTGATCACCACTTGGTAAGTGTCAGCACCAAGCATCACATAATTCACCTTACCCACCTTTAGGGGTTTTGGTGTGCTATCTAAATCCATTATCCAGACACCAGTTTCGGTATCTGGTGCTAAATTTATTAAGGTTCTGCCGGCGTTATTTGGAATATATAAAGCGGCATTACTACTTTTACCCCAAATCGCTTTTAGTTTGTGGTTTTCCGACACCAATGTGTAATCCGCGGGGCCAGAAGGGCGCATATCGGACTGGCGCTTGACTTCACACTGTTCGCATTGAATTGAAGCAGCGGAAAGATGTGTTTGCAGCTGCCCGTCAAAGATAATGCCCTCAGAGGCTATTTTCCACAAAGGTTGGCCTTCACCCAACTGATGACACCCTGACACCAGTAAAGCTGAAAATACTAAGCTGTAATATTTGTTAACAATAGGCACCGGATCACCAAACGAAAACTAGTTAAACCGGTACAAATAGTAGCTAATCTTAAGCGTCAATATAAGGTCTTAACGTTAACGAATGTAAAAGGTTACTTCATCAATTATTAAGACTAACTGCTACAGCCGCTGCCACAACTTGAGCCACTATTACAACTTGAGTTTGAAGAACTCGACGAGGAGGTACTGCTGTCGCCACTGTCCATTGACGTACACCCGATGTGCCCCGCATAGGTTGTGCTGCTGGAGTCGCCTTTGGCAATGGGCTCTCGAAAATCAGTTGCCGAGTAGTAATAGCCATTTGGAATATTAAGTAAAGCGTCAACTGCGAATAATATAGGTAAAGTAGCCGGTCTGCGAGGAGATATTCCTTCGATGCTACAGCAGGCTCTCCATGTTTTACGCAGACTGAGTTGAGCTTTGTTTTTCCCTTTCATTGCCTCAGATGGACAATGATGTAAGAAACGGTCAAAGGCCTCATAGCAAAAGGAATGATACTCTTGTGTGTGTAAAATAAATTCATGCCACAGCGCATCGACAACCTGGGAGGGCATAGCTAAGGACTGATCTTCGAGCAATAAGTTCGCTTGGAAAAACTGCTTAAGGCCCAATTCAACCTGTGTAAGTTGCTCATTGGTAAGCTCAGGATAATGTTGACTGAGTTTGGGTCTTAAATGCGTGAGATCGTAATCTTGAATAAAACTACGTCTACGCGCCGTCGTTTTTACTTTTTGATATTGTAATACACCAACAAAGACCACAAATACCGCAACAAGTAGAAGAAATCCAATCATGTTATTTCCCTATATTTTTGCGTCCTAGACTGACCGAATGTGTAGCGTGTGTCAATAACGGGAAATATTAGAAGCAAGATAGCTTGCCTCTAATTGATTTGATTGTAAGTTTCTTAAATAACCTGAGGTTTGGATAAGGAATGTTCCAACTCATTGCTTCTAAAGAATAGCTTGGTTTTTTCCTTGTCTAGCCAGAGAGTTTTAGGGAAAACACCGCTTCCGCGTCCTGCTCTCGCTAAGGTACCTACATCCTGTAGGCAAGGCGAATTTACGCACCAATAGCTGGCTATTGGAAGTGAATTCAACGCAGTTAGCGCTAAAACTGGCTGCTAGAAAGGCATTAATTATCCGCAGCTCAGGTTAAATACTCTGTTTGACGTATTCTCCGGGGGCATCGTAAATCCCCGGTTGTTCATCACTTTGCGCGGCACGGGCTGGAACTTGCTCTGGGTTTATTTGATGTAACCACTGTGCCCAATGCGACCACCATGACCCGCTTTCATGCTTTGCCGAGGCAAGCCACTCAGCGGGGTTCTCGTGGTCTTGTCCATCAAACCAATAACCATATTTGTTTGCACTTGGCGGGTTGACCACTCCGGCAATATGACCTGACTCCCCAAGCACAAAAGTGAGCGGGCTGCTGAGTCTTTTGGCGCCCTCAAAAGTGCCTTGCCACAGCGCAATATGATCGTCACGGGTAGAGAGAAAGTAGACAGGTTGCTTTACTTTACTGAGGTCAATTTTAGTGCCACGAATACTGACAGACTTGTCTTCAATAAGCTGATTATTAAGATATAAGTCCCGCAAAATAAAGTTGTGGCAGGCCGCTGTTAGATTTGTACTATCACTATTCCAATAGAGTAAATCTAAGTCAGCGGGCGCTTTGCCTTTGAGGTAGTTATTAACGAAGTAATTCCAATACAAGCTGTTTTCTCTCAGCATACTAAAAGAAGTACCGAGCAGATGCCCAGACATCACGCCATTTTGATTATTATACTGTTCTAGCGCATTAATGGTGGGCTCATTTATAAATGCGCCAAGTTCACCTGGCTGTGAGAAATCTAAAATCGTGGTCAGCAAGGTTGCACTTTTTACTCTTTGTTTCATGCGCTTAGCAGCAATATAGGCCATACATGAGGTGAGTAGAGTACCGCCGATACAATAACCCACAGTATGGATTTGTGTTTCGCCTGTTTGTTTTTCAGTTTGCTCTAAAGCACATAACACACCGTCTACGACGTAGTCGTCAAACGCAATATTTGCCATGCTTGGATCTGGGTTTTTCCATGACATCATTAACACGGTATAGCCTTGTTCAAGTGCCCATTTAACCATGGAGTTATCTGCTCTCAAGTCCAAAATATAGTATTTATTAACAAATGGCGGCACGATAAGCAGGGGAGTCTTGTGTACTTGCTCCGTAGTCGGATGATATTGGATCAATTCAAACAAGTGGTTTTGAAATACCACTCTACCCGGTGTACAAGCTAGGTCTTCCCCGAGTGTATACGCATTTTCATTGGTCATGCTGACTCGGAGCATTTCAGTACTTTTGGCTAGATCTTTTTTTAAGCGCGCCAGTCCATCGAATAGATTTTGTCCGTTACTTTCTAACGTCAGCTTAAGTAATTCAGGGTTGGTTGAAACAAAGTTGCTCGGTGATACTGAATTAACGGACTGTCTTGCAAAAAACGCTAATCGCTCTTTAAGTTTTGGGTCGAGGCCTGGAGTATTTTCAATGGTGTTTTGTAGTGATTGTCCAAACCAAAGATAGCTTTGTTTAAGGTAGTTAAACCAAGGATTTTCTTGCCAATCAGGGTCTACAAAGCGTTTGTCTCCACGTTCTGGGCTAATAATGTCTTCTTTATCATCGGTAGTTTGTGGCATAAAACTGTTTTGAAAAATTGCAAACTGAGTCTGCCACCACGCATTTTGCTGTTTAATAAAGGTTTCCGGTTGTTGATTGAGTGCACTGAGCCAGCTTTGTAAGTCGGCTTGGTTTTGCTCATTTAATGCATTTTGTAATGGATTCTCTTTACCAAAATGTGTCGCTGCGAGCTGCCACAATTCTTGGTTATATTGCCACCACGCAGTTAACCCTTGCTCAATATTTTCTTGAGTGCCCATACAGGTAGATCCTTTGTGTTGTTTGAACGGGTAAGGCGACCTAAGTCGCCCAAAATTGCAGGTTATTGCGCTTTCGCGGTTTTTAGGGTTTCTTTGCCAAGAGATTCTAAGCTGTCTTTAAATTCTTGACCTAATTGAGAAAGCTTTTGACCATCTTGGATCATCTGTTGGCTTAGAGCGTTTAACGCGTTCAACTGACTTGCGTTAAAATCCACCATAGATTTTGCATCTTTGATTTCAGTCGCTTGCTTTAGCTGCTCAATGGATGTTTTAGTGATCTGTTCAGCCGAGTGCAGCTGAATTTTTGAGAGTGCTTCGATGTTTTTTGCTACGATTTGGTTAAACTGTACCGCTGGTGCAAAGAATTGCTCAGTTTGTTCGTTGAATGTTTTGAATAAATCGCTGTACATGGTCTTTTCCTTGTTATCGATTAAATTAACACAATGGATGATAGTGATCAGTTAGCACCACCGAACATCAGGGACAGCTCGCTCCCTCGGTGGTATTTAACCTGAGGTTATTTAGGTTATTGCATATATAAGCCGCCATTGAGCGACAGGGTTTCCCCAGTAATGTAACCGGCTGCATTTGATGCTAAGTAAGCAACTGCGGCTGCAACTTCGTCAGGCGTGGCTAAACGTTGCATCGGTACTTGTGCTTTTATGCTATTTAATACGTCTTCACGCATGGCGCTTACCATAGGCGTTTCCGTGTAGCCTGGAGCTACTGCATTGACGGTGACACCGCTTCTCGCACCTTCATAGGCTAGCGCTTTAGTAAACCCAATCATGCCCGCTTTCGCAGCGGAATAATTTGCCTGCCCAAATTGACCTTTTAGGCCATTAACGCTAGAGATATTAACGATACGACCTTGCTTATTAGCGCACATTGCCGCAAAGACAGGGTTGGTCATATTAAAAAGGGAATTTAGATTGGTGTTGATCACCTCGCTCCATTGCGCGTGGGTCATTTTTTTAAACGCTGAGTCGCGTGTGATCCCGGCGTTGTTTACGAGTAAATCGATATTACCAAATTCTTGTAGGACCTGAGTCATCGCTGCGTGGCATTGCTCAGCGTTAGTCACATCCAAGAATAAAGGTTTTACTGCAGCTGGATTTATTTGTAGCGTGTTAAGCCAGAGATCAAAGTCGGCCTCATTACGCCTTTCGCTTGCTATCGCTATAACAAAAAAATCTTTTTCAATGAGTGTTTTCGTAATAGCAGAACCAATCCCACCAAAGGCACCAGTTACCACTGCAATTTGCTTGTTTTCCATAACGCTCCCGCGAAAAAAAGAGGCTATACCAACATACTTCCTAGCCGAGTTAGCTTATCGAGTATTTTTGCTGGTATTTATGACAAATTGGTCGCGAGTTGATGTCAGTTTGAAGACAGCGGAAACGAAATTAGGAACGCACAACATAAATTTAATTAAGTTTTTTCCAGCTTTTCCGATATGTATAACAATCAGTGTCTATCCCAAGGAGTGAAAATGGATATTCAAATACATCAAGGTGGCTTATCACCGTTAAAGCAACTAGCTGAGTTGAAATCACAGGGCTCGGCTCAAGCTGCTTCCAACCAGTTAGAATCGCAATCCCAAAGCGATGTGGAGGAAAAGCAAGAGGTACCCGCGATGCTTTCCAAAGAACTCGATGACGAAGCGGCTGGTTATAAGGAAGATAACCCTGTATTTAAAGAGGATTATGAAAACTTAGAAAAGGCAATGGACCTCATTCAAGCGCAAATTCGTAAGCTCCAAGAGAGAATTAATAAGCTAATGCAGTCCCAAGAGCAGCGTTTTTTACGGGTCGAACAACTCCCAGACGCGACTAATGATGAGCAGCAAGCTTTAATCGAACATGTAGGCAGTAAAAAGTATCGTGACCAAACAAAAGTAGATGAAGTGAAAGTGCTTGAAGAGCAGCTCTCTGAATTTAAACAGCAAGAAGCGGAACTTCGCATCCAGATGTTAAAGATGATTTTAGCGGAGCGGGAGCGATTAGAGGAGCTTAAACGTAAAGGAAAACGGTAGAAATCAGATAAAGGTCATTAATAAATCATCAGAAATTCAAGAGAATTTTGCTGAAATTGTTACCTTACCCACTCTCATAAAATAATCTCTAACAGAAGAAAGTGAGTAATAAAAATGAAAATAAACATTGGTTTAGCGCTGTTGATGATATCAATGTCTGCTAAGAGTTATGCGCAGCTTACATCCGGTCCTTATCTTGGGCAAACACCACCTGGGGACACACCTCAAGTATTTGCGCTTGGCACGGTGTCAACAGAGCACAGAGATCACAATGCGTTTTTCTCTCCCGACATGAAAACTTTTTATTTTACGCGAAAGGACCTGAACGTGAACCGTTGGAGTTTAATTGCATACGAGCAGCGAGGTGAACAGTGGTATGAAACGGTTGTTGGTCCAAGGGTTGGCAGGCCATTACTAGCACCAGATGGCGTGACCATGCATATGGGGAAATATGTTATGACGCGTCGAGAGGGGAGCTGGTCTGAAGCCAAAAGTCTAGGCCCTATGTTTGATAAAGAAAGCTGGGGGATCATGCGGTTAAGTGCATCTGCGAGTGGTACGTATGTGTTTGACGATTATAAAAGTGGCGATGTTATTAGGATCTCTGAGGTGAAAGACGGTCAACGCCAAAGACCTGTTAAATTAGGTCCTGAAATTAACACTGGTCTATATAATGCGCATCCATTTATCGCGCCCGATGATTCTTACATTATATGGGACGGGGTTCGAGATTCAGGGTTTGGTAACTCAGATCTTTATATCAGTTTTCGTTTGAAAGACGGTAGTTGGGGCGAAGCGATTAATTTGGGAGACAAAGTAAACACGAGTGCTCGGGAGGCGTCAGCGAGTGTAACGCCCGATGGCAAATATCTGTTTTTTAACCGTACCACACCTTCAAGAGATGCTGATATTTTTTGGGTTGATGCTCAGGTCATCGAAACGCTAAGACCTGCCAATTAACTTATTGGCATACAGCGCACAGTGATTACTTCGGTGTGCGCTTTATTCTTTTCTTTAAGTTAGTCAGAGCAAGCTGCTCAACAATGTTATCTACAAAATGAGCTTGATCTTCTGTGATGTTGAAAGGTAATGCTTTAAACCTAAACTCGTCACTAAATCCCTGGTCAATAGCCTGTTTGAAATAGTCCTGAGCCTTGTCATTTTGCTGATGGTAAAGGCTGATGAGGCCGAGGCTAAAGACCAATTCAGGGTTTTGGTTGCCGGCCTTTATCTGGTTGGCAATATCATCGGTATATCTACTTATTGATTGATGCTTAGCAGTGAGAAATGACAAGTATAATTGACTGAATAATGCATATCTACCGTGCTTTTCAACAGTCAGCGCTAAAACATTGGTCGCTTTATCATGATGATTGTTACTTAGATAAGAAAGGGCTGCGAACCAGTTTAATGTCTGAGTATTTGGCGCGGCTTTGGCTAATAAGTTAAGGTGTTGGATGGCTTTTTTATGCTGCGTTTGTTGCTGTAAAAACTGGACGTGTTCTAGTTGTATCCAAGGAGATCCCTTTACTTCAGGGCTGGCGTTGATAAGTACCTTGTTAAACCAGTTGGCCATATGCATTTTGCGCAGGCAGTGGAGGTAGCTAGCAACTACCTTAGGCTCGCTGGGAGAAGCCTCATAAGCTTGGCGTGCTAGTGGGTATGCTTCAATGGGGTTGCCTTGCAAGAGATAGGTCTCGGCTAGGTGTGACTTTAACAAAGGCCAATTAGGTGTATTCGCTATGGTGTCATTTAGAAGTTGTTGTGCTTGATGGTAATGCCCTTGAAGCGTATGTGCTTGAGCCAAAAGCAGATTTGCCGATGGACTATCGGGTGTTAAATCCAGCGCTTTTTCTGTATTGATCCGGCTTTTCGTCAGCGCGTCTGCAACCTGATTATATAAGCTATAGTCACTCAATAATGCTCGACTCAAGCCCTTATAACTCTCATCTACGTCTTGTGATGTTGTGATGCTTTGCTGATACAGCGCTATCGCCCGTAAATTATCTTCTAAAGTTTGTCGGGTAAAGTGCTGCTGGGCGATGCTCAATGTTGCGTCAGAGCTTGTTGAAGAAAATGGTGAGGTAAAAGGGGAGTGATATATACCGATTATACACGCCAGAGCTAGGCCGATACTTCCGCCGGCTAGAGTAGTAAATCGCTTTACTGCTGGCGCTTGCGGTTCATGATTTATCTTATTAACGGTTGCGCTAAAGCGGTATCCGAAGCTGCGTTCAGACACGATATATTCTGGTTTATTGGCATCATCTTCAAGGAGCTTTCGTAGCCTTGCTATTTGTTTTTTAATCGCATCATGAGTCACGACTCGACCAAGCCAAACTTGTTGTTCTAATTGCTGGTGGCTCACAAGGTGAGGTGCATGCTCAATCAGGTTCAGCAACAATCTATGTGCGAGCGGTGTCAGTACATGAGATACATCGCGATGACTGATGGTGCGAGAAGATACATCAAAATCCCATTTTTGATTCAACTGATACTGCAAGTTATAAATCCTGTATTTTTTATTTTATTGATTTAAATGCTTTTAATTGTTCTGTCACGCAATGTCACCAAAGCACACTGGCAAGCCAGCATTAGACACGTAGAGTAAGACTCGTCATAACAATAAACAAGGATTTACATGAAAGCATTACCCCATTTACTGTTATTTTTATGCCTGTTTTCTATGCCCGCTCAGGCGACGACTCAACTGCAAAAACAACTAGATGACTATATCGCGCAGTATCACCAAATTAAAGAGTTTGATGGTGCCGCTTTGGTTGCTCGAGGAGCTGAGGTGTTACTGCAGCAAGGTTATGGATTTGCCAATGTAGAGTGGCAAATAGCAAATCAACCCAACACTAAATTTAAGCTAGCATCAGTGACCAAGCAGTTTACGGCACTTTTGGTATTACAACAGGTTGAGAAAGGAAAGATTGAGCTTGATGCCAACATTTCCAGCTATTTACCCACATACCGAAAGGATACGGGAGGCCAAATTACCATAAGGCAGTTACTTAATCACACGTCAGGCTTACCAGATGTGTTTCAACACCCCGAATTTCGTCAGGTGCAAAGTCACAACCCTTATAATCGCGATGAGTTTATCGACCATTTTTGCTCAGGAGACTTGTTGTTTGAGCCGGGCTCTGCGTTTCGTTACAGCAATGCCGGCTACACTATACTTGGACGTATCCTTGAGCTTGTGAGTGGAAACAGCTACTGGCAACTACTTGAAAAGCAAATATTAGCACCGCTAGATATGAAAGAAACTGGATTTGCCGATCATAAGCAGGTAATTAAAGGCCTAGCGAATGGTTACGATACCACGTTAAAGGGGTTCAAACATGCCGATTTTATTGACATGACAGTGCCTTTTTCCGCGGGCGCAATGTATTCAACGGTGCAAGATATGTATAAGTGGGAGCGTGCATTATACACAGATAAACTATTAACGCCTGAGACCAAGAGATTGTTATTTACCCCTTCCAAACACAGAAATTACGGATTTGGCTGGGAAATCACCAACAAAGGAGATGACAGTCAAATTAAAACGCTGGTTCACCATGGCGGTGGAATCCCAGGGTTTGGGGCTAAGATTGCAAGAGTATTGGAGGACAAAACGGTTATTATTTTACTGGATAATACAGGCGGCGCACCATTGACACAGATGGTTGATGGCATACTTGAAATCCTTGCAGGTAAAGCTGCAGCATCGCCCAAGTTAAGTCCATATCGGCTGCTTTTTGCAACGATTTTATCTGACGGTGTTGAAGTTGCGATTAAAAGTTATCAGCACCAAGCTCGTGCGGGGAAGGGATTAAGTGAGCGCCAACTAAATCGCTTTGGGTATCAATTATTGGAAGTCGGTTATTACGACGCCGCAATTGAATTTTTCAAATTGAATGTTGCGGCACACCCAAAAAGCGCGAATACCTATGACAGTCTCGCTGAGGCGTATCTTATTAAAGGAGATAAAACCAATGCACGTGTTACTTACCTGCAGCTATTGCAATTAGATAGTAACCATGAGGCGGCTAAGAGGTTTGTAGAATCCGTCCTAAAGTGAGCGCTGCAATCAACTTTTGCTATGTCTGTTACCGAGCATTGTTTTTTTGATGATAGAGTGCCTCAATTATATAGCGCCTAGCCGTACCTAGGCTTAGGCGCTATTTATCCATTATGGCGGTATTTTAGAGCGTAAACTTGTCGACTTGCGACTTTAAGTCGTGGGCAAGTTTACTCATTTCATTACACGCCGTCGCGGTTTGGTTGGCGCCTTCGGTCATTTCAACAGCCGAGTAATTGATAGTCTCGATATTTTTGTTCAGCTCCTCTGAAACCACAGATTGCTGATGACAAGCTGACGCGATCTGTGTACTCATGGCTGCGATGCTATCAATTTGAGATTCAATTTGATGGATCATATTGCCGGCGACTTCTGATTGCTCAACGCAAAGTGCAATACCCTGCTCACAGCTCTTGGTTGCCACGCCGGTTTCCTTCGACTTGGTTTGTAGGTCGTTGACGATTTCAACAATTTGCGTGGTTGAATCTTGGGTGCGTTGGGCCAGTGAGCGGACTTCATCCGCAACAACAGCAAAACCACGTCCCTGAGCACCTGCACGAGCAGCTTCAATAGCAGCATTTAATGCTAATAGATTCGTTTGCTCCGCGATTTCTCTGATTACGTCAACAACCACATTAATGTTGTGTGAGTTTTTTTCGAGATTATTGGCAAGTTCACCTGCAGATGTGACTGTTTGTGCAACGTCTGAAATATGATTGATATTTGATTTAAGTGCGTCGCTGCCTTCTCTGGCTTTTTCACTTGCCTGATTTGCTGATTCAGCGCCCATTTCTGTACTTTTAGCCACTTCACTAATCGCCGCTTGCATCTGTGTCATCGCGGATGCGACGGATTGCAGCTCATTTTGCTGTACATTCATACCTTGTGCATTCTGGTAAGAAATGGCATTTACTTCTTCTACTGCCGCAGTTAATTGAATGGCTGAGTCATTGATCATGGTGATTAAGGCGTGTAACTGTGAACGCATTTTATCTAAAGATTGGGTCAATAAACCGAGCTCGTTCTTACCTGTATCTTCAAGTGCAATTGCGTGATTTAGCTCGCCACGGGCTATCTTACTCGCAAGATCCACGGATAAAGCAAGCGGTGTCTTAATCGCTTTACTCAAAAGTATGCAGATAATGACTATGGTTACTGCAACGAGTAATCCAGAAATCGCTAAAGTAAATAGGGTGCTATTAACTGCTGATATAGCCGAGCGCTCAGAATTTTCAACACTGCTATCATTTAATGCTTCCAGTTCACTAAGCTCAGACATGGCGTTGGCAAACAGAGGGTAGCTATCTAAAATGATTCGATTTGCTTCTTTTGCGTTGCCACTTAGGATAAGGCTTTCGTAATGATAAGTCGCATTGACGTATCGCTGCCAAGCGGTAATAAACGCATTGAACAGTGCCTTTTCTTCTTTGCTGACTGGCAATGATTGATAAAATGCTATCTTGTCATTCAATGACTTCTTCAGATCTCTTAAAATAGCAAGCCAGTTGTGCACCTCTGGGTCTTCAGGGTTTAATGCAGTACTAAACTCATCTTTACGTATAGTTGCTAAGTCAATTTTAATGTCTTTAATGGTTTCCATAGATGGAATGCTGGTTCTGACTATGTCGTTCAGATTGGCGTTCACTTCTTTCATTCCTTGGTAGCTCATCAAGCCAACTCCAATGAAAATGACAAAAAGTAAGGTGAAACTTAACGTTATTTGGTTAGAAATAGATAGTTTTTTTAACTGCATTATTGAAGCTCAATGAATCCATGGATGATGATTGATATTTAAAGGGGCAGTATTGTATTTGAAAAGCAGGTGATATTAATAATTAAATGTTTTTTGCTAATGTTTGCAGTTTGTATTATTTGTTGATTATATTTTGTGTTTTAGATTTGTGATTTTTTAGCTGAAAGTAAGTGTGGTTTTTTATCCTTTTTATGTGGTTTTATTTTCTAAAAAATGTCCGGTTTTTAACTTTGCCACATCACTTGTTTTTTTGTTTTAAATCTTTGTTTTATGGAGCTTTATAGATAGCGTTGAACGATGAGATTGGGGTATGTAGCCTAGGTGAATTAAAATTCACCAAAATTTTAGTTGTAGAAATCTGCATAATATTGATTTAGTTCAGTTGTTATGAAGTAATAGAAGCGCTAGGACTATTTAGACTTCATACCTTTTATCTCGTTGCCTAGTCATTTCATCAAGTACCATTTGGATCATCTGTTGCTTTACATCAGCATGCTGTGATTTAAGTTCATCAAGTTGTTGGGTTAAAATCTCAATTTCTTTTTCTGTTTCATTATCGCGATACTGTTTTGCGCCGGTATGCTCATATCTCAGGGTATCTTCTTGTGTTGTTGGGATATCAGCATCGCTTACTGTGGATACCTTTATAGCTCGTTGCAGAGGTGTTTTTTTTAACTCGCTAATAAGCTGTTGTAAATGTTGGATTTGCTCTTTCATTAGGGCTTCTGACTGTTCTAACATTTCATATTGTTGCTTAAAATTAGGGTTGTTACCTTTGTATTTCTTTGCCTTTTTGTCCATAAACTCAGTCAGTATGGTTTCATTTGCTGGTTTTTCTTCCGTTTCCTCTGTGGAGTTACTTGTGGCAGTGGGTGTTTCGTTGTTTGCGTTTAGTGCGTCGGCAAAGTGATGTGGCTTCATTTGAATTTCCATAACGTTATCCTTGTTATCTCTATTTCTAACTGTATCGGAGTATTTTCTGATTTCTTTAGCTGTTTGGTTAATCCCCGCTAAGCTAACAAGGTTGGATATAAGGAGTCAGTGAAATGAAGGTATGGTTGGTTATTAGTATTTTGTTTTTTAGCTGTAATAGCTTTGCTAAATGTGAAGATCAAGGATTTAGACAGTTTGATTTTTGGCTTGGAGATTGGTTGGTAACGAGCGTAGGAGGTCTTGAGTCTGGGCGTAATCGCATTACCCGTGCGTATGATGGCTGTGTTATTAAAGAAAGTTATACCAATGAACTTGGGTATCGTGGTGAGAGTATAAATATTTATGATGCATCCACTCATCGTTGGCATCAAACTTGGGTGGATAATAGCGGACTGTTGTTACGGTTGGATGGTGAGCTTCATGAAGGGAAAATGGTATTACAAGGGGATAGGAAAAATGCAGCAGGTATTAAGGTGACGGATAAGATAACATGGACTGCGAACCCAGATGGTACGGTACGTCAGGTTTGGCTGAGTAAGCAAGGGGCTGAAAAGTGGCAAATAGTATTTGATGGATTGTACAAAAAGGAGACTGAAAAATGAGAAAACTGATTATTAGCTTTATGTGGTTTGTTAGCAGTATTTGCTATGCCCAATCGGAAACGATCACACAGCAAGCACTGATGGTAAATCAAATGTCAGCAGACGCTTACACCATAGTGGACGTACGAAGCCCTGAAGAGTTTGCCGCAGGACATATCAAAGGGGCAATAAACATTCCTTTTAACGAGATTGAGACGCATCAGGAAGAACTGACTAAATTGACTGATACACCACTCGTTGTGTACTGCCGCTCTGGGCGTAGGGCTGGCATCTTTATTGAGGCACTAGCGCCAAAAGGCTACACCTTAAAACACCTAGAAGGTGATATGAATAAGTGGCTGGCGGAGTCTTTACCTGTGGTGAAGAAATAGGGGCTCCCTACTTTTTGAGTAAATAGTAGCGGGTAAAAACAAAAGGTAAACGGCAAAGCTTAATAAGTTTTGGTCACTGCCACACTTGAATTGCGCTTCAAATAACGGCATATAACTAAAAAAGGAACTTGAAAGAGTTGGTAATATAAATGATAATCACTATCGTTTTCATAATGAAGTTAATTTAGGGAAAAACGATGTGCTCTTCATCTTCACGTACAATAAATAATTCTTTAAAACTCTCTCTTTGCGCCACTTTTGTGCTGTTCTCACTACACGGCAATGCACATGCCGCTGAAGTTGCTGATGATACGTTAGCTGCTGATGCCGCGGGTGATGGTAGGGCTCAAGAACTAGAGCATATTTATGTGACTGGTACGAGTGTAAAAAATTACACCGAGTCTTCGAACAAAGCGGCATTAAAAATGATTTTATCACAGCGTGAGACGCCTCAAGCGGTGACCGTTATCACAAATCAAATGATGCAAGATTGGCAGACGGTTAACATTGATGAGATCTTGGAACATGCAACGGGCTTTTATGCAAAGCGGGGAGCCAGTCTTGATAGGACACGTTTTTCTGTACGTGGCGGTGATGTCAATTTAATCCAAATAGACGGTGTGCAACAGTTCCCAGGTGGCCGAAGACCAAATGTAAATGGTGATGCGGTTGCTTATGAGCGTGTTGAGATTGTACGTGGTGCAAATGGTTTATTAACTGGCGTTGGTGACCCAACCGCGACCGTAAACTTAGTAAGAAAACGTGCAACAAGCGATGAGTTTAAGGGCAGTGTGGCGGTTTCGGCTGGTAGTTGGGATAATTACCGCGCAGAGGTGGATGTGGCGAGTGGGTTAAACCAAGAGGGCAGTATTCGCGGCCGCTTTGTTGCTGCACATTATGAAAGAGATTCCTACATTGAGCGTTATAGCCAGGAGAAAACGTCTATATATTCTACCGTTGAGGCTGATCTGACCGATTACACCTTATTGCGACTCGGTGTGGAATATGCTGATACTGCTTCAAAAGGGGCGATAAATAGCCACTCTCAACCTTACTTTTACGCTGATGGTAGTCGCTATCAGGGACGCCGTGGTGACACCGGGATGACGGCAAAATGGAGTAGCTGGCCAATCGAAGAATACACCTATTTTGTTGGGCTTGATCACGCGTTTGAAAACGATTGGCAACTCCATGCCATCGCGACATACAATACCATTGAGATGCAAGGTGGGCAGCTCTTTTTCGTTTATCCTGATGGGCCTATTAACCCAGATGGTAGCAGCGATAATGGATTCGGTTACAGTGCTGTAATAAGTAGCTCCGAAGATGAACAAAAGACAATAGACTTGTCACTCCAAGGCCCGGTTGAGTTATTTGGTCGTACGCATGATGTCATTTTCAGCTATAACCAATTCAAGCGGGAGCGTACGTCATTTGGTAATGAAGCCGACCAGACTACTATTTCATTAGAAGGGTTAAATTTTCACGATTGGACAGGTGACGTGCCGCGCTATCCATTTAAAGATTTAGGCCGTGATAGTTTGACGGTAACAGACTCTAATGGTGGATTTGTGGCCGTGCGTGTTAACCCGCATGATGATGTTAAACTTATTGTTGGCGCTAGGATCACCAATTGGGAGTACGATATTGACCTTTATGATCCTAATAACGGTAAGTTTCTTCGTAACCGCTATCATGAAAAGGTGGATACAGAAGTCACCCCTTATGCCGGGCTCGTGGTTGATATTAATGAGCAATATAGTGTTTACGCGAGCTACACAGAGGCATTTCAGCCGCAAGCCTACTTTGATATCAATGATAAAATGCTCGACCCAAGCACCGGCGAAAGCTATGAGCTCGGGGTAAAAGGTGAGTTACTTGATGACACCTTGAACTTTACGGCGGCGGTGTATCGTAATGTTGAAAATGGGCTTGCGATTGTCGATCCAAACTACCCAGACAGCTATCTAACTCCGCAGGGCAATAGGCCATATATTCAGCGCGGTGAAGGCGATACGACAGAAGGCTTTGAAGTTGAATTTACAGGCTCTATCAATGAGCAGTGGAATATCAGCTTAGGGCTATCAAAACACAAAACTGAATCAAAAGATGGCAAAGAGCTGTTAACGGATCAGCCCAAAGAGCTCATAAACCTGTATACCACCTATGACTTTAGCGAGTTTGTTGACGGCTTGACTGCGGGGCTTGGAATTAATTGGCAAGGTAGCTTTTATGCAATACCACAAAGGCCATTGCCGGGCGGCGGTAGCGAGGCGTATAAGATCACACAATCTTCCGGAGCGTTACTTAATTTAATGGCAAGATATGAAGTGAGTGAACAGCTTAGTGTGTCGCTTAACTTCAACAACCTACTGGATGAAAGTTACTACAACAGTATTTCATCTTGGGACGGCTATGTAATGCACGGCGAACCGTTCAATTGGCAATTAGGGATGCGCTATAGCTTTTAGTGAGTCAACCTAAGCTTGGGTGACTTAAGCTTAAAATACGGAGTGCACCGCCGAGGCGGTGCATTTTTTGCCTTAAATTTTTTTGCTTCAACATAATAAACCTGAGCTGCGGATAATTAATGCCTTTCTAGCAGCCAGTTTTAGCGCTAACTGCGTTGAATTCACTTCCAATAGCCAGCTATTGGTGCGTAAATTCGCCTTGTTTTCCCTAAAACTTGCTGGCTAGACAAGGAAAAAACTAAGTTGTACTTTAGCAACAATGAGTTGGAACATTCCTTATCCAAACCTCAGGTTAATAAGCAAACTGGCATTAGATTTTGCATTGTTCCGCAACTCCGTTATTATATGAATTATATATGATATGTGTATGGTTTATATAAATGGGTATCGTAAAAATTTCAGATGAACTACACGATGAGATCCGTGAAGCAAGCACTGTGATGTCGCGCTCAATCAATTCACAGGCTGAGTTTTGGATTAAAATTGGGCGACTTGCCGAGCGCAATCCAACGCTTACGTTTACAGAGATCATTACGGCAGAAATGACGCGAGTGAAGTCACAACAGCCAAAAGGAAATTGAGATGCAAGAGGTTACCTTCAAAACCGCTGATGAGATCCAATTGATGCGCGAAAGCGGGCGATTGCTTACGCAAGTGTTTGACTATATTGATAGTTGGATTGAACCCGGAATTTCTACGCTAGAGATTAATGACAAAGTGCACAACTTTATTGTTGATGAGCTTAAAGCGCGTCCTGCCAGCCTTGGTCAATATGGTTATCAGTTCGTCCTTAATAGCTCTGTGAACGAGGTCGTGTGCCATGGTGTGCCGAGTAAATCACAAATCTTAAAGTCTTCTGATATTGTAAACATCGATATTACGCTTGAGAAAAATGGCTTTATCAGCGACTCCAGCAAAATGTATGTGATGCCAGACGCATTACTCCCAGCCAAAAAATTAGTGGCAACGACTTACCAAGCGATGTGGGCTGGAATAAAAATGGTTAAACCTGGAGCAAAGCTTGGGGACATCGGTGCGGCTGTACAGCAAGTGGCTGAAAAAGCCGGTTACACTGTGGTACGCGAGTATTGTGGTCATGGGATCGGTAGAGAGATGCATGAAGCGCCAAATGTATTGCACTATGGCAAAGCAAATACCGGGATGACGCTCAAGCCTGGGATGACCTTTACCATTGAGCCGATGATCAATCAGGGTAGCGCAAAAATTAAAACCAAAAAAGATGGCTGGACTGTGGTAACCCGAGATAAAAAGCTATCGGCGCAGTGGGAGCATACTGTGTTGGTAACAGATGACGGCGTTGAAGTGTTAACCCTAAGAGCGGAAGAAGCGTAAGCAGTGCTGTACTTACGCTTGTTTTAGCATCAAGTGGGTATAACGACCTAGAGATGCATAGGGCTCTTGGCGATTGTATTTAAGCTCTAAGGCGAGCAAAGCGTCAAAATCTTCATCCGCCTTACTCAACTCCCTTAAATAGTCATGAAAACAGCGAACACCGGTTTTTTGCATAACGCTGAGTTTTGCCTTATCAAGCCAAGTTGCCATGTCAGTTTGGCTAATTGGTTTATTGGGACTGAGACCTACTTTTTGCTTTACTTTAAGGCCTTTTTGCACATAGTCGAAGTTACCGTACACCATATTGGCCATCAGGTGCGCCTCATGGTTGAAATACATTAGCGAAAGCAAGCCAGTTTCGCTTAGTTGCGACTTTAGCAGCATAAGCGCACTTTGTTGCTCAACCAGCCATTCAAGCACCGCATGGCACAATACTAAGTCGAATTGTCCTAAGTTCAGCGTATCGAGTGCTTGCAGGGGCGCGTGGATAAAATGCAGCAGGTCATTTAGTCCGGCTTCATGCGCGCGCGTTTTGGCAAGTTCAAGCATCTCTTCTGAAATATCAATCACAGTGACATGGTGGCCAAGCGATGCTAGAAAGAGCGCCAATTGCCCTTGTCCGCCGCCAACATCTAATATGCGTTTGCCACTTGATTGCGTTAACCAGTCAACTTGTGCGCTCAAGTCACGCTTGAGCACAGCTTCTCTGATTTTGCCTTTATTGGTGCCATAGATATTGTTTTTAAACTTGTGCGTCAGTTCAGCAAAGTTTCTATCTGTCGGTGCCGGTTTTTGCTGCTGCTTTTTTCTAGCCATATGCGAGATCACACCAAACGGTTAAACCGGGTTGTCGATATCAATAAATTCAACATCCAAACCATATTGCGCTGCCAAATATTCACCAAGTGCCTTCGCGCCGTAACGCTCTGTGGCATGATGTCCCGCCGCGATAAAGTGGATCTGTTGCTCGTTAGATGAATGAATGGTTTGCTCTGATGCTTCACCCGTTAAGTAGGCATCAATGCCTTGGTTTGCTGCGAGATCGATAAAGCTTTGCCCACCACCTGTACACCAAGCAATAGTGCTAATTGGATGATCGCCTGCAACATTTAAGAGCGGCTTTCTACCGAGTTTTTCTTCAACTAAAGCGGCAAAATCAACAGCAGTCATTGGCGTCGTTAATTTACCTTTTACCGCTACGCTATTTTTATTCCAAGGTTCAAGCGGTCTTTCATATTCAAGCCCAAGTAGCTTACCGAGCTGTGCGTTATTCCCGAGTTCAGGATGAACATCCAGTGGAAGGTGGTAAGCGATTAAGTTGATATCATTGGCAAGCAGGGCTTGTAGTCGGCGCTTTTTCATGCCAGTGACACACTGATCTTCCCCTTTCCAAAAATAGCCGTGGTGAACCAAAATGGCATCTGCACCGCGTTCAATAGCGGCATCAATTAAAGCTTGGCTTGCGGTAACACCCGTGACGATTTTTTGGATTTCGTCTTTTCCTTCTACTTGCAGACCATTTGGACAGTAATCGTTAATTTGAAATGGCTTCAGTAATTCCGTTAATTGATTCACTAATTTGGTTCGTTTCATAACACCCCCTAACTCTTAGATAGCGCTAGTTTAACTGGTTTTACGATAGATCAAAAAGGGAGAATATCGTGGGGGTGGAAAAGAAAAATGAGCCGCTCGTCCATGAGTGAGCTCATTGGGCTAGTAACTGGTTTGTTATTAAGGGTTTGTCACCTCGACGTCTTGTCCTGTTTGCAGGCGCTCAGCACCGCGAACGGCGACTCTATCACCGGCATGTAAGATATCGCTGGTGCGGGGAGTAATTTCCACCCATTGGCCTTTGCCATTGCCGACGGTGACAGGAATTTGTTCGGCTTTATTTTGCTCATCTATTTTGACGATATGGGTGCCTTGTTTACGTAATATTAAGGCGTCCCGGTCAACCAGCAATACGGCTTGTTTGCTGGTGAGCGGCACCGCTACATCAACTAATTGACCAATTGCCCACCTATGGGTTTGATCTGCTGCGAGTGTTGCACGCACTTCAACGGTTTGTGAGCGCGGATCGGTTGAGGGGATCACCGCTGTGACTTTTGCTGACGTGTTATCTGGCTGCGATAAATCACCAGAACGGATTGGCAGCGCTATGCCTTTTTGCAAAAACTTTAAGTATTTAACGGGCACATATAGGCGAACTTCTAGATGATGGATATCTAATATGGTGAGCAGTTCGTCGGCGCGGTTTATTTCTCGACCCGCGCGCTTAAAACGTTCACTGATAACGCCATCAAATGGTGCACGGACCGTTGCGCGAGTCAACTTATCGTCAATAACCTTAAGTTCGACTTCTGCTAAGGCGATATCCGACAGCGCTAGGTCATGTTTATTTTGCATTTCATCGACTTGACTCTCTGCCGCACTGCTGGTTTTTGCGAGCTTCTTTAATCGAGTCAATTCTTGTTGATATAAGCGTAAATTGATCTTGGCTCGATTTAATAATTCGGCTTGGCGGGCCTTATCGAGTTCCAGCGGAAGTGTGTCCATACGTACTAAGATTTCGTCTTTTGCGACACTGGTACCGGGTTCTGCTACGTACAACAAACGGCCACTAACTCCGGCGGTCAGCGTCACGTCGTCTTTCCCATACAGTGTGCCACTAACTTCAATTTCGCTCGTGAGAGGGGCTTTTGTCACTTCTGCGACGGTGACTGGCACCACGGCGATGGCTTGTGGCGCAACGATCCCAGCACATAGTGCTAGGGCCTGAAGTGTCTGTTTTATCGGGTTTTTCATTCTGTTCTCACTACTTACTGATTGGCAACTAGGCTGAGCGGGGCTTTGGCCGTTGATTTGTTTGTTTCGGATGGCGGAGTTTGCCGCCCAAGTTGCAATAAACTCGGCATCAACACTAAGGTAAATAAAGCACTGATAGCCATACCACCGACGATGACAGTCGCAAGGCCGCGGTAGATTTCTGAGCCTACGCCTGGCACGAGCATTAGTGGCAGCATGCCAAACAGACTGGTTAAGGTGCTCAAGTAAACGGGCCTTGCTCTTAGTAACACCGCTTGTCTGACCGATGCTTCACGGCTCATACCTGATGCCATCGCAACGCGAGTCTGATCCACCAGCAAAATGGCATTATTTACGACCAGCCCAAGCAAGATGATAAAACCTATCATGGTCAGTAAATCCAAGGACTGGAAGGTAAAGAGGTTTAAAATATACAGAGCCAGCACGCCACCTGCGATAGCCAGTGGCATCACTAACAATACCAAGGCGCTGTCTTTGGCAGACTTAAATAGCGCGGTCATTAACAAGAACAAAATGAACAACGCGAGGACAAAATTCAGTGCCATTTCTTCCATTGCGGAATTCATCTTTTGTGCATTTCCCGCCAAAATAGCACCCGCACTGGCCGGTAGGCTTGCGCGCACTTTTGGCATCACCTGTTCACTCAAGATGGTTTGCACTTGCTGCAGGCTCATATCAGCCGGAGGCGTGACAACAATGCTGACTGTGCGACGACCATTAACACGCCGCAGTTGCGTCGGGCCAACTGTACGTTCTATATTTGCCAACTCGCCGAGAGTTTGAATTCCTGACTGAGGGGTTACGATAGGCAAGGCTTTTAGTTCCTCAGGGCTTTGCCAAGGGATACCACGAAGAATAACGTTCATACGCTCGTTACCATCAAAATACTCATTGACGAATAATCCACCGGTATAAGCTTGTACCGCTTGAGATACATCTCGACGCGTTAATCCCGCTTGGGTGATCCTGCGATCGTTAGGCGTTAATCTAAGCTCTGGCTCTGCCATATCCAATCGCGGCTGAGGTCTGGCCGTTGCCTCAGGGAGTGCGGTTTGCACAGCTTGTAGAGCCACTTGAGCAGCTGAGATTAAGTCGTCCATATTGGGACCTGTAAGGTCAATATTGATATCGCGACCATCGCCGCCATTGGCGACTTGGATCATGGAGCCGCGAAAGAAAAATACTTGAGTATCGGGAAGGTCAACGAAGATTTCTTCTCTGGCCACTTTCATCAGTTCTTCAACACGTTGAGGGTCGGCTGAATAGATAAAACCGCCAGCATTAGAGCCAAACGCATAGAAATTAAAGTCTTTAATACCAGGTTCTTTTTCGCCTTGGTAATAGGGCATTAAGCGTTTTTTCACGCGCAGCAGCAATTCTTCTTCCATAAACTGTACGTTGCCACCAGGTGGTGTCACTAGGTTAAAGAAAAAGCCATCGGTGGGGGCTCTTGGCATAAAGTCAGTTTTTGGCAGCATGGTCATGGTTGCAACCACCGAGCCACCCAGTAATACGCCAATCCAAGTAAGTTGCTTTACTCTGTTATTGGTCAACTTCATGATGAAGTTGGTGAGCTTTTGCCAGTATTGATGATAAGGATCTGGTTTTAGTTCAGAGTCTGGCCACAAATGGTTTGCCAGTGGAATAAGGGTAATAGCACACAACATTGACGCAATAACGGCAATCGAGAGTGTCAGTGCTAAATCAGAGAATAGCTGTCCCTCAATACCCGCCATAAAGAGAATTGGTAAAAAGATGGCGACGCTGGTGGTTGTCGAAGCAAATAATGCTCCTGTCACTTGGGCAGCTCCTTTTAAGGCGGCTTTTTTGTTATCGAATCCTTCAGCTCTTAAGCGTGAGATATTCTCTTGGACTATGATAGCGGCGTCTAGTACAAGGCCCACTGCAAATGCCAATCCCGCCAACGAGATCACATTTAGACTACGGTCAAAGATATTAAGTGCGAGAAAGGCGACCATCAATGAAATGGGGATTGTAGCTGCAATCACCAAGGTTGCTTTTAAGCCTCTAAAAAATAGCCACAGAATTAAACAAGATAAGAGTACCCCAAGGCCTAAGTTACTTTTTACTAAAGAAAGTGCATTACGAATGTGGACGGAGGCATCAAAGCTGAGCTCAATCGATAAGCCATTTTCAGCCAGCGGCCCTTGGTTTAATTCATCAATTGCAAGGTTGATTTCATCAAGCAAGGCAACGGTATTTGCTTCGTTGGCCCGAGAGAGCCGAATATAATAGGCCGGTTTACCATTGCGGCCACTCATGCCCAAACGGTCTGAAAAGGTGCGCTCAACACTTGCAATATCACCTAAGTAGATTGGCCTGTCCCCAGAGTAGCCGACACGCATTTGAGCCATACTGGAAAGGTCATATTGGCCAGTGAATCGCACGGTATATTGACGACGCCCAACGTTGGCAAGACCTCCAGAGGTATCGCGAGAGCTTGCAAGTACATTACTGATTTGATCTAAACTAATACCAAGCGCGGCGGCTTTGTGCGGATCAAAGGTAACACGCAGCTCTTTTGGCCGCTTACTCGCTAGATCGACACGTGCCACGCCGGGAATTCGTGCAAGTCTTGGTTCAATAAACTCGTCGATTTGCTTTTGAAACTGCGCCATATCAAAATCGAGACTATTTGCCTGATAGTCTTTGGGCGTGACCAACAAAGTGGCTGCTGCTTCACCGTTATTACCGCCGGCGAATACGACTGGGTCTAGCGCATCAAGTGGCAACGGCGGAGCCTGATTTAAGCTTGTTAGCACATCAAGCATCGCTTGTTGCATATTTGCACCCACCGCAAATGTTAGCGTAATAGAGCCATTACCACGATTGATGTTGGTATTAACTTCAAGTGCGCCAGGTGTGTTTTTTACCGCATTTTCTAGCGGTTCGATGATCACCGATTCTATTTCTTCTGGAGCGGCTTGGCGCCATCCCGAGAAAATCGTGATCTGTGGTTGCTCAATATCTGGCGTCAACTGAATGGGCAGTTTAAATATACTTAACAGCCCAAATAAAATAATCAACACCAAGATGACAATTACACTCGCTGGATTTTTTAGCGAACCGCGTGTCACGTTCATTAGGTATATTCCAATCTTGCTTTTTCTGCATTGTAGTGGGATGTAAAAAAAGTGCCAGTAAGGTGAAATTCACGTTTGCTAAAGTTAGCGCTAAATCGGCGAAAATAAGCGATAAAGCGCATTTCTGTAATACCTTGTAACGCTTTTTTATAGTTTGAAAAACTTTTTGATCTGAATTAAAGGCAAATGAACTTGTACTAGTAAGATCAATAGAAGTGGCTAAACTTAGTCGAGCATGATCAGTTCTTTGCAATAATTGATAAATGATGTTCATAAGGAGGTTATATGTACGTTGCGTTAAAATGGGACCACGTTATCGGAGCACATTTTGTCCAGTGGATCGTCGTAAAATGCAGTGGCGTAACGGATAAATTTGGATTACCGCAAGCCTTACCCCCTCGGCGTGATATTGCCTATTTCACCAATCCTCAATCTGCAGAGCAAGATGCTAAACAATTTGCGGATTACAAAAATACTGGGCAAATGGCGCATATTGAAAAAAAATACTCTCCCAACTTGGGGGAGCACCATGGTTTTTGTCACTATGCGTGGGATCACACCTATCTGAGTGAATTAGTAAAACACGCTGTGCTCTATTGGGAAGATGGCAAACACTTCTCACCTGAGCCATATAGAAGCGATATTGCCTATTTTATCGATCCGCAAACAAGTGAAATGGATAGTATTTTCTTTGCACAATATAAATTAGAGCGAGCAAGGCTGCTGAGGCAAAAGCAAGATGCAGGTTAATACCTATTGGTATAAGCATATCGACTCACCTCACCGACGGGTGAGGTGAGTTTGTGATAGCAATTACTGAGCGTTATCTACATCACTTTGTGAGTACACTGGGTAGTCACTGGGTTTAAAGCGATTAAGGTTATTGAGGAAGCGACTGTCTTTAACGGGCAAGGTGGCAGAGCCATAATCATATTGATTGAGCTTTTCTCGTAACTCCGTGTTCGAAATTCCATCTCCAGCCATTTTGTACCAACTGATGATAGCGGGTGTGACAAAGCGGTAATAGTGGTTTTCAGCGATTTCGTTTGATTTGGCGAAGCGCAGTGCATGGGTCAAAATGCCGTCTTTATGATAGACAATTTTTAAATGGCCGTTCTCGAATGGTAGCTCATTAGCAGGTTTAGTGAATAAGTCGCCATGTGCGCTATAGCTACCGTGTGTAACTATCCCATCTCGAGTCCATACCGCTGCATACTCCCAATCATGGCGGTGACCACCACCAAAGTAATCAAACACTTGATCTTTTTTGAAGTAAAGTGCATAGAAGTGTCCACAATACTCGCCGCTAGTCGTTGTTTTACAGGCGTAGCGATGCACAGTATTAGAAGTATTTAAAAATTGATTATCTCGGCAATCACCTGTGATGCGCCCCGATGTTTTTAGCCCTGAATTTTGCACGCCAGTTCTACTGATCCCTGCGCTAGGCAGGCAACCATCACCGTCAAAATCGAACACAGGTTCAGTACCATTGATAATGTAGGGGGCTGGTAGGGCTTCGTCTAATGCCGCAAAGTCATTGGCGTAAGCGTATTGTGTACACGCTGCAACAATTGCGAGAGACAATAAAGGGAGTTGTGTTGTTGTCATACTGCTTTCCTTAATAAATGCGGTTGTGCCGTTTTGCACAACCGCTATCGATTAGAATCTAAGGTTAAAAAAGAAGTATGACTTAAATGTATATTTAATGTTAAGTTTTTTGTTGGTTGTTTAGCTTTTTTTGAAAGTCAGATCTGACAATTTCAAGTGCAGCCATGACTTCTTCTGCAGGAAGATCATGCTCTTCTAACAACATAATAAGGTCGACGGCAAGTTTTACATGAGTTGGCGCTTGTTCTAAAGGGGTACTCATACTTGAAATTGTTCCTTTTTAGCGATTTGTGAAATGGCAAAATCAATCGCACGCTCTACCGCCTGTTCCATTTTTACACGCTCGGGCTGAGGCAGGTAAAACTCCATGTCGACATCGTAGCGAATATAACGCGATGGTAGTTGGTTCAATACAGTACAACAAAAGTCAGCCATTACGTCTTCATCATAAATTTTATCTAACTTACGACGGACGATATGTTCGACGACCAGCTTCTCATAATAATTATGAATATCATCATGTAACTTCATACAGCCTCCTGCACATTCCTTTTAAGTTTATATCATAATAGCGGGGTTATCGAACAAAGCCAAAAAGGTTTGTTGATGTATATCTACAAGATGATCAACGTCGCGCTGGTAGCCCCCACCAAGAGCAAAAGCTAATGGGATATTGAGGTGATGAGCATACTCAAAAACAATCGAATCTCGAGCTCTAACACCTTGCTTTGAAACACTAAAGTGTCCTAGTTCATCGCCTTGATAGACGTCTGCACCAGCGTTATAGAGGATGATGTCTGGCTGGTATAATCGAACCGCCAGTTGTAAGGCTTCGCGGACGGTTGCCACATATTGCGCATCCTGTGTATTCACAGGTAAGGCAAAGTCCAAATCGGATTGCGGTTTAATGCGAGGAAAGTTACTTTCACAGTGGATGGAGCAGGTAATGATATCGTCTCTATCTGCAACGATCGTTGCTGTGCCATCGCCTTGATGTACGTCACAGTCAAAGATCAGCACTCGCTCAACCCGTTGATGTGCAATGAGCGTTGCCGCGACCACCGCCCAATCATTAAATATGCAAAAGCCGCTGCCAAAATCGCGATGTGCGTGATGATAGCCGCCGCTTAAGTTTGCTCCAAATCCATATTCGAGCGCATACTTTGCTGCCGCTAAACCGCCACCTAGAGAAATCAAAGTGCGTTCAACTAGTTGCTCACTCCAAGGAAAGCCCATTTTCTTAATTGCTTTTTCGCTCAACGTGCCGTTTAGAAAGCCATCAACGTAATTACCGTCGTGGCAAAGTTGCAGTGCATCAGCTGTGATTTTTTGCTCGGGTTCTTTGATAAATTTAGCAAATTTACTGGCGTTTATTCGTTGGTATAATTTTTTATACTTGCTGATAGGGAAGCGATGCTTTTCAGGCAGGCTCAACTCGCTATAAATAGGGTGGTAGTACAGCATTAACGGCTCTGACTTTTCTCAACTTCTTGAATTTTTTGCTCGGTGGCGGAAATGGCTTTTCTACAGCGGCCAAGGCGGGCATGAAGGGCTAATATTTCGGCATTGAGCTTGGCAGCTTGAGTGGGATCTGCTTTGTCCATCTGTAGTCTTCTGAGATCAATCATTTCTTGCAGTCGACGCTCAAATTCATGATTTTGTGACAGCTCCTGATATAACTCATGGGACGACTGCATAATCTTCTGCACTGCCTTCTTATACACTTTGGCTTTTTTTGGTGTATTCAGTTTGTTTTCTTTCGCCCAGACCGGGGTTGATTTTAACACCTTCAACACGGCTTCCATTTGTGAACCTATCCGCTCGATGGCAAATGTAAAGGCGTGGCGCTGCGCACTTGGCGGTAGGTGGGACATTGCTTCTGCTATTTCTTCAACATAGTCGCTGAGCTTTAAGCTTTTAGTTCGAAATACACGGGCATCAAATAAGCTGGGCTGTGACTGCATATAACGATTCTTATCAAACCATTTCGCGGAGTCAAATTGCGCTGCTTGTTGCTTTAAGCGGCTGACTTGTTGCTCAAGCTTGATAAGCCCTGTGCTCACGAGAAATAAGCCTCAAAAATGAGCTTGCCAGCAAGTACAATAACCACAGTGTTAAAGAGTGGTTTGATTAGTTTGTTGCCAAACTTAATCGCAGAATGCGCACCAAGCCAAGCTCCAAACATTAAAAAGGCGCCCATGGTGATACCCAGCATAAAGTTTACATGACCCAAGGCTACAAAGGTGATAAGCGAGATAAAGTTGGAAACAAAGTTCATTGAACGAGCAAGACCACAGTTTAAAAGTAAGCTCATTTTATAGAGCATACTGTTAGACGCAGTCCAAAACGTGCCAGTACCAGGCCCTGCCATACCATCAAAAAATCCCAATGATAAACCTTGCGTCCATTGCTTGATTTTGAGTGCTCGATTCGCTTCTGGCAAAGTATGGGAGTCTGTTGGGCTTAGCCTACCGATTAAGCTATAAATTGCGACAGCGATGATAATAACGGGAATAAGTTTATTTAAAAACTCGATACTTAAAAAGTCGACAAGTAATGTGCCCAATACGGCACCTATCGCAGTGGCAATAATAGAGCCAATCCAAAAGCTAGGTTTGAATAACTGCTTTTTGTAGTAGGTAAAGCTCGCGGTTAAGGAGCCAAAACTCGCGGCGAGCTTGTTGGTACCTAAGGTTAAATGCGGAGGAAGGCCAGCAGTAAGCAAAGCTGGTACGGTTAGCAGCCCACCACCACCTGCAATTGCATCAATAAATCCAGCAGCCAGTGCGACTAAGCAAAGTAACCCCCAAGTTGTGGGATCTAAAGCGAGTTCAAACATTATTAATCAATTTGCCTTTTGTATGGTGGCAGAGTATCAAGCATGGCTTTGCCATAACGTTTTGTAACTAAACGTCTATCTAAGATGGTGATACGGCCGGAGTCTGATTCCTTACGCAGCAGTCTACCACAGCTTTGTACTAATTTCTTTGCAGCATCGGGTACAGTGATAGATAAAAATGGATTCCCCCCTTTACTTTGCACGAATTCCGCTTGGGCTTCCTCAATAGGGGACGTTGGCACGGCAAAAGGGATCTTAGTCACCACGAGGTTCTCTAAGTATTTTCCGGGTAAATCTAGTCCCTCGGATAAGCTTTGTGTACCAAATAAGATACTGCCACGACCTAAGTCGATATTTGCTTTATGACGAGTGAGTAGGGCGTCACGGGAAAGCTCACCCTGTACCAAAATATTGAGATTTTTACTTCTTAATTTTTCTACCACATGATTCATTTGCCAATAAGAAGCAAACAGTACAAGGTTAGCCTTACTGGTGTCTAAATAGGTTGGCAGGGCATCCGCTAAATAATCGCTAAAGGCTTTATCCGTTGGATCTGTTTGGGTTTTTGGCAAATGCAATGTCGCTTGATTGGGATAATCAAACGGAGAATCAGCCTTGATATATTTAACACCAGGCTCTTTTGCCAACCCACTTTCGTGGGCGAAATGATCGAATGTGCCCAAAGCACTGAGGGTTGCGGAGCAGAGCACCGCGCCTGCACACTCTCGCCAGAGGTGATCCTTCAAATAATAGCCGACTTCAATCGGACAATCGCAAAGTAAATGGTCGTGATGGTGTTTGTATTCTAAGCGTTTTATCCACCTTGCATGTGGCACGCTGTCGCCTTTTCGAGCATAGCTAAACCAGAGTTTGTTGAGTTGCTCAAGTCGGTTGATATATTGACCGCTTTCAACCAATAATGGGTCGGCTAAAAAAGCTTGTACATCGCCGTCTGAAACATCGCCCGACAGAGCATCATGCATTTTGGTAAGGCAACGCAGTGCATCTTGCGTGGCATCCGCAATATCTTTTGCTTTTACGGTGAGCGCTTCAGGTACTTCGCCATGACTAAAGCGGTAGGTATCGTCATCGTTATAAGTAAAGTCGCTCTGATCGAGTATATCCCTTACCGCTCTAAGGTACTTCGCAGCGTCATTGGCTGCATCATTCAGTTTGAAATTCTGCCCAATGGCTTTTTGCGAAACCACGGTGTTTGCCATCTTTCCGCTAAACTTAAGTAGCTTTTCAAGCCACTCGATAGTGCCTTTAATCGTTGCCGCTGCAGAAGAAAAATCTCTGGTAATATGAGGCAGGTGGTGCGCCTCATCAATTACGTAAAATGTTTCTTCTGGTTCCGGTAATATCGTTCCGCCACCTAGTTCTAAGTCGGCCAGTAACAAAGCGTGATTAATCACCAACACATCCATTTGTGCAATCTTTTGTCGAGCTAAATGAAAAGGGCATAAGTGATGAGATTTTAGTTGCCGTTGGCAGGCGTGTTTATCACAAGCGATAACATTCCAAACTTTATCTGGAATTGTGTCTTCCCAGCTATCTCTATCACCTTGCCAGCGCTTTTCTTGGTAAGCAAGTGCCAACTCTCTTAAACACCTTTGCTCCATTTGAGAAAGCGGACTGCTGGTTGTCGGCATCATCGACATTTGCATCTCATCATCGCTGACGGCGGCCATCAGTTTTTGTACACAGATGTAGCGTTGACGGCCTTTTACGAGGTCAAATTTAAAGTCTATGCCTGAATGTTCTTTTAAAAATGGCAACTCTTTGTTGATCAGCTGTTCTTGTAAAGCGACGGTTGCAGTCGAGATGACGAGTTTCTTTTTACTTGAGAGTGCAACAGGAAGCGCGCCGAGTAGATAGGCTAAAGATTTTCCAGTACCTGTTCCTGCTTCAATCACGCAAATACGTTGAGTGCGGTGATAATCACCAGAGAGTGTTTTTGCGATTTCGGCGACCAGATAATTTTGACTCGGACGAGGACGAAAGCCATCTAAAGCGGAGGCGACATTTTGATGTGCTTGGCGGATGGTTTTTTTTAGTTTGTCTGAGAGCATAATCTATTTAGCCTAGAGTTCTGATATGAAGCAAGCCTACCACTTGAGTCTCGATTTTTAGTTAATCACTGCGTTAACGGATAGGTTTTATTCTGTTTGTGACTTTATGTTCAATAAACAGGTGGATATAATTACAGTGATTCGTCTATTTTAGGGTGGTATTGGAGTTGGCACAAGCGATATATCAGGGCTTTATTTTATCGAGACAGCAGATGCAGGTAAATGGCCAACTGCGCTTGTGTTATTGGCTCAAATCGCAACATCAGTTACTCAAGGTGTGGGTAGAGGATGAGCAGCCACTCTTTTTCATTAAACAAGATAAAAAAACGGAAGTAGAGCTGCTGCTAAGTCGCGCTCAGTTGCAGTTTAGCATCTCGCCAAGTCAACTAAAGCACTTCGATCAAGCTCCTGTTTGTGTTGTGAAATTTCGCACCTTGAATCACTTCTATGAAGCAAAACAGCTACTTGAAAATAAAATCGCGTTATATGAAGAGGATATTCGCCATTCCGACCGCTATTTAATGGAGCGCTTTATTCGCGGAGCTGCTTGGGTCAAAGGTAAAGCCACGCAAAAACCGGGCTATATCGAAATTACTCAGGCGCAATTTAAGGCTTGCGATGATTATAGGCCACACCTTGAAATGCTTTCTATCGATATAGAATGTAACGGCGAGGGGGTCTTATTTTCGGTGGGTTTAGTGACCGATACCAAAAAGCTGGTGATCATGATAGGTGAGGCGCAACATGCTGCCGTCGATGTCGTTTGGGTTGAAGATGAAATTGCGTTACTAGAAGAGCTGGTCAAGCAAGTGAATCGTTTAGACCCAGATGTGTTAATCGGGTGGAACGTGATTGAGTTCGATGCCGCAATACTTGTGGAGCGCGCGCAGGCTAACGGCGTCGTACTTGCGATAGGGCGAGATGGCGGAGCGATGTCAACCTTCAAAGGTAACTATACCCGGGTGTTTATTCCGGGGAGAGTGATGCTAGATGGCATCGATATGATGAAAAATGCGACCTATCACTTTGAAACATTTAAACTGAGCTTTGTGGCTGAGAAGATTTTGGGTGCTACCAAGCTTATCGCACAGGACGACAGGCTTGAGGAAATCATCAGGCAGTTTCATCATGATAAACCGGCGCTCGCAGCGTATAACTTACAAGATTGTCAGTTGGTGCTCGACATTTTTAGTAAACTAAACTTACTTGAATTTGCCCTCGCTCGAACTCAGTTGACGGGTTTGGAACTCGAGAAAATGGGCGGCTCAGTCGCTGCGTTTACCAACTTGTATTTACCGTTACTGCACCGTAGCGGTTACATTGCACCAAATTTATCTGAGCATGGTATTAACTTTGACAGTCCTGGCGGTTATGTCATGGACTCAAAGCCAGGCCTCTACCAAAATATTTTGGTACTCGATTTCAAAAGCCTTTACCCCTCAATTATCCGCACTTTTTGCATTGACCCTATGGGGTTAATTGAAGGATTACAGCATCCTGAACGTGCCATAGAGGGCTTTAATGAAGGTAAATTTAGCCGCACAGAACATCATTTACCGGGTTTAGTCGCCGCGCTCTCCAGCGCACGTGAACAAGCTAAATTAGACAAAGACATGATGCTCTCACAGGCGATTAAAATCATCATGAATAGCTTGTATGGCGTACTTGGTTCAAAAGGCTGTCGCTTTTACGATCCTCGTCTTGCGAGTTCAATAACGATGCGCGGTCATCAAATAATGCAACAAACGCGAACCTGGATTGAACAGCTTGGATATGAGGTGATCTACGGCGATACCGACTCAACTTTCGTCTGTTTACCCGAGTCTTTGCGTAGCGAAGCGTGCCAAGCAATAGGCAAGCAGCTGATGGTAGAAATTAATGAGCGCTGGCGCGCTTTACTTACGGAAAGCTTTGGTCTTCACAGTTATTTAGAAATAGAGTTTGAAACACATTATAGCCCATTCTTTATGCCCACCATTCGTGGTCAAGAAGTCGGCTCTAAAAAGCGATATGTTGGGCAGATCACAGATCTTGGCGAGCAAAAGCTGGTTTTTAAAGGAATGGAGACCGTGCGTAGTGATTGGACGGAAATTGCAAAGGAATATCAACAAGCAATTATTCGCGCGCTGTTTGACGGGCTCGACACCGTTGAGATCACTCATCAATACATAAATGAGATTTTCGCTGGAAAAGTAGACGAAAAACTCATTTATAAAAAGAAGCTTGGTAAGTCTGTTGAGTTATATACAAAAAATATCCCTCCTCAGGTAAAAGCGGCGAAACAAGCTATCGAAGATGGATTGTTGCAAACTGCTAAAAAGGGGGCGCAAATACCGTATTATTTAAGTACCGATGGACCCAAGTTCGCGCAGCAAGGCAAGCTCGTAGATATTGATTATTATCAATACATTGAAAAACAAATTCTTCCTATATATCAGATGCTTCCAAATGCATCTAAGCTATCAATTCGTTCCGATGGGCAACAAAGTTTCGATTTGATTTAATAGGGATCGTGCTTTCAAATTGCAGCCACCTTCAAGCCTCAAAATTAATTGATCAGCAAAAACACACTAAAATGAAGTTCCTTTTTTGTTAACTAAAATGGTGTGTTTCACCTTGTTTTCATAGTTAGTCCCGTTTTTGTGGATTTTTATTTTTATCAAGCTCACGGTTGTTTTGTTTTGTTGTTTTAATTCAATGTCTTATGTTGTGGTTTTTTTGTGCCTGCAATTGGTAATTGCAAAAAATGGTATAATTAACCTTGATCATTACTCGGGTGTTTGTTTAATATCTTGCCCCTAATGTTGCCAATTTAGAAATTAACAAGGCGGCAAAATAATAATTAATACAAGCTGTTTACAATAAAACAATCCAGGGTGATTCACATGCTAAACAATAAGTTAACTAAGGCGATTCGCTTAGCGATCGCGTTTGGTGGCGCTAGCGCTGCCGTGTTTGCAACCAATGTAGTTGCAGAAGAAGAAGGCGCGAAAAGCGTTGAGCGTATTGAAGTTACAGGTTCTCGCTTAAAGCGCACCGACCTTGAATCTACTGCCCCAATTACTGTTATCGGCGGCGAAGCGCTTGGCGATATGGGTATCAGTAACGTTGGTGAATTTGTTCAATCAAACCCAGTTATGTCTGGATCACCAGCAACAACAACGCGTAACAACGGCGGTAGTGGTGGTGTATTTGTAGAACTACGTGGTTTAGGTTCAGAGCGTACGCTAGTACTTATCAATGGTCGTAAGCCTGTAAGTGCAGACTTCCAGAATATTCCTGCTGCAATGATCGACCGTATCGAAATTCTAAAAGATGGTGCTTCGGTTGCGTATGGCTCGTCAGCAATGGCTGGTGTTGTAAACATCATCACCAAAAAAGAACTTACTGGTGTTGAAGTTAAAGCAACAACGTCTTGGTATGACATGTTTAGTGGTGGTAAAGAGCAAAGCTTCCAACTAGTTGGTGGTAAAGAGTTCGATGCAGGTCATATCACAGTAGGTTTCGATTATACCAAGCAGGATCCAATCTATCAGGGTGATGTGAAAGATGTTAACTTCTTCCAATACCCTTGGCAGGTGCTCTCAGAAGAAGGTGCTAAGAGCTTTTACGAGAACGGTTTAATTCCAGATGGTGACAATGCGAACGTATTCATTTTAGGGTCTGGTTCGACTCCTTGTGGTAATTTCTACGTTGAAGGTAAAGGTAACTTTACCAACGACAAATGCCCAAGTGGTGGTGACGGTAAGCCTTCTCTAAGCGACATGCGTCCATTTGTCGGCGGTGGAGAGGTAAACGATACTTACAATTACAACCCAGTAAACTTAATGCAAACACCTTTTGAAGTCGTTAACTTCTTTGTTGATACTTCATTTGAGTTAAACGATGACCTTGTTGTATATACAGAAACACGCATCAATAAGCGTACCTCAAAACAGGAACTTGCGGCTGTACCTTTCGACACAGCCTATGACCCAGGCTATGTAGTTACACTGTCAAATGGTTCGACGGCTAACGGTGTGTCAGCTGATAACTACTATAACCCATTCGGTGAAGATGTTTATCGCTCTCGTCGTCGTATGCTAGAGGGTGGTCGTTACTTTGAACAAGATTATGTTCGTTTCCAACAAGTTGCAGGTCTAAAGGGCGCAATTAACGATAACTGGCAGTTCGATGCTTACTACAACTATGGTGCAAATAGCCTTCAAGATACTGACTTTGGTCAGCTATACGGTCCACACCTAGCAAAAGCTTTAGGCCCATCATTCAAAGATGACGCTGGCAATGTGGTATGTGGTACGCCTGACGCACCTATTTCTGATTGTGTATCGTTAAATGTATTTGGTGGCCCAGGAACTGTGACGCAAGAGATGCTTGACTACATTACTGCTCCACTAGGCGATCACTATAATGATTCATTCCACCAAGTTCGTGTTGACGTGTTTGGTGAGCTATTTGAAGTCCCAGCAGGTTATGTTTCAAGTGCATTTGGCCTTGAGTATTACACCACTGAGTTTGAACAAGTAAATGATTCTGGTAAGTTCTTTGATTCAGTGACTGGTAACACCAGTAAGCCACTAACAGGTCTATCTAAGAACTACACAGCTGCATCGGCAGAGTTCTTGATCCCACTAGTTCGTGATTTAGGTGTTGAATCTGCAGATTTAACGCTAGGTGCACGTTATGACGACTTTAGCACAACTGGTTCAAACTTCTCTTGGATGGCTAAAATTGAGTCAAACATTTTTGATGGCTTAAAGTTCCGTGCAAACTATTCCGAAGTATACCGTGAACCAACGCTAAGCGATTTGTATTCGCCAGAGCTTGATTCATTTGAAAGCGCTTCAGATCCGTGTTCTGCGGCAAACATTGGTGGTTTATCTGCAGCCGGTCAGGCTAAATGTCTTGAAATGGGGGCTCCAGCAGGCGGTCACAACAGTGCTGACGCGCAAGTTCGTACACGTTTAGGTGGCAACACAGGTGTTCAATCTGAAGAAGGCGAAACATTCACTATTGGTTTTGTGTGGGCTCCTGATTTTGTTGAAAACTTAGGTGTCACTATTGATTACTGGGATATCAACATTGAGGGTAAAATTGGTTCTCTAGCAACTGATGATATTCTGCAGGGTTGTTATGCTGGTCTTATCGAAGATATGTGTGCAAAAATCTCACGTGGCTTTGATGGTTCAGTTGACCGTGTAGACAGTCGCACTACAAACTTACAAAGTATGACTGCTCGCGGTATCGACCTTGATGTGAATTATTCATTTGACACAGACTTCGGTGCATTTGTTGCTAGCGTATCATGGACTCACTTCTTAGAGCGTGGAGAAGAAAACTTTGATGGTGAAACAGGTACATTTATCGTTGAAGATCTAGTTGGCAGATTTGAAGATGACACGTCTTACTTTGAAGACAAAATCTTATTCAATCTACGTTATGACCTAGACAACCTACGTGTTGTGTGGGCTGCAAACTATCAGTCTGGTCTTGAGTACGGTGATCTAACTTACATTAAGCGTGATAATTACGATTCACTAGCAGGTTTAGTTGCTAAAGTTGATTCATATGTGTATCACGATTTAACAGCACAATACTCATTTGACACGAACACAACGGTGCAAGCCGGTATTCGTAACCTAACGGACGAGCTACCTCCTTATATTGAAACAGCGTTCAATGCGAACACTGATGAAAGTAACTTCAAGCTATTCGGCCGTCAGTTCTTCTTGGGTGTAACTCAAAAGTTCTAAACAAAGTTTAGCATTTCGACTCAAGTCGGCCTCAAATCGAGGCCGACTTTTTGTCTCAAAAATAAGTCCGAGTCCGATCTCACTAAACACTTTTCCTTAACAACTCCAACAGCGTATTGATTGCTTTTACACAGTGATGCTTACAATGAACAACTGATACATAGCAACACTTGATGGTCTAGTGCGATTTTTGTCCCCATATTGTTGCGCAAAGAAGGAAAGTTTGCGATGAATAACAAAATGGGTAAAAAAAGTGAACTTATTTTTAATTTTATAACTTCATGAGTTGTAAGGAGAAATTTGATATTTTATGTTAAAGTAGTGGTGTTTTACGTTTATTTTATGAAATGATTGTTGACCCTATGTTGGTACTAAAAGTAGTATAACCTTCGATACGATAAATCGACCAACTTTGGAAACAGGATTTGATTAATATTAAATTATTGTTTTCATATGGTTTTTGTATATATAAAAATAAAATCAGGGATCAATCATGTTTAATAATAAAGTAAGCAAAGCTGTTCGCTTAGCATTAGCTTTCGGAGCTGCATCAACAGCAGCATTCGCCAGTACAGCTGTTTCAGCTGAAGAACAGCAAGCCGAAGAAGGCGAGAGCGTTGAGCGCATCCAAGTAACTGGTTCGCGTATCAAGCGTTTTTCAGAAGTTGCACCTACTCCAGTTACTTCTATTACAGGTGTTGAGTTAGTAAACGCAGGTATTACTAACGTTGCAGACCTTCTTCAAAAACTTCCAGCTTCAGGTGTTGGTTCATCTCCAACAACTACTACAAACTCTATCTTCGGTGCTGGTATTAATACCACTGACTTACGCCAATTGGGCGAGGGTCGCACACTTGTACTTGTAAATGGTCGTCGTTATGTTGGTGCTTCTGTAGATAACCCTGCTGTAGACTTAAATGGTATCCCAACAGAAATGATCGAACGTATGGATGTTGTACACGGCGGTGCATCAGCAGTATACGGTTCTGATGCGGTTGCAGGTGTTGTAAACATCATTTTGAAGAAGTCTCAAGATACAATCGATTTTAACTATAAAAAATCTACTCCAGAACAAAGTGGCGGTGGTTCAGAATTCTTCTCATTCACTTTTGGTGATGAGGGTGAGAAAACAAGCTTTATTACAAGCTTGTCATACTCAGAAACAGAGCAATTGTCAGCAGAACAGCGTGACTTCTTACGTAACCCAGTAACAACTTTACGTAACCCAGACAACACAAGTGACGAAGATGGCTTGCCAGAGCGTGTACTTGCCGATGGTAAATGGGCGCAATACGGTGGACTTCAAACTTTAGGTATTTATGACCGTGCTGGTGATGCTTTTCTACCTGATGGTCACTTTGTATTTGGTGACAACGGGGAGCTAACTCCATTTGCGACAGGTGGAGGTCCACAGCCAGCTCCTAACGATCAACACCGTTATTTCGGTGATGAATTTGCTAATGGTTATAAATTTATTGAACACCAATATTTGGCAACGCCACTTAGACGTTTCAACGTATTTTCAAATGTTGTAAATAACTACCATGAAGACCACTCAATGAACTTCGAGATCTCATTCTCTAAGGCGAGTGCGTATTCTGAAAGTAGCCCAATTTTCTTATATAGTACCCTACGTGCGGATAACGCATTTTGGCACCCAGATGCAAAAGCACAGTTCGCAGAGGCAGGCTACGAAGATGACGACACAATCGGAGTCTATAAACTAGCTCAGGGCTTTGGTAACCGTACTTATGAAGATGATCGTACTTCATTAAACACGACGCTTTCTTTCCAAGGTGTTTTGCTAGATGACTATGATTATGAAGTCTATTTCAGCTATGGTCGTAATAAAAACGACACAGTTTGGAATGGTGAATTCCTAGAAGAAAATTACAATAACGCGATCGATGCTGTGTTGATTGATGGTGTTGTTCGTTGTGCTAACCGTAATGAAGAAGGTGAACTTTTAGGTGCGTTGGATGGCTGTCAACCGCTTAGTCTGTTTGGCTTAAACGGTGCTTCTCAAGAAGCGATGGATTATGTGACTACATCGGCTTCAATCTCGAAAGTGAAACAACAGCAAATTATCGGTGGTGTACTATCTGGCTATGCGTTCGAAATGCCAGCCGGTGGCGTATCGTTTGCACTTAGTGCAGAGCACAGGAAAGAAACTGGTTCTAACAAACCAGGAGCAGCGATGCAAAATAACCTAGTATTTGGTAACTTTGTATATGGCTGGGAAGGATCTTTCACGGTTGATGAGATTGGTCTAGAGACTTCAATCCCTCTACTAGCAGACGCGCCATTTGTTGAGTCGTTGAGCCTAGAGCTTGCAGCTCGTTACATGGACTACTCGTCTGTTGGTGATAATGTTGCTTGGAAGGTTGGTTTCAACTATGCGGTAAATGACCAGTTACGTTTCCGTGCGACTAAATCGCAGTCAGTTCGTGCTCCTTCATTATCACAAATTCATGCAGCGGGTACTCAGTCATTTGCTCCGTATAGAGATCCATGTGACCAAGTTGAAATTGCAACCGCTGATGCTGAAAAGAAATCGAATATTATTGCAAACTGTAAAGCCGCGGGTATCCCTAACCCAGGTCCTTTAGAGTCAAATTGGAGACCATCTGTTGATTGGCGTGGTGTTACACCTCCAAGTGTGAATTCTGGTAATCCAAATCTAAAAGAAGAGACTTCTGACGATACATTGTTTGGTTTTATCTATACACCGACAGAAGACTTAACGTTAATTGTTGATTACTGGAGCTTCGATGTAGAAGACGCTATTGCATCTCTAGGTGCGCAGCGTGTGGTAAACGATTGTTACGAGGCATCGAGCCTTGATAATACATCTTGCGAGTTAGTAGACCGTGACCCAGCGACCAAAGAGATCTCAATTGTACGTAATGCACCATATAACTTAGCGTCTTATGCACTTAAAGGTGTTGATATCGAGTCAACATATAAGTATGAGACTGAGTTTGGTTCATTTGATTTCCGTCTACTTGCTACATACTTAGAGCACCGTGAGTTTAATACTGACGTTGCGAACGAAGAATATGAATTTAACCCAACAGTTGGCGAAATTAGATACCCTCGCTGGCAAGGTAACTTGACGATTGGCTACACATACGATGATTTGTATGTTGGTCTAATTGGTAAGTATCGTCATTCGACAGTAAACGATAGAAAGTGGACTGCTGAAGTCAATAACTACAATGACGTTCCTTCATATACTGAGTGGACATTGAATGCTCGCTATACAGTTAATGAAATGATTGAGGTCCGTGCTGGTGTAGCTAACCTATTTGATATTACACCACCGAGAAATCCAGGAACATATGATGAAGGTGAGTTCTTTGATGTTTACGGCCGTCGTCTAAACGTTGGTCTTAATATCCGATTCTAAAAATGAATTAACATACAAAAAGGGCTAACTTCGGTTAGCCCTTTTTTATTTCAGTATCCCAACCATAATATTGTGGAGGTTGGACAAAAATAAGTTAACCTGAACTTGGGATAAGAAGTTAGTTATTAAACTAAAATACCTAAGGTCAAAAGCGTAATATCACTCTAGCCAGAAGTTATTTCTTAATACAAGGCAAATTTGTGCGTCAATAGCTGGCCTATTGCAAGCAAATTTAACGCAGTAGTAAGGGATAACAGCTGCTAGAGAACAAGTTACTATCCCGAGTTCAGGTTAAGTTAAGTCACATCGACTACTTTACTCGCTTTACGATAGCGTATTTTAAAACCACTCCAGGCTGGCAATTCCCACCTCTTTGGTGCGCCTTTCCTTGTACCGTTGATATGAGTAAGCTCGATTCTTTTTCCTTTAAAGTTATAGCTTACCGCCATAGTCAGCTCTGGAATTGACCAGGTTAGCGGAAACTTTTCAATAAACGGTGTTAGTTCCCACGCTTCAATTTCTTTGAATAACAAGTCTTGTTCGCTGATTAGTTCTATATCGTCATAGCTTTCTATACCAAGGGCCGTTAGCTTGTCACTTAAAAAGGAGTTGAGTGTGGGCACAAGTTCATCGCGCTCATGAAATTGGTAGAACAATGCAGTTTGCTCAATACTGGCTTCTATTTGCTTGGCCAAACCTGAAAAGAGCGTATTATTATGGATAAGAAATACTAAGGCATAAACAACATCCTTAGGCTTTTCAAGGCGCTTAGTTTGTTGGCCTAAAACCTCGTCACTGTAATGTGTAATAAACTCACCCCAAAGCTCACCATTATCAATATGGGCAGAGCGCAATGTTTGGTTGCCGAGGCCCATTTCAAGTAATTGCTTTTTCGTTAGTAGCGCATTACACATCGCGAGCGTCTTGGCTTGTTTGGTACCTTTACCTGCGAGAGAAAAAGTATCTAATACCAGTAATGCTTCAGCCTGTCCCGAGACGCGAGTATGGTTTGAAGGCATGACTTCAGCTAGGCCATTGTTAAAGCCGTTGCGACGGTTTTGCTTATTAATATAAACCCAGTGTGGCATTAGCTTAGCTAACTCAATGACCAGTTTGTCATGGTCAAAACTAGCTGCCTTATCTAAAGGCGGTAGTGCAAATGCTTCACGCAATTGCGTGCTAAATTGCTGTGCTTCTGTGAGCGCCTCAGGCGTAATATCAATTAATTCTTCAGTTTGTCCTCTCACCACCGCGATAGCGATTTCTATATCTGAGCCTCGAGTAAATCGGCTATTTAATCTTGTTAAACGCTCTACATCATTAGGTAACTGGTAAACTCGGGCTGGTACAGACAATAGCGAAATAAGGTCAATAGCCGCTTGGCGTAGCGTGTTTGAGGCCAATTTATGGATCACATAACCAAACTCAAAATCGACGGGCAGCGGGTACAGCAGCTTGCCAAGCGGAGTTGCTATATTTTGTTCATCAATGGCTTCTAATGTAATTAGCTGTTGTTTAGCTTTATTTAGTGAGCTTTCTGGGAGTGGGTCGATAAAATCAATAGACGAAATGCCCGTTGTTGCGCAGCCCGCCGCAAGTACAAGCTCTGCCAATGATTCTCTTTGGATCTCAGGCGGGGTGCTGTCTATCAATGGCGCGTATTGGCCATATAACCGGATACATAGTCCCGGTTGCGTGCGTCCTGCGCGTCCTAGACGTTGCTTTGCCGAATCTCTTGCAATCGCATCTAAGCCTAATACGGTTTTTCCAAGGCGCAAATGAGTACGACGCTCAAGCCCTGAGTCAATCACGCAAGTGACATTGGGAATAGTGAGCGAGGTTTCGGCAACATTGGTTGCGAGAATAATTCGACGTGTACTTTGTGCGGTTAATGCAATGCGCTGAGCTTCTGGGCTGCAGCCACTATATAAACCAACGATAGTCGCTGGCAGCGCTTTTACTTTAGCTAAGCTTGCTTGGATCTCGGCCTTGCCAGGTAAAAAGACCAAAATATCGCCCTGGCAATGTTCCAATGCGTATTGGCAAGCTGCAAAAACTCGAGTATCGAGTTGCTCTTTTTGGGGCATAGTTCTTGGATCGGGCCCGTGAAAACACTCTTCAACGGGGTAAATGAATCCTTCTGACTCTAAGATAGGGGCGCCTAAATAAGAGGCTAACTTTTGGCTGTTTAACGTTGCCGAGGTAACAATTAGCTTGTGCGATTGAGCCTGTTTTAAGAGCGCTAATAATAAGTCCATGTCCCAGCGTCTTTCATGAAACTCATCCAACATAACGACGCTGAATTCTGCAAGTTTGCTCTCAAAAGACCACCTTAATGCCACACCAGGCGTTGCATAAACTACCTGAGTGTCTGGTGAAAACTTCCCCTCAAACCGAATAGCAAAGCCCACCTTTTCGCCAAGCGGTGAGCCACTTTGAGCCGCGACATATTCAGCTAAAGAGGTACAAGCAATACGCCGAGGCTCAATGACTAATACTCTGCCATGTTGTGAGGCCCAGAGCGGAAGTTGGGTTGATTTGCCAGAACCTGTTGTGGCACATACAACAATCGCATTTTGTTCGCTTAGTGTTTGAGTAAACTGAGGCTGTAAAGATTCAATGGGTAAAGACATAGCAGTTCATTTGCATTTTTTCGCCATAGTAACAAAGTTTGCTTGAAAAAGTCGGAGTCAGTACCAATTAATATTTGAAGGATTATTCAACCTGAACTCGGAATAAGAAGTTAGGGAACTGATATAAAATACGCCTTCTAACATTATTCAACTCTAGCCAGATGTTCTTTCTTAATACAAGGCAAATTTGTGCGTCAATAGCTAGCCTATTGCAAACAAATTTAACGCAGTAGTAAGGGATAACAACCGCTAGAGAATAAGTTATTATTCCTAGTTCAGGTTATTTTATAAAGGCCAACAGCCATGATAGAAATAGTGCTTATTATCGGCCTTATTCTATTTGTTTCTCTGTATTGGAACTGGGAAAAAATTCAAAGACTGCAGTGGCAAAGGAAATACCAAGATCAAACGCTGAGCGCCTCAGATAAGCAAGTATTGCTAAAATACATGCCTATCTATCGTAAGATGACAGATGTTGACCGCGCACAGCTGGAAAAACATATTGTCTGGTTTCTTGGCGAGAAACGGGTGTTGGGTAGAGATGGGTTAACGGTGTCACGGCCGATGACTTTAATTATTGCCGCAGATGCCTGTTTACTGGTTCTTAAGCAAGCTTGGCCGTTATATCCCAACGTCAAAGAAATATTACTCTATCCCAGTAGTTATTACGCGCCACAAACTTCTAGAGATGGTGCAGGTTTGGTTAGTTTTCACCAAACAGTTCGTCAAGGAGAGTCTTGGCCTGGAGGTACTTTAGTGCTGAGTTGGCACGATGTACTTGAGGGAAATCGATTGCCTGAGGATGGCCACAACTTGGTGTTTCATGAGTTTGCCCATCAACTTGACCAACAAACTGGTGCGACGAATGGAACGCCTGCGTTACCTGTAGGAATGAGTTACCAAGACTGGGGGAGGGTGCTATCAAAGGCTTACCAGCACTTAAAAATGCAGCTGTCTTACAATATGCCCCATGCTATTCATTCATACGGCGCAACAAACGAAGCGGAGTTTTTCGCCGTGGTAACAGAAACCTTTATTGAAAAGCCCCATGAACTCAAACAGGAAAACCCAGAACTATATAATTTGTTAAAAGACTACTATCAGTTTGAACCAAGAGATTGGCAACAACATTAAAGCATAACTGACGCTAGCTAAAATAAAAAAACCGCTCGGTTGAGCGGCTTTTTCTTAAGAGCTTCGATTAAGAAAAGCTAATTTCTTTTCTTTCGCGTTTTTCTCTTCTTTGACCTTCAGGACGGCGTTTATCACCACCGCCACTACGTGGGTCTTTAAAGCTACGCTTACGGTCTCTTTGCTCTTCGCCTCTGCCTTGACCTTGGTCGGCAGGGTGAGTGCTCTTAGTCATGTTCATAGGGCGTTGACAGATGTGAACGCTCTTGAAGTGGCTAAGTACATCACTTGGCATATTTTGCGGCAATTGAACCGTGCTGTGTTCATTGAACAGACGGATCTCACCGATGAACTTGCTTGAGATATCCGCTTCGTTTGCGATAGCACCAACGATGTTCTTAACCTGAACACCATGATCACGACCTACTTCGATACGGTAAGTATCCATTGGACCTGATGCACGGTCACGACTACGAGATTTGCGTTCACCACGCTCGCCACGGCTACCATCTCTGTCGCGACGCTCGCCACGACGGTCGTCACGTTCTCTACGCTCACGCTGTTGAATTTGAATATCTTCAACTTTCAGCGGCGTTTGCTGCTGTGCAAGACACAATAGCGCTGCTGCTAAGTCTTCTTGGCTCAGCTCTAGCTTTTGTGCAAGGCCTGATGCGACTTTTGAGAAGAACTCAATGTCTTTGTGCTCAAGCGCTGTAGAGATCTTAGTCTCTAATGCACCAATACGCTTTTCTTCAACGACTTTCGCACTTGGTAATTCAACCTGTGCAATATCAGAGCGCGTATGGCGCATGATGTTCTTAAGTAAATAACGCTCGTTGTTCTTAACGAACAAGATTGCTTTACCTTGACGACCAGCACGGCCGGTACGACCGATACGGTGAACATAAGCTTCACAGTCTTGTGGGATATCGTAGTTAACAACAAGGCTTAGACGTTCTACGTCAAGACCTCGTGCTGCAACGTCGGTTGCGATAACGATATCTAGCAAGCCGTTCTTAAGACGGTCTACTGTGCGCTCACGCGCCTGTTGGTTCATGTCGCCGTTGAGCGGTGCAGCTGAGAAGCCTTCACGCTCTAGTAGCTCTGCAAGCTGAACAGTGTCATTACGTGTACGTACGAACACGATAGCACCGTCGTAATCTTCCGCTTCTAAGAAACGTACGATAGCTTTGTTTTTGTGTGCAGTTGCACGCCAGTAAACTTGCTCGATCGTAGATACTGTAGAGTTACGCGGAGTGATCTTAACTTGTTCAGCATTGTCTAAATATTTATTACAGATTGATTGGATCTGCTTAGGCATAGTCGCAGAGAACAAACAAGTTTGCTTCTCTTCCGGTGTTTTCTCCATGATGCTTTCAACATCATCGATAAAGCCCATGCGTAGCATTTCATCAGCTTCATCAAGTACAAGTGCGTTTAGACCAGAAAGGTCAATCGTCTTGCGGTTGATGTGATCAATCAAACGACCTGGTGTCGCCACAATAATTTGGGCACCACGGCGTAGAGCACTTAGCTGAATGCCATAGCTTTGACCACCATAAAGCGCTAGTACTTCAACGCCTTTAGTATATTTAGCATATTGCTGAAATGCTTCAGCAACTTGAATAGCCAGCTCACGCGTTGGCGTAAGCACAAGAATTTGTGGTTGTTTAACGGATGCGTCTACTTGGTTTAACAATGGCAGTGCAAATGCTGCCGTTTTACCTGTACCCGTCTGCGCTAGTCCCAGTACGTCTTTTCTTTCTAGCAATAACGGTATACATTGAGCTTGGATCTCAGAAGGTGTTTTATATCCTTGCTCTTCGACTGCTTTTAAGATTGCAGGTGAAAGGTCTAAAGATTCAAACGTAACTGGTTCTGACATTAATGCGCCTCAACTATTTTAAAGAGGCGCGAATTGTACAGGAAAGATAAAACAAAAGCTTGCATAAATTCACACTATTTTATATGTGCCTGATATTGGTTAAAATTTAATCTACAAGGTTTTGCTAATTTACTGGTAAAGGCCTAAATTTGCTTTTGCATAGGCTTCAAATTCAGTAAAGCCACCAATGTGATCTTGGTCGATAAAAATCTGTGGTACGGTAGGGCAAGGTTTGCCAGCTGACTTTTCGAGGTCGGCTTTGCTTACGCCTTCCTTGATAATGTCAACATAGCGAAAATTGAAGTCATCGCGCTCTTGGGTTAAACGCTCTGCCACTTCTTTTGCACGAACACAAAACGGGCAACCTTCACGACCAAAAATAACAGTAAACATATTCTTTCTCCTAAATGAACCTGAACTTCGGATAATTAATGCCTTTCTAGCAGCCAGTTTTAGCGCTAACTGCGTTGAATTCACTTCCAATAGCCAGCTATTGGTGCGTAAATTCGCCTGATTATCTCCAAAACTCTCTGGCTAGATAAGGAAATAATTTAATGTGAGCTTAAAAACAATGAGTTGGCTCATTCCTTATCCAAACCTCAGGTTAAATGATTAACTTTAGTATAGAGGATTAATCATGAAGGTAAATTGAATTAAAATTATGAGATTAATCAAAAAAAGCGATTAACTCCGATAGACGGTTTTGATCAAGTGGAAGCCGAACTTGGTTTTTACTGGGCCGTGCACTTCAAATAACGGCTTTTTGAATACCACATCGTCAAAGGCCTTCACCATATCCCCTTTATTGAACTCACCAAGGTCGCCACCGCGCTTTTTTGAAGGACAAAGGGAATGTTGTTTAGCCAATTTGCCAAAGTCAGCACCTTTGGCTAGTTTGGCTTTGATGTCTAAACACTCTTTTTCGGTTTTTACTAAAATATGATAGGCGCACGCTTTAGGCATGAAGGGACTCTCATTATAAAAATAAATGCGATCATGCAGAGCTTGCGCGCCTATGGCAAGTTAAAATGTTACGCTGAAGCCAATAGAAGGACGCATTTCAAAGTCATCGCTTTCCTCTTCTATATATAAATCATTGATTGATTTGACCCTATCGTAGTCAAGGTCAACATAGGCTGTATTGTCTTGGCCATATGCATTCATTAGCTCCAAAATTAGCTTGCCATTGAGACCAAATAATTCTGTTTTGCGTTCAAAGCGAATATCTAGGCGATGATAAGTATCAAAGCGCTCTGAGAATGGGTCGCCATACACAGGCAAGTAGCGGTTTGCAAATTCAGGGTTCTCTTTTACACCCACAATTGGGGTATAGGCTTGACCGCTGCGAGCGGTAAAGTTAAAGCCTCCAGACCACTTTTCACCAAAGTCATAGTGAAACACGGCATTCAGAATAAAAGGGGTATCGGCATAATAGTCACGCTTAATGCCGGTTAGCTCATCCTCACGTTCACTTTTTGCAAGGCTTATCGCAATCCAACCATACCAGTCATCGGTTTTGTTTTTGTTAACAATAAAATCAACACCGTAGGCTGTACCGGAAGTCCCATTGATGTAGTTTACTTGATATAAGGGGGCGCTTTTTGGCAGGTCATCCATGGTTTTATAATAGGTCTCGACGGAATATGACCACTCATTTTCTAACTCCTGTTTAAAACCTAAGGTATAGTGAGTTGAACGCTGTGCTTCAAGTTCCGGGTTACCAACAACAGGTAAAATGTATTCAAGGTCTTGAATGCGGCTGTAAGTGCCAGCCTTGGCTGAGATCACTGTGTCATCGTTATAGAAGTAATTGAGCGCAAGGCGTGGATGGACAATCGTCTCGTCACTGTAGTCATAATATTCGCCTACTATTCCTAATTCACTTTGCCAGTTTGGTGAAAATTGCCAAACGTGATTAACCCCAATAAAGGCAGAATCTGTTCCAGCACTCGATGTGCCCTTAATCCTTTCACCTTTATTTAGATCACAGTCGGGGTCAAACTCAGTGCAAACATAATTAAAAGCGTCGTAGCGGTAGGTGGATTTTTTGTCGTAGTAGCCGGCATCTGCAATGACACGTTGCTCTTTATTTAGCTTATAACTGGCTCGTACTTTATAACTGAGTTGTTCTTCTTCAAAATTCTCAAAGTAGCCATCAGATAAAGTCGCGCGTTGACCGTAGCGCATGGTGGCTTGGTGATTGAGATAACCGACGCCTGCGCGAATATGTAAGTCTTTGGCGTAGTGGTCCCACAAAATGTTCTGACTATTAAATTTACGAATATAGCGAGCATCGCCCTGATATTCTGGGGTTTTAAGGGCAAGATCTGACGCGCCTGAAAACCCAGCCGCAACCGAATCTTCCGCGCCATTGATATTTACCGTTAAGGTATTATTTGCATTGATATCCCACAGCCACTTGGCTTGATAGTCGTGATCATCCGGTGGATCGTTAATGGTGATCCCTGTTGGCTTGCCATCATCATCCTCAAGCTCCTCGCCATCACTGAAAAACAGCGGTAAGGTACTTTTTCTTGCTGACACATAGAATGCAGAATTTTCAGTTGCTTTACCTTCAACAAAAATACCTGCGTTAAACATGGTTAAATCAAGTGTGGTGGCAATATCTTGGTATTTTGGATTACGCAGCGTGACGTCAAACACGGCACCAGTGGCATTGCTGTAACTGGTACCAAATCCAGCAGAATTTAGCTGAAAATCTTGAATTGTATTGCGGTTGAAAATAGAGCTGCCGAAATCGTGAAAGATATATCCTGCGGGCATAAAGTCCACTTCAAAGATATTGTCGTCAGGAGAAGAGCCTCGCACGGCAGGTGCGCCCATAGATCCACCCGCAGCAACAACGCCAGGTAGAGCAAAAGCAGCCCTGAGCGGGTCGCCCATGGCTCCTGGCATGTCTACGAGTTTTTGCGCATCTTCGGTAATTTCTGAAATAACTGAGCTGCGTTTATAGATAACTTCGATGTGTTCAATTTTCTTTTCATCGGCTAATGCATGATTAGTAAGGGTAGTGCAGAGCACGAGGAGTGAAATTTTGCTGAGCGTAAAGTGTGGGGCGTGGCGCATGGTCGGCTTCCTATTCATCCTTTATTAAGATGTGCGTCAGCCTAAACGAAATAATTGTTGATTAATTTCAGAGAGTTGTAATTAACTGTAAGCGGTATACTGAGGTTTCTTACAATCTCGCTCGGATCCCTATCTCAGATGAGTAACCAACAGAGCGCTCGGTTATTTTGAAGTTTTCATCCAGTACATAATAGGTAGGGTAAGCCTGCACTTTATACGCTTGTGCTGTGGTCTGATTACCGAGCAATACGGGCATGTCTAATTGTAGATCGCTGACAAACTTTGTTACTTCTTCAGTGGAACGATAATCCAACGCAATCGCCACCGCTTTGACTTTGCCTTGCTGATGTAGTTTATCAATATTTGGCATGCTCACTCGACATACGCCGCACCAAGGCGCAAAAAAATACACGACACTTTGTTGACCTTTAAGCTGAATAGACGAATAAGTTTGCTTGGATTGTAAAATGGGTAGGTGAAATGGCGGCGCCGTTTGCTCTCCCGAGTCGGCAAGCATGTTTCTTTCTTGATAGGCTGAAACGGCGAAAAACACCAGCACAATGATGACTGCTTGGCCAAGTAGCTTGAACATACTAATGATCCCGTGATAACAATAGGCAACAATAAAGACCGCAGTGTAGCGATCTTTATTGCAGCGGATCAATGTATTTGAGCTTAACCGTAGGGGTTGTCGCCTAGGTAGCGTTTCGCTTTTTGCTCTTTTAATTTCGCTAAGTCAACGAGTACCAGACCATCGATACAGTTATTAAAGTCGGGATCTATACTAAAGCTCAGAAAGTTCACGCCTTGCTCTTCGCAAAGCTCAGTATACTGTTTAAATAAGGTTGGTACTTGAGCACCCATATTAGCAAGAATATGTTTGAGCTCTGCGAAATCTTCTTTGATGTCATCGCCACTAAACATGTGTTGATAACGGTTAAGCTGATCATTACTTAGCTTCATTTCGTTGTTCGGCGTGGCGATACCTGCAAGGTTTGAAAAGTAATGTTGGTAGTGATAAACCAACATGGCTTTTGCTTCATCCGGTAACGCGTTTGAGAGGCTGACTGCACCAAACATATAACGGTGTTCTGGGTAGCGCTTTACGAATGCACCGATCCCATACCACAGGTAATCTAGGCTCTTGCGACCCCAGTACTTGGGCTGCACAAAGCTGCGACCAAGTTCGAGGCCTTTTTCGAAGTATGGGGCCATGGCTTCACTGTACGAAAACAAACTGTCGGTATAAAGCCCGGCTTGCCCATGTTCTTCTATCACTTGCTTGGCACTTGCAAGGCGGTAGGCGCCCACCAACTCAAGCTGTTTCGTGTCCCATAACAACAAATGGTGGTAGTGCATATCGTATTTATCGATATCGCGACGATTACCACTCCCTTCTCCCACGGCCCTAAAGGCAATTTCTCTAAGGCGTCCAAGCTCTCTAAATATCACCGAGCTGCCGGTGTATTGGTAAACGTATATTTGCATGCCATCGGGTGTTTCACCGATACATTCGCACGCTTCCACTGCCTTTTTAAGTTCTTTGCGATTTTCTGGAACTGCAATGGGGGTTTGTGTTTTGAGTGGCAGTGGCTTTTTACTGGCAAGGCGATAAAGTTGCTTGCGAATAAGCGCGACTATCTCTTTGTCTTTAAGGTTATCAATAAGATAAGATTCTGGAGGAATGCTGGCGCCTATTTCAAATTCTAGCGACTTTTGCCTTTGTTTAAACATCTCTTTGACCAATAATAAACTGGCTAAAGGCTTATAAATCATACTGGTGCCGTAAAAGAGCGGACTGTTTTTCGCTTTGATAAAAATGGGTAGAATGGGGCAGTTGGCTTTTTTAGCCATTCTTAAAAAGCCAGAGTTCCATTTACAGTCTTTAATACCGGTTGGGCTTAAGCGAGAAACTTCACCTGCTGGGAAGATAAGTAGCGCCCCCTCAGATTTTAAATGCTTGTGAATGTTTGCCAGCTCTTGCTTTTTACTGGTCCCTGAGAGGTTATCAACAGGCAGTAATAGTGGATGCATTGGTGTAACCGACATCAACATCCGGTTAGCAACAACCTTTAAGTCAGGCCGTACTTGCGCCAGCACTTTGATTAGTGCCAGTGCATCTAAAGAGCCAATAGGGTGGTTTGCGACGATCACCACCGGACCTTCGCTTGGGATATGCTCTATTTGCTTTGGTTTAAAGCGAGCGTCAAAATCTAACTCATCGAGCACCTGTTCAACAAACTCGAGCCCCTGCAAATGGGGGTAGGTGTCAGCAAACGCGACAAACTCTTGCTCATGCAAGAGATAACCAAGTCCTTTTTTTACTAAACCTTTTACCTTTGGGGAGTTTTCAAGTTGTGGAAGATTTGCTTCAATGACTTTATCTACACTGATCATTTTTCATCACCTGTTGGCGCTTTTTTGCAAGAGTAAAAACTATTAATGACAAGCATGTTGCATTGGTATGTCATTTATTTTGCAGTGATAGCGTATAGCGAAAATAAAGGAACGATATGGCTTTACTTATTTGTGTTACTGGTCGTAATAATGACAAGTTAGTTGCTAAGCTAGCGGCGCTGCTGCCGCAGCAAACCTTGCTTGAATGGCCCGTTGATGATGTTAGCTTATTAAAGGAGGTCGAGTTTGTACTGGCATGGAACGCGCCGGAGACGCTATGGTCACAGCTTCCTAATTTAAAAGTTGTGCATTCTTACGGTGCCGGTGTTGATAGTATTCCGATGCAGCTATTACCACCACATGTAGAAGTTGCGCGTATCGTTGACCCAAATTTAGCGAATGATATGGCTGAATATGTATTAGGCCAACTATTAAGTCATAAGCTTAGAGTTAGAGAGTACGGGCACAATCAATCTCAGCAAATATGGAAGCCAAGGCGCGCAAGAGCAGGTCGCACGGTTGGTATTATGGGGATGGGGCAACTTGGCCTTGCGGTCGCGCACAAGCTACACGTAAATGGATTTAACATCAAAGGTTGGTCCGGCTCTGCAAAACAACTCGACAATATTGAGCATTTCAGTGGGCAAGATGAGCTAGCTGCTTTTCTTTCAGATATTGATTATCTTGTGTGCCTGCTACCATTGACTGAACAAACAAAAGGGATATTGAACGCCCAGCTATTTGCACTCGCGCCAGATCATTGCGTACTCATCAATGTTGCAAGAGGAGGTCATCTTAACGAGGCGGATTTACTCAATGCATTAGCGGCTGAGACGTTTGGCGGGGCTATTTTAGACGTGTTTGACACTGAGCCACTCCCTGCATCACATGCTTTTTGGCAGCAGCCAAACATTAGTATTACTCCACATGTTGCCGCATTAACCAGTTTGAATACGGCTGCTCAGCAAATTGCTAACAACTATTTAGCGATGCAGGAGGGCAAAGCACTCGTTCACTCAGTCCAGAAAAAACAGGGCTACTAATTGATTAAATGATTGTAATTAGCCACAGAGCAGAGTGTAAAGAGAATAGAATAAACTACTGTATAAAAAAACATCTTGAGTGTTTATGAATGATGCATTAATTTAACAAAAAAACAATAATAAAAAGGTCTAACCCATGAAGCAAAGTCAAGGTGGCGCGAAATTATCACTTGTTGTGGTTTCGGTTATTTTGTTAGGTGTATCAGCTTGGTTTAATCAAGCTAGTGCAAGTGAACTTCAGGGGACGACACCCACCGCAAATAGCAAATAAGCCGAGTTTTACTCGGCTTTTTGTTTTTTAGCGTTTAGCGTTTAGCGTGACGCTCTCTATTCTCTTGTTTTTTCTCTTCACTCTTTCTTAGTAGTACGTAAGTAGAGCCGCTACCACCATGGCATTTTAATGCAGAGTGAAATGCCAACACTTGCGGCATTTCTTGCAGCCATTTATTTGTATAGCTTTTCAATACAGCGGGAAAGGGTTTACTGTTTAAACCGATACCATGTCTTAATAACAACACTCGGATGCTTTTCGCATGGCAATCGGTAACAAAGTCAAACAAGGCTTTACGGGCATCATGAAAGGGTTTGCCATGTAAGTCTAAGGTAGCATCAACTTGGTATTTACCTAATCTGAGATTTTTGTATACACCATCTTGGACGCCACTTTTTTTATAGGCGAGTAGATCGTGTGGATCTAATAGATCGACGTACTCTGTAGATAAGTAATTAGGATCAAACTCAAGTTCTTGCTCGGCGGCCTCGCGTTTTGCGAGTTGCGAAATAGTAGGTTCGTTTTTGTGACGGCGTAATTCTGCTTTTTTGTCTTGGGCGAGCGGAGTGACGTCGCCCATTGAAGCTAAAAATAGCTCTTCATCAGTCATGGCCATACTGCTTCTCCATTAACAAGCAATGATGGCCATGATTTTAGCGCACCGAAGTGAAATAGGGAACTAGTCGCTGGGAACTAGTCGCTGGGAACTAGTCGCTATGAACTAGTTACTGCAAAGAACTAGTGAACTTCCAGCTGACCAAAGGTATAGACTTTGAATAGATAAAAAGTATTTATCAAAATCAAGCTAAGGTTAGAAATTACACTGGTGTTCATCAGATCAAGGCTAAACGAGATAAAAAGTACGCCACATGCGCACACAGCAGCTACTCTTAGTAGCGTTTTATGGTTAATAAAAAAGGCACCAAAACCTAAAGTAAGTAATATTAAGTTAAGTAGCCAGTCGAGCTCGTTTGCCATTGTCTGTTTGGTTCTCCAAATGCGTTTAAAGGATCGCCATTATGGTGATCATTTATGCTTCATTCAACTGATAAATTTTATGATTTTCACATTAGAAATTTTAATGGATTAATGGTGGCTGAATACTTATGTAGCAGCGCTTGCATAAGTCGTTACAAATACCCAGACGCACTTTTTATTTCTTTGTGAATAGTCTCAGCTATAGTTAAGTATCTTCATGATTATCATAAACAAGTTGATGAATCAGCGCAGATTAAGAAATGCATACCTATACTTAGTTACATATGTACAAACCTAAGAGAGTTCCGCATAAGGCGATAATAAAAAGCCGTAGGCGACAAAAATAATTAAGGAAAGGCAATGAAAATGCTCAAGTACTACCTGTTTGCAAGTCTCTGTTTAGCCGCACTCACGATCCACAGTATTGGATCTTGGCTAATGTTGCCGCTTGCGTGGTTTACCGTCTCTATTTCTTTAGTTACTTTTGCTTATGCAACCAACTATCCGCACATATTTAGAAAGCACGGTACAGGCAAAATTCCTTGGTATATAACTTGGCTATTTTGGCCTTATTTAGGCTGTGTACATTTATACAATGCAATTGAAAGAGGTAGAGATGTTGTTGATGCATTTCAGCCGCTTACCGATGATTTATTTGTTGCTTGTCGGTTATTTCCAAGCGATGTGGATATGCTTAAGGCGGAAGGGATTGAAGCCATTTTAGACGTAACTGCGGAGTTTGATGGGTTAAACTGGTCAGCAGAACAGCAAGGCTTACACTACCTCAATATTCCAGTGTTAGATCATCAAGCGCCTACCTCAGAGCAGTTAGCGCATGGCATGGCATGGATAGCGGCGCAGCACGAATTAAAGCGAAAGGTTGTGGTGCATTGTGCGTTAGGTCGAGGACGCTCAGTGTTCTTTTGTACTGCTTATTTACTTGCAACCAACCCCGATTATACCGTCCGTGAAGCACTTGAAAAAATTCAAAACCGCCGTGAAACAGCAAGGTTAAACAAGCATCAGCTAAAAGGGCTGACAAAGCTACATCACAGTCAAAATTTTACCCATAGTGAGCAGGCGGCATTAGTCATTAACCCTGTATCAGGATCGGGTAAATGGTTTACCTATGAAAACGACATTGTGGGTATGCTGACGGAAAAATATAACTTATCCATTCACTTTACAGAGAAAGAGACAGATGTCGCGGCTTTGGCTAAACAAATCATGTCTGATAAACAGCCAAATATCATCATCGCAGGAGGCGGTGATGGCACATTAGCAAGTGTTGCTCATGGTGTTCATCAAAGTGATGTACAGTTTGGTATATTGCCTTTAGGTACTGCCAATTCCTTAGCGACCGTGTTACTTGGTTCACTGTCCAAAATAGATCCCATTAACCGTGCCTGTGAAGCAATTTTAGCGGGTAAAACTAAGCCTATTGATATAATGAACTGTAACGGCCGCACCGCGCTTTTAGCAGCAGCCGTTGGCTTTGGTCAGGAAATGATAGAAAAGGCTGGGCGTGAAGAAAAGAATAACTCGGGGCAATTAGCCTATATTCGAGGCCTTTGGCAGGCGGTAAGTGAGAATAAGCCTCTTAATTTTAAAGTGAGCTTTGATGGCGCTGAGCAATCTCAAATAGAATGTGTTAGTCTGGTTGTAGCGAATGCAGCACCAAAAACCACAATTCTTGCTCAAGGTCATGGAGAGCCAATCTATGACGATGGCAAACTAGATATTACGATTTTACCGGTTGAGCCGGATGGTGCGCAGAATCTTACGGTAGCCGAACTTATTTTACCTAAATTGGACGGCAAACCTTCTAATATTCGCACCGAGCAGTGCGAAAAGATAAACATAGAATTTGAACAAGAACAACACTTTGCACTAGATGGTGAAGTGCTTAGTGCAAAAAGTATTGAGATAGTGATCCAGAAACACGCGCTGAACGTAATGGTTCCGAATTAGGTATTTTGCGGCCATTCATTAGTGTGCGAGATAAAAATCAAAAGTGGAAACACTATTGGAGTATTGAGAGAGGGACTCAATTGAAAACCGTTTTATTAGTAGATGATGATCATGATTTTGCAGAGCTGGCCTGTCGCATTGTCGAATACTTAGGCCATGACGCGTGTTTAGCGAATGACTTAGCGTCGGCCAGACAATGGCTAGAAACACAAAGTTTTGATCATATCTTTCTTGATTTTATGCTGCCAGATGGCAGTGGTTTACATTTAGTTGATGAAATCAGAGCTGCAGGGATCCGTACACCAATAACTATGGTTACGGGACATCCATCAGTAAAATCAGCATTGTCGCAGCTTTGTCATGATGGGTTAAATTATCTCACTAAACCAGTTGATGCAGACGATTTTAGAAACGCATTAAGCCCTTCTAAGAACAAAGCCAAGCGAACCGAGAGTCAAGCACATTTTGGTGTGTTGCTGGGCGAGTCTGCCAAAATGAAACATCTATATAAGATGATAGAGCGCGTTGCGGGTACTGATGCTAATGTGATGTTGATGGGGGAAAGCGGTGTAGGTAAAGAAATGTTTGCCCGCGCAATTCACAATGCCAGCACAGTGACAGGGGACTTGGTTAACGTAAACTGTGGTGCAATTCCGAAAGACTTGATCGGTAGCGAACTATTCGGTCACGAAAAAGGCGCGTTTACGGGAGCAAATGCTCAAAAAGTTGGAGTATTTGAACAAGCAGAAAATGGCACTTTGTTTTTAGATGAATTAACCGAAATGCCAATAGAGCAACAGCCAAACTTGTTACGTGTACTTGAAACGCATACGGTGACACGGGTCGGTGGCACAAAGCCGATAAAAGTAAACTGTCGGGTAATATCAGCGACTAACCGTAGCGTTGAAGATATTGCTACCAATGATGTACTGCGAGAAGACATTTATTTCCGATTGGCGGTATTTCCAATCCATATTCCACCGCTGAGAGAGAGAAAAGAAGACATTCCATTGCTTGCCGAGCATTTTCTCCAAGGCTTGAATAAAAAAGGTAATAGCCAATATGTGATCAAGGCGGCGGATATGAGCCGTTTGGTTGAATATGACTGGCCTGGTAACGTGCGTGAACTCAAGCACACAATTCATCGTGCCTATATTATGGCAGATCACGATGACCATAGCTTAGTATTTGATGCGAACTTCGCTTCACCATTCGCACAGGCTAAACGTATGATGGAGCATGCGCAGCTTAATCGTACTCCAATTCCACCACAGGTGGGGACTTCAAGCAGAGCAAATGCGATTCAAGTACCAACGCCTGAAATGAAGCCTGGTAAAACGATTGAAGAAGTAGAAAGAGAATTGATCTATCAAACGTTAGAATCAGTAGAAGGTAATAAGACGCTGGCCGCGCGAATGCTTGGGATCAGTACAAAAACGCTCTACAACCGTTTAAACGCCTATGAGGGAGAAACACAGTCATAATTTCGGGGAGGAACAATGACACAACATGATCAAGGTGAGCTCGCGAAGCTAGTACACGATGCACGCAAACCTTTGAATCAAATTTCAATGAACTCAGAGTTGATTAAGCTTATTGCTGAACAGCCTGGTTCTCAGCAACAGGTGATCGAGATAGCGAATACGATTATTAAGGCAACCAAAGAGTGCAGCGAGTTGTTACAAACGCTGGTGGAGCAAGGAAATGATGAGTGAACAATGAAACAAAGTCGAATTACTTTATGAATTTGAGTAGTAAGCTTAATTTTATTTGGTTTGCGGTGGTTGTGAGCGTTGGCCTTGTCGCGTCCAATGCCCTAATCGGTTTTAACAATGTTAAAGAATTAAACCAAGTTCAAGAGAGTATCCGTAACACCAGCGAAGTGATGATGTCATTGGACAGGCTGCATATTGCGATGCTAAATGCAGAGGCTGGACAACGAGCATTTTTAATCTCAAATAAAGAAAGCGATTTGGCACCTTTTAGAAAGGCGTTGCAAAACCTTGATGAAAGTCTATCTAGGGTTGATCGTAATCACTCTGAAAGTGAAGTACAGCAGCAAAAAATCAATCGTTATGTTGAAGGTGTAAAAGCGCGATTTAAAACTTTACAAAGTACGGTAATCGTTGCGCGTAACACCGATACAGGTAATGAAAACTTATTACTTGACCGAGCTGCGGACTCTGGTGGCGACCTACGAGAAGAGTTTACTCAAATCATGGCCGCAGAAGTGGATATTCGAACCATTCAGCTTAATCAGTTAAAACGCGTCCGCAAAGAAGCACAAATGAATATCGTTGTATTTACTTTGCTGAGCGCCGTGATGATTTTTGCCATTTTGGTACTTTTAGTTGTCAATCTACGCAGCGCAAAGAAAGCAAAGAATGAGTTAGAAAAAGCGAACGATCACCTGGAAGAAAAGGTACAAGCGCGTACCGAAGCGTTAGAACATTATGCTGAAGAGTTAAACCGTAGTAACCGTGAGCTAGAAGACTTTGCATTTGTTGCCTCTCACGATCTGCAAGAGCCGCTGAGAAAGATCCGTGCTTTTGGCGATCGCATCGAAAAGAATTATGGCGAACACCTTGATGATAAGGGCAGAGATTATCTGGCTCGAATGACGAGCGCCGCGCAACGGATGTCAACGCTTATCACTGACTTGCTTGAGTTATCCCGAGTTACCACCAGAGCAAAGCCTTTTGAAGATCAGGATCTTAATCAAGTTTTACAGTTTGTGTTGGATGATTTAGAAATAGCAGTTCATGACAGTAGAGCGAGCGTAAACTCGGATGTGTTACCGACAATAAAATGTGATGCCAGTCAAATACATCAGTTGTTTTTAAATCTACTTTCCAATGCAATTAAATTCAGAGTAGAAGGGCGCAATCCGATTATTACAATCGCGGTTGAAAACAGTCAATTGATGAGTCAAGATGCCTACACCTTTGTAGTGGAAGATAATGGCGTTGGCTTTGACGTTGAATACGCTGAGAAAATATTCTCGCCTTTTCAACGACTGCATGACAGAAAAAAATATGCTGGTACTGGCATTGGTTTAACCGTGTGTAGACGTATTGTTGAGCGACACGGCGGAACGATTTCAGCGACCAGTGAAGATGGTAAAGGTGCTAAATTCACGATAACACTACTCGCTGAACCAACACCAATTATTCAGGAATTGAAGAATGAACTATAAGAAAACTCAGCCGATCCATATTTTGATGGCGGATGATGACGAAGATGATCGTTTATTGGCTCAAGATGCTCTAGAAGAGAGCCGAGTACTCAATGCGTTTCAGTTTGTTAAAGACGGGGTTGAGCTTTTGGAATACTTGAGAAATGAGGGCCAGTTTACTGATAAGCAACAGTACCCAAGACCTAACCTTATTTTACTTGACCTGAATATGCCAAGAATGGATGGTAGAGAAGCACTACAAGAAATCAAAAAAGACCCGATACTACGTTCTATTCCTGTGGTGATTTTAACGACCTCAAAGGAAGAAGAGGACAAATTGAGAGGGTATGACTCAGGCGCTGCATCTTATATTACTAAACCTGTTGATTTTGATGGCTTAGTCGATTTGATGAAACATTTAGGCAAGTACTGGATTGAAATAGTAGAGCTGCCAAACTAATCCTATCGCGCTTGTGCAAGCAAGCGCTACCTCACCCCAAGTCGTCCTATATCTGTATCAACATAACGTGGCGACCTAAACGAATTAGTATCACTTCATTTGTGGAGGACAGTATGACAAAGGAGTCGGTCAGTGAAGTCAATGTGCTACTCATTGAAGATGACGAAGACGATTATATTTTAACCTTAGATTATTTACAGTCTATTCCTAACTTTAAATTTAATCTCGTTTGGCAAAGCCAATACCATCAAGCGCTAGAAGCACTTGAGAGCAATGGCTTCGATCTCTGCTTATTGGATTATCAATTAGGCCCACAAACCGGTTTGAGCGTGTTAAAAGAAGCGCGAGCAAGACAGGTCCATACACCGATAATCATGCTGACGGGGCAATCAGACGAAGTGTTAGATAACGAAGCCCTAAAAGCTGGTGCTGAAGACTTTGTACTTAAGTCAGAGATCAGTAGCGCACGATTTATTCGTTCCATTCGCTACGCTTTGGCACGCAAAGAGCTTGAACGTGAGCGCCTAGAGCGATTACGTGTAGAGTCTGATAGTCGAGCAAAAGACCGCTTTTTGGCCCATTTAAGCCATGAGTTGAGAACACCGTTAACTTCTATCTTAGGTTACACTAATCTCCTCCTATCTCGGGAAGAATTGCAGAATGTTAAGCCTGAGCTTTCTATTATCAATAATAATAGTGAGCACTTACTTAACTTGTTAAACGATGTGCTTGACCTATCCAAGCTAAATGAAAATCGGTTACAGCTCAATAAACAAAACACGTGTTTGAGTAGCTTTTTAAGTGATTTGTATAGTTTGTTTAAAATGGCCGCAGCTAAGAAAGGCTTGAGTTTTAGTATCGAGGCTAAAACGCCATTGCCGCAGGATGTAAAAGTAGATAAGACGCGGTTGAAGCAGGTACTTATCAACATTATTTATAATGCGATTAAGTTCACAAGCTCCGGTTTTGTGAAGGTTGAGATAACACTACAAGCGGATGCAAAACTTGAATTCAAGGTGATTGACACGGGTATTGGTATTCCTTGCGAGAAGTTAAAACGTATATTTAAACCTTTTGAACAAGTACAAAATGTTACGACTCGTACAGACGAAGGTGCAGGTCTTGGTTTGGCTATTAGCTCGGCACTCATTAAATTGATGGGGGGGGAGCTGGCGGTTGAGTCGGCTTTGGGAGAGGGGAGTGAATTTGGCTTTAGTATTGATCTTGATACTATCGATGAAATGACTCTGGCGCCATTAATGCTTGATAAGACCCACAACGCGGCTAATAACTCGCTTCCATCTGATTTGAAAGGGCATATCCTTATCGTTGAAGATATCAGTGAGATCCAAATGTTAATGCGTACCTTGATTGGTCAAACTGGCGCAACCGCTGAAATTGCGGGTGATGGTATTGAAGCGCTTGCGATGCTAAAGGATAACCCTGATAAGTATGACTTAGTCTTTATGGACTTGCATATGCCTAGAATGGATGGCCGAGACACGATTGTTGCACTCAGAGAGCGTGGTATTGACTTACCTGTTGTCGCACTGACAGCAGCAGCTCAAAAAGGCACAAAAGAGGAGTTAATGGCATTAGGCTTTAGCGATATGATGAGCAAACCTGTTAATGTCTCTGAGTTAGGAGAATGTTTAACACACTACTTGAGCGGGGAGTTGGTAGCTTCTAGCAATGACGTAGAGCAAGCTAGCGGCACATTGCAGTTTTTAGTGGTAGAAGACGACGTAGATACACGCAATCTGCTTAAGCTGTTACTTAATTCACTGCAAGTGAATGTGGTTACGGCAGAGTGCGCGCAAACTTGTTGGCAGCATTTTGTTGGTTCTGAGCGCTTTGACACGATTTTACTGGATATAGGTCTGCCCGATAAGTCCGGGCTTACGCTTGCTCGAGAAATTAAAGCACAAGATCCTAATCAGCATATTGTGATTGCTAGTGGTTTTGATCCAGAGCCGGAAAAGTTGGCTGAGTCGCAAGTGGATGAAGTGTTATTAAAGCCAATTACACTTGTGGATTTGAAAGAAATTAAAGAAAAGCTAGTTTAGATAGAGAGCCAAAGAATAGCTCAAGGAGTTAAATGATACCTTGAGCTATTCTTTGTAAAAGTACTATTTTTCTTAGTGCGCCGAACTTGCCATATTTAGCGCTGAGTGCGCCAAACATAAACATGAAGCCCAACCCTTGAGGAGAGCTAATCGCGCCGGTGAATACCTTCTTGGCTTTCACTTGGGTAAGTTGATTAAAATGTTTAGCGGTAATGAGCTTTTTCTTCTCAATCACCACTTCTTGGTGCAACTTATCAGTGATGAATTCAGCGAGCTTCGTCATTGCTAGCCTCCTGCTTCGCAACTGGGGTATAAAACCCAGACGTCAGGTCGTTAATACTATTATTAAAGAGCTTCAGCCCTGTTATGATTAGGTAATAAATCATCGCGATATTGATAGTCAGTACGATACCCGCCGAAACAAACCAACTTAGTCCCGCGTAGGTTAACGCGTAAGCAAATAACACATGCAAGCTTCCCCACACCATTGCTGTCAAGATTAGAGAAAATAGAATTAACCCGAGCGCAATACATAAGGTTTTTAGATTAGCTCTAAACTTAGCACCTAATAGGTTTAGTTGTGCTTCTGCGATTTGCTGATAGCTGTTGAATAATAGAGACACAGAATCTTTAAGCTCAGCGAGCGCTGGAGTGCGCTCGTGAGCTGCTGCTTGACGGTCTCTTATTTGAGCTTGGTCTTGCATGATTACTTATTCCTTAACAGCATAGTTGCTAACATACCAAGTGAGAATGCGATACCAGCCGTTTTTACTGGGTTTTCCGTTGCATACTTTTTCACACCTGATGTATTCCACGCACGTTCCCACTCCTTGCGCTTGGCACCAATCGCTTCACTCGAATTATGGCTTTTTTCACGTAGTGAGGTTTCAGTACGAGATGCCGAAGCGTGCAGTGAATCTACTGATGCATGCAATGTATCTGCAATTTGATCCGTAACAGGATGGCTAGAGTCTTGGCCATTTGGCTGTGGTTTAGCTGTATTGCTTGTCTGTGTTTGGTTTGCTTGATTACTCATAAACTACTCCTTATTCGTTTAGTTCACTATATAGGTAGCAAACCCTTTGCCAACTTGAAAGTTGTTTAAATTCATAAGGTTAATGTTTTTCGGTATCGTTTGTCGGTAGATGCGAAATGAAGGGTGTAAATGTTACATAGCAGAACCTACAGGGTATTGTGGTCGCAAAGCTTGCAGCTTTTACATTGACTCACAACAGCGATAACCCATTCGTATCTTTTACTCGGCAGGATTACAGGGATCTGCAACAGTGGATTTTTATTTAGTAACCTTCGTGCTCGATGAGAGATTTCGACTGATGTTGGATAGGTATAAACTTCTTATTTCGAGTAACAAAGTAGCAAATTTATTACCTTGCCTATATAAATTTCGGCCTTAGCGATAGCGAGCTACGGCGGAATTACGAGTCCGGTTTTCTTGCCTTGGTTTAGTTACTTAAATGAGTAAGTTAGTATGGGATTACTATGAAGGAAGAAACAAAAAAAGCGCTACCAAGTGGTAGCGCCAAAACCAGACTCTTGTGGAAGAGCCAGGACTGAGTCAAAGGGGAAATAATTGGGAGGCTATAGAGCCAAAATTACTGCTTAAAACTGATATTCGATAGAGACGGCAGCTACGTCCATATCAGGGTCGATATTGTCTTCAAGTTCATAGCGAGTGTATTCTAACCGCATGTTAACGTTTTCATTGAGGTGAAACTCAACACCGGCACCATAGAGCCAGTCGCCACCCTCAAGGCTAGATGAAACTCGACCTACAGCTGGAATATCCGCGTAGATATCAGCATCCCACTCAAGCCAACCACCTTTTGCATACACTGAGAAATGTTCGTTTAGTGGAGCTGAAATACGTGTAGATAAAGAAATACCGTCTATTTCAGCAGAGTTGTCAATGTCACTTGCTTCGTCGAAGTTCTCATAGGCAAGTTCAAAACTCCAATATGGATTAATTTTTGTACCCACATACGCTTTTAGCATAGAAGAGTCGTCGTCGAATGAAGTGTCATTCTCACGATCTTCCCATTGGAAAGAGTATTGGCCATAGCCGATACCTGTGTAAATTTTATAATCATCTAGTCCAAAATCAGACTCCGCGTGAGCGGCTGTGGATGCAAGACCTAGAGAGGCAAGTAGCGCAGCAGCAATTGTTAATTGTTTCATCTTTACTCCTTAAATCAATATAAGTATGGGAGGGGGAAAGCCCCCCTCAAATCAAAATTGGCTTATGATTTTGTGGTAACGCGAAGGTTATCTTTTACATCTCTAACGTCATTGGCGTTTTTCGCGATTTGCACAGCAAGTTTGCGCTCCGCTTCGCTACCAACATGACCATTTAGTGTTACGACTAGACCTTCAACATCAACATCGATGTCAGTACCATCTACATCAGTGTCAAACAGGTAGCGAGACTTGATTACGGTTGCGATTTTTGCGTCAGTAAAGCCACTATCGCTTTCGTAATTACGCTCTTTTTTACGCTCATCTGACATATCAACGATAGTCAGGTCGTTTTTCACTTCTTTTACGCCATCGATACCTAGTACCAGTTCCTCAGCTAGCTTCTTATCTACTGAGTGTTCAACTTTACCAGTTAGCACTACAACGCCGTTCTTTACATCAGTGTTAATGTCAAAGTTGTTCAGTTCACCGTTGAAAAGCAGTGTTGCTTCTGCTTTACCGTCTATCCAAGCGTCACTCGCTTCTTTTTCCCAAGAGTTATCAGCAGCAAATGCTGAAGCAGTAGTAAGTGAAGATACTAGTACAGTTGCAATTAATGTCTTTTTCATAATTAAACTCCTTTAATTTCGTAGTCGAATTATCTGTTGCAGCTGTTGTGCCAATCTTTAACTTATTGATAATTATGTGATTTATTTTTATAGAGTAAGTTTTAAGGAAGAATTTACCGAGAAGATGTGTAAATTAGTTTGTAATAATTACCTTTTCCATGAACGGCTAATTAATATAACTAGGAATGATTACTGCATTCTAGATTTGTCGAGTACTTAAATAGGAATATTTGATTATGAATTTAGAAAAATTCTGGACGTTAATTAATGATAAGTTAATCTCTTGGCTTGAATCCGGTGTGCAGTTACTACCGAATATGATCCTAGCCTTAATGATACTCATATTCTTCACTGTTTTGGCTAAAATATCTTCAATTTGGTTTTCAAAGGCAATTAAAAAAGCAATAAAGACAGAACAAGTGGCTTCACTTATTAGTTCCATATTTAAAGTCTCTATTATTGCCATTGGGATTTTCTTCGCTTTAGATATAGTAAAACTATCAGGTGCTGTAATGTCATTGTTGGCTGGGGCGGGGATCATTGGCCTTGCTATTGGCTTTGCATTCCAAGACATGACCGAGAACCTCATCGCTGGATTTGTGATGGGGGTCAGAAAACCTTTTATGGTCGGTGACATTATAAGAACCAAGGATTGCTTTGGCACGGTAAGCAAAATCAATTTGAGAAACACCTTAGTAGAAAACTTTTATGGCCAGCTGTCTTATATCCCCAACAAAATTCTCTTTAAGAATGAGTTACAAAACTACACTAAGCTTGGCAAGCGAAGAATAGAAGTACCAGTTGGTATCTCGTATGCGGACGACCCAGAGCAAGCCCGAGAGGTGATTGTTGAGGCAATTAACAAGCTTGATTTCGTAGTAAGCCAAAAAGAAACAGATGTCTATGCAGAGTCTTTTGGTGACAGCTCTATTAATCTATTAGTGTGGTTTTGGATAGATTACCCAGCAGATCCGGGCTTTATGGTGGTCAGGCACAAAGCAATTTGCACCATTAACCGTGTATTAGTTGATAACGATATCTTAATTCCTTTCCCAATTAGGACTATGGATTTCAATGCTAAAGGGAGCACAACCTTAAGTACGCAATTATCACAGGAATAATTTACATCTAGTTTGTAATATTTTCACCGGTCTGAAGGTGCTTAGATTAAAAAGCCTTATATAATAAAGGTTTATGATTTGGCATTTAATCTGCATTAGTGAAAGGGACAGAAAATAATATTTGCAAAATGCACTTATTAAATATCGCAACGAAAGGAGTTATTTATGGCAGATTCAAATTACGACATGGGGCCGGTAAAAGAGCTCATCAAAGTATTAAATGGTGGTGTTGATTTTTACACTGAAGCTAAAAAGAAGCTAGATAATATCGAATTAAACCGCGTATTTGACCAAATGATTGTAGATAAAGCGCAAGCAATCTCGGATCTACAACCATTTGTTCTTATTGACGAAGGTGAAATTGAGACAGATTCAGCGCTTAGCATCGACATTCGTGAATCGTACACCAAGTTGGTTGGTATGGTGAGCACCGACAAAGAGCACACCTATATTTCTCAGCTAGAAGAAGTGGAAGACAAAGTGTTAAGCAAGCTTGATAAAGCATTAAGCAAAGATCTTCCACCTAAATGCAAGAGTGTATTACTGCAAATTCAAACCAGAATGCAAACTTGTCACGATCAAATGAAGCAGTTGCAAGAGCTAACTGCCTAAGGAGAATGTTATGTTGAGTTGGGCTGTAATGTTTTTATTCCTAGCACTTGTCGCAGCCGTGCTAGGTTTCACTGGAATCGCTGGCGCTGCGGCAGGTATGGCGAAAATTCTATTCTTTGTGTTTATCGCCTTTATGATTATTTCGTTTATTTTTGGCAAAGCACGAGCTCCCAGGTAAAAGGGAATTAACGTACAAAAACGGTTTTAGGAGATAGATTATGAAATCAGCAATTACATTAGCAAAAGCATTTGGTTTTGTTTCAATTTTAGCACTTTTTGGTTGTAGCGAAGGTCCGGCGGAAGATGCTGGTGAGCGTTTCGATGAAACAGTTCAGGAAGTAGAAAATAGCGTGGAAGACGCGTGTGAAGATGTAAAAGAGAACATGAACGCTGAAAACGAAGAGTGTTAAGCGAAAGTGATTTCGACGTGGAATAAAAGAGGAGAAGCCGATAAAAGCTTCTCCTCTTTTTTTGTAATAGGTTTAAAAATCAAACCTATACAGTTAAGAGACACAGTTACGAAGTATGATGCATATCAATAATGCGCTGCTTAATTTGCAATTATTATTGTAATCTATGAACTTTGAGTAATACTTTATTTCTATGTTTACTCAATAAAAATCAGACTATGCTAAATAGGGTTTCAGTTAAAAGCAGATTGTTGTCGCTTTCGGGCATACCTGCTGTGTTTTTTATTCTCGCTACTATCTTTACAATTGGAACATTATCAAATCTTATCAATTACATTGACCGTATTTATGACGACAGAGTTGTACCGCTGAGGCAAATAAAAGTAGTGTCAGATAACTATGCGGTGGTTATTGTGGATACGTTTCACAAGTTACGAGGCCATCAATTATCCAACAGTGCCGCGTTAAAGCAAATCGCAGAAGCTAAAAATATCGCTGAAAAAGAATGGAGCCAATATTTATCTACAGAATTGACGAGTGAAGAGCGAAGTTTGGTGAAGCAGGTTGAATCCGCTGAGCTTGCTGTTAAACAATTACTTACCAACTACACGAGTCGTGTTAATACGAATACTTTTGAAGAAATTCCTTATGATAAATTTGTACACGATCTCTATGCCGCCTTTGACCCCCTAAGTGAAAGCTACAATGCACTAATTGAGTTACAACTTGCAGAGGCAAGTGCACTAAGAGATGTTGGCCGCTCAGAAGCCAGTGCGACAAAAACGGCGATGATTATCTCTTCCGTTACTATTGTGATCGTAATGGTGCTGATTGGTATGTTGATATTTAGGTCAATTAACGAACCACTCAGTCGTTTGCGTATGCGTATTGGCAACATTGCAAGAGATGCTGATTTAACCCAACGTGTAGTGGTTGAGGGGCAGGACGAGCTGAGTGAGATAGGAAACGACTTCAATACTATGGTGTCGAGCTTACATGAGTTAGTTACCAACCTAGTTACGATGGTGAATAGTCTGTCCACTACATCCAACGAGCTAAATGGAATAAGCCAGTCAATTGCAGGCACCTCGCAAGAACAAGAGCAGCAAACGGTAATGATCGCAACTGCAGCGACAGAAATGAGTAGTGCAATTCAGGAGGTTGCACATAATGCGATGAATACCGCGAACAAGGCCGAAATGTCAGGTCAGCTTGCAAAACAAGGGATGGATGTTATTTCGCAAAATATTCAGGCTATTGAACGCCTCGCTAGTGAAGTCGGTGATAACGCGCAGTTAATTAAAGCGTTGAATGACCAGTCGAATGAAATCAACCAAGTGGTGTTAATGATCCAAGGTGTGGCTGAACAAACAAACCTTTTGGCGTTAAACGCTGCAATAGAAGCGGCGAGAGCTGGGGAATCAGGCCGAGGTTTTGCGGTTGTTGCCGATGAAGTCAGGCAATTGGCACATAATACGCAAAAAGCCACGGAATCTATCCGAGATATGATCAGCAAGCTACAGGGCATGGCACAAAATGCTGTGTCGTCGATGGAGAATGCGCAGTCGAGTGCAGCGGCAGGTGTAGATAGGGCCAACGAGTCAGCTCAAATCATGACAGATATAGATAAGGCGGTAGACGAAATCGTTGGTATGAACATTCAGGTTTCAACGGCAACGGAAGAGCAAACAACGGTGGTTGCGGAAATCAGTGAAAATATTAATGATTTCAGTAGTAGTATTTCTGAAATTACTCGAAATGCACAGAGTAATGCAGATGTGAGTAATGACTTAGAAGCGCTAGCTGAGCAGTTAAACGGTCAAGTGTCGGTATTTAAGGTTTAATGGCAACTCGACTAAGCACTTAATTTGAGAGGTTCGGCTCTTGGGCTTGAAAACACAGTTACGTTAATTGGTGTGAGATAGAAAAGCGCGGGTTTCTAGTCAGAAACCCGCGCTTTATTTATACCAGTTGTATTAAGTAAATGATCTATCTTGAAGCGGGGAAATAGCTTTAGTAGCAAGGCAAAAATTTTGCTATTTAGTTGTTCTAAATGAGAAATTTTTAACGAAGCTAATATGCTATTTCACCCTTCAAATTGATTAGAGAATTAATTCAATTGGTATTATAGGCATTTTGCTGCTGCAGCTAAGTTTAAAGGCGTTGTAACCCTATCACGCCACAGCATTTGCATAGTGCTTTACGTTAAAACAGATATTCCATACTTAAATTGTATGCTCTAGGCTCGCTGTACTTTTTCGGCACGAAGCCGTATGTATCGTAATAGCTTTCATCTGTGAGATTACTGATATTCAGTTTAACGCTCAGCTGGCTAGATAATTGATATTTGACGTGTGCATTTAGTAAAAGCTGGCTATCTTGATCTGCACGCACTGCGCCTCGACGACCACCTGTTGGAAGTCCAAGGTCAACTCCTGGGACGTTTAAAATATCGACTTTTCTGTCCGTATCCCAAGTTGCATTTAGCCCTAATCGCCAAGCCCCATAAGTATACTTGGTGCTCGCATTGAGCGTTTGTCTTGGTGCATACAAGTTAATATCTTCGCCATGCTCATCGACAACATCAAAATCACTGTAACCAAAGTTTACTTGCCAATCATCAGTCAGTTTTGCTTCTAATTCAACTTCAAATCCATCAGCTTCTGCACCATCTACGGGTCGATACCTAGCAGGTCTTTCGTCTGCATATTCGGGGATAACAACACCGAAGTCTTCCTTTAAACTATCAAAGTAAGCGACGTTTAGACGTAGCTTATCATCCCAAAGTGTGGTTTTAATGCCGACTTCTAAGTTCCGAGCGGTGATTGGTGCTAATTGATTTAAATTGGCATCCACTTTATCCAGTTGCGGCTCATAAGCATCGGTATAACTTGCATACGTACTGATCTGGTCATTGAGATTGTAAACCAGCCCTAAGTATAAGCTCTCACCCGTTTCTTCACCTTTGTCGCTTGAGAACCCGCTCCAAGCAAAGTCACGTTCATTGGTACGTTCATAATCAAAAAATTTGACACCAACAATGGCATGAAGGTCATCCGTTAACGTTAACTTACTGCTGAGTGCAATACTCTGTTCTTTCGTCGTTTTGTCCCAATAGCCAATAAATTGCTTATCTGTCGCAGTTAAATGAGCGGCTGGGTGAAGGTTATTAATCGATTGGAGTGGATAAAATACTGTTCTCGCGTTTTCATCCAGTTCTTCGAAGCGATCGTCTGTGGACTCAAAATCGGCATTTAAATAGGTGATATTCACCTGATGTGCGCGGTCAAATAACTCAAACCGACCAACCAGTCCCAAAATAAAATTAGTCCCATCAACCGTTTCAACCCAGCGTCTGTCACCGCCTTGAAGGCCAAGGCCTGTTTCTTTGTCTGGGTTACCACTAAAGTAGGTCAAGGTAATGTCAGCTTCTGTTTTACTGTATTGTGCGCCAAAGTTAAGTTCCCAATCTAAATTGATTTGGTGAGATAATTTTAAATGATAACTTTGGTGGGTATTGCCGTTGTGACTATCTGGCGATGATAAATTTGTTTTCTTGTCTATTTCAACGGAACTACCATCAGAGTAAAAAATGGGTAATCCCCACGGTGATAGTTTCAGTTCATTGTCTTGATAATGAACACTAAAAGAGGCTTCGGTATCTTCAGAAAAATAATGATGCAACTGGGTGTATGCAACGATCTTATTACTATTTTCTTTGTCGACAAAGCTATCTTTTTCCTCATAGGCTAGAATAACTCGTCCGGCCAATGCTTCATCTTTCGTTAGGGAGCCTGTTGCATCTATGTGTGTACGCACTTTATTCCAAGAGCCAATCTCAGCACCAACTTTAACAAATCCACCTCGGTCTGGTTGTTTTGTGATGACATTTAAGGTTGCCGATGGTTGTCCTGCACCCGCCATTAACCCCGCAGCGCCCCGAAGAACCTCTACTCGGTCATAGACAATAGTGTCTAAGCGACTCTCTTGTGGTCCAGCAATTGAGGTCGGTAAGCCATCTTTAACCAATGCATTGACGAGATAAGCACGAGAAGTAAACTCAGTATTATCACCCGCGCCAAATTTGTATCTTGAGATACCTGTTGCCTGTACCATGATGTCCTCAAGGTCATTCAGTTCGAAGTCTTTTATGTAGTCGTGGCTTAACACGGTAACAGACTGGGGGGTTTCTTTAATGGTAAGGTCAAGTCCTGTTGGACCCGAGTTACGCTTGATTGGCTGGCCTACAACACTGATCCGTTCAATATTGTCGCGCTCGGCTTTTGCTGCCGCATTTGGAGAAAAATAAAGGAGTGATAACATCAGAGCTAGTGCTGTAGATTGATGCGCTTTGGTTTGCATGGGTGTTTCCTTTCCTAAATTGTTTTTTCGTCACAAGAGATAAAGATGAAAGTTCCTATGATATGTAGGAGCTATTTTTCTGAGATTGAACCAAGCTTTTGAATAGTTCTAACTGAAAACAGAAATTATTTTCAATTCTAAATGATAATTCTTTTTGTTACTATAAGGGGTAATTCAAAAAATGAATTATTGCAAAAATAATGGTTTACCCAAATCTCATAGTTGTTAGGATCTGATTGTTAGGTGGGATGTCAATTAGGTTGGATAGCGCTGTCATAGGGGCTTATCTATGTTTGAATATTAATACAAGGCAAGGAAGTGAAGTCGTTTTATGTCTTCGCTATTGGGTGGTCCATGACGGCAAAACAATGGTTCAACTGGCATAGTTTGAGTGGCGTGTGGTTTGGGGTGTTGCTGTTCATAATATGCTGGACTGGCGCGTTTGCGAGTATTGCCCACGAACTAGATTGGCTATTCAACGATCAGGTGAGGGCAGTAGACGGGCAATCAAACATAAGCTTAGCAGCAGCTTACGAGATGGTACAAAAGGCGTATCCTGACGCCCGAATAGGGATTGCCTTTACAGGTCCTGATACTTATTTTGCGCATGACATCGTGATGCGAATGCCTGATAGTCCATGGCAACATGTTTATGTTGATCCGTATTCAGGAATTATCCTAGGTGAAAGTAGTTTTTTTAATATTCAGCGCTTTTTTCGCGATTTCCACATGCATTTTTTCGGCGTGTTTGACAGCATCATTTCATACTATCTTGTGCTTATCTTTGCAGTTCCTTTGTGTATTTCGACCGTGAGTGCGCATTATGTATATCGCCTCTGGTGGAAAAAGTTATTTGTATTTACGTTTAGCGGGGATGCACGTGCCAAAATGGCAAGTATGCATAAAATAAGTGGGGCGTGGGGCTTATGGCTTGCGGTTGTTATTTCGCTCACGAGTATCTGGTATCTATTTGAGTTTGTACGAATGGATATGGTCGATGGTAAAACAGCTTATACTGATGTTGGGGATTTTGCCGTTAATCCCTTGGCAGAACTGCCGAGACAGGATAAACCACAATTGTCTGTTGTGGAATTATTCGCAATAGTAAAAGCGACGAGACCCGATCTTGAGGTGAAAGCTATTCGCTATTCTGGGGGTTATTTTTATGCTGAAGGACAATCGCAGGATTGGATAGTTCGGGATAGGGCAAACAAGATCTATGTCAACCCTTACACGGGGGAAGTTGTTTATAGCCAAACAGCATCGAGCCAAGGACTATATTGGCGATTATCCGACACCGCAGATCCTCTACATTTTGGCAATTTTGCGGGGATATGGGGGAAGATACTGTGGTTTATATTTGGGGTTGCGCTCTCATTTTTGGTTCTCAGTGGTACTTACATGTATATCAAGCGGCAGTTTAAATTGCGCCGCAAAGATGAGTACCGAGGTGTAATGGTATCACTAGCGTTGAGTTTCGGATTGGTCTTATGCATTTGTTTTTACGCCCATCGCACAATTGCGGGTTATGGTATGGCAGGAAAGTGGCCGGAATTGCCGCTTGCTTCGTTGACTTTTTTATTAGGCTGGGTGTCACTAACTTGCTTGATTATCCTGGTTTGGAGCACCGCCCTGCTCAATTTACGTCATAAAAATAGCTCTTCTTCGCTCAGGTTGAATCGGTATTAATTGCAGCTGACCAAAAAAAACCTCGCAGCAGCGAGGTTTCTTCACTCATGAAACTGTGCTTACACAACACCACGAGGTAAGCGACAGTCGTGATCTTTTGCTGCTAGTTCAGCAATCCACTGTTCTTCCGCTTTGAAGCCATCTTCGTTTTCTGTAACGATAGTAAAGCTTGCTGATTTTACAGCTGCTGCCTTCGGCGCTTTCTTAGTCGTTTTCGCTTTTTTGGCAGGCGCCTGCGTTGTCTCACTTGCTACAGCTGACCCTGAAGTTAGCTCTTCTGTTAATTCAGCTACCTCAGCAAGACGCATGTTTTTGCCACCATCGATGCTATACCAACCTGGCTTTGCAGTGATTTCAGGCTTTTTGCCATGTGCAGCTTCGTACGCAGCTTCGAAAGCGCTTAGTACTTCAGTTTTATCTAGTTTACTCATCGTAGATCCTAGTCGTGTTGTACGCGGATACGCGGGTTAAGATTAAACTCTATTTATACCCATATTTGCGCAAATTTTCAATTTTTTACGTTTTTCAGCGCCAATTTATCGAACTTTAGCCTGGTTTTGATGCCTTTTTCGACGCTTAAAGTGCTTCAGGGTCGATAATGCGACGTATCGTGATCCACATACTACCAACTTGTTCATGCCAAATTCGAGTGACTATATCTAGCGCCTTATCATTTGCGATAAACTGCCGACTTAATGGGAGTGACTTAAAATTATAAAACTCTGTCGGGGCAGGGAATACTTCAACGCCTTGTGCTTCAAGTAGGTTTTTTGCGCGTTTCATGTGCGAAGCTGACGTGACAAGTGCAACATCATAATCTACCAAAACGGGCGCGAGCATTTTCGCTTCGTCTGCGGTGTCTTTGGCATTGTGGTTTTGCTTGAGACGGGTAGCGGAAATACCTAAGCTCTGTGCAGTTTTAGCCATGAGTCCTGCGCTTGTTGCGTTGCCATAGCCATAACCAGAAACATACAGCTGGGCTTTTGGGTAAATATTAGCAAGTCTAATGCCTTCAACTAGTCGAGCTAAACCGCAACTACCTAGTTGAGCATTACTGGGGAGGGAATCATCGGGGTATAAATTACAACCAAGCACAACAATTCTGTCTATGTTTTTGTGCCTGCTTGGATTGAATGCGGTGAGCGTGCCCTTATCCCACTCGATAATGTGTTGCGCGACATAAGGAGTGGATATGCTCCAAGTAGTTAGTAGGACCAACCAGACTGCGATATACGGCCCTTTGCGTGTTTTGGCGATAAAAAACATGAGCCCCATAAGTGCAACCAAAGATAACGGTAACGGCATCAGAAGTTGACCGATAACCTTTTTGACTTCAAACATTTAAACATGCCTTAGATTTAGATAAGCCTGACGCAATGCTAGCATGAGATGGGAGCTGTAGAAATGTATAACAGTTAGGGCTCAAAAAGAGCCCAGTCAACTATCTTGCCGTGGTTTTACGGCAAGTATTGAGGAAATGGCGATAAACAGGGTTATCTTTCATGCTTTTCTTCATTGCTAAATACATTGGACGATTTAGCCCAAGAGCGCCTAGAGGAATCGATTTAATCAGCCCTTGGCTTTCATACGGTGTGACCAACCAGTCTGGTAATGCCGCAACCCCCATACCTGCACTCACAAGTTGGAAGATTAATAAACCTTGATCGACGGTTTTTAGCGTACCATCAAAGCGTGCATTTTGAATAAAGTGCTTAAATATGTCCTGACGCTCGCGAGGAATAGGGTAAGAAATGATGGTTTCATCTTTTAGGTCGAGTGCTGTGACATAGGCCTTCTTGGCCAATTCGTGATCTGGTGCAACGATTAACTTTAATTTAAAGTCAAAAAGATGCGCGTATTCGAGCTGTTCTGGTTCTCGAATGTCCGAAGTAAGCACTAAGTCCAGCTCATCTTCAATAAGGTCAGGAATCGCATCATAGCTAAAGCCTCGTTCGTAATCGACTTTAATGTCAGGCCAAAAGGTATTGAATTCTTTAATCGTTGGCAGCAACCAGTGAAAACAAGCATGACATTCCACGCTTAATCTGAGTTGTGAGATGGGCTGGTTAAGGCTTTCCTTCAAACGACACTTTGTTGCTTCAACTTTAGGCAATACATCATTGGCGAGCTCTAATAGCAACATGCCTTGAGGGGTAAAGCGTACCGGTTGGGTCTTGCGCTCGAATAGTTGGCAGTCGAGTTTGTTCTCTAGATCTTTGATCTGATGAGATAAAGCGGATTGAGTCAGGAATAGCTCTCGTGCTGTATTCACAAGAGAACCAGTTTCTTTCAAGGTGGAGATAGTCTTTAGGTGCTTTATATCAATCATTATCAACAATTCTCATATTTGAAGTGAGCAAATCTCAGCATTACTCAATATTACGATTCTATTTAGTTATTATCAATGTCTAGACGTCTAAATACCTACGGTGAATTGTTCAAAAATTCACAAATCCACTATAACACTAAAAATGACAGCGTTGTCACTACTTCTGTAAAAATTTTGCAAAAAATTACAAATTAATTTTATTCATATGAAATCTGAAAAAGCATCAATTGTTGTTTTTGATTATGATAATTAAATCTAGACATCCATACATCTAGACGGAGTTAAAATCATGGCATTAACACATAATTTGGGTTTTCCACGCGTAGGCAAAAAACGTGAACTTAAATTTGCAGTAGAGCGCTATTGGTCGGGCGACTTAACGCAAGACGACTTAATCGCGGAAGGAAAGCGCATTCGTGCAGAAAATTGGGCATTGCAAGCTGATGCTGGTGTTGACCTTCTCCCTGTCGGCGATTTTGCTTGGTATGATCACGTGTTGAATATTTCATTACTTGTCGGCGCTATTCCTAGTCGTCACAAAAATGATGAGTCTGTAAATCTCGATACTTTGTTTCGGATTGGCAGAGGGCGAGCACCAAGCGGCTGTGCGTGTGCTGCAAGTGAAATGACGAAATGGTTCAACACCAATTATCATTACATCGTCCCTGAGCTAACTCAAACACAGGAGTTTGCTCTGACTTGGACTGAGTTATTCATTCAAGTAGAGGAAGCACAATTACTTGGCTACCGAGCAAAACCCGTCTTGGTCGGCCCGGTAACCTATCTCTACTTAGCTAAATGTGTTGGCCAAGAGTTTGATAAATTAGTTTTATTAGATAAGTTATTGGCTGTATATCAGCAGGTACTTGCCAAGCTTGCAGCTCAAGGTGTTGAGTGGGTACAAATTGATGAACCTATTTTAGCACTGGAAATCGACGATGCTTATCGTAACGCGCTGCGCCGGAGTTTTGATGCGTTGAGTGGCCAAGGAGTAAAAGTGTTGTTAGCCAGTTATTTTGACTCCGTACAAGCACATGTTGAAGATATTCAATCTTACCCCGTAGAAGGCGTGCATTTTGACTGCGTAACGGCAAACTACGACTTGGCTGCGTTAGAGGAAGTAGTTGGGCAAGATAGCGTACTGTCTCTCGGGATTGTGAACGGTCGTAACATTTGGCGCTCGGATCTCGAAGGTGTATATCAGCAACTTGCTCTGGTTCATGAACGTCGCGGTGATAATCTCTGGCTCGCTCCTTCGTGCTCATTATTACATACGCCAGTCGACTTAGAGCAAGAGCAAAAGCTTGATAGTGAGTTAAAGTCTTGGCTCGCATTTGCCAAACAAAAAGGGCAAGAGCTGGCATTATTGAAAAATGCATTGGAGCAGCGTGATATTACCCAGTTGGTCGAATATTCTAAGCCTGTAAAAGCGCGTTTGACTTCTACTCGAGTGAATAATAATGAGGTGCAGCAGCGTGTTTCAGCGCTTACAGCAAAAGACGGTCAACGCACTAGTGAATTCGCAACCAGAATTAAAAAGCAAGCACAATCGCTAAATTTACCCTTATTGCCAACCACAACGATAGGCTCTTTCCCACAAACCCAAGCTATTCGTAAGGCGCGACGTGATTATAAAGCGGGTACGTTGAGTACTGATGCTTATCAAAGCCAGATGGAAGCGGAGATCCGTTATGCCGTTGAAGAACAAGAAGCGCTTAACTTAGATGTGCTTGTACATGGCGAAGCAGAGCGCAATGATATGGTTGAGTATTTTGGTGAATTACTCGAAGGTTTTGCCTTTACTCAGTTTGGTTGGGTGCAAAGTTATGGGTCGCGCTGTGTTAAACCCCCTGTGATCTGGGGAGATGTCTCGCGTGCAGCACCAATGACAGTGAAGTGGACGAGTTATGCACAGAGCTTAACCAAAAAACCGATGAAGGGCATGCTAACAGGGCCGGTGACTATTTTATTTTGGTCGTTTGTCAGAGATGACTTAGACAAGCCGAGCATCGCGAATCAAATAGCTTTAGCACTGAGAGATGAAGTGGTGGATTTGCAAAATGCAGGGATTAAGGTGATCCAAATCGATGAGCCTGCATTTAGAGAGGGGATGCCACTCAAAGCCAGTCAGTGGAAAACTTACTTAGCGTGGGCGGCATATGCGTTTAGGGTATCTGCAAGTGGTGTGAATGACGAAACACAGATCCATACGCATATGTGTTATTCGGAGTTTAACGATATTATCGCCGCCATAGCGGATATGGATGCGGACGTGATCACAATTGAAACGTCACGTTCAAATATGACCTTACTCGACGCCTTTGAAGATTTTGACTACCCCAATGACATCGGGCCTGGCGTTTATGATATTCACACGCCAAACGTACCTGAGGTGGTATGGATAAAAGATTTAATTCACAAAGCAGCGAAGAAAATCCCAGTAGAAAGATTATGGGTGAACCCTGATTGTGGGCTTAAAACTCGAGCATGGACAGAAACCCGGGCTGCACTTGAGAATATGGTGGCAGCAACCAAAGAGCTTAGAAGCGAATTAGGTAGAAGTTAAACTAAACCGGTTCAAACACCTCATTGTTTATAAACAATGAGGTATTTGCTAGGGCCTGTTGACCTTTGCTGTTTGATTTTTGTTCTTCTGAGTGTGTTTTGGTCGCGACGCTCGACTTGCCGCCTAGTAATCTAGGCAAAAGTTGAGCAACAATGAACAAAGCGCACTCAGATGAACCCAAAGGGCAGCGCTTGATTAGCATTTCTACTGTGTTATCGCCAGACTTACATAGAATGACTATGCTACGCTGGTTCTGCCTTGTATAAATACCAATCAAACTGCTGCAAAAACAAACTTGAAAGATCAACAGGCCCTAGTTTCTACTCAGTAAAAATGCCATCGCTTGATCTGCGGCGAGTGGTTTAGAAACAATATAACCTTGACCAAATTGACAGCCTTTTTGCTTTAATAGCTGCCACTGGGTTTCGAGCTCGATACCTTCGGCGACAACGGTCAGGTTAAGTGATTGTGCAAGCTTCAAAATCGCATCAACTAGGGGGTTTTCTCTTTCAGTTAGTTGGTCAATAAAGCTCTTATCAATTTTAAGCACATGAATGGGGAGCTGGTGCAAATAACCTAAAGCAGAGTAACCGGTGCCAAAGTCGTCAAGATAAAGCTTCACTCCAAGGGATTCTAATCCTTGAATAATTTTGGTTGCAAGAGCTAAGTTTGCTATTAATCCAGATTCTGTGATTTCCAAACATAAAGAGCCAGGTGTAAGCTCATAATGATGATAAAGTTGCTGAATTGTATCTACGAACTCTAAGCTTGCGAAATGTCGCGATGAAACATTTACCGTAACGCGAGTTTTCGGCAGCTTTTGCGCTTTCCAACGTTTGAGTTGTTTGGCTGCTAATTCCAACAAATGTAAGTCAAGTTCAATGATCTGTCCGGTTTGCTCTGCAATTGGAATAAAAGCATCTGGAGAGACGAGACCATTTTTGGGGTGAAACCAACGGACAAGGGCTTCAAAGCTCACAATAGCGCCAGTCGTGAGAGAAAATATCGGCTGATAGTACAGCGCAAATTCATTGTTTTTTATGCCATGTTGCAGATCATTTTCAATATCGGCTTGCTGTTTTAGGCGCTTGCGCATGGCATTATTAAAATAGAAGACCTGACCCCGACCCGAAGATTTTGCTTCGTACATGGCGGCATCTGCTTGCTGCAGTAAATTAATTGCGCTATCGGATTCGTTATCAGTGAAGGCAACGCCAATACTGCCAGAAGCTTGCAGAACATGACCATCTATATGAAGGGGCTTGGTTATTGCTGTGGTGATCCTATCAAGTAGCAGAGTGACTTGTTGCCTGTCTTGGACATTTTCCATAAAAATTGCAAACTCATCACCCCCGAGCCGCGCGAATGTATCGGTTTTGCGAATACAGCCATTTATCATCTCGACAATAGCAATCAAGAAATGGTCACCAACATCGTGGCCAAGTGAGTCATTAATGCTCTTAAATCTGTCTAAATCCAGATAAATTAGGCAGTGCAAATTAGAGGACTCGATTCGTGCAAGCCTCAAAATGGCATGCTTGATCCGCTCTAACAATAAATAGCGATTGGCAAGACCTGTTAAGTCGTCATGTAAGGCTCTATGCTCTAACGCTTGTCGTGAAAGCTGCCGGTCTATGGCCATGCTGACTTGGCGACTTATATAAGTCAAAATAGATAAATCATGATTCACGAAAGCTTGGTCGTTATTGTAGCTTTGCAGTACAATCACGCCCTGATATTGATCATTAACCAAAAATGGTACGCCTAACCAAGAGCGCGGCGAGCGGCCCACCATTTTAAAATCACCCCGCGTAATGTGCATTCTAAATTGATTGTTATCACACAGCAGTGGTCGTTGGTTCTTCAGTATATAGTAGGATGCAGTATGCTTAATCTGATCTTTTGATACTTTTTGATGTGCATTACATTTTTCGCCTCCCTCAATCAAATAATCGATTTCTAAAATATCCTGTTGAGTATCATAAAGGCCGATAAAGAAGTTCTCGGCGCAAAGCTGAGAGGCAATGATTTTATATAAGTCATCATAAAAAGCTTCAAGGTTCTCAAAGCGGTAAGTGATGTTTGCAATTTTAAGCAGGGACTTTTCTAAATTCTGTGCTTGGTGTAACTGGGCAATCGTGGTTTGGAGGTTTTCTAAGGTACGTAACTGATGGATTTTGGCACTGAGCAGATGTGCGACCGTCGATAATATCTGTAAATGCGCGGAGGTAAAATAATCGGCCTCTGGATGCTCACAGTCAATCACACCGATTAAATGACCGTCATACTCAAGTGGTACACAAAGCTCTGACATGGCGGGTCGTAAATCAGCAATGTACATAGGGTGAGCGGCGACGTTTCCAGAAATAAAGGGCGCTCTAGTCGTTGCTACTTGACCAGTAATACCTAAACCAATCTTTATCTTGGTTTGTTCAACACGATAATCACCATTAGTATGGGAAACGCCCATACTTGCAGCGACTTCTAGGTATTCTTGGTAAGGATCAGCGAGATAGATAACACAATCGACAAACCCCAGTCGGTTGACAACCTGTGTCGTAACGTATTCAAATAATTCGTCAAGTTTGGTTAGATGCAGCAGCGACGAAGAAAACTGGTTAATGATGCTAAGCTGCTCAGTTTTTGATTCTAATTTTTGGTTCTCAGATAGCATACATATTTCTCATGAAAAGATGCTACTAAGTTAACTTAAATTGTACATATTTACCAATATTGTGAAAAATGAAAACGCGCTAAAGTAAACTCACAAAGTGAAATAATCTGCGGTTGGCCTGAAAAACTTTACTAACACCCATGTGCAGCCTATGATCGGGCAAATTCAGCAGTGGAAGAGAGCAATGACGAGCAAACAAACGCTAACGATTACACGACCAGATGATTGGCATGTGCACCTACGTGATGGTGATGTATTGGTCGATACGGTAAGAGATATTAGTCGCTATATGGGCCGCGCGATTATCATGCCAAATCTGGTCCCACCAGCAACTTGCACAGAGACTGCTTTGGCTTATCGTGACCGCATAATGGCCGCTAATCCTCAAGGTAACTTTCAGCCTCTAATGGTGTTGTACCTTACGGATAACACTACTCCTGAAGAAATAAAAAAAGCGAAAGCAACCGGTCATATCGTTGCTGCTAAGTTGTATCCAGCCGGTGCGACGACAAACTCAGCGTCGGGGGTAACGGATATTGAAAACGTGTATCCAGCACTTGAAGCGATGCAAGAAGTTGGCATGTTGCTGCTTGTGCACGGTGAAGTGACGGACTCATCTATTGATATTTTTGATAGAGAAAAAGTATTCCTTGAGACGAAGCTATCTAAAGTCGTTGATAACTTTCCAGCGCTAAAAATCGTACTCGAACATATCACAACAAAAGATGCCGTTGATTTTGTCAATCAAGCACCTGACAACGTTGCAGCAACTATCACTGCTCATCACTTGCTTTATAACCGCAATCATATGTTGGCTGGTGGTATTCGCCCTCACTATTATTGCTTACCTATCTTAAAACGTAATACACATCAACAAGCGCTAATTGAAGCGGCGACAAGCGGAAGTAAGAAATTCTTTTTGGGCACTGATTCAGCCCCTCATGCGAAAGATAAAAAAGAAGCCGCATGTGGCTGTGCCGGTGCATACACTGCACATGCCGCAATAGAGCTATACGCCGAAGCATTTGAAGACGCGGGAGAGCTTGATAAATTAGAAGGCTTTGCGAGTCACTTTGGTCCGGACTTTTATGACTTACCACGCAATACAGATACCATTACGCTGACTAAGTCTCCTTGGCAAGTGCCTGATGCATACAAATTAGGTGAAGGATCTGTTGTTCCTATTAAAGCGGGTACAACTATTGACTGGAAAGTTGAATGAGATTTAAACAAAATGTAATTAAATCTTCTTAATCCTAACTAGAAAGCGCTATTATGGCGCTTTTTTCGTAACAAAATTAAAATTCACAGAATACAATTTGTTTTTTATTAATTTTAATATAGTATTCAATATAAATATTAAAACTAAGCTTAATTGAGAGAGTATCAATGCGTGAGATCAAGTCTTTTATTAAAAATGCAAGCTACGGTGATTTAGAAAAAGCGTTAGAGCTTATCCAAAAAGCACTGGACGAGCAAAAGGAACAACAGCAAGCTAAAGAAGAGGTATTGGCTATGCTGAAAGAAAAAGGACTTACGCTTGATGATTTAGTGGGCACTACGTCAGCTGACCGTCGTTCTAAAGTAAAAGCAAAATACCGTATTGAAAAAGACGGTGAGGTAATCGAGTGGACTGGCCGTGGTAAAACACCTAAAGTATTCCAAGGTGTTAACCTAGATGATTATCTAATCTAATAATGCTTTATTATGAAGGTGGTTCGGTGTTGAACAACCTTTGTTTAAATTGCTTAAATAAAAGGCGTACCTTAGTAGGTACGCCTTTTTTGACTTAATTATATATCCCCTGAGGCGCTTATTTACGTTTTAAGACCTTATCAGCAGGAAGCGGTACAAAATACACTGCTCCACTTTCGTAAATCTAGCGAGTCTGCAGTAATTGTTTTGCCTACTGGCGCCGGAAAGAGTTTAGTTATTGCGGAGCTTGCACGGCTTGCTAGGCACAAAATATTAGTGTTGACTCATGTTAAAGAGCTTGTAGAACAAAATGCACAAAAATATAAAAGCTATGGATTACAAGCGAGCATTTTTTCTGCTGGATTAAAAGAAAAGTCGTTACAGCATCAGGTGACTTTTGCCAGTGTGCAGTCGTTGTCTCGAAATTTGTCACAACTTAATCAATTCTATTCATTAGTTATCATTGATGAATGTCACCGAGTAAGTGGTGATGATAATAGTCAGTATCAGCAAATTTTAAACCAGCTGACTGAATTTAATCCTGAATTAAAGTTACTGGGCTTAACAGCAACACCTTATCGCTTGGGTATGGGATGGATATATCATAAGCATTATCACGGTTTTGTGAGGGGGAAAGCAGAATCACCATTTAAGCGGTGTATTTATGAGCTGCCGCTCAGATATATGATAAAAAACTCGTACCTAACGCCACCTAAAAAAATTGATCCAGCGGTTGAAAACTATGACTTTTCTAGTTTAAGTACAGATTCATTTGGGCGTTATTCAGAATCTGATATGAATACATTATTACAGGCTCAGACCCGTGCAACAAAAAGCATTATCTCGCACTTACTAGCGCTAAGTGAGAATAGGGTCGGCGTAATGATTTTTGCCGCGACGGTTATGCATGCAAAAGAAATTCTCGGCTATTTACCTGAGCAATATAGTGCGCTAATAACGGGTGAAACCAAATCTGCCGTGAGAGATGCACTTATCGTCCAGTTCAAAAATAGAGAAATTAAGTATTTAGTGAATGTTTCTGTGCTGACTACCGGGTTTGACGCGCCCCATGTTGATGTTATCGCTATCTTGAGACCCACGGAGTCCGTGAGCCTCTATCAGCAGATTGTAGGCAGAGGACTTAGGTTAGACGAAAATAAAGAAGATTGCTTTGTCATTGATTATGCTGGCAATGACTTTGACTTATTTGCACCTGAAGTGGGAAGTAAAAAGCCAAATTCAGACAATGAGCCCGTACAGGTGCTGTGTCCTGGTTGTGGCTTTGCCAATATTTTCTGGGGCAAGGTAGACGAGCAAGGCAAGCTTATTGAGCATTTTGGTAGGCGCTGTCAGGGGTTGCTTGAAGACGATGAAGGTCACTCACAGCAATGTGATTATCGTTTTAAGTTTAAAGAATGTGAGCAGTGCGGTGCAGAAAATGATATTGCTGCAAGGCAATGTCATCAGTGCGGCGCAGTAATGGCAGACCCAGATGATAAGCTGCGCGCGGCACTGAATTTAAAACATGCAATGGTATTACGCTGTAGCGGGCTATGTAGCGAAGTACTCGGTGGCAATAAATTAAAAATTACTTACTTTGATGAGGATGGGGCAAGTTGCAGTGAAGTCTATGACTTTTCTAATCAAAAGAGCCTATTTATATTCCACCAGCAATTTGCAAAGCGGAGAAAGTCAACATCGGCACCTGCGCAATGGCAGTCAGCTGAAGAAGTGATAGATACTGACTTAATTGCACCGGATTTTGTGATTGCTAAATTACACAAGAAGTTTGGTTGGCAGGTTTCTGAAAAGCTGTTTGATTATCAAGGAAGCTACAGAAAGGCCGACAAAAGTTAGCTTTTCTGTAGCAAGTTTATTCTTCCGAGGCCATTAAGCCCCAGCCATCACCATATCCTTCATAGCCATTGGCTATGCTTTCTAGGTATTGCTCTGTCTGACTCAGCAGCTCGTGCATAGGGACCATAGTCACTGTGGTGATCACTTCCCAAACGCCAGTATCAGGACATTGTTGTAACTGGGTTTTAGGTGCTAATTCATCTTTCTCAATCGCGCTACTGAAGCGCTTAGCATCATCAGCTTGCTCGAAAAGAATATAAAAATCGATATTCTGCATTTGCGTCAGATCAACGCCAGCAGCGGCAATCTCAGCTAAAAGTTCACCGTTATCATCATTTGGGAATTGCATAATTTCACTCTGCAGGTTCAATTGCTGCTATTGTCCGTCATCTGCAAGAAAATAAAAAGGATGAATGTAAATAAATGTGCGATAAAGCCACTGCGTTACATCAAAATACACCCTATGTTCAGCTTAAGCTCAGTAAAATTGCACTTTCTCTGAAAAGTCGTTTTACAGTATCCATTTTCACAAGCACAATGGCGTTATCGATGCCCATAAGTCGCGATATTTAGGTCGTTTTATTTTAATGAAGCCGTATTTCTCTTGTTTAACACTAGCGCTTTTTTTGTGCTGCTTTTCCTCGTTTAACGCAGGTGCGGAGTCTCGCCCTGCATCAGTAAAAATCTCCAACATTGAAGTCAAAGTCGAAAACGGCGACGTAGAAGACAACATCACTGGTTTTTTAAAATCTTACAAAGGTAAGCCAAAAGTCCCTCGGGTGATGAAAGAGGTACGTGCGGACATACGTCGCGCTTTGCATGCTTTAGGTTATTATCATTTTGATATTCAACTCAGTGGAGCAGGGCAAAACGTCATAGCCGAAGTCAAACTTGAAGCACCACTGAAATGGAAAGATATTAATATTGAGCTTGTGGGCACGGGGAAGGACAATGCGGATTTAGTTTCGCTTATCAAAGATGTACCAATCCAAGTTGGCAAGCAAGTTAATCATAGTGATTATCAGGCAACGAAAAGCCGCTTTGAAAGCGAGCTACTAGAACTTGGATATTTTGATTATCAATGGCAGGAGTCCAAGTTGCTTGTTCACAAAGCGAATCGCTATGCTGGCGTGCGACTACTTCTCAACACAGGTAAACGTTATCAATTTGGCGACCTTGCTATTGAGGGAAACACCAAAGCGGCTAACTATATACGTTCGCTAAGCCCATTTTCGAAAGGGCAGCCGTTTGAAGCTAGCCTCTTGTCTGATTTTAATCTGTCTTTAAATGCCACACCTTATTTTAGTGCGATAAAGGTTTATCCGCTGTTAAAGGACCGGACGAGCGATCAGATCCCCGTTCGAGTGAGTGTTGAAGACAAACCCGCAAATAGCTTTGAAGTGGGTGCTGGCTACAGTGATGATGTGGGTGCAAAAACCCGTTTTAAGTGGACTAAACCTTGGATCACCGAGGATGGCCATTCCTTTGAATCCAATCTGAGGCTGTCGCAAAAGCAACAAGATATCACTGCCAGTTATACCATTCCAGTAGACAATCCTAACGACGATTTATGGCGTGTGTTAGGCGGTTATAAGGTGCAGGATGAAGTAACTGAAGGGATCAACAGCCGGATTTGGAACGTACAAGTACAGCGACAATGGCTAACGGATGACGAGTGGGTGAGGACGGCGTTTTTGAAACGTGAACACGAAACTACGGAACAGCTAGGCGAAAAACAACGGACGGAAATGTTGATCCCAGGTATTAGCTACTTAAAGAAAGAAAGTAAAGGTGGCGCGCTACCTTATTGGGGGAACGAGCGCCTGATCTCCATTGAAGCTGCAGCAGATTCTGTACTATCGTCTGCAAATATGTTGAAAGTGAGATGGAACAATGAATGGTTAAGAAGCTTTGAAACCAAGCACTTGTTTTTTGGTCGTTTAGACTTAGGGGCGATTGTGACAAAGGATATTGACCAAATTCCGTTTACCCATCGTTTTCTTGCTGGGGGGGATCAGAGTATCCGTGGTTTTGCCTATGAATCTATCGGCCCTCGCGATGACGAAGGGCGCATACTTGGCGGCAGATATTTAGCCACTGGTACAGTGGAATATAACTATCAATTCCATCCAAGTTGGCGAGCTGCTTTGTTTGTTGATGCGGGTACTGCAACGAACGATTTCTCGGACGCTTGGGAAGTTGGAGCTGGGTTTGGTTTTCGTTATTTAACCCCCGTTGGTCCAATCCGGCTCGATCATGCTTGGGGGCTGACCAAAGAAAGTAAAAGCACCCGTCTCAGTATTGTTATAGGACCTGAAATCTAATGCAGTTCAGAAGCTTAAGAATCAAAATCATTACTGCCATTATTAGCTTATTTTTACTTTTGGTTTGTTTATGCTTTACCTTGCCTGGGCAAAAGTTACTGGTTTGGACAGCGAATAAAACGGTTTCAGGGTTAGAAATCGATGGCTTAGATAAGCGCTTGTTATCTGGCGCCAATCTTACGTTGCGTTATCACAATGACAATATAGATATTCGTCTTAGAGACACCAAAGTCACTGTTGAGTGGTTGACCTGTGCCAGCGTTTGCATTGCGCTAGACGCAAAAACGATAGCGATCGTACAAAAGCAGAAAAGTGTCAGCGAAGCGGAAACTACTGAAAGTGGCCAAGTTGAGTTACCACTGCCAATTGCAATAAAACGTGCTCAAGTTCAGCAATTCTCGTTGGACACGCCGGAAATTACTGTGCGATTGCAAGGCTTAGACACGCAGTTTTCAGGTTCTGGCTCACATTTTAATGTCCCTTTTTTGCTGTTAGACAGTGTGAAGTTGACCACAAAGGCAACTGAACAGCCTGTGCCTGCAAAATCGCCAGCACCACTTAATGCAATAGCGCCACTCCAACTGCCTAAGATAGATCTGCCGCTAACCGCTGAGCTCGGCGAGTTAAAGATTAACAATCTCGCGGTAGATGAGCAAACACTTGAGAATATCAAGCTTTCTCAAGTTGTAGTGGATGAAAATGTGGACGTGGAGCAGGTTCAGCTTAACTATCAAGAATGGTTTATATCAGCAGCGGCAGAAATCTTGCTTAATGACTGGACTATTGATCTGAGGTCAACCTTGAGTGCGCCACAGGGGTTAGCCAGTTTAACACTGGCGGGTCGCCCTCACGATCTCACGCTTACTTTGAATAGCGAGGGAATGGCGTTTGCAAAACTGCAAGCCCATGCGGATTTGACAGCGACAAACTGGCCTTTTGATTTACAGGGTCAAATAGATAAATTAGTTATTCCTTCAGAGCCCACGACTTTAAAAGGTGCGACACTCGGCTTGAGCGGGGATGCCTCAAAATACCATTTGTCAGGCTCAATCGCTGTTAATACTGTGCAGTTTGGTGATGTTACCGCGACACTTGAAGGGCAAGGTGGACTACAAGCGTTTACATTAGCTAAAGCAAAGCTTCAGCTTGAAAAAGCGCAAGCGCAAATCGCGGGACAAGTGAACTGGTCGCAAGGGGTGAAGGGTAAAGTGAACGGGGACTTTTCTCAGCTACCAGTCGATAGATTACTAGGGCTAGTGCAATACGATGCAGGCCTGACGAAAAACGATATGCTGGCAGGGCAATTCGCGTTTGATTTTATGAGTCAAGGTGAGCAGTGGCAGGTTAATGTTGAGCGCTTTAAGCTCGATGGTAAAGTAGCGGGTACACCACTTAATGCGGACGTTAAGGTCGTTGTGGATGAAAGCCTGCTAGGTGAGTTTAGCCATGCACGCCTGAATTATGGCAAAAATAGCCTGACGGTAAGCGGTGAGCTTGGTCAGCAGTTAGATCTCGATATTGACTTTCAGTTTGAGCAGGCGGCAAATACGCTTATTCCAGCTGACTTAAAGGGCAGTGGTGAAATCTTTGTTCAGGGCGACCACCTCAAGCCAAGGATTCAGACCGATATTAAGTTTGACTCTGTGCGTTACCAGAATATAGCACTACATGGCTTAACGACGAAAGGCACGGTTGATATTGCCAATGAAGTGACTGGGCAAATTAAACTGGCATTAGACCGTTTGATTGTTGACTCTGAAATGGTTGAAGACATTCGTTTAGCTGTGAAAGGCAATCAGCAGCAACATAACGCGACATTGGATATTCGTGATAAGCGAGTGGTTGCAAGCTTTGAAGTCAATGGCAAGTTGCAACAGTCCACTTGGCAGGGAGAATTATCGTCTGGAGAGGTAACTTCTCAAGGGCAAACGATAGCATTGCAAAGTCCTGCCGCAATCGTGATCAGTGAAGTCAGTCAACGCATTGCAAAGCAGTGTTGGCGGATGGATGATACTGATTTGTGTTTTGCAGCCGAGCAACAAGGCACACAAGGGCAAGCCGATGTTAAACTGGAGAAATTGGCACTTGCTAAACTACAAACTTGGTTGCCAGCAGAGCTCAAAGTAACTGGTGAAACTCAGGCCGTGGCTAAACTTGCGTGGCAAAATGGCCAAGTAACGCGAGCCGATGGCGAGCTGAACATTGTTGATGCCGGCGTTACGACTCATGGGCAAACATTTTCAATTTCTGAATTTAAAGCGTTACTAAAAACCAATAACAAGCAAATCCACGCTGATTGGCGCATGACCTCCGAAACCTTAGGTAAGTTCAGTGGTGGTACGCGTGTGCCGCTAGATAAACAATCCCCCCAATTAGCTGGTAACGTAAAAATAGAGTCAATTGAGCTGGCTAAGTTGTCAGCGCTACTAAACCGAGTAACGGAACAAAGTTTTGACCTGCAAGGGGAAGTGTTAGGGGATATAAATATTTCAGGTAGCCTCGCGGCCCCTGAAGTGAACGGTAAACTAACTGCTCAGCGCTTATTTATGTCTTCTGACTCTTTGCCTGTTGAAATTGATAAAGGTCACATCAATCTTGATTTTAATGCCACTTCCGCTCAACTTGAGGCTGAGTTAACAGCAGCAAAAGGCGGCAAGGTAGCACTAACTGGCGAAGCCTATTGGTCGCCCGAGCTCTCTGCTGAAGTAAAAATAAAGGGCGAAAATATTTATGTGCAACCAGACTCACAGATTGAACTAACCGCAAGCCCGGATCTAACACTTGCCTATAAAGATAAGATTGCGCGAGTACTTGGAGAAATTGTGGTGCCGTTTGGCCGAGTAAACATTGAATCTCTGCCTGAGGGAGTCACATCTCCAAGCGATGATGAGGTCATTGTTGATGCCAAAGTGAAAAAGCAGATGTCGGTGCCAGTTCAACACGAAATAGATTTAAAACTGACCGTTAAAGATAACTTTAGGGTGAAGGCGCTTGGGCTAGATAGCTTTGTTACCGGTGCAATCGAAATTGACAAGCAAGTTGAGTCGCCAATGTTAGCAACGGGAGAGTTGCAATTGCGAGAGGGGAAATATCGTGCATTTGGCCAAGACTTGTTGATCCGTACAGGACAAATTGGCTTCAATGGCGCATTAGATAAGCCATATTTGAACATTCGAGCTATTCGAAATCCAGCGACAACCGCCAATGATGTGATAGCCGGTGTTGAGCTCACTGGCAATATTGCTAAGCCGCGTTTGACTGTATTTTCAGAGCCTGCAATGGACCAAGCCAAGGCACTGTCATACCTACTTAACGGTCAGCCTTTAGGGGAGTCTGAAACCTCTAATAATGCGCTACTCACGCAGTTTTTACTCTCACAGGGAATTGACCGCAGTGAAGGATTCTTTAGTAAGGCGGGGGAATCGCTTGGACTTTCGGATGTTAACCTATCAGCAAAAGGCAGTGGTGACGATACACAGGTCGAGGTGTCAGGTTACATCACCCCCAATGTTCAGGTCAGTTATCGTGTTGGGGTATTTGAGTCTATTAATGAAATTGCGCTGCGTTATCGTGTTTTTTCGAAGTTTTATGTTGAAGCCACGAGCGGTTTGTACAACAGTATAGACTTCTTATACAAATTTGATTGGGATGATAAATGAAACTGCTTTGGCTCGTTCTAGGTTTTGTGATATTTCCTCTCAAAGCACAAGAAACAACGGAAATTAGAATCAGCGCTGGTGCCGATCCGTACATTATAGAGCTGCTTACTTTGAGTTTATCCTACCAGGTAGAGTCAGCGAGGCTCGTATCAGTGAGAAGTATTCCTTCTCAAGACAGAGCGGTGCGCCTACTTGGAGAAAAAGGGGGGCTGGATGTCAGTTGGTTAGTGACTAACTCACAGCGCGAAAAGGCCGCGAGTGCAATTCGCATTCCCCTAGTGAAAGGGATTTTGGGTTATCGCATTCCTTTAGTGCACAAACATAATCAAGCCTTACTGAGCGGAGTACGCTACATTGGCGACTTGCGCCGAGTTACTTTTGGTTTACGCAGAGATTGGCCAGACCATCAGATTTTTGAGCGTAATGGCCTCAGTGTGACTTCTTTCTCACAAGAAGACAGTGGTTACGACATGCTGTTGAAAAAACGTTTTGATGTGCTACCAAGCGATTTAGTGAGTATTGAAGCTGCCCTGAGTGACACGGATTTGGTAGCAGATCAGCATGTGGTGTTTTACTATCCTTCGGCGGTATATTTTTTTGTTTCTCACGACAACCCGTTGCTCCATAGCCAAATTGAGAAAGGCCTTAAAAGCGCACTGCAAGATGGCCGATTCGAGGCGTTATTTTTAAAACACTTTTCCGCTCGTCTTGAAAGGCTAGATCTTAAAAACAAAACAGTCATAGAATTAGACAACCCAAACCTGCCACCCAGTGCGCCGTTGGAGGTGCCATTTTATTGGTATAAACAAGGAAAATAATAATGAAAAAAACCTTACTACTTATTGCGCTTGGCATAAGTTCATCTCTTGTCTTTGCAAAACCTTATACAAAGTCACCATCGGAAGTCGTTGCTGAGGCCAAAAGCAGCGACTGGCAGCAGCTGGACCCTGAAAATATTCTTAAAATAGAATTACAAACAGGATCGGTCTATATCGCGCTTAACCCTGAACTTGCGCCCAATCATGTGGCAAATATTAAAGCGTTAGCGCGAGAGGGGTTTTACACAAACTTGAGTATGTATCGGTTCGTGGAAAACTTTGTGGCCCAAGGCGGCGATATGTCGGACAATAAAATGCCGCAAAAAGGAAAAGAAGCGATTGCCGCTGAGTTTTTTCATAGCACAGAATCAACCTTGAAGATCACACCTCTTGCTGCTGTAGACGGCTACGCGCCGCGTACCGGGTTTTTAAATGGTTTTGCCGTAGGACAAAATGAAGCTGGAACTAAAACCTGGATGACACACTGCGTTGGTTCGTTTGCCATGGCCAGAACCAACGATGTTAATAGTGGTGGTACCGAGTTTTACATCACGTTGACGCCGCAGCGGTACCTAGACAAAAACACCACCGTGTTTGGGCAGCTGTTATCGGGAATGGAGCATGTTCAGCATCTAGATCGTAAACCAGTTGCTGGGCAAGCGTATAATGTTATCAAAGGCGTTACGGTACTTGCTGATGTAAAAGGTGCACCTTCTTTTAAAAGGCTAAAGACAAATACGCCGGTTTTTGAGTCGCTAATTGCTGCACGTAAAAATAGAGCGGGAGATTGGTTTGTTGATACGCCAAATCACACCGATATATGTTCGGTCCCCGTCCCTGTTGAAATGGAAGACACGACAGGGGAATAAATAACCTGAGCTGCGGATAATTAATGCCTTTCTAGCAGCTAGTTTTAGCGCTAACTGCGTTGAATTCACTTCCAATAGCCAGCTATTGGTGCGTAAATTCGCCTTGCCTACAGGATGTAGGTACCTTAGCGAGAGCAGGACGCGGAAGCGGTGTTTTCCCTAAAACTCTCTGGCTAGACAAGGAAAAAACTAAGTTTTGCTTTAGCAACAATGAGTTGGAACATTCCTTATCCAAACCTCAGGTTAAATAGCAATACTTAGATGTGATAAAAAGCCAAGCCATGTGAGAACATGGCTTTTTTACGTTTTACTGTCGGTTAGTTCTTACCGTATACGGAGTCTGATCTTGTTCACTCGAACGATATGGATTGATATCTAACCCGCCACGGCGAGTATAGCGTGCATAAACCGATAATTTTTCAGGGTTAAAGGTGCGCCAAAGCTCGCAGTAAATGCGCTCCACACATTGCTCATGGAACTCGTTGTGGTCACGGAATGAGATTAGGTACTTAAGCAGCGCTTCTCGGTCGATTTGCTTACCACGGTAACTTATCACCACGCTTGCCCAGTCTGGCTGTGAGGTGATCAAGCAATTTGACTTGAGTAAGTGGCTGTGAAGCGTCTCGTCGACCACATCCTCAGAGGCAAGTTGTAGTAAGTTACTATTTGGTGTGTAGCTATCAACTTCAATATCCAGCTCGTCGATACACTCACCAGGGAGACGTGAGAAAGGAATACAATCGAATTCGTCTGCGCCAAATAAAGTCACGCTAACTTGGCTATTTGATGCCGTGGAAAGATCCGCAGCTAGCGTTTGGCGCACGGTTTCCATCGTATCAAAGCGACTTTGGTTAAAGCTATTCAAGTAAAGTTTGAACGATTTTGACTCAATGATATGCGAGCTTTGGCAAGGAAACACAAAAGTGGCAACCGCAACTTGAGGCTTACCTTTGTTATTGAGCCAAGACAATTCGTAGCCTGTCCAAGTATCTTCACCTTTGAATGGTAAAGCGGACTCATCAACATTGATTTGGTCACGATTGAGTTTACGTGCAATGGGGTGTAGCAGGCTTGGAGTATAAACACTGGCATATTCTGTGGTTTTACCAAGCACAGAAGATTGCAGCTCTGGCGAATTACTGTAGTCTGTCATGTTAATTCAAATCTCGTTACAATGCGGTCATTATAACGAATGTTCACCTCGGGATTAATAGCAATTTGCTTAATTACACGAAACAAGTATTCAGCCCGAGGTGAGAAAAATAAAGAGAGCTTTATATATGACTCAGCCCGTAAATATGGCGCGCTTGCATCAAGCCTATGCAGACTATCATCAACAGACCTTCAAAGATTTACCGAGTACCGAGCATGATGAAAGTTGGCCGAGCCCATGTGAGCAGGGTGAACCGAACAAGCTTAACGAGATAAAATGGCTAGCGGTAGCGCGCTCGCCAGCGGGACATCTAAATGATTTAGCCAGAGCGTTGGAAACACAATTTCCTGAGGGATTGAACGGACTGTATGGTGATTTCTTTGCTGGCAATATCGTGGCATTTATTGAGGGTAAGCAAATTGAGCTACTGCAAGCATGGAACGAAGATGACTTCGAGCGCTTGCAGCAAAATATCACCGGCCATATTTTAATGAAGCGCAGGCTCAAACAACCTGAAACCGTATTTATTGGCTTAACAGAAGCAGACGACTTATTGGTGTCGGTCGATGTCGCTACGGGTCAAGTTGGGTTAGAGTTTGTCGGTAAGAAACAGCATCATGTTTTGGCTGATTCTATCGCGGAGTTTGTAGAAAAACTGACAGTCAACTATCCAATATAGCTAGTTGGTATCAAGGAGCTTGCGCTCCTTATTGAAAGTCCCACGAAATATTCGAGACCAATTGGCAAGTTTCGCAGCGAAAGTCGAAAAGGCCGAACCAAGGCTCCTCGAGTAACCAGTCTCCCTGACAGCTTGGGCATTTTCTTGCTTTTTCTGTGGCGAGGTTTTCGCCGCCAACACGATACAGATAATAGTAAACCGGTTTTTTCGTGAGATAGCGAATACGTTTGCTCAAATCCATGCCACGTCTAAACAAATCACTACCCGTACTGGAAATTTCCTCCAGTGCAGCAAATTCGCAGCGAGTCGCACCATTGATCTGTATTTGATCGCAGGCTTGCCAATCTTCTTTCCATTTGATCAGTGCTTTGTAATCACCGTTGGCAATAGCTGGGATTTTATATAAAGGTACTGGTAAAAAGTCGTCGCCACAATACAGAGGACTACAAGTGTGTACGTATGTGGTGTAGAGAATGTAGCTTGACGGTTCATGACAGGTATCAGCGCTGTTGGCATGTATATCTTGCCCAAAAACTTTGACCTTAGGTGCAAGCAAGCCTGATTGCTGTAGCTGGTCAATTGCAAACTTCACAAAAGGACTATGGTTTAATGGATGCAAAGCGTCTTCTTCTGGACACATCACACGAGTAACGAAATAGCCATCTTTAAGTACAGTTGGAAATTCGTCACCAATGATTTGACCATTAAAGCGAAGCGCATTGACCACACGGTTAATGGCCTGCTCGGCAGCATCTAAGGTGGTTTCCTCATAGCAATCAAAAGTTAAGTCGACAACAAACACTACGACTTCTCCAATAAGGCAATGAGCTTATCAAGCTTAGCTTCAATTCTATCTAATTGGCTTTGTGAACTTGCTTTGACGACCTCTTCAACCTCTTGATAGTGCTCAATACAGGTAGGGTCTTGTTTGTACGCAGCAATGCCTGAGATAACGTCTGGCATTGCGACGCTTTGAGTTAATTTGCTTTTTGTTAGCGCGACAGTTGGAGTCTTCCCACTATCGACTAATTTTTTGATAGCTCTGGCAACGGCAGGATGCATAGAGGTTCCTAAACGCCTTAATCATAGGAGTGGATCATAGCACCAAGTTACGTAAGGAGCGATTGCTTTAGCTATCTTAACATCGCATCTAGTTCGTCAATGATTTCACTCCAATCGGCGTCTTCTTTTAGCGATTCTTCAATAAAGTGACGTTGCCCTTCATTCCAAAATGGTGCTTGGCTTAACAGCATATCGTCAGGAAGGCGATGTTGTTTGACAAACCCTTCGATTGCCTTGGGATTGTTGTCGAGCCCAAGTTGGGCAAATAAAGTACTCATAGTGTGGCGACTAGTATCCATTTCGTTCTCCCTCGTTTGCTTGAATTTTACTCACTAACTATAGTAAAGGTGGTTGTAAAACCTTTAGCAAGTCATCATCGATAAAAACCATAATGACTAATGCGAGGATAAATATACCTGTCCACGACTGAATAAATTGTGACTTGTATCAATATCTATCACTAGCGAGTAGCCGTACATTATTAAAGTACACAGAAAAAATTCTGAGGTTTTGATATTAAGTAGTATTTCGGCATGATTATCAGAAGCTTGGGGCAATAACAATAAGGAACCATGATGTCAGTAGAAACTTCTCAACATGAATTAATCGTTAGATATTTGAATCCAGAAGATATCAACGTAGCCGCGAGTGTGTTGTATCAGGCTTACCATGATGATCCGTTACTCAAGCAGGTATTGGAGGCAAAACAAGAAGCAATTTTTGAAAAAAAACTCAGAGCCTTAATACGAGAAGAGCTGTCGGCATTTGGTCAAACGGGGCAGCCGATGGTGGGGTTATATCATCAAGATAGATTGGTCGCGGTAGCATGCGTTATTGCAAATGGCGATGAATTGGACGCAAATCGGCAGTGGCATTGGCGATTACGACTCATGATGAGTGCGGGATATTTGCAAACGCAGCAGCTTATCGATAAAGAAAAGTCGATTAGACAAGCGTTGCAAACGCAAGAGCCGTGTCACTTTTTATCTCTAATTGCCGTTGACCCACATGTTCAAGGGCTTGGCTATGGCCACTATTTACTCACTGCGTTGGATGATTTAATTGCACAAAGTGAAGAAACGAAAGGGATGGCAGTATTTATTACTAAGCCAGAACAAGCGCAGTTTTTTGCGGGTCACGGTTATCAAGTTCTGCAAAAGATGGCGTTTAGCTCAGTAGAGGGCACATTACTATTTAAGAGCAAATAGCAACAATGGAAATTACCATGTAAGAGATCTCGTACGAGAATGTGGGTTAAGGCGCTTTGTAGTACCGAATTTGTAGTGTGATTTTTAGTTACCCTTCTGTTTTTAAAGAAGTTACTTTGTTTTTCTTTTAAATGACAGCAAAAAGATTGTTCGGAGCTATCTAACAAAAGTGCTCAATCCCCGTAAACTTAACAATGTAAGGAAACACAAGAGCAGGAGCTCAGCGTCAAAGGATAAGGAATTTGACAACAAGAGAAGGATGTATTGCATAGGGCAAGGAAGATCAGGAACTCGAGGAAGCGAGTGTGAAGCGGAGCTTCACTAGGGATAAGGAGACACATGGAGTGTCAAGGAGCGCGGGAAGCGTAGTGGAGCAAGGAAGAGCAGATAAGGACGAGCAAGGCTCTAGGATGAGGGAGCGCAATCTGGATGATTGCGAAGTGGATGGGTTACACTGGACGTAACAATGTATAGGGAACACATAGGGATTATGTGAAGCGGAGCCAAGGTGGCATTGGAGCGCGGGAAGCGAAGAGGAGGCCAAGGTGGCTAAAATGGAGATGCATTGGAAGTGCTAATGGATGACACAAGGATGGGATTCGGGTAGGTCGGAGTACATACCCGTTCAGGGGAAGAAGAATTGGCGGATGGCTTTTGGGTTGTAAAGCAGAGGAATTGGATACCTCGTGGGATAATCGTCAGGATTGAGGCGCAGCAGATAGGCTAGCGCCTTAGTTTTTTTTGACGGTTGTAAATTTGATGTATATTTTCCTAGTAACTTAGTTGAAGTTCTCAAAACTCTCCGCTTGCAGTTTCATTCTTATCTTTCGATCTCCTTGCTAGATTATTCCACTCTCATTTTAGTCTTATACTGATTAGTCTTAATACTTGCTCAATTTTAAGGAGCAAATCTGACGCTAACCGCGTTAAAAATTTCTCATTTAGAACAACTAAATAGCAAAATTTTTGCCTTGCCTTGCCTTGCCTTGCCTTGCCTGCATGGATGTAGGTACCTTGGCGATAGCAGGACGCGGTAGTGGTGTTATCGCTAAGATTCTCCCGCCTCAAAATAGATCACTTAATTAAGCGAATTGGTATTGTTTTTTAGTGCGCGATGTTGGCGCAATAGTTAAGGAAAAAGAAATGGAATGGTATCTAACAGTATTAAAAAGATATTCCGATTTTAGTGGACGTTCAAGACGCAAAGAATACTGGATGTTTATCTTAATAAATGCGTTGATAGGCTTTGCAATTGGTATTGTCGACGGGCTTTTTGGCACTCTGTTTTTGACAGGTATCTATTATTTGGTGGTTCTAGTACCGATAGTTGCAGTATCTATTCGTCGTCTTCACGACACTGGACGCTCGGGCTGGTGGCTTCTAGTGAGCTTTGTGCCTATCGTCGGTTTATTAGTGATTATATATTTCACCACCATGGATAGTGAGGTTGGTGAAAACGACTACGGGCCAAGCGTCAAAGGGTATGTTTAAAATAGTTGTACTATTATAAATTCAGAGCAGGCACTTGTATTTATATGAATTTAAGTGCCTACTTTCGCACCCATCGGATTAACTTGCGATTTTATAAGCGGGCAATTCTTTTTTGACTAATCGTTCATTTTCTAAGTAAAGCTTACCTTGATAGGCTGACTCGCCATCTGAACTAAACTCAAACATAAATTGGCTTTTTATTCCAAGCTTACCGTCCTTTAATACCCCGAAACGGCGCTTAATACAGGCAACACTTAACAGTTGCACTTGCAAACTTTCAGTTTGATGTTGTGCATGTCTATTTGCCGCTTCTGCGATCTGGCGGCTATACCAAAATAGCGCGATACCAGATGATACGATGATAAAAAGCCAAAGTGTTGTCATTTAAGAAAATAACCTTCCAATTGCACGAGACAGAGTTTCACTGCGATTTTCTGCTCTAATAATCCCTAAAACATGTGGGCGTAACATAGGTATTGCAACTAAGTCTGCGAAAATACTGCCGAAAAGTCCATCGATTTGATTATTCTCAGCGGCTTTTTCCATATAGATAAAAAGCCTTTGCTGGTCGGTTAGTGTCTCCCAAGCACGCCCTGCAATAGTGAGTAAGCAATCGGCATCTGATCCCAACTCAGATGCTAAAATGGCGTCTACTGCATGTGCGATGAGACCAAGCGCGTGACTTCCCGACATTGCACGCAAATTGGTGACTACGGCGTCCTTATTTTGCTGTTGGCATGCGCGGTTTAAAGCGGCTAAAAAGTCTTCGGTTTGTGATGTTGAGACCGTAACGTGTTCAAGCATTGCAGCTAATGGTGTCTTAACTTCTGCTGGCAAAAAAGACCACGCCTGTTGCAGGTTGCTCGCGTTATGACCATGGTCTAGACGTAGGGCAAAGTCTGCAATACCTTGTAGCGCTATTTCTTGCCAGCGTTCAAACCCAAGCTTGCCAGAAAAATAGAGTTCGGCGTGCTCGTAATATTGAGAAGCCGGGCGATTAAGCTCACGCTTTAATAGCGCATTGAATGCCGCGAGTTTGTTCGCGTTTGGCGTGAAGACATAAGGGTTGTTATCAAGTTTCCCTTGAGCGGCTTCGCCCGTGAGTTGAGTACCTAATGCTTCGAGTACCATGGAGGCAAAGTGGTCACGGCTGGCGATAATGAGCTTGCTTTGCTCATCCAGTGGAAACTTTAAAAACCACACATAAGGATCAGCGGTCGCCTCATTATCCCAAAATTGAATCGCCATGATGGCATGGCCGCCAAGCGGGTAAGGATAAGGGACTTGAGTACTCTCGATTTGCGCAAACTGCTTCTTATCTATTTTTGTGATACGTCGACCCAGATCATAGGCCCGCCACTGCGTTCCGGCGTTTGTTAGTAATTCACCTAAAGTTGAAATTTGCGCTGTCATGAATGCTCTATATGTTACTTATATTTTCAATAGCGGCAATTATAGCTACTTTTGGGAGCGCTGATAAGCCTATGAAAAAGGTGCACTTGAGAGAATTGGCTAGCTCCTAAATAATGCAAATTGCTATAATGTAAAAAATTGAGAAAGAGACAGGACCGATGAACTCGGAATTATTGATTCAGTTAGACGAACTTGAGACTTGTTTAAAGGCGACGGGTCTTTGGCAAGACGAGCCAATTTCGGCTAAGGCACTTACCTCTACGGAGCCATTTTGCTGCGATACGATGACCTTCGCGCAGTGGTTGCAATTTGTATTCTTGGGCAAAATGCGAACAATGGTAGAAAGTGGTGAAGCATTACCGGAAAATATGGCGATTGCGCCAATGGCTGAAATGGTGCTGAGTGAACATCTTTATTTTAATGCGGTGCATCAGTGCTTAAAAAACCTCGATAATACAATTGCAAAGAGCGCGTAATGCTTGAGATTTTATATCAAGATGCACATTATGTTGCGATAAATAAGCCGTCAGGGTTGTTGGTTCATCGCTCATTTTTGGATAAGCGAGAAACACAATTTGCGATGCAAATGCTACGTGATCAACTTGGTCAACATGTTTTCCCCGTTCACCGTTTAGATAGGCCAACGTCAGGCGTGCTACTGTTTGCACTAAGCTCTGAGGCCGCGCGAGACATGAATGAAATCTTTATTAGCGGTAATATTCAAAAACGCTATTTAGCGCTTGTTCGCGGATTTGCTCCGGAATCTAGATTCATCGACAGACCACTCAAAGAAGAACTTGATAAAATTGCTGATAAGTTTGCCTGTCAGGATAAAGCTCCGCAGGAGGCGCAAACACAGATAAATTGTTTATTGCAGGGTAGCTTGCCAATTCCTTTTGGTAAGTATCCAAGTATTCGCTACTCATTGGTGGAGTGTTTTCCTAAAACGGGTAGAAAACACCAAATCAGGCGCCACCTTAACTATTTAGCACATCCGATTATTGGTGATGTCAATCACGGTGATAATAAACACAACCACTTTTTTGTCGATCATTTTGGCTTACGTCGGTTGATGTTATTTGCAACTAAATTGGAATTTGTACATCCTTATACCAACACGACGATTTCAATTACCGCGGATTTGGGAGAAGAAGCATTGGCTGTCTTCGCTCAGCTCGGCTGGTCAGACAACGAGAAGGATTATAAATAATGGCAAAAGTTTCCATTTTTGTGGGAAGTATGTACGGCAATGCTGAAAACTTGGCAAACGACAGTGCTGAGTTTTTGAATAAATCGGGTCATGAGGCAAGTGTTATTGAGCCTGCTTCCATCGTTGATGTAACGCAAGCTGAAAACATTTTATTTATTTCTTCTACTACCGGATCTGGTGATATTCCCGATAACTTGCTGCCTTTGTTTTTGCAAATGCAAAGCGAATTTCCGATGCTAACGGGCAAGAAAGTAGCGGTCATCGCATTGGGGGATTCTAGTTATGGCGATACTTATTGTGGTGCTGGAAAGCAAATTGATGCCCTGATTGAAGAGTTGAACGCCACTCGAGCACAACCGCGTTTAGACATCGATGCGTGTGAATATTTTGAGCCTTGGGAGCCGGCAGAGGCTTGGCTTCAATCATTGGCAAAAAACCTTTAGGTTTTATCTTCTGTTCAAGCATTACCTTTCAATTTACGCGGCTTAATAGGCCGCGTTGCCAGCTCAAATAGCAAACTCATCAGCATAGTTATAGTAACGAGAAAATATAAATATTTACATTCTGGTTACGTTGTGTGACATTAGTCTTGGTTGTATGAAAAGTGACCGATATTATAAAGTTCAAAATAATGAAAAGGAAAAAATAATGATTAAACCGATTCTATTTGCTGTATCTGCTATTTTCGCCACCGCTATGTCGTCTAATGCTACCGCATTCGAAGAAATTTACCTTGAATGTTACAAAAATGGTGAGTTGTTATGGGCTGACTCTTTTACTGATTATCGAGACGCGGATAACGCATCGAGAATTTGCAGGAGGATTGGTGGTACACCAATAATGTATTAACGATATCAGTTCTTTATGAAACTTTCTTTAGATAATACTAATCAGCATTGAAGTCTAACCAAATTTTTTGGTTTAAATCAGCTGTAAGCGACATTGAAAAACTGTGTATTTAAACGATAGTACTGTCGTAATTTTTAAGGAAAAGTGAGTCAAAAGAGCTGCTTTAATATGTAAAAATCCAATATCATCACTGATATTGGATTTTTATTTTTGAACTCTATACCTTAGCGCTAAACACGTTTCGTCTGAACTTTCAGTTTTAACTTTTGACCTGGCTGCAGGTACTTCTGTCCAGTCAGGTTGTTCCATTTGACGATTTCATTCACGCTAACGTTAAATTTAGTGGCGATACGTGCCAATGAGTCGCCTTTACGCACTTTGTAAGTGATTGTGCGCTCGGTGTTGACGAGGACGGTTTGATTTGCTGCTTTTTCATCTTTAAAGACAGTAAGCTTTTGTCCAAGGCGCAAAACGGCATTGGTTTTTAACTTATTCCAGCTAGCTAATTGCTTAACGGTAACATCATATTCGCGGCTGATATCCCACAATGTATCACCTGATTTTACTGTGTGGCTGAGTTTTTTCTTAGTTACTTTGTTGGCGGCAAGGCGCACTTCTGGTGGTAAATGCTCACTTTGCAATTCGCCATCACTGAGTGGCACCAATAACTTCTGGCCAACACGGATCATATTGCCATCGATGCTATTGAGTGAGCGAATGGCGCCGATACTAGTATTAAACTTAGTCGCAACGACCGACAGGCTATCTCCTTTTTGCACTGTATAATATTGCCAACGAAGTCGATCTTTTACTTCAGTTTTAGCTAATTTCTCTTGAAAAGCGTCAACTTTTTCCATGGGTAATAATAACTGGTGTGGGCCATCTGGATCGGTGGCCCAACGATTAAAACCTGGATTTAAGCGATAGAGTTCAGTTAAAGAAATATCGGCCATTTCAGCGGCAAACGCTAAATCAATTTGTGACCCTACCTCAACGGTATCAACAACTTGGGCATTGATTATAGGTTGCCACGCGACCTTAAACTCATCTGAACGTTTTAAGAGGTCGGATAAGGCAAGTAATTTAGGCACATACGCGGTGGTTTCGCGAGGTAAATCGAGAGACCAAAAATCGGTAGGCAAATGCTTTTTACGATTTTTTCGGATTGCTCTGAGCAATCGACCTTCACCTGAATTGTAAGCGGCAATTGCGTTTAACCAATCGCCTTCCAGTGTTTTATGGAGATAGGTGAGGTAATCTAATGCAGCCTGCGTTGATGCAATAATATCGCGACGGCCGTCATACCACCAATTTTGTTTGAGGTTAAAGCGTTCACCGGTTTGAGGCATAAATTGCCAAATACCGGAAGCGGTGCGGTGTGAATAGCCAAATGGATCGAATGCGCTTTCCACAATAGGTAACAACGCGATTTCTACCGGCATATTGCGCTTTTCTACTTCTTCAACAATGTAGTAGAGGTAAGGTTCTGCACGTTTTGCGATACGGTCTAAATAGGCTTGGTGACGTTGATAGTAATTACGTTCGGCTACCACAGGTCTATTTTGTGGTACTTCGATAGATAACTGATAACGGATCCGCTCCCATACGTCGTCAAATACAGGCACAGCCTCTTCATCTTCGTCTTGCCATGAGGTACTGAGTGTTTGAGAGATATCATAAGGGCTCGCGTGATCTAAGTTGGCCTGCTTCACTTGTTCAGTTGCAGTTTCCAATGGTGTTTCTTGCGTGATTTCACAACCACTTAATATTGCTAATGAAGCAACAATAAAAGCGAGCTTTTTCATAAATGCGTTCTTTTGCTTGGGGGTTCGGACAAAAACTCGGCAATATTACCGAGTTTGTATCAGCATTTAAAGCTTCTTTATTATTTTATTTCGACTTCCTAAAAATCGTTAGAAATGCTTATCTTTGGGGGTATTGCAAAGAAAATGGATAATTTATTCAATACTTCCCATGTAAGTCCGCCAAAAAAGCGTCATTTTGGCGTTACATTAGGTCACTATTGAATATTTTAGAAGTTATCCTTCCATTTTCTCAGTGCACTAAAGCGAGCTTCAGGTGTATTTTCTGACGCGATAAATTGCGTTGGAACATGGGTGAGAATGGCATCATTTGCGGCACGTACAAAAGGATTGATTGCTTTTTGTTGTTCAATTGTCGTAGGTACCGTGCGCTCGTTACTGGCACGTAATGACTTTGCTTGTTGGTGATACTGGATCAGTGCTTGGTTAGTGGGCTCAACGGCCTCAGCAAAAGCAAGGTTCGCGAGTGTGTACTCGTGCGTGCAATACACTTTACATGTGTCAGGTAGTGTGAGTAGCTTTTCAAAGGAGTGCCACATTTGGCTAGGTGTTCCCTCAAAAAGTCTGCCGCAGCCAGCATTGAATAATGTATCACCCGTAAAAGCCAGTTCATCATTTACATAACAGATATGGTCTAACGTGTGACCTGGGGTGGCAATAATGTTCAGCGTGGTATCAAAAAGTGTGATCTTATCGTGTTCACTAAGGCCATGAGTAATGCCTTTATATTTACCATTTTTAGGCCCGTAGACTGTTAAGCTGGGAAAATGTGATAAAAGCGGGGCAATGCCATCAGTATGATCCCAATGGTGATGGGTGACTAATATGCCTTGGAGTGTTAAATCAAACTTGGCGAGGTAATCTAAAACAGGTTGTTCGTCACCTGGGTCAACCACCCAACAGTTTGAACGTCGAGGGTCTTTTATCACCCAGATATAATTGTCATCAAATGCTTTGATTGCATCGACTTGCACCATAACGCAATGCTCTATAAAGTGATTAATAACACCAGTATAACGAGCTTAGTAAATGAAACCAGCGTTAAGTTTTTTACAAGGACCCAAACCCGATGAGTGGCAAGACTTTCCTCACGGTGAATATTTAAAGGTGGGGATCCAAAAACGACTGGATGAATGGCTACCAAGAATGTTTGGTTACCACATGCTAAAACTCGGCTGTTTGAGCGGTCAAATGAATACCTCTGCCAGCCCGATTAAGCATCAAGTTTGTGTTGCCCCACAAGGCAAACATGTCGGAGTATTTGCTGAAATTGACGAGCTACCTTTTTACGAAAACTCAGTCGATGCTTGTATTTTAAGCCAGTGCTTAGAATATCATTCTGATCCGCATCATATTCTACGCGAAGCCCACCGAACGCTTATTCCTGGAGGTTATATTGTGATCTCAGGTTTTAATCCGTTTAGTTTATGTGGTGTGGCGCAAATGCTTCCCTTTAGTAAAGAAAAACTACCTTGGTCAGGGCGCTTCTTTACTCCATCGCGGGTGAAGGATTGGCTAGATTTACTCGGGTTTGAAATTGTTGGTGACGAGCGCTTTATTTATGCGTCTTTAGCGCGAGGCTCGAGGCTTTCTCGTTTTGCGCCATGGCGTCGTTTTTGCCGTCATTACTTAAAGCCGATGGGAAGCGTGTATATGTTGGTGGCAAGAAAGCGGGTGATGCCGCTCACTCCAATCAAACCTAAGTGGCATGTAAAGCCTAAGTGGACACCCGCTGTGAAAGGGGCTGGACTCAGACAAACCTGCCAAGATAAAGAATAACGAGTATTATTACTTAATATAAATCTTAAGGGAGCTGTTATTTGTTATTGAATGATCCCTTAGTTAGACGCTGGCTTCGTAGCCTTCATCTACAAGTAGGTTTGGACCTGAAGCCGCTTCACGCGCTAAGTCATCAACAAGCTCATTATATTTATTTCCAGCGTGGCCTTTTACCCAGCGCCATTGGATCGTGTGTCGGCTGGTGGCAGCGTCCAGTCTTTGCCATAAATCGACATTTTTTACTGGTTGTTTGGCTGCGGTTTTCCAATTGCGCTTTTTCCAGTTTTCAAGCCAAGACTCAATGCCTTGCTTAACATATTGGCTGTCGGTATACAGAATGATATCGCAGGGGCGCTTTAATGTTTCGAGTGCAACAATAGCCGCAAGCATTTCCATTCTATTATTGGTTGTGAGTTTATACCCTGCACTCATTTCTTTTTCATGTCCTTGATAGGAAAGGTAAACACCATAACCACCTGGACCTGGATTGCCTAAACACGAGCCATCGGTATAAATCTCTACGGTTTTTTGCACTGAATTGCCTATTTTTATGTAAAATGTGCGAATAGGGCAAAATAATAGCAAAGTTAAGCGAGCAACGATATGCACACACGGCAAATAGTACTGGATACAGAAACCACAGGTATTGATCCTAAAGCAGGGCACAGGATCATTGAAATTGGTTGTGTTGAGCTAGTCAATCGCAGACTAACGGGGAATAACTTCCACGTATATATCAACCCTCAGCGCGACATTGAAGAAGAAGCCATTGATGTTCACGGTATCACCAACGAATTTTTACGTGATAAACCTTTTTTCCATCAAATTGCGCAAGAGTTTTTTGACTATATTAAAGGAGCTGAGCTTGTCATTCATAACGCGCCGTTCGACGTCGGCTTTATGGATCACGAGTTTGCTAAGTTAAATCAAGGCTTTCCGGCAACCCATGACTATTGTCAAGTGCTAGATACTTTGGTGATGGCAAGGGATCTTCATCCGGGCCAGAAGAACAGCCTAGATGCGCTTTGCCGTCGCTACGATATCGATAACTCAAAGCGTACGCTGCACGGCGCTTTGCTGGATTCCGAGATCCTTGCTGATGTTTACCTGTCGATGACGGGAGGCCAAAAAAAGCTGAATTTGGCAAATCAAAATAAAGGTGATCAGGCTAACTCAGCCGGTGGCATTATTCGTTTAGACAGCAATCGTCCTGCACTTAAAGTTTTACGTGCTTCTGCCGATGAAGAACAAGCACATACAGAACGTTTAGAGCTTGTAAACAAAGCTTGTGGACAAAGTCTGTGGCAACAATTATGAATATAATCGGTATCGTTGGGGTGGAGTAGACGCTTAACTAGGGGCTTTGTCCCAAAAAAAGATCACTCAGGCCATCAACGCAATGTAGGGTTAATACATGAATCTAAAACAGCTTATCTTGGGGTTTGTACTGCTAGTAAGTACGGTTGTTGGCGCTCAAACACCACAGATAACGATGTTGCAGCGGGACGGTAAGGTAAATGAAATCCCTCTTTTAGATAACCGTTTTCGTATTGATTATAATATTGAAGAGATCACTTTACTGTTTTTTCGCGCCCCAGGCGCTCCCGCCGTGGTACTTGTGAAGCCTGATGGTAGTAAATATTATGCGACCAGTTCACTGGATAATGATGCACTACGATGGTATGACGAAGTCAGTTATGACTTGATCATTCTAAAGAACCCAACGCCAGGCCCTTGGCAAGTCATCGGACAGATCCAAAAAGACAGCCGCATAATGGTGCTTGGTGACATTGAACTCGAAGTTGAAGCTTTGCCCCCGCTATTATTCCGTGGTGAAGTGCTGAAGGTAACAGGGCGCGTGACTAATGATGGCAAACAGATAGATGTGGGTTACTTCCGGGATGTCGTGACTTTGTATGTGGAGTTCTCTAGTACCAATAACGATGAATATGCCAACTTTGGTGCAGGTACGCAAAGCGTGACCGACTTTAAAGATGATGGCCGAGAGTTTGATGAAAGACCCTTGGATGGAATTTTTACTGGTGAGTTTAAATTAAACTTTCCTGCGGGAGAGTGGCAGCCTGAATTTTTCATAGAAACGCCCATTCTAAAAAGAAGAGTGATCAAATCACCTATTGTTATCGCTGAGCCGCCATTCAACTTTGAATTGATGCTAGCGGGTGAAAACGAGCTTGAACATGGCCTTACTATTACGATAGACGACACGGTTGTGAAACCTGAGACCATATTGCTACAGGGTAAAATCTTTTACCCTAATGGTGAAGAGCAGATGTTTACCTTAGATGCAGAAGAACGGCTTTATCGTCAGCTGCCAATCAAGAATTATGATTGGGGGCGTTATAGTGTAGAAATCTCCGTATTTGGTGAAAATATCAATGGCCGTGAGTTTATGGCAACGTTGCCAAACTACAATTTTGAAATTGAAAGACCCATTGAAAAAGTGCCTGAATTGGAAGCCGCTGCGTTACCGGCAGTGATACAACCCGAGCCAGAACCAGAGCCGACTATAAGTACAGCGCTATTAGTCAGTATTATTGTTGCTGGTAACTTAGTTGTATTATTGCTCGGTTGGTTAGCCATTCGTGTTCTGGTGCAAAAAAAGCCAATTAGACTAAAAGTACCAATGCCAAAGAATCCATTTAAGAAAACCGAAGAAGTCATTGATCTTGATGATTTAGGACCATCTGAAAATAACGCAGCAGGGAATGGTTCAAAAAATGATAAATCAGGTGATATTTTGAACCTTTCAATGAAAGATAACTAAAAAACACGGTTTTTTTTCAAAAAACGGTTGACTCATGAGGGGGTCATTCGTATTATTCACGCCGCTGTCAGGGAGCACACCTTACAGCAAACACTGCAAGAATATGACGCGGAGTGGTAGTTCAGTTGGTTAGAATACCGGCCTGTCACGCCGGGGGTCGCGGGTTCGAGTCCCGTCCACTCCGCCAAATTTCTTCGTGGTATCAATAAGTCGCGCTGGAGTGGTAGTTCAGTTGGTTAGAATACCGGCCTGTCACGCCGGGGGTCGCGGGTTCGAGTCCCGTCTACTCCGCCAATACTTATTACAAACGTGCATTTGCTTCTTATGGAGTGGTAGTTCAGTTGGTTAGAATACCGGCCTGTCACGCCGGGGGTCGCGGGTTCGAGTCCCGTCCACTCCGCCAACACTTCGAAGCAAAAAATGCGAATACTCAGTGGAGTGGTAGTTCAGTTGGTTAGAATACCGGCCTGTCACGCCGGGGGTCGCGGGTTCGAGTCCCGTCCACTCCGCCAATGTATCGCATAACTATATTCAAGCTTTATGACAGCTTGTTTACTCGCTGGAGTGGTAGTTCAGTTGGTTAGAATACCGGCCTGTCACGCCGGGGGTCGCGGGTTCGAGTCCCGTCCACTCCGCCAACACTAAAACGAGTAAAATAATGTCATTAAGATATCTCTGCGGAGTGGTAGTTCAGTTGGTTAGAATACCGGCCTGTCACGCCGGGGGTCGCGGGTTCGAGTCCCGTCCACTCCGCCATTTAAGATATCTTGCAAATCTATCACTGCGGAGTGGTAGTTCAGTTGGTTAGAATACCGGCCTGTCACGCCGGGGGTCGCGGGTTCGAGTCCCGTCCACTCCGCCAGTTTGCAATTTCTCTTCTCATATTTCAATTACTTATCTCCTAATTTTCTTTTTCTATTGTATTGTTATTTGATCCTGTGATCAGATGATCACCATTTGGTGACCGTGGGCGTTTAAAAATGGTATTCATTGGTCACGAGAATGCGGTTTGGTTTTCATGATCAACTTTGTTTTTTCTTAGCATATCTATCTTTTATCTTTGTTTTATTTCTCTTCATTGCTACCCGCGAATTCAAGTCCGAAGTGCGCCACTCGCTAAATTAGGCTGCTTTGCGTAATTCATTGAATATCACCACAGGTTGCCTAAACCCTATACATTTTCTCGGCCTCGCATTGATCGCCCGCTCTATATGCGCAATTTGCTTATCTGTCACCGTTCGTAAATCTGTTCCTTTGCAAATATATTGACGCAGCAGACCATTAAAGTTTTCATTCAACCCTCTCTCCCATGAGGAGTAGGGGTTAGCAAAATAGATATCGGTTTTTAGCTTATCTGAGACATATTCATGCTCGCAAAACTCACTCCCATTATCTGCGGTTATCGTATGAACATGACGTCGATAGCGCCACAGCATGCCTCTCATCGCTCTGCTCACTTGCGCTGCACTTTTTGCTGGAACGTTGCGTATCAGGTAAAACTTACTTGTACGTTCGACCAGACTAACGATTGCACCCGTGCCATGCTTGCCAAGTACAGTATCCACTTCCCAATCACCAAACCGTGTTTTAATGTCAACAATCGCAGGTTTATGCTCAATGCCAACCCGATTTAGGATGATGACACGTTTGCTTCGGCAACCTTTACGATAACGTCTGTGCCCTTATTCGGGGAGGACTCAGGGGGCGATTAACAGAGCTTGACCATAGGCAGCAATACATTGATTTAATTCAAGAAGCAAAACAATCGGGTTGCGCTGTAGAGAAAGCTTGCAGAGAAATGGATATCAGCTTGAGAACGTATAGACGATGGTATCAGCAAGGCATAGTACAAACAGACAAAGGCCCAGAGGCAGAGCGTCCAGTGCCAAGTAATAAACTAACCGTGCATGAGCAACAAGCCATTGTTGATGTTTGTAATGAGCCTGAATTTGCTAGCTTACCGCCTTCACAGATAGTGCCTAGGTTGTTAGATAACAATATCTATCTTGGCTCAGTTTCAAGCTTCTATCGTGTGCTTAAGGCTGAAAACCAATTACATCATCGTGGTCGCAGCAAAGCACTGAGAAAAGTGGCTAAACCCACGAGTTTTACAGCTGCTACACCGAATGAAGTTTAGTCATGGGATATAACTTACCGTGTGCCCGGAGTTCAGGGCTAACAAGGATGTTTTAAATTGAACCACGAACCTGTCTGAAATCGATAAATATATTGGCCGGAGCGCTCGTAGTAGTGCGAGGTGGGGAAAGCCCACTACATGGCGAAGGGGCGCAGTAAGCTCAATTTTGTTTTACCTTGAACTCTTGATTGTTTGACTGTTTATTTAGTTTGGTTGGTTGTTGTTTTTATGTTAAGCATGAGGGGTGAACTGAAAGTAAAATGTGATTTTTTAGTAGTAAAACTTAGAAAGTTGGGTATAATTCCGCGTCTCGAAAATTAAAAGGATATGCAAGCATGATGGATGATATGGACGTAGTTAAGCAACCAAATGATGTTTTGGAAGGGAAATCTTGGTTATCTTTTAGAAAAAGAATTGATGATGAAATCTTAAAAGAAATGGACAAGGTTCGTTTTTTAAATATCTATCAACCGATTTGTGATGCTCTTCAAGGTGGTAAACGTATTCGAGCGATTTTGGTTCTCATGGCCAACCAAGTATATGACGAACCTCAAGAATCTGCTTCTGATGCAATGAAAGTTGCTGTTGCTATTGAAATGTTACACGCGGCAGCGTTAGTACATGATGATATTATGGATAATTCTGATTATCGTCGTAATGAGCCAACAATTTACAAAAAATATGGTACCGATACTGCCATTTTGGCTGGTAACTTTCTTATTAGTCTGGCATTTAAATTGGCTAATTCTGTTAAGGCAAAATATGCTGCAGGTTGCAGTTTGTATTTGTGTGATATTTGCATGGAATTAGTTGATGGTCAGCTATTGGATATTAATGCTTTTGATACTGAAGATCTCGATAGTTATTATAAACTCATTGATGGTAAAACTTCCTCGATTATCTCTCTTCCGATGAAAATTCTTGGTGTGATTAATGAAAATGAACAGCTTAGTCAGCATTTGTTTGATTACGCCCGAGAAGTTGCTCGTATTTTGCAGATTCTAGATGATTTTTATGATGCCTTTATTGGTGATGAGAAAACAAGTAAAACGCCGGGGCTTGATCGGTTAAATGGTAAAAAGACTATTGTGGATTTGGTCAGTAACAAAGATGACTTAAAATCAATGACCAGAACACAAGTGAAAAAGGCGATTCAAGTGACTCTTGCTGAACATCGAGAGGCGGCACATGCTCTTCTTGCTCGAATCGATACTCCAAATACTCAAGCGCTGAGTGACTTAGATGCTTACGTTTGGCATATGTTGACTAAGTATACGATTTAGTTTGTGAGTATTATATCTGGTTTTGTCTATGCTTTTTAAACGTTTAAAACTTAGTTTTTCTTACTCCAAACATATTCGGGTATTGTTTGTTTTCGCTTTGCTAATTAGTTTAATTGGCTCGTTTACGGCGTTTTTTACCCAGTATCTTATCGATAGCGTTATTCCGTCGGGGGATATGCGATTTTTGCTAATCTTCTTAATGTTTTATGCTTGCTACGAAACTCTAAATTTGACTATCGGGTATTTGTCTAGAAGTTATCGAGTGGTGTTAGAAAAATTTCTCGATTACCATCATTTAGATAAGTATTTGGTGGCCTTACTTACGGCCAAAATCCCTGAATTAAACAGTTATAAGAAGGGCAGTTTGATTCAGAGGATTTATGATGCTCAGAATATCAAAAAGTATTATTTAACTTTGCAAGTTGATATCGCCGTTAGCTTTTTGACCATCTTTGTTCTTAGTTCGATTATTTTGTATATGAGCCCTCTGATAGGTTTGGTGATGGCTATCAGTTTGGGGTTGTTGGTGGTGATCTACCTTAAAGCCGTTCCTAAAACTGTTGAGTATGAAACCCAGCGTTTTCAAATTAAATCAGATTTTTTGTCTGTAGTCGATGATATTGTTGATGGGCGGGAAACTATCCGCGCTAATAATTATAAAAGTCAAGTCTTTAAACGATGTACTGCTCGTATGGAGGATTTTCTCAATCGTGAGCGGGATGTGTCGTTTTTACAGCAAAAAATTCAAACTAGTACTTCTGTCGTCCGTACTGTTAGCAGTATTGCTATCCGAGCAATTGTGGTGATAAGTATTTTGTCTTTAAATAAGTTCACTTTAGGTGAAATGTTGACTTTAATGGCATTTTCTGAAATTTCGATGAAAACCACAATGCAAATATTGATGTCTTTTATGCAATTGAAGCGCACTAGTATAACTCTAAAGCGTTATCGGGAGTTTTTGGATAGTGTCAGTATCAATGAAAAGGAGTTGAATGATAAACCTGTTGAATGTCAGCCAATTGAGCAAGTAAGTGTTTGTGGTCTTAAGGTTGGGGTTAATGGTAAGGCTGTTTGTGATGTACCTGATACTACCTTTAAACTTAATCGAATTTATAAATTGGTTGGTGCTAATGGTGCAGGTAAAACGACTTTTTGTAAGTCGTTGGTCGGTTTGTTTGACCCCATTGATGGCGAATTTTCTTTTAAAATTGGCGAGCGTTTGGTTAACTCAAACCGTCGTATTAACCATTGTGCGGCGTACTTTCCCCATGACATTCTGTTTACTACTACGCTGTGGGAAAACATTACTTTAGGCCAAGCAATCGAACAAGAAACGGTCGTTGATTTACTTAAGAAAATAGGTCTATGGTCTGTAATTGCAGCTTTGCCGGAGCAATTGCATACGCAAATTAGTGATAGGGTGAATCCTTTTTCTGAGGGACAAAGACAGATTATCTTGTTTTTGAGAGTGTATTTGTCGAATAAGCCTATATTGGTGTTTGATGAGGTGTTTCGTGGTTTAGATAAGCACACTAGTAAGATTGTTGGTGAGCTTATTAATCAGAAAACAAACTGTATCATTCTTTATGTTGCCCATGATTTTACTATTGATAGTGAACGCAGTGAACTTCTGACGTTAACTAAACGTCTGTCGGATAGTAAACAGACTGATAAACGCAAGGATGTGGCATATGCATGAGGTCAATGACAATATTCACGGTGAATTGAGAAAAGCTCGCTCTAAGTTGTTAAAAGTGACTTTTTGGTTATTTTCTATTGCATTAGTGGCGTCATTGGCGGTAACGATTCAATTGCGAGTGGTGCTGGAAGAAGCGTTTATTTATATCGTTCCCGAACCTGTCCTTCATTACGCTGAGCGAGATATTATTATTGATCAATATCAGGTGCCTGATGGGAGTAAAGTGGTGTCCGATATGTCTATGTACCAAGCGGAAAATATTCAGCTTAAGGATCAGTTGGTTTTGCTTCGGCAAGAAGAGATCCGCGATCAAGTGCAAGCGCAGGCTTTAAAGCAGAAAATAGAGCAAACTCGAAGTTCGGTGGCTATGCTCAGTCAGTTTGAAGAGGTTGAAGTCAAAAGTATAAAGGCTGAGATTATCATGATCGAAGACCTGCTGGTTAGGTTGAAGCAAGAATTGACTTTACTTAATAAGGATTATCTTAAGCAATCGACCTTTGTCGAAGGAGTGACTAATTTAAGTCATATCTCTAAAGACCGCAAAATCCGCTATCAACAGGATTTATTCCATAAGCGAGCGGAAATCATTGAGATGGAGCAAGATATTCATCAACAACAGCTGAAATTGGCGCAATTAAAAAATCAACAAAGCCAACAACAGATAGGTTTAACCCGTCAGCGCGATATGGCGGTGACTTTATCTGTATTGGAAAACGAAGCTAAAGTGTTTGCCGATAGCCTAAAACTTAAAGAATTAGAGTTAGCGCAATTGGAAAAAAATCATAACCGCTTGCAGGGCAAGGCTGAAGTTGATGGCCGAGTTGAGTTTGAAAGTCTCAATGGCATTCGCAAAACCCAATATAGAAAAGGCGAATTGGTTTACACCATCTACCCTGAAGGACAGCACTTTGTTACCAAAGGTTATGTCGATGAAAAGCACATTCTCGATATCGCCTTGGGTAAAGAGGTTGAAGTTAAACTCAGCGCATATAATTATCTTAAGTATGGTTCTATTAAAGGAAAGGTTAAAACCATTATGGGAGTAAAGGATGGTCGTGCTGAAGTGATTATTGATATTGTGGATATGAAAGACTTTAAGTTAGTTCATGGTAATTCAACTCAAGCCTTTATTACCCTTGAAGGGGTAAAACTCTATGAGTATGTGTTTGGGATTTTCTTCCCGTATATCGTTTAATTTGTCATTGATAATAAGGAATAGTCCATGGATAAATATGTTTCTGATGCGCTTGAGCGCATCTTGGATGCGACACCTGTCCGCAATCAAGTATCTCAACAGGTTTGTGAGCATTTGCAAGAATACGGCCCTCTTATTAGTTCTGTATTGGGTCAGTCGGCTCAATACTTTTCGTCAAAGTGCATGGGATACCCATCAATTTGGTTTTTATTTCGTGTTTGCGATATTCCTCAAGCGCAATGGCCTGAGCGCATTGAAAGTGTGATGCAAAGTTTACTGTTTAGCTTGTCTACTAGTATCGCCGACGACTTTATTGATGGCGACGAAAGGGTCGGCGATAAAGATATGTATGTCTTTTACATCATGATGTTAGCAATTGCTGAAAGAAGCAGCGGTGAGAAAAGTCGTTTAGATAATATTAAGCAGACTTGTAAAGGACTCTACGACTCCATTATTCAAAGTAAAATAGCCCAAGCAAAGGGGGAAAATGGTGACGAATATGTTTCTACTGACCGCATCGGTAGTTTCTTCGCGATGATTGCCAGAGATTTTGTTGATGCTTTACCACAACAAAATGACCATAACCTCATTGAAGCGACCCGTTATTTCGGTCGTATTTGTTGTTTGATTGATGATGCCATTGATTTTACTAAAGATGTCGAAATCCAAGGTGAGAATATTATTTTTGAAGTTATGGATAAGGCGACTTTTGAGCAATCTAAATCTGACGTTCAAATCCGCATTAATGCTGCTTTGCAAGTTCTTGATAGGGAATACAGTACTTTGAGCAAACTGCTTGAAAGCATATGGAGTCAAGATTGTCAGCAGCAATTTGCTCAAATTCGTTTGGATATAGTTGATTACATTACTACTACTATGAATGCACAATAAGAGGACTTGAGGATGATTTTAATTGTATGTATGAAGTCCTGGGGAGAATTTGGGAATTTTCTGGCTGCTAAACAGTTGCAGGCGTTTTTGACTAAGACCTCGGGTCAGCTTGTGGATTTGATTGCTGGTGATGATTATATTGACAATTTTGTTCAAGTGGGTCAAGACATTAAGATGGCGGTAAAGAGTGCCGCTAATAGTGATGAAGTATTTGATAATTATTTGAATATTGTTACCCGTTTAGATCATAGGGTGGCTAAGCAAACCGAAGAGCAAGATTTTTCTGAATATTTGCCTTTGCTTGAGGCGATTGAACAGCGTAAACCTACGACCGTTATCTGCACTAAAGGTGTGGTGGCTCGTATGTTAGCAGCCCAGAAAATTAAGAAAATGCCGGAACAATTATATAACTATGTGACTAATCACGGTCACTTTAGTATGGATGTTCACCGTAGTGCAATTGATAGCGGTATGAAATATCTGACTCGTTTACCTGCTGCAACTGAATATCTGCGCGATATAGTGAAAGTGCCTGCAACACAAATTCATGATTTTGGTTATATCTCTTCGGTGCAAATGGAAAATTTAGCTGATACGCAGCAAGTTAGTGAATTGACAGATGTGATTTTGGTAAGTAATCGCGGTGGGCGTAAATATACATTGTTGTATCAAGAGTTGTTGAAAAACACCAATTTAAACCTTCATTATATTGTGATCAATGATGCTGAAGAGCTGGCGGTAGCTGAACAAAGCGCCCGTGATTATCCGGGCCGTGCAAAAGTCCTTGATGGTCTGCAACAAAAGGATTTTTTAGCTTTAGTGGCCGAACTTGGTAAAAAAGGCACTGTGTATGTTGGTAAAGGTAGTATTAATACATTGATCGAAGCTGTACTTGGTAAGCAACCTGTGTTGGGTTTGCGTTCTGGATTGCCAATGGAAGAGTGGGGAGCACAGTACCTTGAGCAGCATCAACTTGGTTGTATCAGAGATGATTGGAAAGATATTTACAACAAGATTGCTGAGTTGGTTGACTCGCCACAGGCTTATTGTGAACTAAGAACCAATGTATTGAAGTATTTGGCTGGTGATTCGATTAATTTAAGGCCTAACTTAGCATGGTTACAACTACCTACCGAAGAGCAAAAAGTTCTTGGGCAAATAGGTCAGTGCAAGGTTCAACTGATTGCTGGTCTTGAAGCTAAAATGTCTGAGCATCAAGTTGAGATGACAGATAGCGCTAAGGCAATGATGAATATGTTTGTTGATGCTCAGTTGACTGACAAAGTTGTTACTTCACCAGAGGATTTGGTGTTGCTGTTGCAAAAGCTCAATATCGAACAGATTAGTCAAATGTATATTGAGGAGTTTGGAGCTTTGCGCCTGACCACTAATCGGACTGTGCGTTTATTAGCAATGATGCATGAACAATGGGTTGCGGCCAAACAAGCGCAGGAAGCAGCATCATGTTGATTATGGGGGTTCACTCAATAGGTCATGACTCGGCTGTTAGCTTTGTTGAAAATGGAGAATTGATTTGGTCGATTGAAACCGAGCGATTATCTCGGGTCAAACACGATGGAAAAATTCAAACTACCCTGGATTATCTAAAAGAGCATAAGGCCGATTTGTTGCAAAGGGTCGATGTGGTGTCTTTTAGTACTCACGTTAGCAATAAAGTCGCAAAAATCGATGATTTTGAAACGTTGAATCAAGGTATTGACCAGCATAACTTCTATTTTGAGTCTAAAACTCTGATTACAGGTAAGTCAGTTAAATGTTTTGTTGTTGCCCATGAAATGTGCCATGCAATGGTTGGCTTTCAATATGCTAAACCCGCGGAAAAACAGCTGTGTTTTGTTAATGAAGGGCGGGGGCATTTTTCACGTAATTGTGTGGTTCGTCGTGATGGCAAACAATTAACTATTACTCATTGCAATGAATTGCCTTGGTTTGGCTCTGGTATGGGTTGGACTTCTCTTGCGGTTATGATGGGCATAGAAAAATCTCCTTCAGCTGCAGGCAAAGTGATGGGTATGGCGGCATATGGTGAATATGAACCGAGATATGCTGAGATGATTTTGGCTGCACCACATAATCTTTATGATTATTCAGTAGTTGAAAGACCTAAGTTTTTAGCTAAGTTGTTTAAACAATATATAGGGCAACCGACGTTTAAAGTTAAGGCTAATTTGGCGGCGACTTTACAACAATTGTTCGCTCAGACAGTGGTTGAGCATGTTAGTCACATTGTTACTGATGAGGACCTCTCAGTTTCCATGTCTGGTGGTTGCGCATTGAATCTTATGGTGAATACTCTGCTGTGGCAGCGCTATGGTGAACGTTATTCTGTACCTCCTGTTTGCAATGACTCAGGTCAAAGTTTGGGAGCGGCGATATTTGCCCAGTTACAATTGAAAGGTCATTTACTTGAGCCTGTGTCTGTATATAGCTGTGGTGAAAGCTATACAGTTGAGCGTGACTGGCTTGAAAAGCAAGGTTTTATTGTCGAGGACTATACAGCGCAAAAATTAGCAAAATATCTACACAATCATGAGGTTGTTGCTTGGTATCAGGGTAAATCTGAGATGGGACCAAGAGCTTTGGGTAATCGTTCATTATTTGCAAGTTGTCAGGCTCATGGAATGAAAGATAGACTCAATCATATGGTTAAGTCTCGTGAATGGTATCGCCCTTTAGCGGCGATAGTTGCTGAAGAGTCTTTGGCTAAAATCACCAATGATATATTTCCGTCAAAATATATGTTGTTTAATTATGATATTGACTCGGACTTAATCCCAGAGGCTACTCATGTTGACGGCACGTCGCGTTTGCAAATCGTTAGCTCAACAGATAATGCTAAAGTTCATGAGTTATTACTAGCATATGAAAAGTTTAGTGGTGTTGGGGCGTTGATTAATACTTCTCTTAATGGTCGTGGCAAGCCAATTTGTTTGACACCAGAAGATGTAATCAATGATTTTGCCGACAGAGATGTTGATGTTTATGTATTTGGTGATTTGATTGCAAGGAGGGGGCATTTTGTTTGAGTGCCAATATGATTTTAATCAAAAGCGGCAACATTATCTAGATAATGGTGTTGTTGGTTTCGAAAAATTAATAGGTGAAGATTTGCTTGAAAGACTTGAAGCTTGTTTTGACCGTATTATTGAAGGTAATTATCTAACAGGTGTGCCACCGACTAATCGCACTCATATGCCAAATGACTCATACGATAATTTGACCAGAATTTCTTGTCCGGCAATTGCAGATCCGCAAATGGTCAGCTTATTAATGGAAGCTGGAATTGGGGTTGTGGCCAATGCATTAAGCGAGAGTGATTTTGTTCAGGCTTGGGGTATTCAATTGATTAATAAGGTGCCCGGCGAGGGGCCTGAGTTTAATATCGGCTGGCATCAAGATGGACAATATTCTCCTTGGTTATTTGAAGGAGATTGGATCACCGCTCACATTACTTTATCTGATGTTAATGAAGATGATGCGCCAGTATTGTATATTGAAGATTCACATCATTTACCGACTTTCAAACAAGGTTTACATAAAGGACAAATTACTGGGCAGGCCTTTAAGGCTGATTTGTATGAGCATGGCTTGGTATTAGCTGAGCGTTTAAATGTACCTTGGAAGGTTAAGTATCATACTTCTAAGCGCGGTGATGTTAATTTTCATCACAGTCGTTTAATTCACGCTTCGGACAATCTACGCAGTGGTAAAACCCGTAAGACCTTTAGTATTCATATGCGTACTAGTCATAACCCGTTGGTGATCAACGAACCGTTTTTAATTCGGAATAATCCGCCACAAACTAGTTATTACTTGGACTTTGCCGATCAATTGATGTGTCCGGTAATTCATGGTGTTGCTACTGATTTGGTCGGTTTTGCTGCGCCTAAACAAACATTTGAGGAACTAAACTGTGTTTGATAAATACTATGATATGTCTGCTCATCAAAAGCAATTGAATGATACTGGCTTGGTAAAATTTGAAGGGCTACTTAACGAGCAAATGCTAGATAAGCTAGAGGCTTGTTATGACCGTATTATGGCTGGAGAATATGTTAGTGGTAATCCGCCACCTCGTCGTACTCACCCTCCGAAAGATTCAGAAAAATACCTTACTCGTGTTTCTTATCCTACTGTGGCAGATCCTGCTTTGGTTGGTTTATTGATGGAAGCTGGGATTGGGGTATTGTCTAGTCGCTTGATGAATAGTGATTTTGCTCAGGCATTTTTTATTCACTTGGTTAACAAGGTGCCCGGTGAAGGTTTAGAGTACAACATAAGTTGGCATCAAGACGGTCAATACGGTAAACATTTGTTTAGTGGTCACTGGATTACAGCTCATATCGCTCTTGAAGATGTTAACAGTGATGATGCGCCAATTCTTTATGTTGAAAATTCTCACCGACTTGAGCCGCTGAATAAGCGCGAAGTGTCTGGATTCAGTTTCCGTAAACCGTTGGATGAATTGGGACAGCAGTTTGCCCAAAAGACAGGTATTAAGTGGAATGTGGTGGAATATCTATCTAAGCGTGGTGATGTGACTTTTCATGATAGTCGTTTGATCCATGCCACTGATAATTTACTCTCAGGTCGTACCCGTAAAACTTTTGTATTGCATTTGCGTTTTGAGCATAACAAGTTGCTGTTTAGCGATCCTATTCATGTTACAAACGAGCCGCCACAACCGAATTTTTATGTTGATATAGCCGATTCGATCATGTGTCCAGTTTTACACGGTGTTGCGACAGATTTACCAGAGCGTCGGTTAAAGGCTGGATAAATTTGGTTTAAACGGATGAAAATAGTCTATTTTCTCGAAAGATTTCCGGAGCTGAGTGAAACCTTTATTCGCCAAGAAATATTGGGTTTGTTGCAGCAGGGGATTAGCGTTCGAGTGGTCACAGTAGCTTGTTCAGAACAGAGTAATCATGTGGATTTGGCTAACGAGCATCCGCTGTTGGCTCGGTGTGAAGTCGATGTTATTGGTGAGCAAGATTTAGTTTATTCAAAAGGGCGTATGCTTCGTTGGTTATTACATCCTTATTCTCAAGGTAAGTTTAAACAGCGCTGGGATAATTTAAATGCTAAACATTACCGCACTAAGTTACTGTATAAAATTGTTTCAGGTCCTAAGCGTATTGCGGCTGATGAGATTGTCATCACTCATTTTGGGGGAGCAGGCGTTATGGCGGCACAGTTAAAGCAGTTTGGCTATATACAAGGGCCGTTAGTTAGTGTTTTACATGCCTATGAACTTACTAAGCTTCCAGCGTTTAAAGATTTAACACCACATTATCATAAGTTATTTACTCAAGCGGATAAGGTGTTATCGGTCTGCCGTTTTATGCAAGATAAGATCACGTCTTTGGGCTGTGCGCGAGAGAAAGTTGATGTTATGCATATGGGAGTGAATATTGAACAACTAGCTCAATTGGCTGAGTACCATAAAATGGATGCGGGGTTATTGCGTGTCCTGTTTGTTGGTCGCCTGACTCAAAAGAAGGGGATACTGGATGCTCTTGAAGCTTTGGCCAGAGTTTCTAATCGAGTCAATTTTCATTTTGATATTGTCGGTGATGGCGAGTTAAACCTAATTTGTGAAAATTCGGTTAGAGAACTAGAACTTGAGGATCGAGTGACATTACACGGTGCTTTGGCCCATCACAAAACTTTGCAGCTTATGGCGCAAACTGATGTTTTGTTGTTGCCTTCTAAGACTGCGGATAACGGTGATATGGAAGGGGTGCCAGTAGTGTTGATGGAAGCTATGGCCATGAAAAAAGTTGTGTTGTCGAGTTTTCATTCGGGGATTGGTGAGTTGGTCGATGATGGTGAGAATGGTTTTTTGGTTGCAGAAGGTGATATTGAAGGGCTTTCGTTGAAGATTGAACTAATAGCTAATTTTACATCTGATATGCGTCTTCATATTGGGCAACAGGCTGTAGCTAAAGTTAGTCAATTATTTAACCAAGGCAAGCAATCTCATGCCTTGGCTAGTTTATTGCGAGAATTATGATGCAGTACGATATTGTTTTTATTTCATATGATGAGCTGTGTGCTGAGGATAACTGGCTAAATTTACGCAGACGTTTTCCAAAAGTTAAGCGGGTTCATGGTGTTGATGGTATTCTCAATGCGCATAAATTAGCAGCTCAAGCGGTTAGTGGTGAGTGGTTTTTTGTTGTTGATGGTGATAATAAAATTCATTCTGAGTTTGATTTTGCCTTACCTGAATCACAGTTGTGTGACGACACCACTTATGTTTGGCGTTGTATCAATTCGGTCAATGGGTTGTGTTATGGCAATGGTGGGGTAAAACTGTTTAATAAACGAGTTTTTGCTACGGTCGATGAGTTTTGGGGCGATATGACAATGTCGCTAAGTAAGCGATACAAGCCAGTGGATGTGGTTGCTTCTACCACTATTATTAATGCTAGCGCTTTTCATGCGTGGCGTGCAGCGTTTCGCGAGTCGGTTAAATTGAGTGTGCCGCGAAAGCGAGTGCGGGAAGAATTTATACGTCAACAACGCTTAGGACAGTGGTCCAATGTTAAAGAGGATGTTGAATATGCGCAATGGGTTGCACGGGGTTGTGTTGAAGGTATAGAGTTTTATCGTCAATGTAGTGCAACAGGAGAAGATCACGCTAGCTTCATTAACAACTTTAATTGGTTGCAACAGCGCTTTAATGAAAAATATTCCGAGGATCAAAGATGAAGAAGCTTGCTAACATACTGCTGATATTGGCATTGGTTGGTACAGTCATTGTTGGTTTTTTTAAAAGCCCTGAGTTTCAATTGCGCCACCAAGGTGATGTTGTTGCTTATCGTGGCGGTGGTTTGGTGGTGGACTATCTTAAACTCAAGCAAACTGGTTGTATGGCTCAAAGTATTACGGCAAGTGAAAGTGGTTTAATCGAAAACACGCTGGCGGCGGTTGAGCAACAAATCAAAAACGGTGTACGTAATATTCATTTGAATGTGCAGTTAACTCGTGATAACCGTTTGGTGGCGTTTCATGATAATGACTTGAGCTGTGCTACTGATGGTGAAGGTAAAGTTCACCAATTGACTTGGGAGCAAATAAAAGATTTAGATGCTGGCTACGGTTATACCCTAGATGGCGGCAAAACTTTTCCTTATCGCAATCAAGGATTAAGAATAGCTTTGTTAGAGACTTTAGTTACAGATCCAGATGTTACTTACTGGTTGAATCTAAAAACCACCGCTAAACGTGCATCGCGTATTTTGTTGGAGTTTATCGATACTTTAGAGCCTCAAATGCAGCAACAAATTGTACATATCGGCAATGCTCAGGTTGTGGATTATATTCATAGCCTCAATCCGCAAGTGAACAGTATTACCCAACGGGATTTAAAGACTTGTCTGATTGATTACGCGCTGGTTGGTTGGAGTGAGTCTTATCCTAATTCGTGTAAAAACCGCATCATTATTGTGTCACCTGAATTTGCTGAATACTTGTGGGGGTGGCCTGAACAGTTTGCTGCCAGAGCGCAACAGCATGGTAGCCGAGTTTATTTATGGACCAAACATCAAAGCTATCAACACAGTGATAATTTGTTGCTGCATGGTATTGGTTTAATTAGTGGCAACGCGCCTGCTGCTTTGTCCCAAGGTAGTTTATAGCTAGTTGTATTGTGATGCATAAGGTAGCCATAGGAATTCCAACTTATCAACGGCCAAAGTCGTTGTTACGTTTGCTTGATTCAATTAATCAACTGAAATTTTCTGCACAATTTTGTGTTTTTGTAGTGGACAATGATAATCACAGTCAATCAGCAGTTAATTTGTTGGCTAGCAGGTTAGCCGATTATCGTTTTACTTTGCATACTCGTGCCGTTGCGCCTGCCAATATTTCTGTAGCTCGCAATATGTTGTTGCAGATGGTATTTGAAGAACATGACTTTAGTGTCATTGCTATGGTAGATGATGATGAAATAGTAGATTGTGATTGGCTTAACCAGTTGGTTAATTGTCAATTGCAAAGCGAAGCGGATATTGTCCAGGGTAATACACTTCCTAACTTTTTAGTTAAGGTTGAACCTTGGATGAGTCAAGTGCCTTTTTTCTATCGCCATCAATTGATGAGCAGTCATGATTCAATGGCGTTGAGTTCTTGCAATATTTTGATAACTAAGGCTATTTATCAAAAGATGCACGGGCAATTGTTCGATCTGCAATTTGGCATTTCAGGTGGTGAGGATACCGACTTTTTCCACCGGGCTAAAGCTTTAGGTGCTAAGTTTGCCTATGAGGGTAAGGCTTTGGCTTATGAAGATTATGATCAACTAAGAGCAACTAAAAGTTGGGTGCGTAAGCGTAGCTTTAGAGTCGGCCAAACTAATGTCAAAATTTTTCATCAAAATCGCAGTGGCTTCATTTTTAGCTTAAAAATTTTCGCCAGATTTTTGGTTAATTTAGTTAGATTGGCGCTGCTGTGTTGGCACCCTGCACACTCTATCCGTTATCAAATGAAAATTTGCCGCCAGTGGGGGATGTTGCTGGCCGCCTGTGGAAGTAGCTAATCAATGTCTTTTTTATTTAATCAAATGCGTAAGCTCATTGGGAAAACTTGGCAAGCTGATTTTGGCCGTTTTGATGCTCAAGTTGAATTCATCCGCGAAGGTGATACTGCCCAATTGAGTTTTTTACTACCTTTGGTATTGCCAAATGATAATATTGCCGCGTTTTATCGTTGTGTTTGTCAAGTGTGTGAACAATTGAATTCACAGCTTGAAAGTGGGTTGATCTCTAGTGCTCAGTTGATTTTAGGCATTCAGGGAAATTGGCAACAAAGTGTATACCAGCAAATTATTGCTGATTTATGCGCTAAATTGGCTAAATCTAATGTACATGTGACACTGATAAAGCAAAATAAAGCCAATAAAATCGCTATGATCAAAAGAGCAATTAAATGTGCTAAAGAAAAACAAAGTGAATTATTTGGTTGGTGTGATGGTGATTTGCTGTTGTCTGACAATATTATGGAAACATTAATTGGTAGTATTTATGTGCGACACAATTGCATCGTAGGTCCAGTGCATGTTCAAGTTAAAAATCCGCAAGATTTTATTGAGCAGCGTTACTTAAAACTTCCAAGGACTAAACCAAATAAATACCCCCAAGGCTGTGTGCTGTTTAAGCTCAATGCTGTTGAGCATGACTTTGATGAAAGAGATATCAGTGATGATGGCTATCTAACATTTGCCAATCTGTGTTTGGATGGTCAACCTATGAATGGAATACAGGTTATTGAAGCGGCCAAAATTTATTATTTGACCGATTTGAATCTTAAACAAAAGTTAATTCGTTTTCGCCGTATCAGTCTTAGTCATATGATCTTATTGCATAAGTTCGATAAGACTAAAGCTAAATATATTTATCACAATATTATGTTTGCACCATTGTTTGCACGGCCTTTGAAGTTTAATCGTCAACTGGTTGTAAAGTCTTTACTCTATTTTGGTTATTTGTTAGTGACCTTTGAATTGCTTTTAAGAGTGCTGATAGACAAACCGTTAAAACGAATTGTGTGGTCTGCTTCATCTGGTGGTGACGAATGAGCCGTATCAGTATTGCTATTCCTCATTATAATCAACCTCATTTGATTAGTAGGGCTATTGAGTCATTGTCTTTGACGTGTCTTAAAGATATTCAATTATTGGTAATGGACGATGCCTCATCAGATGATGTCTTTGCTCAGTTGCAACAGCAGTTAGATAAAACTAAACAACTAAGCAAACATCCTATTCGTTTGTTTCGTGCCAGTAAAAATGTTGGTACTTATCGGATGAAAAATGCCATTATCCAGCAGTTGGATACTGAATATTTGGCCTTTCACGATGCTGATGACTTCAGTGTGGCTATGCGTTTAGACCGTTTATATGATGGGATGAGAGACAGCAATATCGATATACTTGGCTCTGCTTATATGGAAGTCATGTCGGATTTAGATAAAGGCGATAGTTATTACATTAAACGGTTTTATAAGATGCCTTATCTTGCCCATAAAGTGGGGATTAAATACATCAGTTATCAACCCTCTCAATTAGTGCGCTTTAGCTGTTTTGACACTTTAGGTGGATTTGATGGTTCTACTCGAATTGGTGCGGACGATGAGTTTACCTTACGTGCTGTACATTGCAAAAAGGTGCGTAATTTAAGTGAGCCTCTCTATGTAAAAATAGAACAAGCTAAGTCGTTGACTACCGATGAGACGACTGGCTATCAATCGCCTATACGTGCAGCTTATAAACAGAAAATGGCCGATTTGCGTAAGAAAATTAAAACTGGCTTAAGCCAAGAGTTTTATCGCAATACGCCTAATGATGAAGATTTTAGTTTGAAGGAATTTTAAAAGGGATACATATGACAACAGGAATTTCTACAACACAACTCAAAGATGCCTGCGAACAAGGGTTGGCTTATTTGCGTCAGCAACAAAAAGCCAATGGAGCAATTACAGCTGCTAATTACGGCACTTTTGATGTTTGGGAAACTATTGAAGCGGCTATGGCTATCACTTTGTGGGCTGAGCAGGAAAGTTTGCAAAATGATGCTGTGCTAAGTGCCGCTATGGCGTTTTTGGCCAGTAGCGAAACTGATGATGGTATGGTGCCAGACTCAGCAAAACGCACGGATTTATATTGCATTGAGACTTCCAGTGAATATCTACAATTATTAAAGACCTTGCTAGAACGACAATTTCCTCTGCGCACCGATGTGATAAATCAAGCGCAATATATCTGTGAGAAACAACTTAATGATGGTCGTTGGAGAATCGAAAATCCGGCGGTAAGCGAAGATGTACAGCACTTGCCTAGTGTCACCGCTTTTGCCATGTTGGCTTTGCTTAGGGTTGATACTGAGCCTAAATATTTTTTACAAGCACTGACATTTTTAACTGAAGGACAGTTGGCTAATGGTACTTGGGGTCAACATTGGCAATATTATGAAACGCCGTTTTATCTGATGGCTCCAATTTGCGAGTTGTTGCAGCGCTTAAATGATAATGGCCGTTTTGATAGTTATCTTGCTAAAGCGCAACGTTTTGTTTTATCTGAGCAACAAAGTGATGGACGTCTGGTTAGTGGCCAAACTGATGGTGAAAATCAGATCAGTGAGTCTTTGCATACGGTATTGGGGCTAAAAACTTTATTGGCGACGGGCATTCAATTAGATGATCCTAACGTTCAAAAAGCCCTTAAATGGTTGCTTAGCCAACAAAGTGAAAACGGTTGCTGGCATGGTGGGGTATTTCCTCATCCGAATGTCAAAATCAAGAAAAATGAAGACGTCTTTTGTAGTGCTCAGGTGCTGATGATGTTGAATCGATATTGGCAGTTGAGCCAAGGCTATAAGGTATAGCGGATGTCTGCTGTTGTATTGTGTTCTGATTGTTTTAACAATCCGGGTTTGAAAAGATATGTTGAGGAATTGTTTGTCGCTGATTTAGCTGGGTGCCCTCATTGCGATTCGACTGAAGGCCATTGTTTAAGTGGCGCTATGGTTATTGAATTGGCTGATAAGTGCTTTTTGCACGGGGAAATAGCTAAGGCTGCTTATTACAATGATAAGAATATAGAGCGCAATAAACAGCAAAAGTTGTCAAGCAGTCTGGGGAAAACCCTGAAACAGGATATATTGTGCATTGAAAATGCCATTAATGATGCCTATTTGGAGAATACTGATTCCCAGATACTACTGCGAGCGTTAGAGAGTTATCCGGTTCGGGTTTTAACCCCATCAGATCAATTTTACCGTATAAGAGTATCGCCAGAGCAGCCACAAAATTCAGCAGAATATGATAGCCCTCCAGATGAATTGTTGGGTTCGGGACGACTTGATTCGGATAACATGCCTGTCATGTATGCATCGCAAAATCTTCAGATATGTATTCATGAGTGCCGGGCGGCGGCAAATGATAGCCTTTTTGTTGCGACATTGCGCCCGACGTCACATTTAAAATTGCTGGATTTGACTTGTATTGCAGCCGAACCGCTGCAAAAAGCTTTGCATATGGTATTTATGTTTAGTCGTTTTTCTTATCCTCTGACTCGCAGAATTGCGGTGTTGGCTAAACAGGCTGGTTTTGATGGCATTATCTATCCGGCTACATCTACTATTCTGGCAAAAATCGATCCTAAGGCTAAACAACAAAATAATTCGAAGGTGGTAGAGAATATTGCCATGTTCGGCAGGCCCATACTCGACTCATTGGTCGAAGTGGTAACTATAGAAGCAATAACATCGAGTAACCAACTTTAGGGAAAATGAAGATGGGTTTAGAATTAGTGAATCAAAAATTCGATGCAGAAATCGAAAAACTTAAACAAGACGATGAAGTGCTTGCTGTGATGGGCTACGGCTCATATTTTAAAGGCAGATTTAAATCTGGCAGCGATATTGATTTGATTTTGATACGCGATGGCGAAGATATTTCATATAAAAAGAAAGTGTTTAATGAAGGGTTGGAATTTGAATTTCGTTATGTGACTGAAGATTTCTTACTTGAACTGCTTAGCCGAAGGCATGGTCCTACCATCAAACATATGTTGGAAGCCACTATTGTGTCAGATCCAAACGGCATAGCTGAAAAACTAAAGCAATACGCTATAGATATTACTGCCAAGTCTATTGATGAGACCTTTCCTCATGATGCCAGACGGGAAAAAGCGCTGGTGATTGAAAGCCTGCATCGCAAAATCCATCAGGTTAAAGATCATCCCGGATTTTTTGAATTTGCTTGTTCAAAACTATTGCTTAATTTGGCTGATGCTTTTATTCGTCTGCATTGTCATTGGGGGCTACAGGGCTTTCGCGAATCAACAAGACAACTCAAAGCGATAGATCCTAAAGTGCACCAGCAATTTGAATCTGCTATGGCACCTAATCCTCAAGAGCTGAGAATGGAAAACATTGATGCCTTGTATCATTTGGTGATTGATGCTCTTGGCGGTGTGGTGGCAGTGAAAGAGTCGGTGCTGTCTATGGGCGTTGAACAGGTGATCAATACCATTGAAAATTAAGGGATGATGTGATGGCTTTTTTTAAAAGTATAAAGCAACGGCAATTGTTGGTGACCAATAAAAAGGTGATGTATACCAGCTTAACGTGCGCGCAAACTCTTGAAGAGATTGACTTGGCCCAATTTAAGGCGCTGTTCGATGAAGGTTGGCCTATATTGCAACTGGTTAGAAATCCGGTGGATAGGGTCGTTTCTTTTTATAAAGATAAAATTATCGATGCTGGTAGACGTAATGATAATGGCAAAATTCAAATTCAAAATTGCCAATATATGTTGTTGGCCATGATGCAAATGGAGCTTAGTTTAGAAACCACAGTAGCCGATATTTTGGCTGGATTGCGGGCGGTGCGTTTTGATGTTTTTGCTTTAAAAATGTTACCTCATTTGTATCCTCATACTAAACACTTAACTCCACAATATGCGATTTTGCCTGAAGAAATTCGAGAGGCTTTGAATGATAACAATTATCGTGTGGTAAAGATGGAAGATAGTGAACAATTGTCCAAGGAGTTGACGCCGCTTGGTGTTGATGTCGGAGTGATACACAATCAATCGAAAGTAAATACTCAAGTTGAGCTTGAGGAGCGTGTGAGTGTGTTTATCAAGAACCTCTATACTCAGGATTATGGAGAATATCAATATGAGTGATATTAATCCTCAGTTGCTTTTAGTAGATGAAAATGATCAAGTTATTGGTCATCAGAGTAAATTGGCGGCTCATTTGGGTGAAGGTCAATTACATCGGGCTTACTCGGTGTTTATTTTTAATCGTCAAGGGCAGTTGTTATTGCAACAAAGGGCTGCGCCAAAACCACTTTGGCCGGGAAGTTGGTCTAATTCTTGTTGTTCTCATCCGTCAGTGGGTGTTGCTATTAAAGATTCTGCTCAGTGCCGTGTTCAAATGGAGCTAGGCTTAGAGGCATCAGTGGAATACTTGTATAAGTTCTTGTATCGCGCTAAATATTTGGATGTTGGTCATGAGCATGAGTTGTGTCACGTGTTTTGGGCTATTTGCGATGATTTGCCAAAACCAAATACCGATGAAGTGGCTGCATATCAGTATATTGATATTGATGGTGTCGCCGATTTTATTGCTGCTAATGAACAGCAAGTGACTCCTTGGTTTAAGATGGAATGGGCTTATTTGCAAGTTCATCATCTTGAGGCTATTAAACAACAATTATTCGGTGAGTTATCGCCATGTTAAACACAATTAGACGTGTCATTGGTGAAGTTTATCAATATGATGCGCCGAAAAATGGTTATCAAATAGAGTGGGGAGGAGTTGCTGAGTCTGCACAGTTAACTGTTTTAGTGCCTTGTTTACTTACTAGCGATAGTCTTATTGATTTGTATAAAACGCTTGAAAGTTTGTTTGCAGAAGTCGAGTTGGTGCTAGAAAAGAAAATTTGCTCAGATGTGCAGCTGGTCGTGGCTGCACAATATCATCCTGCTCATCAGCATGAAAGTGATATTTACATTGAATTGTTGCAAGGGTTATTGGCATCGAAGTCGATTGTAGGCCTAACTACATTACTCATTAGTATGGATTATCCAAATAAAATTGATGCGATAAATACTGCTGTGGAATTGGCACGTCAAGCTGGCTCATTGTTTTTCTGTTGGTGTGACGATGATATTAAAGTGTCTTCTGGAAGCTTGGGTATGTTGGTGGACAAAATTAAGTCGGATGATTGCCATCTTGCAGGCTGCCGTAAGGTGTTGATTGAGCAAAAAGGCCAAACCCTATGGAGTAGCATCCGAAATTCACATAATAAGGTTAATAAATATCCGCAAGCATATTTAGCGTTTAAATTAGATAAAATTGATCACCAATTCGATTCAGGGGTTATTAGTGATGATACCTATCTTACATTCGCTAATATTTTTATTGATGCCGAACCTATGAATAAAATTGCTATTGTTGAGCAGGCTGTGGGGGAGTTTCAATCGGGGGCGACACCCTTGTCTAATCTAAAACGCTTGCGTCGTTTGGTTCTGAGCAATTTTATTGTGTTATCTAGAGTGGATGAAAGCTCTGCAAAATACGCATTTAATCAGATTATTTTTAAAGAATTGATGGATAAATCCCATCATAGCACTGCTAAAACTCGTTTGGTAAAACGTTGCTTATATGGTTTATATGGGCTGTTTCTAGCCGAGATCACTGTAAGATATTGGTTGAAAAAACCAATTCGGCAAGTTGGGTGGTATGGTCATTCTGGTAAAAGGCGGCCCACTTAAGTTTTATTTGCTATGGATATTATTGTAATGAACGAGAATCAATCCATTGTGTTATTGGTTATTGTGCTGGTATCGCTATTTATTTTTAGCTGGTGGTATAGGCTGCGAGGCCCTGTTGTCCAAGTCAAACAGAGTCGATTACTTAAACAGCTTACACAGCGTTTAGGTACTCAATTGAATTGGTCGCGACTTGAGTTGCATTTAATTGAGCAGGCTCATCCGCAATTGACAGAACAAATTGGTAATATTAATAAGACTGATTTTGAGCTGTTTTTCCGTCGTACATTCGGCTCTGGCTATTTGTATGAGTTCCATTCAATAGAGCCTGATCGCAATGCAGTGACCGTTACCAGTCGTTATAGCCCTGAACAATTGCAGAAGATGAAACTCTACGCTGAACAAACGGGCAGAGCTAAGACTGAATGGGAGTTTGTTCGAACGTTACTGGATTTGATTAAGTTTCATTTTGGTCGGCCTTATTTGCTAAAACCTAATGACAAAATAAAAGCGTATGGTGTAGAAGTTTTTAGGCCTAATCATCCATTAGATCATGGTATTCGCCAAGGTCGTTTGTCTGGAGATATTATTCGCTTGGTGGGTAAGTACCCTGATGAGTTCCGACAAGATATTGTTCAATTGGTTGCGGCTCAAACATACCTGTGTAAGTTTATCCGCCAAATGCAATTTACGGGGGCATTTCAGCGCTCGGGACGCGAAAGTGAGGGGAATGTTGCTGAAAACTATCAAGCTTATGCCCGTGCTGATGTTGGCTTTTTTCGTCAGGCTGCACGATATTCAAGTTTATTTGATGATCAACTACAAATAGATGATTTTGCCAACGCTTTGACTGCTGCTTGTGATTATCTTGCTGAGCCTCATGTGATGGGTGATATAATGGCAGCGGCCCATATGTTGGATTTACAAAGAATTGGTTTGTATGGTGAAAAAGATAGTATTATTGCTGCTCAATTACTTAATACTAATACACAATTAATGCATAATAGTGCGAATAAGGGAGGTACTGGTGGCTCACAAGTAATCAGGGAACTTAGACAGTTAACTGACTGCTATTTGGTTAATAATGGTGTTTTGGGTTTTTATCGTTTTGAGAAGAAATGGTATATGCAAAACAATGATTTAGATTTAATGGCGCAAGCTGTGGTGTTGGACTATTCAAAACCGTTGCCAGTATATTCACCGAGAAAGAAAAAAGTTGGAAAATTGGTAAAAGCTAGTCGTAAAATATTTAAACGATTGAAAAAATATTAGTCAAAAACTTGCCAAATGTTATAAGTGATAATTTAATTTCGCAGTAAGTATACCCGAATTCAGATAATAATTGATAACTGTAATATTATGCCTTCCAAACTCTGATAAATAAAACTTTACAAAACTCGTGATCAAATAAAAGTTTTTATTCGGTGTTGGCGCATTAAATTAAATAAAACCAATGAGTTATGGGTTGTACCTATTAAGCCCGATTAACAATATGAAGTGGGCACGGCCTGTCACGCTGGGGTTACGGCGGTTCGACGCTTCGATTCGAATCCCGACCACTGGGCCAGCTTGCATTTCCTCTTCTAAGCGAGCTTCCTTTACAAAAATCCAAAAATCCAAAAATCCAAAAATCCAAAAATCTCATTTACTTTAGCCCTTCCTTTGTCATCGTAATCAAACAGCTCACTTTTCAACATAAGCTTATAATAATGTCGACATAACTTTGCCTGTTGTGGCAAAGTGGCAGGCTCAGTTGGTTAGCTCTTGTCTTAGATAACTAGGCCTAAGACGATTATCTACGCGCCGTACTCATTGCAACTCTCATATCCTCTAAGCAAAACACGATTAACTTAAAGCGTAAACCATGGTTACTTTTTAACTCGTCTCTTTTCTAGCGATCTACTTGCGATCTGTTTTTATTTAAATATACTGTATGTATAAACAGTGTTTGGTGATGTATGGCGAATTATATAGATCTTCTTGAGCGTAAAAACTTGCTTTGGCGTGGGCGTGGAAAGGCCGTGCAGCATGATGTCGTCAGTACTCGCTTTGCTGCACTTGATGATGTGCTGTGTGGTGGTTGGCCGCAACAAGGTGTGATTGGTGTAAAAACTGCAATGGGAATAGGGGAGTTAAGGTTGATATTGCCCCACTTTGCGGATGATAACCGTTTGAAGGTATTAATTAATCCACCAGGACAAATACATGCCGCGGCATTGCATTATTTATCGTTAGACCTGAGTGAATTTATGATATTGCAGCCACCAAGTGAAAAAGAAGCACTGTGGGCTGCGGAGCAGTGTGTAAAAAGTGGTGCGTGTAGTGCGCTTGTACTTTGGCACGAAGCGCTTTCTATTGCCGCTGTAAAGCGTTTGCAGCTAGGTGCACAGACGGGAGGTTGTAGGTTATTTGTTTTACATCAAGCACAGTACGCTCAAACTCTACCATTTACGCTTTCAGTGGCTTTACAAGCACAGCACAGCGGCTTGGATGTGATAGTGAAGAAGCACAAGGGGCACTTGGCACATCGTAGTCTTAAACTAGAAAACCCCCACTATTGGCCAGAGCTTGAAAAGCCAAATCTACCTCATGTTAGCGATAATATAGTTGCATTTACAGGCTATGAGCGGCGTTTAACGAGCTAGTTATGTGGTTATATCTCTATTTTCCTATGCTGCAACTAGAGGGAATGACAAAGCAAACGGTTTCCGGTGATTTTGTTACACCCGTTGTTATTATTGATGGCCGCAAAAACCAGATAGTGCAGCTCAATGATGCAGCGCAGCAGCGAGGTATAAAAATAGGAATGGGCCTTGGGACTGCTTGTGCATTGTGTACACAGCTTCATGTTTTGCCCTACGACGACCTTCTAGAAAGACAGCAGCTATTAGAAATTGCCAATACGCTTTATCAAGTAAGTGCAGATATTGTAATCGATGAACCTAATGGCCTTGTGCTTAAAGTCGATTCTATGCTGTCGCTCTATCATGATTTGCCAAGTTACTGGCAAGTAATATCTGGACAATTAGCGCAACTTGGCAAGAGTTATTATTACGGCATGGGTGAGTCCACAATAATGGCTAAGCTCTTAGCGCGAGAGCATTGCAATGCGCTTATGTTAACGCAGTGCCAAAAGCGTCATTACTTGGGGAAGATAGGATTAACACGTACAAGTCTAGACAGTCAAGTGATTGAGTTGCTTGCTCGCACCGGAGTTAAAAACGTGGCGCAGTTAGAGCAGTTTTCACTCAGTGAACTGGCCAAACGTTTTGATACTGAACTCGTACATTATGTAGGCTGCTTGTTTGGAAAACTAAAGGAAACCCTTAACTATTACCAACCTGTGGAAACCTTTGAGCTTACTGCACCTTTACTTTACGAAGTCGAAGTAATGGCTTGGTTAGAAAAGCCAATCGAGCATTTGCTATCGCGTTTAGCGTTATTCCTACAGCAACGTAACTTAGTAACTCGAACGCTTTATTTTACCTTAGCACTTCGAGATAAAGAGGCTTTAGAGATCACATTAAACAGCGCGGAGCCTGAATATAAGGCGGCAAATTGGCAGCGCTTGTTAAACCTCAAGCTAGAATCCATAACCTTAGATGCACCCGTACAAAGTGTTTCACTCAAAGCTGATGCACTAGAAGCGCAGCATGCCACAATAAAAGATCTCTTCTCAACGCAGCAAAGTGCGATGTCTGCGCAAGGACTGCGGGCTATTCTATGTGCTAAGCTCGGTGAGCAGGCAGTGCAAGGTTTACAACTTACAGGCGATCCTCGTCCTGAAAAGGCCAGCACTTATAGCCACGAGCCACGTTTCACGACACTCAAGAGTAAATTAAGACCTACTATCCTATTTCCGAAGCCACAGCCGTTATGTGAAAGAGTCAATATTATTTCTGGTCCAGAGCGTATCGCTTCGGGGTGGTGGGACGGTGAGCCGGTCCAGCGAGATTATTTTATTGTACAAAATGAACAAGCGCAGCGGTTATGGGTATTTCGAGAGCAAAATAATCATTGGTATATTCATGGAGTATTTAGCTAATGTCTTATGCCGAGCTTTTTTGCCAGAGCAACTTTTCATTTTTGACTGGCGCATCGCGACCAGAAGAGTTGGTCAAACAAGCAGATTTTTTAGGTTACAGCGCAATAGCTATTACTGACGAATGCTCTTTGGCTGGTATTGTCCGTGCTCATGCTTATATTCGTGATCATAAACTCAAGATAAAACTGATAGTTGGGAGTTTACTGAAGTACAACAATATTGAGTTGGTTGCTCTTTGTCCTTGCCAGCTCGCTTATACAGAGTTATGTCGAGTGATCAGTAATGCTCGCCAGCGAACGGAGAAGGGACAATATCAGCTTAGTGAGTGGGATATTATGTCGCTTAAGCATGTCTTATTGTTATGGTTGCCAAAGGGAAACAGTCAAGATGTTCAATCATTGCAATGGCTGTGTAAATATCACCATAATAGAATATGGATTGGCTACCGACGTAACTTGAGTGCAAAAGATGTACATTATTTTACCCATTGTGTAAAACTGTCAAAAGCTTACCAAATACCTATTTGCGCTGTTGGTGGGGTGCTTATGCACTGCTCGTCTAGACTTGCGCTACAGCATACACTGACAGCCATTCGACAGAATCGTGTGATAAGCGAGATCCCTGAGAAAATGATTAGCAATAGCGAGTCGGCACTTAGATCTATCTCTAAGCTTAATAAGTTGTTTTCACCTACCTTTCTTGAAGAAAGTGCCAATATCGCGAAGCGATGTGTATTTAATTTAGACTCATTGCATTATCAATATCCTCAGGAGTTAGTGCCTAAAGGTTTTACTCCAATGACTTATTTACGCGCGTTGGTCGAAAAGGGTAAACAAGTTCGCTTTCCTGATGGCGTGCCGCCAGATATAGAAGCCATTATTGATAAAGAGCTAGCGCTTATCGAAGCGCTTGATTATCCGTTTTTCTTTATCACTATTCATGACATTGTGATGTATGCCAAACAGCATCAAATCTTATACCAAGGGCGAGGCTCAGCCGCTAACTCTGTGGTCTGTTATTGCTTAGAGATAACCGCGGTTGACCCTCGGCAAGTGGGTGTATTGTTCGAGCGTTTTATTAGTAAAGAGCGTAATGAGCCACCCGATATAGATGTGGATTTTGAACACCAACGTCGTGAAGAGGTGATCCAATATATCTACAAAAAATATGGTCGTAAACGCGCAGCATTAGCTGCAACGGTGATCACGTATCGTTTAAAAAGTGCCATGCGTGATGTTGGCAAAGCCTTGGGCATTGAAATGGCGCAAATAGAGTACTTTATTGAGCACCTCAACCGCCGTGATAAAGGGCTTAACTGGCAGGCCCAATTAGTGGAGTTAGGGTTAGAGCCAAACTCATTAAAAGGTCAGCATTTTATTCAGTTGGTTAATGACATTATGGGGTTTCCAAGGCATTTATCGCAGCATGTTGGTGGTTTTGTTATCTCAGAAAGTCCATTACATGAATTAGTGCCCGTAGAAAATGCAGCTATGCCAGAGCGCACCATTATTCAATGGGATAAAGATGACCTTGAAACTCTTAAGTTACTCAAAGTCGATATCTTGGCCTTGGGTATGCTAAGCGCTATCCGTAAGTGTTTTGGCTATATTGCAGCGCATACGAAGCGAAATCTGGATCTTGCCCAATTGACTCGTATGCAAGACGACCCTTTGGTCTATAAGATGTTGCAAAAAGGGGATAGTGTTGGCGTGTTTCAAGTAGAGTCTCGTGCACAAATGAGTATGTTGCCAAGGCTGAAACCCGCGAATTACTACGACTTAGTGATCCAAATAGCGATTGTACGTCCCGGCCCTATTCAAGGGGATATGGTGCATCCATTTTTAAAGCGACGGGATGGTGAAGAGCAAGTGACTTATCCATCCGAAGCGGTTAAATCGGTATTAGAGAGGACAATGGGGGTTCCTATTTTCCAAGAACAAGTGATAAAACTGGCTATGGTTGCTGCTGGGTTCACTGGAGGAGAAGCGGATAGCCTACGCCGAGCCATGGCGTCATGGAAAAAAACCGGGGAGCTAATGCAGTTTAGAGAAAAGCTTATTCGAGGCATGCTGGATCGGGGCTATGAAGCACAATTTGCTGAGCGGATTTTTGAGCAGATCTGCGGCTTTGGTGAATATGGTTTTCCTGAAAGTCACTCAGCTTCTTTTGCAGTGTTGGCTTATGCCTCTGCGTGGTTGAAATACTACTACCCCGCAATGTTTTATACCGCTCTACTCAATAGCTTTCCAATGGGGTTTTATTCGGCTTCACAGCTGTTGCAAGATGCATCAAGGCATGAGGTTAGCATTTTACCTATCTGTGTTAACCAGTCCGATTACGAACATCAAGTCGTACAAGAGCCAAGACAAGCAACGTTTGCGATCCGCTTAGGACTTCGGCTTATAAAAGGGTTAAGTGAAGAAGAAGCACTGCAATTATTACAATGCAGACCTCAAGAGGGGTTTGGGAATATCGTGCAGTTACAGCAAGCTGGTATTACTAACAGCACTATTGAAAAGCTGATTTCCGCGGATGCTTTACATCACTTTGTAGATAGCCGTTATGCGGCTAGGTGGTCACTTGCAGATCAAAGTAAAACCTTGCCACTATTCAGCGATATTGAAGAGAAAGAGTCGCAATATAGTCACTTTAGCGCCACAGAGTTTGAAAACTTACAGGAAGATTACAATAGCACTAAGGTTTCTTTACGCACTCACCCAATCAAGCAACTTGAGCAAGAAAAGCTTATACACCGAACGGTTAAGGCCAATGAACTGCTTTATCGACCGCATAAATCGTTAGTAACAGTGATAGGGCTGGTGACAGGAAAGCAAGCCCCGGGTACCGCAAAAGGCGTGACCTTTTTTACTTTAGAAGATGAAACAGGCAACATCAATGTAATTGTGTGGTCTGGTACTGCTCGAGCACAAAAGCAAGCCTATATGGGCGCACAGCTATTAGAAATAAAGGGTATAGTAGAGAAAGAGGGGGAAGTGGTACATGTTATTGCTGGTAGGTTAATCGATAGAAGTGAATTACTAGCAGCGATGACAATTAAGGCTCGCGCTTTTCATTAATTGCTTGTGAGGTGCTCGGCCTTTCGTAAATGCGTTTCACATATGCGTATAAGGTTTAAATGCCCCAATAGAGAGGCATTTTCGTTGTTTTTTCGCTTTAGCCTTGGAGCAGCTTCATCATGGCTGCAATAAACCCTTCTTGCTTAACGATTTGGTACTTCTGACAGGAGTCAGGATTTTTCAAATCGTGGCATAAATATAGTGTATTGCGCTCAAGCGCAGGCTTTGGATGTAAGTTTGAATCGAATAGCACAGGATCTATACCAGGAAGACCAGACCAATATACACTACTAGCCACAAGGCCTAATTTTTCATAAGTAATCAGTTGTGGTTTTGGCAGGATAATAAATAAAACACCAATCACAGCAAACACTATCCACTTACCTTTACCCTTGGGTTTATCGTTATCTGTAGCTGCTTGTGTTTGAGGTGTATTTGTTTGCCGTGCTTGCGCGGTTTGTTGAGCCTTTATCGCTGCAATTTGTTGTGGCGATGGTCGACGGTTTTTTGTTGTACTAGTGCGTTTCTTTTGATTGGACTGTACTTGACCTAAAAGCGATTGTTTTTTTGATGGTTTTGCCATGCTTTAAGTAGCCTTTTAGTTGCAGGTCTCTATAATGCTTCTATGCTAAGTATAATAGCTTATTTTTACACTACAGCCTACGGGAAAGGACTATGGATCAAAACATCTCTATTTTAATCGTCGATGATGTAGGGACAGTTCGCAGCTTTTTACATCAAACCTTAATGCACTTAGGCATTGATCATGTGAGAGAAGCCTCCACTGCAACGCAATGCGTAAAGTCATGTGAAGAGCAACATTTTGATATTGTCTTTTTAGATATTGAGCTGCCCGATGGTGATGGTAAAGAGTTAATTGCAACCCTAAATGAAATAAACCCGAATATTAATGTCGTTATGGTGTCGGCACACTCAACGGTAGACAATGTTAAAGATGCGATTGAGCGCGGTGCTAAAGGTTTTGTTGTTAAGCCATTTTCGCCAAAGAAAATCGCGGCTATGCTGAAGAAGTTTTACCCAGATTTAGAATTGGTTTAAAACGGCACTGATTTTATCTTTTGATACCAAAGTATATAAATTACAGACATAAAAAAACCGACATAATGTCGGTTTTTTCAATCCAGCAACAAATTAAAGTGCTTTGATCTTAGCAACTAAACGGCTCTTATGACGAGCAGCTTTGTTTTTGTGGATTAGACCTTTAGTTGCGTAACGGTCTAGGATAGGTGCAGCAACAGCGAATGCTTGAGTTGCAGCTTCTTTATCACCAGCTTCAATTGCAGCGATTACTTTTTTGAAGTATGTACGCATCATTGAACGACGGCTTGCGTTGTGCTTACGACGCTTTTCGCTAGTGATAGCGCGTTTTTTTGCAGACTTGATGTTAGCCAAGGTTTGCTCCTAACAATCTTAAAATAAGCTTAATTTAAAGGCCGAGGAATATGCCTGTTTTAATCGCAAAAGTCAATATAAATTAACAAGCGCGGCCTAATGTTCAACACCCAAGACTCGACTTGGGCTATTCTCAATTCTTAACCTGTACAAATCAAAACGTTGCTATGCGACATTTTTACTTCTATAGCAGGCAAGTAAACCCGTAATATCCCAAGTTGCACTAATAATTTGCAAAGCGTAGCTTCACAAAGTGCCTTGAAAATCTCAGGTCTGAACCAAAGTAAACAGTCAAATTTCACAAGGTGAAACAGGCCTACCAAGGTTAATGGCGCGTATTGTATCAAAGCTGACAGGGCACGCCTAGTGCTAAATGCACAACGACTGTGGCATAATCTGCCGCGATTCACTGAATTTAGGAGTTAAGGTGGTGGCAAAAGGGTTATTTAAATCGGGTATGATTGTCAGTGCCATGACTATGATTTCGCGGGTTCTGGGCCTCGTTCGAGATGCTGTCGTGGCAAACCTATTGGGCGCAGGATTGGCCGCCGATGTCTTTTTATTCGCCAACCGGATCCCTAATTTTTTGCGTAGGTTATTTGCAGAAGGCGCGTTTGCTCAGGCCTTTGTTCCTGTACTTTCAGAAATTAAAGAAAAGCATGGAGACGATAGAGTAAGGTTATTCGTTGCACAAGCCGCTGGGACACTCGGGACTGTATTGCTTATTGTTACTATTTTAGGGGTGATAGGCTCTCCTGTGATCGCCGCATTATTTGGTACAAGCTGGTTTCTCGACTGGTGGCAAGGTGGTGCAGATGCCGAAAAATTTGTGCTTGCAAGCGCACTATTAAAGCTCACCTTTCCTTACTTATTTTTTGTTTCATTAGTTGCACTTAGTGGGGCGGTACTGAATGTTTATAATCGCTTTGCCGCAGCGGCCTTTACGCCAGTTTTACTCAACGTGTCGATTATTGGCTGCGCTATTTTTCTCCATGATAAATTTGCACAAGGTGCGTACGCTCTAGCACTCGGTGTATTTATTGGTGGTATTGTTCAACTATTATTCCAGATCCCATTTTTGTTGCGCTTAAAAGTTTTGAGTCGCCCTCAATTTGCATGGCGGAGCCCTGAAATAACCAAAGTAAGAACTCTGATGATCCCAGCATTATTTGGTGTTTCTGTTAGCCAAATTAACTTACTACTGGATACCGTCATTGCCTCTTTTCTCGTGACGGGATCGATTGCTTGGCTTTATTATTCAGACAGATTAATTGAATTTCCACTCGGCCTATTTGGTATCGGTATTGCGACCGTGATACTGCCTGCACTTTCTAAATTACACGCAGGAGAAAAAAGTGAAGATTTTCAGAAAACTCTAGATTGGGGTGTCCGTTTTGTCATCTTCTTGGGGTTACCTGCGATGCTAGGGCTGATGGTGACAAGCCCACTTATCATTTCTGTATTATTTGGCCATGGTGAGTTTGTTTCTCAAAATGCAGACAATATAAACAAGGTAAGCTTAGGGGTAGCCGCATACTCCGTTGGCTTATTAAGCTTTATGTTGATTAAAGTACTTGCACCGGGTTTTTACGCTAGACAAGATACTAAAACGCCTGTTCGAATTGGTATTATTACTATGGCACTCAATATGGTTTTCAATCTTATCTTAGCGCCTTTTATTGGTTATCTAGGCCTTGCATTGGCAACTTCATTATCAGCGTCTTGTAATGCGTTTTTACTTTATCGTCAGCTGTCACATCAAGGTGTGTATCAGCTAAGCGCATTTTCTCTTGGTTTTACTGCCAAATGCTTTGTTTCAGCGGTCGTGATGGCTGTATGCGTATACTTTCTCGGCGCACGCTTTGAATGGCTAGAGTGGGGACTAATGGAGCAGGTGCTATTACTTTGCGGATTATTAGTAACCGCAATGGTGAGCTATTTTAGTTTACTATTTATACTAGGGGTAAGATTGAGCACAATCCGAGATGCTTGATTCGCATTTTTAAGCAACTTGGGTATAATCGGGCTCTTTGATATTTGCTGCACAAAGGCACGGCACTATGCAACTAATCCGAGGGATCCATAATATTCGACCACATCATTTTGGTTGTGTGTTGACGATTGGAAACTTTGACGGGGTTCATCTTGGACATGTAGAGGTTTTGAAGGGGCTGATTAGCGACGCAAAACACTATCAACTTCCAAGTACAGTGATGTTATTTGAGCCGCAGCCCTTGGAGTTTTTTGCCAAAGATAAAGCACCGGCTAGGCTGACGCGATTACGTGATAAACTAGTCCTGTTGCAAGAGCTTGGTATAGAGCGAGTCATTTGCGTCAACTTTAATCGCAAGTTTGCCTCGCAAGATGCAGAGCAATTTATCAAAGAAGTCCTAGTGACAAAGCTTGGAACCAAGGCGCTCACGGTCGGCGATGACTTTCGTTTTGGCCGTGAACGTGCTGGTGATTTTGCAATGCTAAAACGAGTGGGCGAACCGCTAGGTATGCAAGTAAAAGACACGGCAAGTTTTCGCAAGCAAGATTGTCGTGTAAGTAGCACGTTGATCCGCACGGCACTTGCAGCTGGTGATTTGCGTCAAGCACATGATATGTTGGGCCATACCTATGCCATTTCGGGCCGTGTTATTCACGGTTGGAAGAAAGGCAGAGAGCTTGGTTTCCATACTGCAAATATTGCCTTAAAACGCCAAGTGAGCCCTGTGCGCGGTGTGTATGCGGTCAAAGCGACTGTGAATCACAAAACACATTATGGCGTAGCGAATGTTGGCACTAAGCCAACCTTAAACGGAACGAAAGCCCTTTTAGAGGTGCATCTGTTTAATTTTAATGAGACCATCTACGGTCAGTTTATGAAAGTGGAGCTAATTGAAAAGCTTCGCGATGAGCAAAAATTCGAAACATTGTCGCAGTTAACAGAACAAATCAGTCGTGATGTTAGCAATGCAAAACAGTGTTTTTCTTTAACGTAGCCGATACGGAAAGTAGGATAAATGAGCGACTACAAACATACTTTAAATCTACCGGAAACTGAGTTTCCGATGCGTGGTAATTTGGCGCAACGCGAACCAAAGATGCTGAAAAAATGGTATGAAGAAGACCTATACGGTCAAATTCGCATTGCGAAAAAAGGTAAAAAGCCATTTATTTTGCATGACGGTCCTCCGTATGCAAATGGTGATATTCACCTAGGTCACTCAGTAAACAAAATCCTAAAAGATATTATTATTAAGTCAAAAACGCTTTCTGATTTTGATGCACCTTACGTACCTGGTTGGGACTGTCATGGTCTTCCAATTGAGCTACAGGTGGAAAAGAAAGTAGGCAAACCAGGTAAGAAAGTATCGGCTGCTGAATTCCGTGAAAAGTGCCGCGACTATGCTAAAAAGCAAGTTGATGGCCAAAAAACAGATTTCAAACGCCTTGGTGTGTTAGGTGACTGGGATAAGCCATACTTAACCATGAACTTTGATTTTGAAGCCAATGCTATTCGTGTGCTTGGTCGTATCATCAAAAATGGTCACCTGCACAAAGGTGCAAAGCCAGTTCACTGGTGTACGGATTGTGGTTCAGCGCTTGCTGAAGCGGAAGTTGAATACCAAGACAAACAATCGCCAGCAATCGACGTAAAATTTGTGTTTGCTGATCAAGCGGCAATCATTGGTGCGTTTGGCTTGGCCGAAGGCCATGAAGGCAAGGGCGAAGTAAGTACCGCAATTTGGACTACAACGCCTTGGACATTACCAGCAAACCGCGCTGTGGCAGTACACGGCGCGCTAGAGTATGCGCTGGTACAAATCGAAGATGAAGGTCAAGAGCAGCGTATTGTGCTTGGTTCTGAATTAGTAAAAGACGCTGTTGATCGTTTTGGATTTAAGCACTTCCACGTACTAGGTTACACGAAAGGCGCTGCACTTGAGAATCTGCACGTTGCACACCCATTCTTAGATTTCGATGTGCCTGTTATTTTAGGTGAGCATGTAACAACAGACTCAGGTACTGGTATCGTTCACACAGCACCTGGTCACGGTCAAGAAGACTTTGCAGCGGGTCAGGCTTACGGTCTAGAAGTTGCAAACCCTGTTGGTGCAAATGGTGTTTATCTACCAGATACACCGATTTTTGCAGGTCAGCACGTATTTAAAGCAAATGACAGCATCATTGAGTTATTAACTGAGAAAGGCGTATTGTTCCGTCATAAGGCGCTAACGCATAGTTATCCGCATTGCTGGCGTCACAAAACTCCTATTATTTTCCGTGCGACGCCACAATGGTTCGTCAGCATGGATCAGGCTAACCTACGTGCTGATTCACTGAATGAAATCAAAAAGACAGAGTGGTTACCAGAGTGGGGTGAAAGCCGCATCGCAAACATGGTTGAAGGTCGCCCTGACTGGTGTATTTCACGTCAGCGTACTTGGGGTGTACCAATCGCATTATTTGTCGATAAAGACACCGGTAGCCTACATCCTGAAACGGAAGCCCTTATTGAAGCCGTTGCTAAATTAGTGGAAGAAAAGGGTATTCAGGCGTGGTACGACTTAGAGCCTAGCGCGCTATTAAGTGAAGCAGATGCTCAACAGTACGTAAAAGTACAAGATACGCTAGACGTATGGTTTGACTCAGGTGTAACGCATGCGTGTGTTGTTGATGCACGCGAAGATTTAACAGGTCCTGCAGATCTTTACCTTGAAGGCTCGGATCAGCACCGTGGTTGGTTTATGTCATCAATGATGACTTCAGTTGCTATCAATGGTCATGCACCTTATAAGCAAGTGTTAACGCACGGCTTCACGGTCGATGAAAAAGGCCACAAGATGTCTAAGTCATTAGGCAACGTGATCTCGCCGCAAGACATCATGAACAAACTAGGTGCAGATATTTTACGTTTATGGGTAGCTTCTACCGATTATACGGCCGAAATGACTGTGTCTGATGAAATCTTTAAGCGCTCAGCTGACCGTTATCGTCGTATTCGTAACACAAGTCGTTATCTACTTGCGAACCTAAGCGGCTTTGATCCAAAAACGAATTTAGTAGCAATTGAAGATATGGTTGAGCTAGATCGCTGGATTGTTGCGCGTGCTGCACAGCTACAAACTGAGATCAAAACAGCGTACGACAAGTATCAAATGCTTCAAGTAACACAGAAGCTTATGAATTTCTGTACTGGTGAATTGGGCTCGTTCTATCTAGACGTGATTAAAGACCGTCAGTACACGGCGAAAAGTGATAGCCATGCCCGTCGTTCTTGTCAATCAGCGCTTTATCATATCGCCGAAGCGATGACACGTTGGATGGCGCCAATCATGAGCTTTACTGCACAAGAAATCTGGGAAGTATTACCAGGTGAGCGTGGCCAGTTTGTATTCACGGATACTTGGTATGATGCAATTGAAGGGGCGACAGAAGGCTCGTTAAATAACGAGTACTGGCAAAACCTACTTGCGGTACGTGATGAAGTAAACCGTGTACTCGAGAATGCACGTAAAGAAGAAGTGATCGGTGCGACGCTACAGGCTGAAGTAACGCTATATACTGGCGGTGACTTAGCTGAGCAGCTCAATGCCATTGGCGACGAATTGCGCTTCGTTTTACTAACTTCGAAAGCAACGGTAGAAGTAGTCAACAACAAACCAGAAAATGCAATTTCATCAGAAATTGATGGTTTATACATTAGTGTAGCGGCAACATCGGCTAAAAAATGTGATCGTTGTTGGCACTATACGGACGACGTAGGTAAGAATGAGCAACATGCAGATATCTGTGGCCGTTGTATTAGTAACGTTGAAGGTGACGGCGAGCAGCGTCAATTCGCCTAGGAGTAAAACGTGACACAAACTACACAGAAAAGTGGTCTGGTGTGGTTGTGGCTTAGTCTACTGCTTTTTGCAGTAGACTATTTCACCAAAGCACTGGTTATGGCTGAAATGGAACTCTATGAGTCCATTGATATTTTGCCTATATTCAATCTCACCTATATGCATAACTATGGTGCGGCTTTTAGCTTCTTAAGTGAAGCTGGTGGCTGGCAGCGTTACTTTTTAAGTGGCATTGCCGTTGCTATTAGCACTTTATTGATTTTTTGGCTTCGTAAATTGCCAGCATCAAATTGGAAGTTGGGATTAGCTTATGCGCTGGTATTAGGTGGTGCGGTAGGAAATTTATACGACCGCATTATTCATGGTTATGTGATTGACTTCCTACATTTCTATTATCAGGATTGGCACTATCCAGCGTTTAATGTCGCAGACATGGCCATTGTCGGCGGTGCTGCCCTATTAATTTTCGATGCCTTTACCAGTGGCGATAAACCACAGGAGAAAAATGCGTGAGTGAGCAACTAATTGGAGCAAAGTCTGAAGTCTTGTTCCATTTTTCAATCAAGTTATCAGACGGTTCAGCAGCAGATTCTACCAAAGTTCATAATAAACCCGCTAAGTTGTTTATGGGTGATGGCAGCCTGACGGAAAATTTTGAAAAGTGTTTGCTTGGATTAAAAGCGGGCGATGAGAAATCTTTTGAGCTAGAGCCAGAAGACGCGTTTGGACAACCAAATCCTGACAATATCTACTATGTTGATAGAAGCAAATTTGGCGCAGAAACCCCCGCTCAAGTAGGTAGCATCATTGCATTTACGCAACCAGATGGTACTGACTTACCTGGATTGATCCGAGAAGTAGCTGGCGACTCGGTAACTGTCGATTTCAATCACCCGCTTGCAGGCCAAAAAGTAACGTTTGAAGTTGAAATTCTTGAGGTAAATAACTAATGGATATCTTGCTGGCAAACCCGAGAGGATTCTGTGCAGGTGTAGATAGAGCGATTAGCATTGTTGAGCGTGCACTCGATATTTTCGAAGCGCCTATTTACGTTCGCCATGAAGTTGTTCATAACAAATATGTTGTTGATGGTCTGAAGTCTCGTGGTGCGGTATTCGTTGAAGAGCTAAATGAAGTGCCAGACGACAGTATTGTTATTTTCAGCGCGCATGGTGTTTCTCAGCAAGTACGTAATGAAGCGAAGCGCCGAGAGTTAAAAGTCTTTGATGCAACTTGTCCGTTAGTGACAAAGGTGCATATGGAAGTGACGCGTGCTAGCCGCAGAGGTACAGAGTGTATTTTGATTGGGCACCATGGGCACCCTGAAGTTGAGGGTACTATGGGTCAGTATGACAATCCGAATGGTGGTATTTATCTCGTTGAAAAACCAGAGGATGTAGCAGCACTCGAAGTGAAAGATGCTGACAATGTGTTCTATTGCAGTCAAACAACATTATCGGTAGATGACACTGCGGATGTAATTGACGCACTGCGTAGCAAGTTTCCGAACATCAGTGGTCCTCGAAAAGATGATATCTGCTATGCTACGCAAAACCGCCAAGATGCGGTTCGCGACTTAGCGGACAAAGTTGATTTATTGCTTGTGGTGGGTGCGAAAAATAGTTCTAACTCTAACCGTTTAAGAGAACTTGCGGATAAAATGGGAACTAAAGCATTTCTTATCGATGATGCCTCTTCCATCGAAGAAACTTGGTTCGATGGGGTTGCAAAGGTAGGTGTAACTGCCGGCGCATCTGCACCTGAAGTGTTGGTTCAACAGGTTATCTCTCGACTTAAAGAACTTGGTGGGAAAACGGTAGTTGAGAACCCAGGACAAGAAGAAAATGTCGTGTTTGCCGTACCTGTAGAACTCAGATAAGAGAGTTAGCACGATGACACCGCGTATCAGGTTGTTGTCTGCACTATTGAGTGAGCGAGGTGTGCTAGCATTGCTAGTTGCCTCGCAAATCCTAGCCTTTTTATATACGTTGATTTCCGCGACTGCGTTTTGGCAATCCCTTGGGTTAACTAGCTTATTTATTCATTTCACCGCCTTTTTATCACTTGCCGTGATAGCGATTGTGCGCCACGCTGTTGAGAAGCGCTCAGATCTAGTTGAAGCAGGTATTCTCATTTCTGTCTTCGTGCTTTGTACTGTTGTTACTAGTACGGCTTTTCCCTATGGTTTTACACTGCTCGGTTGGATTGATGAGGCAAAAATTGAATTGAGCTTATGGCGTAACATCGCAATATGTCTTTGCATTATCACGCTTTTCGCGCATTTCTTAGCTATCTTTACCGATAATATTCGTAAGGTGAAAGCGCTATCTCAAGCGGAACTTGAAGCGTTACATGCGAGAATTCGGCCGCACTTTTTATATAACTCACTCAATACCGTGGCCGAATTGACTCATATCGATCCAAGTGCAGCAGAAAAGTCAGCATTAGCCCTTGCCGATTTATCTCGCGCTGCGATGTCCACACAAAATATTGTTCCGCTGGAAAGTGAAATATCTTTATGCAAAGCGTATTTAGCACTTGAGCAGTGGCGCTTTGCAGAGCGTTTGAGGGTAGAGTGGGAATTAGACAATGTCTTGGGAAATGTTTTGATCCCTGCGTTGATATTACAGCCATTGGTGGAGAACGCGGTTAGCCATGGGGTAGAGCCAAACCCAAATGGAGCGGATATTCGTATTCATATTCACTGTAGTAAACGCACCTTAACGGTGGTAATTTTTAACAGCTATGACGCAAAATTAAAGCCGACGCACCAAGGGCATGGCATTGGGATAAGTAACATCAGACGCCGCTTGGCTTTACACTACAATCAGCCAATTGATTTTAAAACCGAAGCCAGTCAAGATAGCTATACCGTCAGTTTTTCGCTACCGCTATGAAAACAGTAATATCTTACCTTATTGTGGATGATGAGCCGTTGGCAAGAGCTCGCGTTAAACGATTAATGCAAAAGCACGCAAGCTTTCGTTGTATCGGTGAAGTTGACTGCGCTGACGGTGTGGAAGCGCTACTAAATCAGGAGCCTGTACAGCTAATTTTTCTTGATATTTCGATGCCGGGTCAGTCAGGTGTTGAGCTTGCGAGTCAATTACGCCTGCAATTTCCGAGGATGAAAATCGTGTTTCTAACGGCGCATCCGGAATATGCGTTAGAAGCATTTGAACTGCACGCCAATGGTTATCTAGTGAAGCCACTAGATAGTGATAAGCTTGATGCTTTATTGACTACTATCTTTCCGAGTATGGAGACGCTAAGCTATTACGTTGGCAGTGAGTTGCGTTACGTTCAGGTTTCGGATGTTATTGTTGCCGAGGCGGATGAAAAATATACGCGAGTAACCTTGAATTCCGGCCTACAAGCATTAATTGACATGTCACTCAAGTCACTGTTAGATAAGTTTCCAACACATTTTATTCAAATCCATCGCAGTACATTAGTTAAGCGAACAGAAATTTCAGCTTTAGAACTACATGAACAAAAGCACTATGTTTGCCTCAAGTCGCTGCCCAATCGCTATGAAGTTAGCCGTAGAGCTTACACCCAACTAAAAACATTATTTTGAGTGTTAAGCTAAGCGGTGAATAAACCGTTTATCGCCTCAATAGACCTTTCATACTATCCCGTATTGAGTTTCAAAGACGACTGCTTACACTGAAGCTAGGACAATTGAATTCTGGTTGAGATATGCATATTTCGCTAAAGCAACATGGCTTCACACTGTTAGAAGTGCTTATTGCGTTTATGATTTTAAGCTTTGGGCTGCTTGGTGCTGTGGCATTACAAGCAAAAGCTAAACAGGCAAGTTTTGATTCTATGCAGCGAGCAGCTGCGGTCGAGCTTGCCAGTGACATTATGCATCGTATTCGTAGTAATGATGCGACTAATATCACAACACTTTACGATGTTGACTTTAATAGTACCGAAGACGTACAGGCAAACACCACGTGTTATACACAGCGCTGTAATGCAGAAACGCTTGCGAAAACAGATATTGCTAATTGGCGTCAAGCGATAAGAGCAAGGGAAAATACAGGCTCATTGGATAACGCGGTAGTGTGTATTAACCCCACCTCCGTTGCCGGTGATACATCAGGGGTAAATGTACAGGTCATTGTCACTTGGCGAGGTCGTCAAGCCATGACAGCCCTTGCGAATAATCCCGCGGGAGATTGTGGCACGGTTGATGATAGACGCAGAGCAGTAGTTATGGACACATTTGTTTTAATTAGGAGTGAGCCATGAAAAGGATGTTAGGGTTTACTTTATTAGAAATAATGATCGCCATGTTCATTGGTGTAATGTTATTGGCAGGTGTTATAGCAACATACATAGGTATGAAGGCGACCACCAATGACACGATGCAAATTGGAGAATTACAAGAAAAGGGTCGCTTGGCTCTATCAATAATGCGCCGTGATATTGAGCAAGTAGGTTTCTGGGGAACTTTTTACGACAAGGGTTTCACTGCTACTAATCAAAATGCACCGGCAAACCCTGGGAACGATTGTTCTGGCGGACCTAACAACGGAAGTTTCCCTAACAATGACCCAACAAATTTTAGGCCTATATGGGCAACAGTCACAAATGGTGCATCAGCACTAGGGTGTATCTCTCGAGCTGTGCCTCAGTCTGAGGTGTTGCAAATGAAATTTCTTGAAGGTAACCCTGTAGGTATCACGGGATTAGTTCCGAATGCAGGGGAGGTACAGAAGACTAGGTACTATTTTATTGCACAGCAGGAGCAAGCAGAGTTTATTGCTGGTAATAGCATTGTCGATATGCCAAGTGTAAATGCCACATTATGGCCCTATAGCCATCATGTTTACTATGTGAGTGAAGAAGAGCAAGTTATTAATAACCGTACGATTACTGTTCCAGTGTTGAGGCGGAAGAGGCTATTAATTAGCGGTGGAATGGTTGATGAGCTAGTGATTGAAGGTGTTGAACAGATACGGTTTGTGTTTGGTTTAGATACCGACTATGACGGCCGCGTAGACAGATACAGGCATACTGCGAATATGTCTGAGGCTGATTGGAGCGGAACACGAGGCATTTTGTCTTTGCAGCTGTTTGTTTTAGTTAGAGTATTACAGCCTGATGCAGATTTCGGGGTGCAAAAGCGAACATATTATCTTGGTAATGATCCTGCTCGTCGAGAGCTAACTTATACAGATGCGGTTCGCAGAACGGTTTTCTCAACCACGATTTCGATGTACAACATGGGAGGCTCAGCATGGGAAATGTAAAGCAACGAGGTGTAGTGCTGATCATGGCGATGGTGATGGTGGTTGCTGTTATGGCGGTTGCAGTGACTTTAATGAGCACAAGTACCTTGGATATTAAAATGACGCATGCGGTGATGGAACGAGAAGAAGCCGAGAGCTTACTGTTTGGTGAAATGCAGAGATTAATACGACAAGAGCAGCGAGCCCCCAATAATGTGTTTTTACGCTCACGGCAGCAGCTAGCAGACGATGGGGCAACAGTACAAACACCCAATGGCTTACAAGCGACCGTAACGAACTTAAACAATGGAGAGCTTGAGTTATTTTGTCCTCGGCAATTTGATTACACGGATGGATTCGTCTGTAACATGACGGAAGTCCAGGCGACGGTGGATTACGGCGATAGAGGTCGTCACAATGTAACTATTGTGATGGGTATTGGACAAGAAATAGTCAGTGTTTCAAATTAATAATAGACTTCTTCGGATATAAATTATGAAAAAGTTATTTTGTATTTTAATTACTTGGTCCGCGTTGACACAAATCGCTCAGGCCGAAGATATCGAGCTTTACGTTAAACATAATGTCTCTACCCGTGAGCAGCCCAGAGTATTAATGTTATTTGATACATCGGGCAGTATGGCGTGGGACTCACAAAATGGTAAGGCGTGTTATGAGCGTTACTCATATCGCGTGTGGACTGGCTGGCGTTATGAAACACGTTATGGATACCGAGAAACAGAGTGCTTTAACGGTAGTAACTGTTATCAAGCAAATGAGTACAATCAAGCTGTACAGGGCTGTGCTGATAGCCGCCTCAAAGTTGCGCAAAACGCGATGCGTAAACTGGTGAGAGACAACGCAGATATCCAATTTGGTTTATCTCGCCTATATTCTTCAAGTGGCGGTTATATATTAAATGGTATTGGTAGTAGTAGTGATGACATTGTAGAAAAAATAAATGCATTACCAGCGTCTGGCTCAACGCCGTTATCTGAAACCTTATGGGAGTTGTATAACTACCTTAAAGGTGGAGATGTCTACTGGGGCGAAAACGGTGGAAACGATAGAGATAAGAGTATAGAGCGTCGTGGTAATTATATCTCCGCGTTTACTCCAGCCCGTGGCGCGGATGAACGCTGCGATACCTCAATTAATTTAATTTTAATGACAGATGGAGATCCAACCAGTGACACTAGCTCAAACAATAGCATAGTGAATGAATATTTTTCAGTCTATGGCTCTTATCCCAATTACTTTGATATAAATGAAGGTTCTGGTGTCACTAAAAATTATTTACCCGCATTAGCTAAAACAATGCGCGGTACGTCTCAAGTTAAAGTTGACTTATATCCTTCTACACCTGATGAACACGATTTTGCACGGGTCTTCACGATTGGTTTTGGTAATGGTATGTCGGGTACAGGCATAGATCTGCTTAAAGAAACCGCGACGCAAGGTGGTGGGCAATATCTTCATGCGCATACCGCAAACGACTTGTCGGACGTGCTCAAAACCACGATTACCAATATCAGAAATGTGAGTGCAAGCTTTAGTTCACCAACCGTGTCTGCCAACGCACAAGACCCGACACAAACTGGAAACGCTTTATACTACACTCAGTTTAAGCCGGAAACTCATACTCGCTGGCGCGGTAACCTTAAAAAATTAAAATTTGAAAATAAAAAAGTGGTGGGCCAAGAAGGTACCCCCGCGATAGATGAAAAAGGCGCAATCTCAAACAGTATTACCACCTTTTGGTCAGCTGGAGGCTCGAAGGATGGCAATAATATTGAAAAGGGTGGTGTTAACTACGCTTTGGAAAATCAACTAACGAGAAAAGTGCTGTCGGATTTTGACGGCGGCTCGTTAGTTGAATTTACTTATGATAATGCAGAGAGTGCATACGGTGGCCGAACACAATTAGCGGATGCGATGGGCCTAAGTGGTGCCAGTAAAAGCCAGTTACAAGAAGTCTTCAACTGGGTAATTGGCAAAGATGTAGATGATGACGATGGAGATGGTTTTTCTTCGGATAGAAGAGCCGATATATTTGCAGATCCGCTTCATTCAAAGCCAGCATCAATTGACTATGGGAATGGTGACGTTCGCATCTTAGTAGGCACCAATGCTGGTGTGTTACACATGTTCAAAGACAATGGTAACAGTGTAAGCGAAAGTTGGGCATTTATTCCGAAGTCGCTTTTATCTATCTTAAACCCAGTGAAAACGGAAAAAGCAGAAACCAAGTTATATGGCATGGATGGCCCAATTACTGTCTATTTTCATGATATCAATAAAAACCGAAAAGTAGAGTCTGGTGACAAGGTGTGGGCCTTTGTTGGTATGCGCCGTGGTGGAAACAAGTACTATGGTTTCGATATCACTAACCCTGATTCGCCATCATTACTTTGGGGTGGGCCTATTTCTGGTGATTCAAATAAGTTTAAAGATTTGGGACAAACGTGGTCTAAGCCTGTCGTCAGCTTTATTGAAAAGCAAAAGAATAGACCCGTATTGATTTTTGCTGCAGGTTATAACACCAACAAGGATAATGTATCGCGCTCAGTCGATGAGAATAACAAAGGTGTTGGTATTTACATGGTCGATATCATGTCAAACAATGCTGATATCGTTTGGTCGCTTACTGGAGATGCGTTTAAGGGGGAGCATAGCATCGTTGCGCAACCTGCATTGACGGATTCGGACTACGATGGCTTTAGCGACCGAATATATTTAGCGGATACCGCAGGCAGTATATGGCGAATAGATATGCCTGGACCAAACCCTAATGATCCTACGGAGCCGTGGACACACTTTGAGCTTGCACAACTGGGTAGTACAGCCGCTGATCAGGATAGACGTTTTTTCTATAAACCTACGATAGCAAGAACCTTCTATAGCCAAGTAACGAAAACTATCTTTGGCACAGGAAAAGATGATTATCGAATGGATAGAAAAGATACGCCGTTTGATGCCATTGTAATAGGGAGCGGAAATCGCGCAAAGCCAATAGATTCAAGCGTAACGGATTATCTCTTTATGGTTAGGGATATGAATACCAAGACAAAATCCTTTGTTGAGGATATCCCGGAACCGATAGTAATCAGCGATTTAATGGAAATGAAAGATGATCCTTTTGGTAATGCGGTAAATGACTTGGAAAAATTCGTTAAAGAAGAGGCTAAGCTGGCTCAATTTAAAGGTTGGAAGTATCAATTGTCTGGTGGAGAAAAGTCGCTAGCAGAATCAACAGTGATTGGTGGGGTCGCTTATTTTACGTCATTTACCCCAGCAGACCAGACTACTCAGCAATGTACGCTCACAGGCGGTAAGGGGCAGCTCTATATGTTTCACCTACACTATGGAACAGGAAAAACCTATATTACATCACAAGACTTACCAGATAAGCCCTCGATCATAGTAAGAGACAATATTGTGTATATTCCAGGTCCTGGGATTGAAGCAGGACCTGATGCAAGTACTCCTTTTGCACCACCGAGTATTCCTAGTGAACCAGTACCTTCTAAAGAGCCGGTCGAAATATTCACAACCAAAAGTACAAAGATAAAGACTAAACAGCTTTATATCTATAAGAGAGAAGATAGCGATGAGAAAGGGAAAGATGAATAGAAATAACTCCGCAGGTTGTTTAGTCGAAAGAGGGTTTACCTTAATTGAAGTAATGATAGTGGTGGTGATCATCGGTATTCTCTCTGCGATTGCGTACCCTAATTACACTGAGTATGTGAGAAGAGGGGCAAGGGCTGATGCCATGACTTTGTTACTTGACGCCGCGAATAAGCAAGAGCAGTTTTTTGTTGATAATAGAGTTTACAGCGATAATCTAGCGGCAATCGGTGTAGCGACGGCAACAGAAAATGGTTATTTCAATGTAACACTTGAAAACGTTACTGCAGATACCTTTAGAATCGTTGCAACAGCCGCAGCAGGGCCGGTTCGAGGCGATGAACAGTGCCCAGCTTTAACTATTGATGAACTTGGGGTTCGTGGTGTGACTGGGACAACGGATCAAGACGCTATAGATAGGTGCTGGGAACGTTAATTTTCGGGGGGAGTAGCTAACTCCCCTTTGTATTCATACTAACTATCCCCGAGCTTAGGTTATTTACTTTTGACACTCATCAGTATCTTTTAGAGTGCTTCTCCCAGTGTAGCTAACTGACAACGACAACCCCACGGTAGAACTTGCGTTACAATAGACAAAAGTACCGTTATAGAGTCCCGCGAGATGGCCAAAGCGGCGAAATATAATGGCGTTTCTTGGGTAGGTGAGTTTGTCACCTGAGTCTACTGAGTCCACAACCGCTAATTTATAATCATCGCCTGAAAACTCACCTTGGGGGCGGTAGTCGATAAAAACCGTTAACTGAGTGTGCCACTCTTTGTCGTCGCAGCGATTGTTTTTCAGTGGGCATAAAGTAACGGTTGCACCGCTTGCAACAGCCTGAATACGAGCAAAATTGATGGCTCGCCGTAATGCTTCAAGTTTCATTTTTGGTTTATCAAACTGAAATAAAGCCGTAAGACTGGGAAGAGAAAATAAACTGACGATGGTGATAATCGCCAAACATACTAAAGATTCCAATAGGGAAAAACCCATGTGACGATGCATATCCTTTGCCTCGTATTATATTTTCTTTAAGCCTAGTCGTTTATATATTAAAGGCAAGATTGGCACTTCGAGATATTAGTATTTTTGTGGCTATTCACAGGTATCTGTCGTATTCCCTCGGTATAATGCTGTGCCGGCAGTTGAAACACTCAATTGCTGATTGTTGTCGTCACTGCCTGGGCAATAGGTAAAATTACCAGCGCTTGAACCACTCAAGAGTCCACTTGAATCAAACCTCAGACGATTGTCACCAGAGAATACCATACTGTCGTTATCGTCTACGACCTCCATCGTACGATGGATAGTATCACCATTACTAAATGTGCCATTTTTATCTCTGTCAACAAACACGCTAATTCTGTTCGTTGCCCAATTATCTTGGCAAGTAAATGCGGTTCTAGCTTGAATATTTGCTGGTGGGGCCGGGCAGAGAATGACAATTTCGTCTGCGGCGGTTGCTTTTACACGAGCAAAAGCGATATTGCGCTGTAATTCTTGTAAGAAGGACTCTGCTCGGTTGCGTTGCAGCAGGTTGCCATCAAAGCTAAATGAAATGGCCAATACGATAGCCAATATAGCGATGGTTATCATCAGTTCTAGTAGATTGAATCCTGCTGATTGTTTCATTACCGCCTCACAACCAAAAAGTAATAATTTATGATTAATATTATTGCGTGAAATCACCTCAACTTTCAATGTCTTTGTTTGCCTTGGGCAAGCGGATTGTCTAAAATCGACGCTATACCAAAGGAATCGAGATAGTCATGAAGAAAATAGAAGCAATAATTAAACCGTTTAAACTTGATGATGTCCGAGAAGCGCTTTCGGATGTGGGGATCACAGGTATGACGGTATGTGAAGTAAAAGGTTTTGGTCGTCAGAAAGGTCATACTGAGTTATATCGCGGTGCTGAATATATGGTAGATTTCTTGCCTAAAGTAAAGCTTGATATTGTTACCGCAGATGAAGACGTTGACAGAGCCATTGAAGTTATCCTAAAAACTGCGCAAACGGGCAAAATTGGTGACGGTAAAATCTTTGTGACCGATGTTGAGCGTGTGGTTCGGATCCGTACAGGTGAAGAGGACGAAGAAGCGATTTAATACGCTGTTAAGTCAAATGCTTACCTTTTAAGGCTGCTTACCTTCTATTATGGGCAGCCTAGTTCCTTCCTTATTCAACTAGAATCAAATAAAACACGCTGACGGCTGATGTCTATGTACAGAAAACAAGTATTTTTTACTGCTGTAGGATGCTTGAAGGCGAGTACTGCTGGGAGAGAAGTCACGACATCGGTGATATCGTGACTTAGCACTCTATTTATTTGTTACGTGCGTTAACCGATTTGGCTTTTTTCACGTTATCTGCAAGGTCTGGCAGGCCGAGTTTGCGGTAGCTTTTTTCCATAATGTCAAAAGCTTGGGTCAGATAACTACTTTGAGAGTAGTGCTCTACTACATATTTACCACGGTTTGCTGCGGCAAGATATGCTTCACGCTCGAAGTAATATTCAGCGACTCTCAGTTCGTAACGAGCCATTTTGTTTAGTAACCATACTAAGCGTTTTTTAGCCTCTGGTGCATACGGACTGTTTGGATAGTTTTTAACTAACGTGGTTAAATCCTGAAAAGCAACGCGGGTGCGATTGGCATCGCGGTCGGCTCTGTCGACACCAAAATATTCTTGGAATGCGTTTTCGTCAGCTTTAATACTTACCAGGCCTCGCATGTAGTACATGTAGTCTAGGTCTTTATGATTTGGATTTAAGCGAATAAAACGATCAATAGTGGCAAGAGCTTGGTCAGTGTTACCTGTTTGATAATATGCATAGACTAAGTCCATTTGAACTTGTCTTGCATAAGGGCCAAACGGGTAACGAGCATTAATCGCGCCCAATAATTCAATGGCACGGGCATATAAACCTGAATCTAATGTTTGTTTAGCATCTTCATAAAGCGCTTGGGCGGATTTGTTTGGTACGCGTTCAATATCTTCTTGTTCTGGTGCGGATGAACAGGCTGCCAAACCCAAAACAGACGCGGCTAACGCCAGCCTAAAGGCGTGTGTCCTTAAGTTTTTAATCATTTTATTTTACTACCTTTGTTTTCTTCGGCTAGGCCAACTCGGCAAAACCGAGTAAACTATGCATTAATACGATTCTAACCCAGTCGAGCACGGCTTGCACTGGTAAATTAGGTAAAGTTTCAGATGTCAGAGCAAATTTCCCTCCAAGCGGAGGTTCCAGTCGAACTCGGTGGTAAACGTCTAGACCAAATATTGGCGCAATTGTTCCCGGATTTTTCTCGTTCAAGAATAAAAACTTGGATCCTTGAAGATAAAGTCACCGTAGATGGCGAAGTATTCAACACCCCTCGTGAAAAGTTACTTGGTGGTGAAAGTGTCGCTATCGAGACGGTTATCGAAGCACAACGTGAATACGAAGCGCAAGATATAGAGTTAGACATTGTTTACGAAGATGATGATATTCTTGTGATAAACAAGCCGATGGGGCTGGTGGTTCACCCCGGTGCCGGTAACCCAGATGGCACTGTGTTAAATGCTCTACTGCACCATCACCCAGAAATCATTAACGTGCCTCGTGCTGGTATCGTACACCGTCTAGACAAAGACACGACTGGTCTAATGGTCGTAGCGAAAACTATTCAAGCACAAACGCACTTGGTGAAGAATTTGCAAGCGCGTGAAAACTTCACACGTGAATACGAAGCTGTCTGTAATGGCACGATGACCGCAGGTGGTATGATTGAAAAGCCAATCGGTCGTCACGCAACCAAGCGTACACATATGGCAGTACATGAGATGGGTAAGCCAGCTATCACTCATTACCGTGTTGCTGAAAAGTTTCGAGCACATACGCGCCTGCGCCTGCGCCTAGAAACCGGTAGAACGCACCAAATTCGTGTACATATGGCGTATTTGAATCACCCGCTAATTGGCGATCAGCTCTATGGCGGCCGTCCTCGTCCACCAAGAAATGCGACTCAAGGATTAACCGAGCAATTAAGAGAGTTTAAACGTCAGGCATTGCATGCGATAAAACTGAGTATCGCTCACCCTATTACTGGCGAGAAGATGACATGGGAAGCGCCTGTGCCTGAAGATATGATTAAGTTGGTGGCAGCGCTCAGAGAAGACACCAAAGAAAACCCGGATTTAACGTTATAAGATGCAACTTGCTCAGTGGCCATTAACCCAATTCGTTGGGACATTATCAACAACGCGCAAGGGCGGTGTTTCTGCACCGCCGTATGACAGCTTTAACCTAGCCTTTCATGTTGGTGATAATGCTGAACATGTAGCCGAAAATCGCCGAATTTTACACGGCTATGTGGCCAACCCGATTGTATGGCTTGAGCAAGTGCATGGCGCAGAAGTGGTGGTGGTCGACGAGCAGTTTGAAATCGCGCAGGTCCATCAAGCCGATGCCTTATATACTCGATTGCGTCAAACACCACTGGCTATCATGACAGCAGACTGCTTACCCATTCTGCTTGCATCAAAAGATGGTGAAGAGGTGGCCGCTATCCATGGTGGTTGGAAGCCTCTCGCTGCTGGAATTATCTCGCAAACACTGGCTAAGTTTAACTGTGCACCTGAAGAGATCTGTGTATGGTTTGGCCCTGCGATTGGGCCTAGTGCATTCGAGGTGGGTGAAGACGTAGTACAGGCTTTTGAGGCGCAACGAAATACGGCATTTGTTGCTAAAAAAGATGGTAAATATCTTGCGAATATTTTCGAGCTTGCACAATCGTTATTACGCGAGCAAGGTGTAAAGGATTTTTACGGCGATAAACACTGTACAGTAACTATGTCCGAGCAGTATTTTTCCTATCGTAGAGACAAAACAACGGGCCGTATGGCAACTTTGATTTGGCGCAAATAATCAGGGTAAATTATTACTTTTACGCTTGATCTTCGTTCAGTTAATACCCATAAATAAGGTAATTCGATATTTTATATGGGTAAATAAATCATGCGTTTAGATAGATTTACAAGCAAGTTCCAAGCTGCGCTTTCTGATGCGCAGTCATTAGCGCTTGGGCGCGATCACCAATTTATTGAACCTGTTCATTTAATGTATGCTTTGCTCCAACAGAGCGGCTCTAGTGTGCGCGCATTATTAGCACAAGCAGGTGTGAGCGCCGACGAGCTTAATACTAAGTTGTCACAAGCCATTGAAAAGCTATTTAAAGTAGAAGGTGTAGGTGGTGATGTACAGCTTTCAAATAACCTTATTTCACTGATCAATCTGTGTGATAAATATGCACAAAAGCGTAAAGATAAATATATCTCCAGCGAGTTATTTGTTTTTGCTGCGTGCGAAGATAAAGGCCCATTAGGCGAGATTTTCAAAGCGCTTAACATCACCCAGCCAAAGGTCGAGCAAGCCATTAAGGCTATTCGAGGGGGTCAAAAAGTGGATGACCCTAATGCTGAAGACACTCGCCAAGCTCTTGAGAAATTTACCATCGATCTCACTGAGCGTGCTGAGCAAGGTAAGCTTGATCCTGTTATTGGCCGTGACGACGAAATTCGCCGCACTATTCAAGTGCTACAGCGCCGTACTAAAAACAACCCTGTACTTATCGGTGAACCGGGCGTTGGTAAAACCGCCATCGTTGAGGGGCTCGCGCAGCGTATTATCAACGGTGAAGTTCCTGAAGGTTTGAAAAGTAAGCGCGTACTATCGCTAGATATGGGCGCATTGGTGGCAGGAGCCAAATACCGTGGTGAATTTGAAGAGCGCCTAAAGTCGGTATTGAACGAGCTGGCTAAAGAAGAAGGTCAAGTTATTCTCTTTATTGATGAAATCCATACTATGGTAGGGGCTGGCAAGACCGACGGTGCAATGGATGCAGGTAACATGCTAAAACCCGCACTTGCTCGTGGTGAGCTTCACTGTGTGGGGGCGACCACGCTCGATGAATATCGTCAGTATATTGAAAAGGATGCGGCACTTGAGCGTCGTTTCCAAAAAGTATTTGTTGCAGAGCCAACCGTAGAGGACACCATCGCGATTCTACGTGGCTTAAAAGAGCGTTACGAGTTGCACCATTCAGTGGATATTACCGATCCCGCGATTGTCGCTGCGGCTAATTTATCACATCGTTATATCTCAGATCGGCAGCTTCCAGATAAAGCTATCGATTTGATAGACGAAGCAGGGTCTTCAATTCGGCTGCAAATTGACTCAAAGCCGGAGCAATTAGACAGACTAGAGCGCCGTATTATCCAACTAAAATTGGAAGATAACGCGCTGGCAAAAGAGAAAGATGAAGCGAGTCAAAAGCGTCGCACTGAGATGCAAACGCTCATTAATGAATTAGAAGCTGAGTATCGAGAGCTTGATGAAGTGTGGAATGCCGAAAAAGCCTCACTACAAGGCACACAAGTGATTAAGGCTGAGCTTGAGCAAGCGCGTTTAGATCTAGAAGTCGCGCGTCGAGCAAGTGACTTGCAACGCATGTCCGAACTGCAATACGGTCGGATCCCTGAGCTTGAGCGAAAACTAGACCTTGCTTCTCAGGCTGAAATGCAGGAAATGAGCCTTTTAAAAAATCAGGTGGGTGAAGATGAAATTGCAGAAATTCTATCTCGCTGGACTGGGATCCCGGTCGCAAAAATGCTTCAAGGTGAGCGTGAAAAGTTACTGCAAATGGAAGACGAGCTTCATAAAAAAGTGATTGGTCAAGACGAAGCCGTTAATGCGGTTGCCAACGCTATCCGTCGCTCACGAGCCGGGCTTGCAGACCCAAATCGCCCAATTGGTTCGTTTTTGTTCTTAGGTCCAACAGGGGTCGGTAAAACGGAGCTGACCAAAGCGTTAGCCAACTTTATGTTTGATACGGAAGATGCCATGGTGCGCATTGATATGTCCGAGTTTATGGAAAAACACTCAGTTGCGCGCTTGGTTGGTGCACCTCCTGGCTATGTTGGCTACGAGGAAGGCGGCTATTTGACAGAAGCGGTAAGGCGTCGTCCTTATTCTGTGATTTTGCTTGATGAAGTGGAAAAAGCGCATCCAGATGTATTTAATATCTTGTTGCAGGTCTTGGACGATGGTCGCTTGACTGATGGTCAAGGTCGCACGGTTGATTTTAAAAATGCGGTGATCATCATGACCTCGAACTTGGGGTCGGATGTCATTCAAGAGCAAGCAGGAAATAACGACTACGCGACACTCAAGGAGCGTGTTATGGGCGTGCTTGCTAGTCAGTTTAGGCCTGAATTTATTAATCGCATTGATGAAACTGTGGTGTTCCACCCGCTTATCAATGAGCATATTAAAGAAATTGCGAGTATTCAGTTAGACAGATTGAGTAAACGCTTAACTGAAAAAGGCTTTTCGCTTGAGTTCAGTGAGGCCGCGCTTGATAAAATCGCTGCGAGCGGGTTTGATCCGGTATATGGTGCCCGTCCTCTAAAACGAGCCGTGCAACAACATATTGAAAACCCGTTGGCGCAGGACTTGTTACAAGGTAAGTTTGTGACTGGCGATACCATTAAAGTCGAGGTTGTCGACGACCAGATAGTGTTCAATCACTAATATAGCTAAACGCTCTTACAGTCATTCTGTAAGAGCGTTTTTCCTTCCCATACTGTAAATTTCTTCAAACTCCTTACCCTTTCGCGTATTCTACAAAGATAACAAACTGTCTTCTAAGAACGCCGCATATGATAAATAACTCAACCACTTACGGTATCTACGAATTTGGTGATAGCAATCAGCTGTGTAGTACCACCATTTCTTTGCCAGCACTTACTTCAGGCCTAGTGCGCATAAAAGTAAACAGTGCCAGCATAAATCCTATTGAAGTGAAAACCAGACAAGGCCTTGGTTATGTTGCGGCGCAAAAAGGCGCAGGTGCCTTTTTGCCGCTCGGATATGATCTGTATGGTGAGGTGGTTGAAGTTTATGGCCCAGATAATCAATTTAAAGTAGGCGACCTTGTCATCGGTATGATTGGATTTGCGAGTAATCCCGGAACCTATAGTGATTATGTAGTGGCGCTTGAGGCAGAGCTCATCAAGGTTTCTTTGCAAGAAAATCCAGATATTGCAGGTCTTTGTCTTGCGGGTCTTACTGCAAAACAAGCGCTAGATAAATTTTCGAATCATAATCGTCCACTATATGTATTGGCACCAACCGGTGGCGTGGGGCATTTAGCAGTTCAACTAGCACAGCTTGAAGGTCGAAAGGTAGTTGCTGTCTCGACCCGCCCTGAGCACGAATTGTTGTCAAAGCTTAAGGTAACGGCAATAAGTTATGACGAATTTTATCAGCACCAAGTTGAATGCGATTTACTGGACTTAATTGGTGGCGATATTGCATTACAGTGTGTCGACTCGATGAAGCCGGATTCGCACCTAGTGACTATTCCCAGCGTCACCAAAGAAATGGTCTGTGAGCGAGCTACGACAAGGGGTGTAAGGGCTGAGGGGATGTTGGTTGCGAGTAATTTAGACGATCTTAAATATTTGTATCAGGCGTACCAAGCTGGCAAAATCAGCATAAACGTAAGTCATTACTTTGCGATGGCGGATATTGCGCTGGCTCATCACTGTATGGAAAGTGGTAAGCATGTTGGCAAAGTTATTATTAAGGCCTAAGTGTACTAAAAGTAACCATATTTAAATTGATTGCTCGGTTTAAATCACTCATTTAATGAATACACTTGGTATAATTTGGTTTCGACCCCATAAACTTGAAATTGGCCTGTAGGTTCGAGGAAGAATTTTTGAAACAATTAGACTTAAACACTAAGCTGGACTTATTGTCTGACGGCGCGCATCGCGGCGTTTTCAAAGGTATCAAAAGAGGTATCGAACGTGAGGCATTGCGGATCCAAGGGTCGGGAAAAATAGCGAAAACACCGCATCCAGAAAAGACGGGCCACGCACTGACCAATGGTCATATCACCACAGATTTTTCTGAGTCGCTACTCGAATTTATCACTCCAGTGAGTGAGGACCCACAAGAGACATTAGCGCAACTTTCTGATCTACAGAAGTTTACTTTGGCTAACATGGGTGATGAGTTACTGTGGCCTTTGTCGATGCCGTGCTTTATTGAGGATGAAGAAGATATTGTCCTAGCACAGTTTGGCACTTCTAATATCGGCAAAATGAAAACCCTATATCGTGAAGGGCTGAAAAATCGCTATGGCAGTATGATGCAGGCCATTGCGGGTGTGCACTTCAATATTTCGTTTCCAGAGACCGTATGGCAAAGCCTGCAAGTGATGTCTGAAGATGATAACCCTCAACAATCATTTATCTCCCAGCAGTATTTAGGCCTCATTCGTAACTTCAAGCGTGAAATGTGGCTGATAAGCTACCTGTTTGGCGCATCTCCTGCGCTTTGTCCGTCATTTTTGCAAGGCAAAAAGAGCGACTTGCCATTTAGTAAGCTAGAAAATGGCTCCATATATCTTGAATATGGCACCGCACTTAGACTGGGTGATTTAGGTTATACCAATAGCGCACAAAGCTCGCTTAAGGTGATGTATAACGATCTGGATGAGTATATTGAAGGCTTGCGACAAGCCATTCGTTGCCGCTCCGACTTATATCATGAAATTCCAGACTATCGAGCAGCAGAGCCAAAACAGCTGAATCGCAACATTTTACAAATTGAAAATGAGTTCTACTCACCAATTAGACCAAAACGCAATGCCAAGTCTGGTGAAACGCCGACTCAGGCACTTGAACGTGGTGGTATCGAATATATCGAAATTCGTGCGCTGGATGTTAACCCATTCGAGCACACCGGTGTGAGTCTGGAGCAAATCCACTTCCTAGACGTGTTTTTAACCTATTGTTTGTTAAAGCCAAGCCCTGAACTTTCGTTTGAAGCGCAGAAGCTCGCTGGTAAGAATTTACATCAGGTGGTTAACCAAGGTCGCTGCACAGCACTTGAACTGAGTAAAGCGGGTGAGCCTGTGAGTGTGAAACAGTGGGGCACAGAGATTTTTACAGACTTACTCAAAGTCGCAAAAATGTTAGATGCGAGTACTGAACAATCAGTCTATGTGGCGACGGTGGAAAAATTAATGTTGTCAATTGAAACGCCTGCACTTACTTTTTCTGGGCAGTTGCTATCTCAACTGAAGAGTCGTACCTTAGAACAAGGCTCAATGGGCATTGAACTTGCGAAAAAATATAAGCAACTTCATCAAGATATTAAATATGGTTATTACGATGAAGATACGCTGAAGTCATTTGCACGTCAGTCTTTCGAGGATGAGGCTGCGGTTAGAGCTGCGGATACGGTAGACTTCACGGCTTTCCTTGACGATTATTTTTCAAGGGCATAATGCACAACACAAAAAAAAGCGCAGCCATAAGGCTGCGCAAATAAATTTCAGGGATGAAACAATGCTAAACTGCTGCATTCATAAGTTCAGACCAATGCAAATTGTAAAAGTTCATTAGGTTTCGAAAAAATGCAAAAAAAATTAATTTTAATTAGCCTCGTCGCCGTTTTATCCGGATGTGCTACTGCACCACCTAAACAACCTCATGATATTTGTAAAATTTTTGAGGAAAAAGAAGATTGGTATTATGATGCTCGTGATGCTCAAGAAAAATGGGGCTCACCAAAGCATGTACTGATGAGCATGATGTACCAAGAAAGCTCTTTTCGTCACGATGCGGCTCCTCCTATGGAATATTTCCTGTGGTTTATTCCTGTTGGCAGAGTGAGCTCTGCTTATGGCTACTCTCAAGCCAAAACTCCGACCTGGTCTGATTATATTCGTGAAACTGGAAACTCAGGTGCAGATCGCGATGACTTTGAAGACGCCATCGATTTTATGGCTTGGTTCGTATACAAAACTCACAAAGTAAACGGCGTGTCAAAATGGGACGCTTATGCACAATACCTCAATTATCATGAAGGCTGGGGCGGTTATCGTCGTGGCACTTATAAAAATAAGAAATGGTTAATGCAAGTCGCAAATAAGGTAAAGCATCGAGCTGCGCGCTATGCCGTTCAACTTAAACGCTGTGAAGATGATTTAGATAAGAACTGGTTCGAGCGAATTTTTTCTTGAGGAAATTGCGGTGTTACTTTCAACACCGCAATTGAGTTTACTTGCTTAAGAGTTATACCAATTAGTCTTAATACTTGCTCAATTTGAAGGATAAAATCTGACGCTAACTGCGTTAAAAATTTCTCATTTAGAACAACTAAATAACCTGAGCTGCGGATAATTAATGCCTTTCTAGCAGCCAGTTTTAGCGCTAACTGCGTTGAATTCACTTCCAATAGCCAGCTATTGGTGCGTAAATTCGCCTTGTTTTCCCTAAAACTTGCTGGCTAGACAAGGAGAAAACTAAGTTCTGCTTTAGCAACAATGAGTTGGAACATTCCTTATCCAAACCTCAGGTTAAATAGTAAAATTTTTGCCTTGCCTATATGGATGTAGGTACCTTGGCGATAGCAGGACGTGGTAGCGGTGTTATCGACAAGATTTTCTTGCCTCAACATAGACCACTTAATTAAGCTAATTGGTATTAGAAGAAATTTTCACCATCTTGATCATGTTTTCTTTTATCTCAATGACTTCCATCTTATAACCAGAAATCGTTAAGCCAAGAGGCGCATCTGGAATATCTTCAAGGTGCTCTACAATCAGGCCACTCAGGGTTTTAGGACCTTCGGTAGGTAAGTCCCAACTCATTTCCTTATTTAAGTCACGCACGTTTACACTGCCGTCAACCATAACTGAGCCATCACGCTGCATGTTTACGTCTTCGCTCGGCGCACGCGTCTGCGTGGTGGTAAAGTCACCTACAACTTCTTCAAGAATATCTTCGAGTGTAACCAGACCTTGAATGTCACCATACTCATCAACAACAAGACCAATACGCTCTTTGGCTTCTTGGAATTTAATCAGCTGTGTATTGAGCGAGGTATTCTCTGGTACATAGTAAATCTCTCTTACCGCACGTAGTAGTGACGGCTTATCAAACTGCTCTTTTGTCAGTAGGCGTAGCGCATCACGAGCGTGAATAAAACCAACTGCATCATCAATTTGGTCACGGTAAAGTAGCACTCGGGTGTGCTGCGCATTCGTGAGCTGGCGAGCAATATCTTTCCACTCGTCATTGATATCTATCGCATTGATTTCACTGCGTGGGATCATAATGTCTTCTACGGTCACGTGATCCAAGTCTAAGATAGAAGTGAGCATGTTTTGGTGGTTTGAGGGCAACATAGCGCTCGACTCATTTACCACGGTTTTTAATTCTTCTTTACTTAGGCTGTGCTCTTCAATCTCTTGTGGTGTGATCCCGACCAACCGCAACATACCATTGGTGATCCAGTTGGTTGCCACAACTAAAGGGAACAATACCTTCAACAATACTTTGAGGATAACAGAGCTTGGGAACGCGACTTTCTCAGGGTATAAAGCCGCGAGAGTCTTAGGTGTAACTTCAGCGAAGATAAGAACCACAAGTGTGAGACCAAAAGTAGCAACTGCGATACCCATATCGCCATACAGGCGTAATCCAATGATGGTAGCCACTTGCGCAGCGGCAATATTGACGAGGTTATTTCCAATCAGGATCAGACCAATCAGTCTGTCAGGACGGTTAAGGAGGTTACTTACACGCTTCGCACCACGGTGATTCTCTTTTTCAAGATGGCGTAGACGAATACGGTTGATTGACATGATACCGGTTTCTGAACTAGAAAAATAAGCCGACATCAAAATGAGCACGCCGAGTATGATAAACAAGGCGCTGGTCGATATGTCTTCCAACAGTGGATCCCTTTTTTACTTACGAAAGAGTATTAAGCGTTAGTGAGTTACGATAGTCAAGTTAAAGTTTAAAACCTGCCTAAAATCACTTCTTGTATAAAGCGACTACCAAAGTAACCTAAAGTTACGATGCCAGAAGCCGCTATGATTGAAATCACCACAGACTTACCGCGCCAGCCGAACTGCTTATGCCCAAATGCGACGACGACATAAATAAGCCATGCAACGATAGATAAAATGGTTTTGTGAATAGTCTCTTTGGCGAACATACCGTCTAAAAAGTAAAAACCGGATGCCAATGCCAGCGTTAATAAACCTGTGCCTACAAATAACAGTTGATAAAGCTGCCTTTCCACTTGCATAAGTGGCGGTAGATGGCTGGTCATAATCGCCAAATCCCGCTGCTTTAGACGTTTATCAATAAACATAAATTGAATGGCGTAGAGGGTGGCGATGATAAGTACGCAGTAAGCCAACAATGAAAGTGAAATATGCAAAACGAGACCAACATCTATGTTTATTGTATGCATAATAATATGGTGCGGAATAAACAGGCTTGCTAATAACAAAATAGCGGCAAAGCCATACACCACAGGTAGTAATAGTGTTGCAGGGAAGCGCAAAGATACGGTCGTTACAGAAACGACGATAACCCAACAGGTTAACAAGGCAACGTTGACGGTACTGAGATCTTGTCCTTGATGCGTAAACACTGAATTCACCAACACTAGCATATGAGTCAAAATGGCGACGGTGCTTAATATTAAGGTTTTCTTTTGATCTGGACCTTGTTTGTCAAATAAGCGCGATAAAACATGGCTAGTGGCCATGACGTAAAAGAGACAGGCGATTAATGACAAGCTAACAATCAACATAAAAATAAGTGCCTAATTTTTGCTTTCCTTTTTTAGCTATTGTATTTAAAGCCTCTGCGCTTGCATAGGGTTTTATTTCAATCCGTTAACTTATTCTTATTTTCGTTCAACGAAAGCGTAAAAAGCAGAACAATCGGCTTGAATACTGTATTAGTGGCTCGCATATCAGTATAATGCCCGACAATTTCGAGATTTTGGAACCGATACATGTTTGAAAACCTCCAAGAGCGTTTAGGAAAAACGCTTAAAAACATCAGTGGCCGTGGCCGACTAACTGAAGACAATATTAAAGAAACACTCCGTGAAGTACGCATGGCATTGCTTGAGGCTGACGTTGCCTTGCCGGTTGTGCGCGACTTTGTAAAACAAGTAAAAGAACGCGCGGTTGGTGTAGAAGTCACAAAGAGTCTGAGCCCAGGCCAGGTTTTCATCAAGATTGTTCGCGAAGAACTTGAAAAGTCGATGGGTGAGGCCAACGAGGAGCTGAACCTAAACGCGCAGCCGCCAGCTGTCGTCATGATGGCAGGTCTTCAAGGTGCGGGTAAAACCACCAGTGTTGGTAAGCTGGCTAAATTCCTTAAAGAGCGCAAAAAGAAATCTGTATTGGTGGTGAGTGCTGACGTTTATCGTCCTGCAGCTATCAAACAGCTTGAAACGTTAGCAGCAGAAGTTGACGTCGAGTTCTTCCCCAGTGATATTTCACAAAAGCCGGTAGATATCGCAACGGGTGCTATTTCTCACGCGAAGAAAAAGTTCATTGATGTGGTACTTGTGGATACCGCAGGTCGTTTGCACGTAGATGCAGACATGATGGACGAAATCAAAGATTTACACGCGGCGATTGATCCGATTGAAACCTTATTTGTCGTTGACTCAATGACAGGTCAGGATGCTGCAAATACAGCAAAAGCGTTTGATGAAGCGCTGCCACTTAGCGGTGTTATCTTAACTAAGACGGATGGTGATGCGCGCGGCGGTGCGGCTCTGTCTATTCGTCATATTACCGGTAAACCCATTAAGTTTATCGGTGTGGGTGAAAGAACCGATGCCTTAGAGCCATTCCACCCTGACCGTGTTGCATCTCGAATTCTAGGTATGGGCGATGTACTGTCGCTTATTGAAGAAGTCGAAATGAAAGTCGATAAAGACAAAGCCCAAAAAGTGGCTGAGAAAGTCTTTAAAGGCGACGGTTTTACACTGGAAGATTTTGCTGAGCAGCTGCGCCAGATGAAAAACATGGGCGGTATGATGTCGATGATGGAAAAGCTGCCTGGTATGTCGAACTTGCCAGATGCAGTAAAAGGTCAAGTAAACGATAAGACCTTTAACCAAATGGAAGCCATCATAAGCTCAATGACGCCAAAAGAGCGTGCACGTCCTGAAATCATCAAAGGCTCGCGTAAAAAGCGTATCGCTGCGGGTTCTGGTACGCAAGTACAAGACATTAATAAGTTGCTGAAGCAATTTACCCAAATGCAGAAGATGATGAAGAAGATGAAAGGCAAAGGCGGCATGATGAAAATGATGAAGAACATGAAAGGCATGATGCCGCCGGGCATGTTCGGTGGCGGTGGGCCTAAGTTCTAACACCGTTTTATAGTCTGTATAATGTGAAAGGCAAGCCATGAGGCTTGCCTTTTTGTTTACTTAGTTATTCTTAAAATTGGGCACTATTGGCCTAAAGTTTTCTGCTTTTTTAGGGTCGCCTGTACCAATGTACTGGGCTTCTTGTGGATAGGGGTAAACAGGGCGAGTGAAAAGAATATTGCCCTGCGGATCTTCTTTTTGCGTCATAAGCGCATCCGGTGCTATGCCTGTATCAAGCCAATGCACTAACGCTGCGATGGCATCAAAGGTTTCAGCGCCAGGTCCCTCGATACCACAATGCACCAATCCTGGTGGCAAGAATAGCCGAGCAAAGTCGTAGGTGTTGTCTTTACCCATATAGTTGATAACTGACTCATACCAATCAATAGTTGCATATGCGGGTATTGCAGCGTCTGACCATCCATGTAAAACAATCATTTTGCCACCGCTATTTTTAAATCCAGTGAGATCAGGGTGATCGGCGTCCATAAAGCTTGAGATAGGTGAAAGCTCGCCAACCTCATTGTTATAAGAAAAGTCTCTCCAGTTGCCTTGATTGTATCTTTCTCGAGGAAAAGCCAAGTACTTTAAATACTCGGTTGCAGCATAATAGTGATAAGGCTTGATAAACGGTGCTTCAGGGAACAACCAACCTGTCCATTCAGGTTCAGAGCCATAGGGTAGGCCGCCATAAATGACGTTACCTTGTTGGTCGTAGGATGGTGCATATATGTCCTTAATTGCGTTAACTTGGCGAGGTGTCAGGCATTTACCCGTGGTGTTGTTGCTGCACAGGAGCGTTTGCGGGTCAAAATCGCAGCGTCTTGGGTCGCTTATTAATCCATCAACTAAGCCATCTTTATGATCACAAGCTTGCATGACGGCCTGTGAAATAAAGTTCGTGTAGCTTGCATCGAGCAGTGCGTTATCGTTTTCATCCAAAATAGCTTTTGCGTTATCCATGCAGTTAATTAGATTGACTTTGGTGTAATTAATCGTCGGTCCTCTGGCAATCACGCCATCAAAATCATTTGGGTAACGCTTTGCGGCCATTATCCCTGCATGACCTCCCTTCGAACAACCCGATATAAATGAGTACGTAAGTTGTTTACTATAAAAGCGCTCAATAACCGCCTTTGCTGCAACAGCAACCACATGATTCGCTCGGTAGGCAAAGTCCTCCCTTAATGGCACATTGTTTTTAGCCCACAAACCATCGAATCCGGCAGCAGTATGGCCGCCATCATGAGACATGGTTGCGTAATTACGCATAACGCCAGCCATCGTTGGGTAGTTGGATACTTCGCCACAAAAGCCCATACAGGCATTGAGTAAGAAACGTTGGTTCCAAACTTGATCTATTGGCAACCTAAGCTGAAAACGTATCGTCGGTGCGGCATAGCCTTCAACCAAACAGTGCTCAGGTAAAGAGTTTATTCCTTTTGGTATAGGTGCACCCAATAGGCGACTATACTTATATGTCCAGAGTTCGGTGTCGGCATCTAGGGTTTGGCTTGGTACATATTCTGCGTTGGTGATACTCATAGCAGCATTACCTTGCTCTAGCTGCGAGAAGTCACCAAAACGTAACAGTTTACAAGCCGTTATTTCTTCATTGTTTGCTGCAAGTGTTGAAGTAGCAATGAGCGCAAAAGAAAAGAGTGGTATACCTAGAAGTAGATGTTTAATTGAACGTTTTGCTTTGCGCATTTGGTTCATATGTGTGCTTTCCTTATAAATGAAACAACAGGGATTTTCGACTTTCCAGCAGTGCTGAAAAAGCCAATTTTTTGTACCACTATTGGGACGAATGTGCCGTGCGAAACTTCAGCGGTAACTTTGTAGCAGGGTCTAATAAAGCATCAACTTTGGAATTAACTTGCATTGCGCGTGAAAATGCGTAAAATGCCCGAGCTTCCCGTAATGGGAAGTACAAACTTATTAATGAAAACAGTCAATCTATGTAGAGGACGGTATGGTAACTATTCGTTTGCAACGTGGCGGCGCTAAAAAGCGTCCATTCTATCAAATCGTGGTTGCGGATAGCCGTTTCTCGCGTGACGGTCGTTTCATCGAGAAGGTAGGTTTCTTTAACCCTATCGCTGCAGGTCAGGAAGAAAAAGTACGTTTAGATTTATCTCGTGTTGATCACTGGGTAGGTCAAGGTGCAGCTCTTTCAGATCGTGTTGCGAAGCTGGTTAAAGACGCTCGTAAAGCGGCTTAATAGGCGTAAGTGTAACCATGAGTCAAAGTAAAACCTCGACAATCGTTGTTGGTAAGCTTGGTGCTCCTTATGGCATCAAGGGTTGGCTTAAGGTGCATTCATTTACTGACGATCCCCAAGGGATCTTCGATTTCAGCCCATGGTTGATAGGGCAACAAGGTAAATGGCAAAACCTTGAAGTGAGCGACTGGCGTCGTCACAACAAGGGATATATCGCTAAATTTGCACAGGTAAACGACAGAGACGAAGCAGTGGCTTATACCAATGCTGAAATCGCTGTTTATGCTGAGCAGCTTCCTGAATTACCTGAAGGGGAGTTTTATTGGCGAGATCTCATCGGCATGTCAGTAGTAACCGATAAAGGCTACGACTTAGGCATAGTTGATGACTTGATGGAGACTGGTTCAAACGACGTTTTGGTTGTGAAAGCAAACAAAAAAGATGCATTTGGCCAATCGGAAAGATTAATTCCATTCTTAACAGACTCTGTTATTTTGGATATTAATCATGACGAGAGAAAAATTACGGTAGATTGGGATCCAGCGTTTTAATGAGCGATCAGCAAAAGCTATGGGTTGGAGTGGTTTCACTTTTTCCTGACATGTTTAATGCGATAACTCAGCAAGGCGTAACGGGTCGAGCTGTGAAAAACGGCTTGATTGAGTTTAATTGTTGGAATCCGAGAGACTACGCCACTGATAAACATAGAACCGTGGATGACCGCCCTTATGGTGGTGGCCCGGGAATGTTGATGATGGTTGAGCCTCTTAAAAAGGCTATTCTTGATGCCAAAACGGCAGCAGGAGCAGGCGCTAAAGTAATTTATATGTCCCCTCAAGGGCGAAAGCTAGATCAACAAGGTGCGACTGAATTGGCGCAATCTGAAAAGTTGATTTTAGTAGCGGGTCGTTATGAAGGTATTGATGAGCGGATCATCGAGTCTTATATAGACGAAGAGTGGTCCATCGGCGATTTTATACTGAGTGGTGGTGAGTTACCAGCCATGACATTAATCGATGCAGTCGCGCGATTAGTGCCAGGTGTGTTAGGTCATAACCAATCAGCAGAACAAGATTCATTTTCGGATGGCTTGTTGGATTGTCCTCATTATACTCGGCCGGAAACATTGGATGATAAACAGGTGCCTGCTGTATTACTCAGCGGAAACCACCAAGAAATAGCCAAATGGCGCTTAAAGCAGTCTTTGGGTAGAACTTGGCAACGTCGTCCTGACTTGTTGCGTAACCTAGCTCTGACTGAGGAGCAGGCGGCATTACTTGCTGAATTTCAGCAAGAGAATGGCCAAGCTTGTGGCTAGAAGACAGTTACACCTAGGAATGTGAGAAATAAAATGGCAAAAGTAAACCAAAATATTATTAAAGAGCTTGAAGCTGAACAGCTTAAGCAAGACGTACCTGCGTTCGGCGCTGGTGATACAGTAGTTGTACAGGTACGCGTAAAAGAAGGTAACAAAGAGCGTCTACAGGCCTTTGAAGGTGTTGTAATCGCTAAGCGTAACCGTGGTCTACACTCATCTTTCACTGTTCGTAAGATTTCAAGCGGTGAAGGTGTTGAGCGTGTATTCCAAACGCACAGCCCTCTTATCAGCAGCGTAGCAGTTAAGCGTCGTGGTGCGGTTCGTCGCGCTAAGCTTTACTACCTACGTGAGCGTTCTGGTAAATCTGCACGTATTAAAGAGAAACTTAACTAATACGTCGCATTTATCAAATGCAGATAAAACAGGCCGCTTTATGCGGCCTGTTTTGGTTTTATCCCTCTCATTATTTCCATTCTGTGAATACTCACTGACATCTCAGGCGTCTTGTCACGATATTTTCATGGTTGCTTACTTTTAAAGCGGCGTACTTCTTGTTAGACTCGGTGTATTATTTAATTTACTACTGTACATATAAGTTTACATCATGAATGGGGCTAACGATTTAGAAGCAATACGCGTTGCAATAGATGATTGCGATAGCGAGCTTGTCGCGCTACTTGCAAAGCGCAAAGCATTGACCGAACAGGTTGGAAAAATAAAACAGCAAAAGGGCGCACCGCTACATGTGCCGAAGCGCGAAGCGGAGCTGATCAAAGCCCGGCGCGCAGAAGCGGATGCTAAAGGGGTAAACCCTGATTTAGTTGAAGATATTCTGCGTCGTATGATGCGAGAAGCCTACGAAAACCAGCAAAGTGAACTCGCCTGTGCTGCACCAAAAATGTCGCCGGTCGTTATTGTCGGCGGCCAAGGTGCCATGGGTAAATTGTTTGCGAAACAGTTTAGACGCTCAGGCTACGAAGTACGCATTTTAGACAAAGACAATCAATCACAGGCTACTGAGCTACTGAGTGATGCAAAATTGGTGCTGGTGAGCGTACCAATTAACGCGCTAGAGCAAGTCGTTAACGAGTTACCAGCGCTACCTGATGATTGTATTCTTGCAGATATTACCTCTGTGAAGCAAGCCCCGCTCAAAGTACTAATGAACAAGCACAACGGCCCTGTGGTCGGTCTACACCCTATGTTTGGTCCAGATATATCTCACTGGGTTAAGCAAACTGTTGTGGTGTGCGAAGGGCGTATGCCAAAGCAATGTGAAGGATTAATCAAGCAACTAAAGATCTGGGGCAGCCAGTTGGTACCGATGGATGCTAAAAAACACGACCAATCCATGCAGATCATTCAGGTGATGCGCCACTTAACTACGTTTGTATATGGTCAGTTTTTATCTAAGCAGTGCCATTCATTAAAAGAGCTAAGAAGCTGCTCATCGCCTATCTACCAATTAGAGCTGATGATGGTTGGGCGACTGTTTGCACAATCCCCTGAGCTTTATTCAGATATTATGCTCGCGCAATTTAATGATGTAGAAGGGTTATTGGCAAGCTATCAAGATACCTTTGAGCAGACATTGACCAAGCTACAACAAGGCGATAAAGAAGGTCTAATGCAATCTTTCTCACAAGCCAAACAGTATTTCTCAGAAAGCGCGAAACACTTCCTATCACAAAGCCGAGGCCTGCTTAACAAAGCCAATGACGCGAAAGTGTTGGATTATGAGGAAAGTATTTAGCGCCAAGTTATGCCTCCTACATCACAGTGCGAATAGCGTTGTGGGAGGCTTTACGCCACGATTTTACGTAGGTCGCCATTTATGGCGACAAATAACTTTGATGCTGATACCAAAGAAATTTGTTCCAATCCCTAGCCTGACGAAGCGAAGTATCAAATAACACCCGTTACTATCTGCATCAATGCTGATAAGTCAACTTCAAAGTTGAGTGGTGCGCTGTAAATATGGTATGAAATAATTCTGAATGAATACGCAAGTGTCTTATTCACTTGCGTTTAATATATTCACTCAACTTTTAAAAGGTAAAGTTACGGCTCGGTTTCTTGTCACCTGCTTTATCATCAATGGTAGTGTCAGGCCAGTTAATACAATCAACATACCTGCCAGTTGAATCCCTGTTACACTTTGCCCCATCAGCAAAGAAACCAGAGCTGCGAACACTGGCACTAAATTAAAGTACAAAGAGGCATTGGCAGAACCAAGTGTCTTCACTCCATTGTTCCAACACAAATATCCAACAACAGTGCCAAACACACCTATGTACAGCATGCTCATCAATAACGGCCAGGGTAGTGCAATCAGCTCTTTTACTGGGTGTACTTTTGCCTGAAACCCACTTGCAACAGATAGCCCAATTAGACCAGCAGCCATGGTAAGCAAAGAAAATTCCAGCGGCGGCAGCCAGCTCGATACCTTGGAACCACACACGGTATAACCTGACCAAGCAAGCATGCCCAGCATAATAGTGATATCTCCATGATTAAGCTGTAAGTTCAAAAGGCTCCTCAGGTCACCGTTTACCACAACCAGCAATACACCGCCAAAAGCGACCATCAGCTGCAAAAGCTGAACTCGGGCTATCAGTGTTTTGTTCAGTAACGCAGCCATCAGGGTCGTTACTATGGGACTGAGTGCCATGATTAACGCGCCATTGGTTGCCGAGGTATGAGACAGCCCCGAGAACAACGCCAAATTCAGACCGCCCACGCCTATCACACCTATAACGCCAAGTATGAGATACCTGCTTAACGATAGAGGTATCATGCGCATTCGGGCCAGACGAATAAAAATAAACAGGCTGATCAGCGCGATAGCAAAGCGCCAGATTGACATCGAAAGTCCGGACATGTGCAGCAAAATGTCTTTGGCAACGGGAAAAACACTGCCCCAACAAAATACGCAGATCAGCATCATCACTGTGGTTCGAATTGGTGTACTCATATATCCTTACTTTTCATTGACTTATTGAGCTGCTAGTTTATATTTTCCATTTAAGGTAAAAAATACCGTTTTTTGAGACTTTAAATTCCATTAATGAAAAATAACTATTCACTAGATGATATGCGCTTGTTCTGGGTTGTGACACAACACGGCAGCTTTAGTCAGGCGGCGCAAAGCCTGAACATGCCTGTTTCAACTCTGAGTAGGCGAATCAAACAGCTGGAAAATACCCTCGGACTGAGGCTGCTAAACCGCGATGCTCATCGTGTAACATTGACTGGTAGCGGGGCACAGTATGCCAAGCGCTGTGGGCCTTTGCTAAGTGAGTTACAAGACATCAGTGATGCCTTATCGGCGCAAAGGCACGAAGCACACGGCTGCATTCGCATATCCGCTCCAAGCAACCTCGCTCAACACCAGCTTGCCCATATCTTTAGTGCCTTTTTACATGCGTATCCCGGAATTAAAATTGAGTTATCACTGTCGAACAGAAATATCGATATCGAGGGGGAGCATATCGACATTGCATTTCGGGCTAGCGAGCATTTTCCCCAGGATTGGATAGCTAGGCCACTGGGGTCCGTGGAATCCATAATTTGTGCCAGTCCGGACATGGCATTCAATAGCGACATAGTGCACCCCAAACAGTTACTTGATTTGCCAGTGATCCTTAGTAATCCGGTGCGAGTCTGGAAGTTACACAATCAGCAAAGTGGAGAGCAGTATAGCTATACTCCCAGTACAATGATTCGTCTGGAAGCGGACGACTTGAACGTGGTTTCACAAGCCGTCAGGGACGGTCTGGGTATCGGTTTTATTCCCCGCTTTATAGCGCAACATCAGATAGACCAGAACCTGATGATTCAATTGGTTAGTGATTGGGCGGGTCAGTCAAGAAGGTTAATGATGCTCTATCACGACCGCGTTAATATGCCGTACAGATTGCGCTTATTTATAGATTACATGCTTGAGCACTACGGCTCAATCAATCCAAGATTGAGAGACACATAGTTGATGTTTCCATATATCTTTGTTTTTGTGGATGCCAATGTGGAGCGGTTTGTGAAAGCTGCTTTACGCCACAACCTTATGAGGTCGCCGTTTATGGCGACAAATAACTTCGATGCTGATAATGCAGCTCTAAGCTTCAGGTGAGTGTCAGCGATTTCGCACAAATAGTATTGTGGGAGTGGCTTTACGCCACGATTTTATGTAGGTCGCCATTTATGGCGACAAATAACTTCGATGCTGATACAAAAGAAATTTGTTCTTAGCCCTAGCCTAACGAAGCGAAGTATCAATAACAAGATTTCCAAATTTGAGGTGGGGGTCAGAGACTTCTTCGATTTTCACGCTTGTGCCCAAACTACGTGAAAGCATTCCCTCTTAGTACAGACAACCTACACTTACTGATTAAAATCTATCCCATTGTCAGTCATCACAAAATATCGTTTAATAAGGGCATTCAGCCCCAATCATGATGTTTACGGGGTTAAGCAGTTTAAAAGGAATATTGATGTTAGAACAGAACCCCGAATTAACCCCAGAGACTCAAGCACTGATTGAAAAAGCTCAGAGAGGAGATGCAGATGCTCAGTGCAACCTGGGTCTTATGTATATAAATGGTCAAGGCGTAGCGCAAAGTGATGAGAAAGCGGTTGAGTATTACCAGTTGGCTGCAGAGCAGGGAGATTCGCGCGGTCAGTGCTATTTGGGTCTCATGTATGAATATGGTCAAGGCGTAGCGCAAAGTGATGAGAAAGCGGTTAAGTATTACCAGTTAGCGGCGGAGCAGGGAGATGCGCGCGGTCAGTGCAACCTGGGTGTTATGTATATAAATGGTCAAGGCGTAGCACAAAGTGATGAGAAAGCAGTTGAATATTTCCAGTTAGCTGCTGAGCAAGAAAACGCTCGGGCTATATTTACTCTGGCCTATTGCTACTTTCGGGGAAAAGGTGTCACTCAAAGTTTTACAGAGACCAAAGCTTTGTGTGAACAAGTGTTCAAAGACCCTCTACTAAGCTTTGAAGCCTATGAGCTTCACGATAGAGCTGAGCGTTTTGAACAATCAAAATCAATTAGCGCTTTAAGAGAGGAGATACTCTCTCATTTGAAAGTCAGTAAAAATCTTACGATGACTCACTATACCGCTTTCGACGTTGGCCAAGCAATTTTGTTGGAAAAAAGCCCTTTTAGGCTGGGGCACATTAACGCAGTAAATGATCCTAATGAGGGAAAATTACTCTGGCAGGAATTAGGTTACGAGCCGGAAGAGGGTAACCCCGTGTTTATTGGTTGTTTTTTACCAGACAGCGACAGCCTAAATATGTGGCGCTTTTACAGTAAAAACCACTTAAATGACGATGCCTGCGGCTGCGCCATTACCTTTAATACCGGGCGCTTTTTTGACTATCGTTTAATGAAAGATCAGAGCAACCACACTGAGCAAGAGCTGCGAGTGCCCTCATTTGCCAATACCGGACAATCTCCTCAGGAAAGTGCTGCTTTTTACCGGGTTGTGTATCTAAAGGATAATTTTAAGATACTGGGCCAGGGTGCCAAAAAGCTGCAAGATGACTTTAAAAACCTCAAAAAAGAAGTTGATAAATTTGTTGGCAAGAAACCTACGCCTGAAAAATTACAAACACTTGCCTGGCTACTCGGCCCGCTGCCTTATCTGCTAAAAGATGCCAACTACAAGGATGAGCAGGAACACAGGGTGATAGTCACGCATCTGGACTATGGCGCAAAAGAAATAAAGAGTGAAGATCCCGACTTTGCAAATGGCAAAGCACCGCGCTTATATCTGGAGCTGCACAGAGACGATCATCTGGCTCCAATTGAGTACGTTACGCTTGGCCCCAAAGCGCCGAACAAAGAGATGATGGCACCGTACTGGCGACACCAGTTGGCCAGCAAGTTTGAATCGCAGCTGGAAAGACGCAAGGATAACCCTCTGAATATTAACCCCTCGCGCTGCGCTTATAAGTAGTGCGAGGGGGGCCTCTGTGCCTGTAGTCGGGCGTTTAGCGCGTTCGACCACGAGCTGGCCCGATAGCGCGATTAAATGGTAAAATAGTGACACCCCTCGCTATTTCCATCTTTGTGGATGGATATTTCCTCATTCTCTCTTACATCGAGCAATTTCAATCAAGTATCTTGCTTTTGATATGATTAAGCTTGTCTGCAGTTCTACTAACACATAGGCGCTTTATGCAAAGCAACCTTTTACAGCAGCGTATTTCGCTCGTTTGCGATTATATCAATCAACATTTAGATGATGAATTAACGGTGAGTTTGCTTAGTGATGTTGCTGCTTTATCTAAATTTCATTTTCATCGTGTATTTGTGGCTTTTATGGGCGTGAATGTGGGTAAGTACATTTTGCTGGCGCGATTAAAGCGGGCGTCTTTTCGCCTAGCATTTGAGCGCGATATTAAAATTATTGATATTGCACTCGAAGCAAAGTTTGATAGTGCTGAGGCCTTCTCTCGAGCTTTTAAACGTACTTTTGAACAAAGCCCTTCACAGTTTAGACAAGCTGCAAATTGGCCTAGTTGGTATGACGTTTTTAATTTTTCACCACAAAATTTAGGAGTGCAGACAATGCAGGTCGATATTATTAACTTTGAACAGACTCAAATTGCTTTTTTAGAGCACAAAGGGGCAGCAAAACTGATATTTGAAAGTGCAGGCAAGTTTATTGCTTGGCGACAAAATAGCGGACTTTCACCAATTAATACAAGTCGAACATTTGGCATGCCAAATGGCGACCCAGAAACTATGGCTGAAGACGCATTTCGTTTTAAATTGTGTGGCTCAGTAAACACTGAAGTACCAGATAACACGTTTGGCGTCGAAAGAGGTGTTATTCCACAAATGCGTTGCGCCAAGGTAAGGCATTTAGGGAGTCACGACAATATGGAGCAAACTATACGCTGGTTGTATCAAAACTGGCTAGCAGACAGTGGTGAATTGCCAAATGCGCATTGCTGCTTTTTTGAATATCATAATTTTGTGCATCAAGTGGATGAGTGCGACTTGATCACCGATATTTACCTGCCATTGCAAAATTGATGATAACGTTACTTGGTTTGCATCTATGGCTAATGTATCTGCCTATACGCAAGTTACTAATATTTGTTTGCTTTGTTATAGCAATCATTGTTGCTCTAGCGAAGCAAGTTCTCAGCGCTGCAAGCCGAGTCTGAGCATTTATTATCAAGACTAACCAACCTTCCTAGCTTTGACACTTTACGCAGTAATCTTACGTAGGTCGCCATTTATGGCGACAAATAACCTTGCGACATATGAAGTTGAGCATGTTTTAATGCGATAACTAAACACTATGTGTACTTAACGAGCCAACAGAAGACCCGGATAGATCACCCCTCGCATATAGCAAGTGATTTGTGTGTTGAAATTGTAACCTTTGACTGATAAGTTACTAAAATTATTAAATAAAGCTAGTTTGATAATTGTCGTTTTTTACTTAAAAATAAGTGAGATACTCGAGCGTTCAAGCTAATGGGCTGTTATTTTCCTAAGGAAGTTCATTATCAGCAAACTACTAGAGAGAGTATTAATTCCGTTTGTTGGGGTTCTACTTTTGTTTTGCTTTAGTTGGTTTTTATTATATGAAAAGCCACTTTATGCATTAGGTTTTGGTGGCGTATTTGTATTGTTTTGTGCCGAACATGTTTTCAATTTTTTTAGTCGAACAAAGGTACATGGTATTCAAAAACTATCAGGTACAGTATTTCAAAGGCCTATATCGCTATTGCTGTCAGTTTCTATTTTGCTTTGCTTATATTTTGTATTCGGTAAATAACAAGCTGTTTATGAAGTGGACGTCTAAAGCTTGGCTAGCGCTCATTCTTCGCTAGTGTAGTCAAGCTTAACCCGTCACATAATAGGGCGTTTACCATTTCCCACTCTCGCATCATTCAACAGTCAAGTTCGATCGAACCCCACGATCAAACCTGACAGCGATAATTAACTATTTCAGATAAACATATTCCCGCTTGTTACTCACTCAGTATCTTATCTAAATTCGCTTTTGAGCGGGCGACGCTTTCTAGTGGTGTAAGGCCACTTGGGTATTCTTCTTGTTCGATTACCAGCCACTGTGTACCGCCGTGTTGCTGCATGGTTTGGATGAGCGCTTTCCAGGGGTAGTGGTTTTCGCCAATGATTGGGCTTTTGTCATCTCCTTGATGAGTACGTATTTTAATATGTGTCGATACGGTTCTTCCTGCATATCGCTTAACATAATCGCTGGGTGATTTACCTGCGTAAATCACCCAGCCGACATCGAGCTGCAGTGGGAAATCGCTAGGGGTATTGGTGGCGATATAATCCCAAAACGTGCTATTAGCGTATGGGTTAAATTCCTTCTCATGATTATGAAATCCGATCCTCATATCATAACGTTTGGCAATTTGGTGCACTTGGTTAAGCTGTTTTACAAATGCTTGCACTTGGTTTTTATCCCATGCTCTTTCATCCCAAGGAATAAAGAGCGTGGATACGCCTAAGGTTTTGTAAAAGAGTAGGGTGCTTGCTCGTTTTTCTTCAGCTAATGCGTCAAAACCGATGTGGGCGCTGCTCGCAACTAAGCCGAGTTCGGCTAACCTTTGTTTTAATTTGCTTGGGTTATCGGCATAGCTGCCAAAGTTTCCAGCAAATTCAACGCCATCAAATCCCATGTTGGCGAGTGCTTGCAAGGTGCCATCAAAGTCTCTTGCCAATTCATCTTTTACCGACCACAGTTGAACGCTAACGGGCAAAGGTTGAAGGGAAGGCTGTGCATACAGTGGCGAGATAAAAATTAAAGCAATGAACAGCATTACTTGCTTTAATCGGTTGGTGTTTTCAACAAACATGATCTACTCCTAAAGAAAAAGCAGAGCTAGACTCTGCTTCGGTTAGTCATAACAAAATGACTCAAGGGTTAGTCGCGGTACGCATACTGGCTTAGCCCAAGCTCTGCGAGTACGCCATCTAGATGCGCCTTGGCTTCGGCAGTAGGCCCTGGATAATCACCTGCAATTGGCATATTGCCCAGATAACCTATGTCTTGACAGCCCTCAGGTGTGCAGAAGTAAGCGCCGAGAACGAGATCTTTAAAGCGCAAGAATGCTTTACCTATACGCTGAAATTGCTCTGGTGTTTGTGCATTAAAATAAGCAATATCATCCATAATCTTACTTTGCTGCGTTGCGCTAAGTTGTATAAATGGCTTTTTAAAGCGCAAAGTCGACTCATCGTCAATCCAAGCAAGCGCATGGAGTATTGTCACTCTGTCTTTTTGTTGTCCGTGATACGGTGCGCTTACCCATTCATCGATCACACTCGGTACTTGTACTTCAGAAGCCGATGGATGATTTCCTTCCTTTGGCACAATAAAATCAGCTAGTACTGCAACTAACGTGAGCTGCGCTTCGGTGAGGGTGAGCGGCCAAGGTGATTCTGGCGGCATGATCATGTTTGGATCGGTGCCATACCCTTGAGCGCTAACTGGCTTTATTTCAATATCTGGCCAGTGCCCAGCTGCAGCCGTTTCACCTTCAATGGCCTTACTGCAACCAGCGGTGAGTGTCACCGCAGATCCAGCAGCAAGCAAGCCTAACCACTTTAATGACTCGCGACGTGTCATGCCTGAAATATATTTATAAGAATCAACGCGGACAGGTGTATTCATCACAGCGCTCCTTTATCAATTTGTGCTGCCAACCAGGTGGAGTTTCGCATCGCTAAGGTCATAATGGTTAAGGTGCAATTTTTATGGGGGTTAGACGCAAAGACGCCGGCATCCATCACAAATAGATTGTCACAGTCCCATGTTTGCCCCCACTGATTCGTTACCGATTCTTTTGGTGAGCTGCCCATTCTCGTTGTGCCGACCTCATGAATGATCTCACCGCCTTTTGAAATGGCTTTTTCCGCAGGCGGTAGCTCGCCGACTTTGGCACCCATGTTCTCAAGGATCTGCTTAGCGGTTTTGAGACCATGCTCGATTTGCTTGAGCTCTCTGTCAGACCATTTGAAATGGAACTTAGCAACCGGGATCCCCCATTTATCTTTGACGTTTTCGTCAATTTCCATGTAAGAATTTTTGTTCGGTAGCATTTCTCCACGCAGTGCAAATCCAACATAGGAGCCATAAGCGTCACGCACTTGCTGCTTTAATTTGGGGCCATAACCTTGTTTATTGCCAGACACGCCAGAGCCCGGTTGATTAAAGCCGCTGCTAATTTCAAAGTGATAGCCGCGCGGGAAATTAAGCTCACCTTTCTCATGGGCTTTGTGTCCCCACCAAGGAATAAAAAGGTGGTTACCGGTATGGCCGTCTTCGTTATAACGCGGGCGGCCTTTTAACGCAGGGATTTGTGCACCAAGCCAAGCACCTGTAGAGTCCATTAGATTGCGACCTACCTGACCACTTGAGTTTGCAAGTCCCTTGGGATGTTTTGCATGTTTAGAATTAAGCAAAATACGGGCAGATTCACAGGCGCTGGCCGCCAAAATTACCACATCAGCATTGACTGCATGTTCTTGTGCAGACTTTTTATCGACATAAGTCACACCAGTTACTTTGCCATCTTCATTCACCGCCACTGACTTCACCATGGCATCGGTGATCACTTCAAGGTTTCCTGTCGCTTTGGCCATCGGAATAAGCGAGGTTGTGGTTTGGAATGCCGCACCAATCGAGCAACCGTGGCCACAAGGCGTGGCGTAAAAACACGCTAAGCGGTCGTCTTTGTTACGAGTCAGCACCGCTCTGTGCATGGGAACCGCTGGGATCCCCATTTTTTTCGCGGCAGCTGCAACCAATAATTCGGGTACTCTTGGTGTTGGTGGTGGCTGTAACACGCCAGGCGCAGAAGGGGGCATGTCATCCAAGCCGGTATTGGTACCGCAGATCCCGACTATTTCTTCTGTTTTGTCATACCAAGGCGCAATGTCTTGATATTCAAACGGCCAATCAGCGCCATGTCCATCGCGGCTTTTGCCCTTAAAGTCGTGCTCACTAAAACGTAGCGAGTAGCGACCCCAGTGATTGGTTCGGCCACCGAGCATACGTGCACGCCACCAATAAAAATCGGTGTTTTCTGCGCGTGTGTATGGTTCATCTGGCACTTGCCAACCGCCATCAATCGTCGCGTCGTAAAAACCAAAGTTCTTATCCTTATTACCAGCGCCCATGAGTGGGGCTTCGCTATTGCGACGGAACATCGGGCTTTCTGTTTTTGGGTCGTAATTTCTGCCAGCTTCTAGCAATAAAACTTTGTGGCCTAGCTTAGTGAGTGTATAAGCGGCCATCGCGCCACCGGCACCTGAGCCAACGACCAATACTTTATGATCAAATGTTGCCATGGTTACAGCTCCTTGATCTTAATGTTTTTAAACCAGACTTTGTCGCCGTGATCTTGCAAGCCGATGTGGCCTTTTTTACCTTCAGCAAACCCTTGCCATGTTGCAAATTTACTATTCTTAACCAAAGCATTCCAAGTGGTGCTGCCAATCACGATACTCGTCGTGCTTACACCATTTTGCCAAACTTGTAGGTGACTATCTTGTAGCTTAATGCGAACTTGGTTCCAAGCTTCGGCAGGTTTATGTGCCGTACTTGGCGCTGCAAACAGGTCATAAATAGAACCTGCAAGGTGAGAGTCTATTTTATTGTCTGGGTGTTCTTTGTTATCTAGAATTTGGATTTCTGGGGCGTGGGAGTATATAGCTCCACCTTTTTCATCCGCCAATACAAAGATCCCACTGTTGCCTTTTTTAGAAATCTTCCAATCGAGCTGGAGCTCAAAATTCTGATACTGTTTTTTGGTCAGAATATCGCCGCCACCACCTTGGGTAAGTGTCATCGCGCCGTCCTTAACTTGCCACTGGCTACTTAGGCCGTCACTTTTAAAGTTGCGCCATTGCGACATATCTTTGCCATCGAAAAGCAGTTGCCATCCGGCTTGTTGTTCTTGCGGGCTCAATTGGTTGTCAGTTGTACTAGCGCAAGCCGCACAACTAACAGCCAATGCCAGCGTTAGTATTTTTATAGAGTTGAGCATATTGGAACCTCGTCTGTTCACTTTTTACTTGTTGCTACTTAATACAAAGGGTATTACGCGTATTTCTCAACGCGTTTATTTTTATTGATATAAAGGTAAAGGCCGATAAAAGCGGCAATGAGAATGGCCGGGAATAACAGAATATTTTCAAGCACCGCTTGACCTGCAACTAGTTCTGATTGCTGCGCGGTTAAGTTTGCTGCTTGGGCTTCGAGTCGCGCCGAATCAATCCAACTACCAATTACTGGATTCCACATGCTGACAGCGAACATCCCCGCACCGCCCATTAAAGACATACCAAGTGCGCCTGTTTTTGGGGTATATTCTGCAACACAGCCCAGCATGGTTGGCCAAAAATAAGTGACACCCAAGGCAAATAATATTGCGGCCAAGTAGATTGCTGACCCTTGTGCTTGGCTCATCATGAAAATCCCCGCGGTTGCCAATACCGCAGAGCCGAGTAACACGCCTGTTGGATTAAAACGGTGGACTATTGGGCCGGCAAAGAAGCGACCTAATGCCATCAAGCCTGTGATCATTGCGAGGATCATCATAGGAGAGGCGCCTGACGCTCCCAGTATGCGTTCAATCCACTGTTGTGTACCAAGTTCAGTGGTTGCTGTTAATGTCATACAGCAAATTAAAAATAGGTAGAGCGGAGAAAACAGGTGCTTGAGATTGCTGGTGGTAGAATGATCTGTGCGGTCAAATTCAGGAAACCGTGACTTGACCATCATTGCTCCGTAAATCAGCGTTGGAATTAATATCAAAGCAACTTGCCATTGCCAATTAAAGCCCGATGCAGTCATGGCATTCGATGCCAGAGCACCAATCACAATGCCGCCTGGAAACCAGACATGGAATCGGTTGAGCATGGTCGTGGTGTTTTTCGGATACATTTCGGCAATCAGTGGATTACAGCCAGCTTCCACTGAACCATTCGCAAAGCCGATTAAAAACGTCGAGATCAGCAGTAACCAAAAACCGTCAGCGGTAATGGTTAAAACCAATCCTGCAAAGTGGCAAATAAAGGCGAGGGCAACTAACTTTTTAGCGCCAATGGCGTTGTAGATTGCGCCACCTAACATGGTTGCGACGGGAAAGCCCAGAAATGCCATGGCGTTAACCCAACCAAGTTCTGTATCTGAGAGTCCAAACTGTGCACCTAATTGCCCCAAAATGCCTGCGCGAATAGCGAACGTCATTGATGTGACGACCAGTGCAAGGCAACAGAGCTGAAACACGGTCCGATTATGATTATTATTATTCATGGTCGTAGTCCTGTTTATTTTATGCCGAGGATTTGATTATTGCGTTCGGTATCGGTGCTACTTCCTGCAAAATCATCGAAGGCTTTTTCGGTTGGTCTTATCAAGTGCTGTTTGATAAATTCGGCACCTTCTTTGGCCCCATCTTCAGGGTGCTTAATACAGCACTCCCATTCCAATACAGCCCAACCATCAAAACCGTACTGTGTTAACTTACTAAATATTTTCTTAAAGTCGACCTGTCCGTCACCTAATGAACGAAACCGTCCTGGCCGTTGTTGCCATCCTTGGTATCCGCCGTAAACACCGCAGCGGCCATTGGGGATAAATTCGGCATCTTTTACATGGAACGCTTTGATACGTTCATGATAGATGTCGATAAACGCTAAGTAGTCCAATTGCTGTAAAACAAAGTGACTTGGATCGTAAAGAATATTGGCTCGCGGGTGATTATTCGTCGCCGCTAAAAAGCGCTCAAAAGTCACGCCATCGTGTAGATCTTCACCTGGATGAAGCTCGTAGCAGACATCCACACCAACCTCGTCAAAGCGGTTCAAAATAGGCAACCAGCGTTTTGCGAGCTCCTCAAACCCTTGTTCCACCAAGCCATTTGGACGTTGTGGCCAGGGGTAAAAGGTATGCCAGAGCAAGGCGCCAGAAAAGCTTGCGTGACTAGTTAGCCCAAGCTTAGCACTGGCACTGGCCGCTAACATTAGCTGCTCGGTTGCCCACTCCATACGAGCCTGAGGCGAGCCATGCACTTTTGCTGGTGCAAAGCCGTCAAACATTTGGTCATAAGCTGGGTGCACCGCCACTAATTGACCCTGCAAATGGGTTGATAGCTCTGAAATAGTAAGGCCATGCTCTGCAGCAATACCAGTGATCTCGTCGCAATAATCTTGGCTTTCAGCGGCTTTTTGCAGATCGAACAGTCGCTGTTCCCAACTTGGTAGCTGAATACCTTTATAACCTAGGTTACTTGCCCACTGGCAAATACTATTAAAATTGTTAAATGGCACCTCGTCCGAGACAAACTGCGCGAGAAAAATAGCGGGTCCTTTAATTTGCTTCATTCTTATTTTATCCAATGGTAAAGGGGTGCCACTTAGTGTCTTTTGCACTAGCTGCGACCGCGTTTTCAATAAATGCCATGCCACGGACTGCAGCGTTAATACTTGGCACGTCAAATTCTTCGTGCTGCACATCGGGTTGCAGCTGGTGTGCACGAATAAGGCTGGCGAAGTTAAGGTAGATATTTGCAAATGCTTCCAGATATCCCTCAGGGTGACCGGCTGGCACACGAGTTGCGCTAATGGCTGCTTGGCTAAGTGAACCCACTCCTGTGCGGATCAACTGAGCTGGGGCGTTTGCCGCACGTAACCACAAACTATTAGGCTCCATTTGCGACCATTCGATACTGGCTTTGTCACCATAGATTTTTAAGGTGAGATTATTTTCTTCGCCAAGTGCTATTTGGCTTGCCATCAACACGCCCTTTGCACCGTTGCCAAAGCGCAGTAACACTGTGCCGTCATCGTCGAGCTGTCGGCCGGACACAACCGTGTTTAAATCCGCACAAAGCGCCTCTATCTCCAAGCCACTCACATATTCGGCGAGGTTCGCTGCGTGTACACCGATATCGCCCATACAACAACTCACGCCAGACTTACTTGCATCTAGTCGCCAGCTGGCTTGCTTGCTGTTTTCGTCATCAGCACTTGCAAGCCACCCTTGACTATATTCAACGACGACTTTGCGTATTTTGCCAAGTTCGCCATTTGCGATGCGGTGGCGTGCTTCTTTCACCATTGGGTAGCCGGTATAGGTGTGTGTTAATCCGTACAAGCAATTGCTCTTCTGAAGCTGTGTTTGTAGACGCAGGGCCTCAGATAAATTGAGCGTTGCTGGCTTGTCACTCAAGACGTGAAAGCCGTGTTCGATCGCGGCTGTGGCAATCGGAAAATGCAAATGGTTTGGGGTCACGATGGCAACAAAGTGGATGCGCTCCGACTCTGGTAGTTCCGCCTCTTGTTGTAAGAGTGCTTGGTAGCTGCCATAGCAACGTGCTGGGTTAAGCCCGAGTTGCTGGCCCATTGCTAGGCTTTTGTTTGGATCGGCGCTAAATGCGCCTGCAACAAGTTCAATTTGACCATCTAAACGCGCGGCTATGCGGTGCACTGCACCTATGAAAGCGCCTTCTCCACCACCGATCATGGCCATGCGGATTTTGTTATTGTCCATCGTTTAGCTCCGTCGAGTTATCGAGGTAAGTTAATCTGATGTTATTGATAATAGGTAACAGAGGCGCCAAAGTGATAATAAAAATTCGGTTGACAATGCAACAAAATCGGCGTTTAAAATAAATTATTATAATTATAAAAAGGCGGTAAGTAGGGCAATGGAAGAGCAAACAATATTGAATAAAGCTGGCGTAAATCAATTGATTGCAGCATTTGATCTGATCCCAGACATCCTCTTTTGGGTCAAAGATACAAAAAGTAGAATAGTGTATGCGAACCAACACTTTGTTGAACATCAGGGCTATAAAACCCTAGATCAAATCTTACTGAAAACCGATTTTGACTTTTCACCGCAACACTTGGCATTCCAATACGTTAACGATGATAAACGAGTGATGGAAGGCTTTATCGTGACGGATAGATTAGAACTCAATCAAACCGCAAATGGGGAATTGGCATGGTTTTCCACGTCAAAAAAAGTGTTACTTGATGGCGAGAATGCGATTATGGGCACTTATGGTGTTACACGACATCTAGCGAAAACGTCAAAGGCGTTGTCTCACGTAAGAGCCATTGAAGCGCCCGTTGAATTTATTCGGGCACATTACCATCGTCATATTTGTATCGAAGAATTGGCGGAACTTGCTCACCTGTCGGTAAGCGCACTGGAGCGTAGATTTAAAAAGCATTTAGCCAAAACTCCCAATCAATTTATCAACGAAGTGAGATTGGAAAATGCCCGTAAATTATTGGTCGAAACACGTTTACCAGTATCACAAGTCGCTTATCAGTGTGGCTTTTCAGAGCCAAGTTATTTTAGCAAGCAGTTTCGTCGTTTATTTGGTGAAATCCCGTCGCAATTACGTAAGGAATTAACGTCGAGCGAGCGTTAACGCTGCGACTTCTGGTGGTAATGCCGGTGTCACCAGCGTATCTGCGTACTCAGAAGCTAACCATGGACGAATGGGCGTGGCAATGCCTCCAACTAACGCGACTTTATGTGCCCCTAAGCTCTGCAAATGACGGACATAACGCTCAATAAACCGTGCCGCGCTACTTAAGATTTGCTCAGCATAGGGATCGTTTGGCGTAGCAAAAACATGTTGAGCAAACTGGGCAAAATACTGGGGAGTGGCGTTTAGCGTGAGTTTGACTAGCTGTTCGGTACTGTGGCAATTCATGGCAGCCAAAAACGACTCAATCATCAGACTGCTAGGGGACAGTGTATCAAGCACCTCGATGGCATGCTTCACTAAACTCAAACCGATCCAACTGCCACTTGCACCATCACTGAGTAATAATCCGTGGCCGCCGAACTCCCTAAATTGTCCATGCGTCACCAGACCCGCGCAAAATCCGGTGCCAAGAATGATTACACCGCCATCTTGGTGTTGATGCGCACCAAGGCAAGCTATGTGTGCATCGGTTGAAAATTGAAAACGTGCAAAAGGGGAACGCCATTGCTGCATCGCCTCACAAGCCGTCGTGACATTCGCGCCGGCAAGTCCTGCAAAAGCACTGATGTTGGCAATATCGTGGTGGGGGATTTTTGCGTTTGTCAGCGCTGTCATTGTTGCGCTCAACATTGACTCTTGGGCCTGATGTATTGATGTTGCTATGTTTGCAGGGCCGCTGGTGGCCTCGGCAAGGAGCTGTCCATGTTGATCCTCGAGGCGGACTTTACATTTCGTACCGCCACCATCAATCCCTAAAAATAGCTTCGATGCTGTCATTGTATTGCCTTTTCTGATCCGGTGAGTATTGCATTAACTAGCCTTGGGCAAACTTCATCGCCATGATGCACGCCAGAGTGAGTATGTAGAGAGAGTGGACCAAATTCACTTAAAAGCCAAAGATCCGCGGCGTTTTTCGTGTTGACCCCTCCACCGATCACCACTTCGATTTCAGCATTGAGTTTTTTCAGTAAGGCAATGAGCTGACTGGTACCAAACGCTGCGCCTTTACCACTTTGCCATGTATTGCCGGCGCTTAAGACCCGCTCAACGCCTAACTCTAGCAGCGTCTCGGCTGCCTGCTGCCAGTTTGCAGCGGCATCAAAGGCGCGATGAAAGGTGACAGAAAGGCCTAAGGATTTTGCCGTGGCAATGAGTGCGCTACAGTGGTCAGCCGCTATCTCCTGATTGTCGTCGATAAAACCAAGCGCAATACCGGTTGCACCCGCGCAAGCAATGCCATCTATCTCTTTTTGTAACTGATAGAGCATGGTGTCATCAATAAAAAAATGCGGTGCTTGGCGTAACATCACAATACATTCGCCAAAGCTTGGTAAATACTGGGCAACTGCCGCTATCGCCGTCGGGTTTGGGGTCAAGCCACCGCAACTCAGAACACCACAGAGCTCTATCCTTGTTGCACCTGATGCAAAAGCAATTTGTGCATTTCGCTGCAACAAATGAGGATTATCGCTGCTGAGGCATATTTCCAAGTTTTTACCTGAATAGTTTGCCGAATTCATATTTCACTCTTGAAGTTGAATAATTTTAAAGTTTAAAATGCTTGGTTTTGAATATTTAATTAGTTCAATAAAAACATTTGGTTACACGTGTTTGGAACGTTTTTAAATTGCCTGATATAGAAACTAATAATGAGTTTTTATGTTAATCAGACTATAAACCAAGGAAATTGAAATTGGATCTTTTTTTGACCTAAACGCCGATTTTGTCTTAGTGCAAACCGAAATTCTATTATCACTTTTTGTAGAGCGCTCCTATTCTGAACGAGTGTTTCACAAACCATTAACCCCTATAGGGAAACAAAAAAGGGTCGTCACAAAGTCATGCGTCATGGAGCAGCAAGGGACGTCGTGGCTTTACAAATTATAAAAAACTTGGAGATAGGAATGGCCAATAATAATAACAGACGCCATGTGACAGGAAGGTCACGGCAATTTAGCAAGTCTGCACTGGTCCTCGCTATGTTATCAGCTACTAACTGGGCAATGGCTGAAGAAACCGAAAAAGAGGAAGCGCAGGAAATCGAAACGATTGAGGTGCGTGGGATCCGCGCATCTATGGCCGAAAACTTGGCGATTAAGCGTTTATCAAACGCGATTGTGGATGCCATTACAGCAGAAGACATTGGCAAGTTTCCCGATAAAAATGTGGCGGATTCACTGCAACGCGTACCCGGTGTGGTGATTTCTCGTAGTGGCGGGGAAGGGGAAAACGTCAGTATTCGTGGTCTTTCCTCTGATCTTACTTTTACGCAGTTAAACGGCAACTTTATCGCGTCTTCTCCGGGCTCGCCGTCGCGCTCTTTTAGTTACTCTTTGTTGCCTTCTACCATGGTGCAATCGGTTGAGGTGTTTAAGTCTTCTGAGGCGCGTTTAGATGAAGGTGGGGTTGGCGGCACGGTTATTCTACACAGCCGGAAACCGCTGGATATGGAGGCAAATTCTGGGGCGTTGAATGTTGAATATACCTACGCTGATGTGACTGAAGAGTACGAGCCTAATTTTAGCGGCGTTTATTCTTGGAAGAACGAAGAAGAAACCTTTGGCTTGCTAGTTGGTTATACCAAACAAGACCGTACCAACCGCTCTTTAGGCGGTGATATGTCGGGCGGTGGCGGTTGGCGTTGGGCAACGAGTTCAGACTTGCCAGCAACGGACACGGCGGGCAATGTGATTGCCGATAGTACACGTCGATTTGCAGCGTTAGAAGATGCTTATGGTAACGTTTATGATGGTGTTTGGGCACCGCAAGTTGCAGGTATTGGGGTAACCAAAGAAAAACGTGAACGTCAGGGGCTACAAGCCACCATTCAATGGCGTCCAATAGACGATTTATCTTTAACATTCAATCATTTTCATTTTGAGCTTGGGCAAAATCGCACCACGTCACAAATGTGGATCCCAGAATGGAAGTACAACCCAGATTATCTTACCGGTATTACTCTAGACGAAACCGGTACGATTGTGACTGGCATGGACTTTACCAGTGGCGCTGGTGGCACTGAAGGGAATCTTGAATTTCCTTGGATCATTGGTAGTTATACGGTAGAAAAAGATACCTCGGATACCTACGACTTCGCCTTTGAGTATGCCGGTGACTTATATGACTTACGCGGTAAATTTGGTCACACTGAAGCCAGCGGTGGCCCTTCAGAATCTTGGAGTGCGGCGTATAAAAGCGGCCAACCTGAGAGTCGCAGCGATTCCGGGCAGGTTGAAAACGCCGCTTCATTTGCAGGGTGGCGATTAGGTGACAGAGTGTCGCTGTACGCCGATCCCGCTTTGTTGTCTAACCTTCAGGCTGGTATTGCCGGCGATCCCGATCCGGGTTCGACAGGTTCAAGCTTTGTCGTCAGTGACTTAGAAGAGGACTATGCTCAGTTAGACCTTGATTATCGCGTCGGGTACGGCATCGTTGATACGCTGCGCGTCGGTGCTAAATATCGTAAAGCAACACTACACCGCGAAACCAACAACACCTTCTTCATTACTCAAGATGGGGCTGACAGAATTGCCAGTGGCGAGCTAGATCCATTTAGTCAAGGTGCCATTGATGAAGTGTCTTATCAGTGGATTGGGGGTATGCCAAAACTGGAGGATATTTTGAATGCAACGTCTGAACAAAATATCCCAGGCGGTTTTGAAGTGAATGCGATGCCCACGATCAATTGGGATCGATACCGCGAAATCGTGACCAGTGAATATGTTAAGCACACGCGCCGTGAGCCTGATTTTGTGTTCGACATAGAAGAAGAGATCATGGCCGCCTATCTACAGGCCGATTTTTCTTTTGGAGATTTTAGAGGAAACATCGGGGTACGCTATGTCGAGACCGAAACGCAGATTATGTCGTCGGATAAAATTAACTACTTTTTAGATGACATTGATGATGTCACCGAAGAGGATATTTTAGGTGATGAGCGCCTTATTGACGTTGAAACCACCACCGTGCGTACCGTAACCGACTCGCAATTTTTGCCTAGCTTCAATATTGTCTGGGATGCCAGCGACAATCTTGTCATACGTGGTGCTATCGCCAAAACGATGTCTCGAGCTCCGTTCAACGACATGGGGGCACCAGAGCAGCTGACCTTTATCTCTCAAGAATGGGCAGACGACAGGCTCGAGTTTAGAGGCAACCCTGTGGAGCCAGGATGGCGCGGCTCAGGTGGTAACAAAGCGCTAAAACCATTTGAATCGGTACAGATGGATTTATCTGCGGAGTATTATTATGGCGAAGGATCTGCGGTTGGCATTGCGGTATTCAACAAAGACGTAGATAACTTTATCGTGCCCTTGATTATTACCTCTGTAAGGCCGTTTGAGGGCTTTGATAACCCTTTTACCGGTGTTGAAATTGTACCGCCGGGTGATATTACCGTCACGCCGTTTACCACCACCGCCAATGGTACAAACGCAACCTCTCGGGGAGTAGAGCTGTTTGCACAACATGCATTCGACAATGGCTTTGGTCTCAACGTTAACTACACCCTAAACGATACCAATCAGGCAGACATTAGCGTAGACGGTGAAAAGGTCGGTGAGTCTGCGCTTGTTGGCAGTGCCGATAATCAATTTAACTTCTCCGCCTATTACGAGAATGACACCTTTAGTGTCAGAGCATCATATAACCGCCGAGGAGAAACCGCTTTGGGGCTTGCTGACGGGCTCACTGTATATCAGGAACCATACCAACAAGTTGATGTGAACGCTTCATATAACTTGATGGAAAACCTGATCCTAACCGCGTCTGTGATCAACCTAACCAAAGAAGAACCGAGAACCTTTTATGGTGAAGATTCTAAAGCGAGATTGCGCAGCAGCAGCTACACCGGGCAGCGCTACTATGCCGGGATCACCTATCGATTTTAACTTTGGCGATAACCATAAAGTAATGCAAACAGGGTGAAGTCGTGTCAGCACAACGAGAAACAATATCACGGCTTATCACCTGCTTGTGGTGCGTTTATATCAGCCTAGTCACACGAGTTGGTTGATATGTAAGAAGGGATAAATATGAAAACGTTAAATAAAATAAGAAATGCGATCCCGCTCATTGCCGTTAGCAGTTTATTGGCTGCATGTGGCGGCGGGAGCGATGACCCAAAAGTTGAAGAAGTGCCAGTAACCCCTGCTGTGACGACGGCAGAAGTATCAGGTTCAGTGATAAAAGGCGCGTTGAGCCAAGCCCGCATTTCGGTGACGGCGCTCAATGGCTCTAGCATGATGATGGATGAGAACTCGGCAACCAGTCAATCGGGGGAGTTGTTTATTGAACTGACGGGTAAAGCCGGGTTTGGCATTAATTCCACCATTAAAGTGACCGCCACAACGAGTGAAGGCTCGCAGATGCGCTGCGACGCCAGTCGCTGTGGCTCAGTAGGAATTGGGGAGCAGGTAAGTGGCGATTACATTGCTGGTGTGACTTTGGCTACCTTGAGTCATGTCGCCGTGCCGTTTGGTTCAAATGCCGATGGCAGTGCTGATGCTACCATACAAATCAACGCCTTGACGACACTAGCAACCATGCTGGTAGAGCAGCAAATTGCTGAGGGGCGTAATGTCTCTACTCCCGAATTAATGGCATTGGCAAAAGTGGAGATGTCTGCGTTATTGCTTCGGGCCCTTGGCTGGCAAACCGGGAACATCAATGTTTTTGAGTTACCTGTGGTTAGCGCTGATCAATTAACGAATTTTGAATTAGGAGAAACTTGCGCAACCTCTGACTCTGGTGAGCAAAGTTGCGAGATGACATATGTTTCCGAAAGTGTGCAAAAGCTTTCTCTATTCAATGCCGCGTTTGCACAGTTTGACGAGCAAGGTTCTTTGCAAGGCGTCTTAAGCGACTCAGCTAGCAATCTTAGCGCCGCACTTGGCGGTGATGAAGTTGCACTTGAAGCGCTTCGATTGCCAATTTACAACGCGCTTCAAGCTCACCCATTAACTGCGCAGCTAGATCTTAGTGCCGATAGTATTATGGACTTAGCGTTACCATTATTTGATGAACCGGTATCCACGGGACCGATGCAGCAAGTCGTGACATCAGGTGCCACTATCACAGCAAGAAATGCTATTGGTGATGCTGAGAGTGCAGACAAAGCATTTGATGGCGATACACAAACTAAATGGCTTGACCACAATGACTGGCAGGGGCCACCTACTGAGGAAGCGCCGTCTTGGATCCAGGTGGATTTTCCCACTCAACAAGCAATTAGCGGTGTTTACATTACCAGTGCTAATGATGCCCCAGAGCGAGACCCTGAAAACTTCTCTTTATTAGCTTCTAACGATGAGGGCGCGAGTTGGGTTAATTTGGGTAATGTGGTCGGGGCGTCGTTTGAAGCGCGCTTTGAACGTCAAGGCTTTGTATTTGGCAATGCGCAAAAGTATACAAGCTACCGAATTGCAGTGACAAAGAACAAAAATAACGATGGCTTACTGCAAATTGGAGAAATTCAATTTGTTGGGCCGGTTTATCCGAGCGTTGACCATACGGATACTGAGACGTTTGCGGTCACGGCAAGCAATAGTATCGGTGAGGGGGAAAACCAGGATAAGGCATTTGATAACGATCCAACTACTAAGTGGCTAGATCATAATGATTGGCAAGGCCCGCCTACCGTCGAAGCGCCTTCATGGATCCAAGTAGACTTTAATGAGGCGGTGGCGGTTAATCAGCTTGCGATAACGAGCGCCAATGATGCACCAGAGCGAGATCCTGAGAACTTTGCTTTGTTTGGCTCTAACGATAACGGGGTTACATGGCAGCAGTTGAGTAATTGGGTTGGTGAATCTTTTGAAGCGCGAGGGGAGCGCCAAAGCTTTGCGGTAGCGAATCAATTGCCATACCAAAGCTATCGTCTTGAGATAACCAAGAACAAAAATAATGATGGCCTGATGCAGCTTGCTGAGATTGAATTAATCGGGCCAGAAATCTCTGGATTAGATCATGCACAAGTACAAGGTGCGAGTTACTCGGCGCGTTTTAGCATTAGTGATTCAGAGGGCGCAGCGCAAGCATTTGATAAAAATGTTGAGACTAAATGGCTCGATCACAACGACTGGCAGGGGCCACCCACTGTTGAAAATCCGGCTTGGGTTCAAGTTAGCTTGCCGCAAGCGCAAGCGGTAAATACTTTGTACATTACTAGCGCCAATGATGCACCGGAGCGTGACCCTGAAAACTTCCAACTTTTAGCATCTCACGATGGGGAAGTGTGGCAAGTATTAAATACTTGGGTAGGGGAATCGTTTGAATCGCGTTTTGAACGTCGTGCCTTCGCGTTTGCTAATGGCTTGGCTTACTCACATTATCGCTTGTCTATCAGTAAAAATGCGAACAATGATGGATTAGTGCAAATAGCCGAAATTGAACTCGCTGGACCTCAGTATGCACTTGAAGATTTGTCTGACTTGGCTGGAACAAGCTTCACCGCGCGTAATCGTATTGGAGATGCAGAAAGTGAACAAAAAGCGTTTGATAATGATACCGAGACAAAATGGCTAGATCACAATGAGTGGCAAGGCCCGCCAACAGAGGAATCACCATCTTGGATCCAAGCCGATTTTACTGCGCCACAGATTGTGAGTGGTTTGGCAATCACCAGTGCCAATGATGCACCAGAGCGCGATCCCGAAAACTTCCAGTTACTGGGTTCTAATGATGGCGGTGATACGTGGATAGAAGTCGCGGTTTGGGTGGGTGAGAGCTGGGATGAGCGCTTACAACGAAGAGCGTTTACTTTCTCCAATGCTTTTGCCTATAGCAGTTATCGTCTAAATATTAGCAAAAATGCGAATAACGATGGCTTAGTACAGATCTCAGAAATCGAGCTCCTAGGCCTTAGCGGCAAATAGCCTGAATAACCTAAGGTTAAATAAATCTCAACCAAAAAAGCCAGAATGCGATTTGCGCTCTGGCTTTTTATTTTTCTCAATGAGAGTGACTTAATATGATTGATTATGCCAATTTACTTAATTAACCTGAGCTGCGGATAATTAATGCCTTTCTAGCAGCCAGTTTTAGCGCTAACTGCGTTGAATTCACTTCCAATAGCCAGCTATTGGTGCGTAAATTCGCCTTGTTTTCCCTAAAACTCTCTGGCTAGAAAAGGAAAAAACTAAGCTGTTCTTTAGAAACAATGAGTTGGAACATTCCTTATCCAAACCTCAGGTTAATTAAGAGGTCTATTTTGAGGCAAGAAAATCTTGTCGATAGCCCCGCTACCGCGTCCTGCTATCGCCAAGGTACCTACCTCCGTGTAGGCAAGGCAAAAATTTTGCTATTTAGTTGCTCTAAATGAGAAATTTTTAACGCAGCTAGCGTCAGATTTAATCCCTCAAATTGAGCAAGTATTGAGTCAAATTGGGATTATAATACATCTACGGCTTGCAAAGACTCGCTTTGGTAGCAGCCCAACAAGCGTACAAACTGGGTATGATCTTTTAATTCTTCAAGTGCTATTTGGACTTGTGAGTCCGCAATATTAGCAAGTAAATCAACGTAAAAGACTTCTTCCCAAGGGTTACCAGGTACTGGGCGTGATTCTAGCTTAACCATATTGATATTGTGCTGTTTAAATACCATCAGCGCGTCAGCAAGTGAGCCTACTTGCTGTTTGGTGGCCATAATTAAACTGGTTTTCGTTGGGATTTGAGTAGACACTTGAAGTGCTTTTCTTGCTACCACAATAAAGCGGCTATGGTTTTCGGTCTGATTCGCAAGGCCAGACTTCACCACTTCTAGACCCATATTTTTACCAGCTTGTGCAGAGCCAATCGCGGCACTATTTGGGTGCTCTGCAGCTTGCTTTAATGCACTAGAGGTTGAGTCGCAAGTTTCATGCTGAATATCCCCAAGACCTTGAATAAAACGGCTGCACTGGGCAAAAGGTTGAGGGTGCGCATAAATTTTGTCGATCGCTTGTAATTCTGTGTCTGGCAAAGCCAGGAGGCAATGCTCTACGGTATGCGTTACTTCGCCCACAATAGATACTTGCGCATGTTGCAATAAATCGAATACTTCGTTGATACTGCCTGAACTGGTATTTTCAATAGGTAAGATACCAAAGTCAGCTTGGCCTTTCTCTACCTGCTCGGTGATTTGCTCAAAGCTTTGGCAACCCATTTCCACAAGCTTACCGGGACGACGACTGAAGTATTTATGACAAGCAAGCTGGCTATAAGAGCCTTGTCCACCCAAGTAGGCAACGCGGTGTGTATCACCTACGGCATCGGGGTTTAAGTTCTTTTGCAGCATGGCTTGCTGGTTTAATACAGAGTCTTCTAAGATAGTTTGGAAAACGCTGTTTATATAAAAGGCATCAAGACCCAGAGATTTACCATATCGGATCAGTTTCTCCAGCAATGCCTGCTCACGTGCTTCATCACGGATAGGTTTGTTGTTGGTAATCTTATATTCCAGCACGCCATGACTAATGCGACGTCGCTTTGCCAGTAAAATCAGTAATTCTGAATCTATCTCATTGATGTCATGCCTAAGGGCATCTAATGTATTTTGTGTCATAGGTCCTCACTCCCATTTAGCCAAAAAAAAAGCCTCCCGAAGTTGGGAGGCTTAGCTATTCTTTTTCACTCGCGAACAGTCAAGCCTCTTCACCTAAAGAAGCTAAAAAAGAAATATGTGTTGCTGTTGCGTGTGATGAAATTCATTTATTCAAACCTTACTTTGAAACTGAATACATTATTAGCATAGAACTAAACGAGAAAACAAGTCCTACTTTGGACGTATGGGCAAAAACCTAAGTTATTTGATAGATAAGTGCCCAATCTCAGAGAGTTAAGTACGTTAATCAAACGTAACTTATTGGCGAGTCGAAAAATATTCTGGTATATTCAGGCAACACCACCACTGAAAATAAAAGAATAGGTTAACTTGTGGGCAATCGTCGTCCCCCATCAAGATATGGTGCAAGCTCTTTAAGTGTAAAGCTGTCGATGTTGATTTCGGCCGTGTGTTTGATCGCGGGCGTTTTTGCTGCGGCATTGATGCTAAAATCTGAAGAAAAGCAGTTGATCTATGAAGAGTATGATGAGCTTAAGCGTTTTAGTGCGCAGGTGAACAATCAGTTCTCAAATTACCTCGATCTTAAAGCCAACTTGGCCGAACAAGCCAATTCAGTGGTTTCCAAACACTTACTTTACGGTGTTCAAGATTTATCTGGCGCACAAGCGAGTGTCGACAAGCGTGGCGAAAACTTAGCGAGTACAGCCAAAAATGGCCTTTCTGCAGCTATGTATACTGGCGATTTAAAATTACAGTCAGTGCAAAAGTTATTTTCTGAATCTGAATTGCTTTGGAATATTCTTGCGCCCCCACTGTTACAGGATTTCTTTAATTTTTATCTCTCTACAAAAGACGGGTTTGTCCGTGTTGCGCCTCCTAATGCCCTATTAGCGAAAGACCCTAGGCTGGTAAATAATCAGCTTCATAACTTGCCTGTTTTACATGCTGAACAAAACCCAACGAGGGAAGCGGTATGGTCGGGCGTGTATTTTGATAGGGTTTGGAACAAGTGGGTGGTCAGTATTTTGGTGCCTTTATACCTACATGACAAATATCTTGGGTTAACGGGTAGTGATATAGAGTTGACCACCTTACTCGAAAAACTACCTAAATCTGACCATCAGCAAGGTTTCATCGTTTTTGATAAACAGGGCCGATTATTGGCAGCTCCCGGTCTGTTTAAAACCACCGCTACGACCGGGCAGCTATTGGACCACAACAAACTACCTGAAGACTTGAGTAAAATAGTACAAACTGCACTTATTACTAAGCTACCAAATATCCAAGATGAATTTAGGTATAAAGACAACTGGCATATTATGCACGTGACCCATATTGCCAATTTAGATTGGTACATTGGGATCTACAAGAAGCGGGCGTCGGCTATCTCGGCCATTGAAGAGCTTAAAGTTAAGTTCTTTGGTTTGTTTATTCTGTATGCCATTTTTGTTGCGATATTACTGCATCAGGTTCTATATCAATTAGTACTCAAACGCATCAATGCGCTTGTTAAAGCAGTGAAGGGATTTGGCCGAGGGCAGTGGGATACGCCAACCTTGCCGCATACCGATGACGAAATAGGTCAATTGAACGCCTCATTTAATGACATGAGTGTTGAGATAAAACAGCTTGTAAATGGCCTAAATCAACGTATTACAGAAAAGGAAATCGCTGAAAAGGCGGCAAACCGTTTGTCAAAAGCTGTGGCTTTCTCTGGTACAGGCGTTGTATTGACCAATGAGCATTTTCAAATTGAGTACGTCAATCCAAAAATGCAGGAAATGACGGGCTATGATGAACAGCATTTTATTGGCTCTCCGCTTTTGAGTATTATTTCAAAAGACATGGCAATTCTCATTGATGATATCGATATTGACTTACGCAGTCGCAATCATTGGCGCGGGGATACCATGTTGGCGGGTAACAGAGAGGCGCCTATTTGGGTCAGTTTGAGCGTGTCGCCGATCCGTGAAGAAGGCGGTGCAATTTCAAGTTATGTCGCCTCAGCCCAAGATATTTCGTTTGTAAAAGAAAGCCAGCGTAAAATGGAAGAATTGGCTTACTTTGATACCTTAACTGGCCTTGCCAACCGAACGTTTTTCAGGATGCAGTTACGTAAATCCATGGCGCTTGCCGAACGTGGTCATTACGCCTTTGCTCTATTTTACTTTGACTTAGATGAGTTTAAACGCATCAATGATACCTTGGGACATGACGCGGGTGACCGCTTATTGCTTGAAGTCGCGACGAGATTGAAAAAGCGGCTCCGTGCAGAAGATACCATTGCCAGATTGGGTGGGGATGAGTTTGCGGTGTTACTGAGTGGCATCAATGAGCGAGAAAATGCCATGGAAGTTGCCAATATCATTCAAAAGACACTGGCAGAACCAATAAAACTGGGGAATAACGAAGTGATCGTCAGTGCAAGTATTGGTATCACCATGGCTCCGTTTGACAGTAAAGAAGAAGAGCAGCTGCTTAAACATGCAGATTTGGCAATGTATCAGGCCAAAGCAAAAGGGCGGAACACTTACCATTTCTATAGCCAAGATTTAGACGAAGCTGCTAACGAGCGCCTATATATAGAAAACGAGCTGCGTATAGCAATTAAAGCGCAACAATTTACCTTGCATTATCAGCCACAAGTGAACAGTGAAAGTAGAGAGGTTGTAGGCTATGAAGCGCTTATTCGCTGGTTCCACCCAAGCGAGGGAACTATTCCGCCAAGTAAGTTTATTCCAATTGCTGAAGCGACAGGCCTAATCGTAGAGCTTGGTGCATGGGTGTTAGAAGAAGCGTGCCATTTTTCTCGTCGTTTAAAAGCCGCGGGGAAGATTGCCAACATATCCATCAACCTTTCTGCGAGGCAGTTTAAAGATGCACAATTGATCAGCACGCTGTCAGATATTATAGACAGAACTGAGATGGAGCCGACTCTACTGCACCTTGAGCTTACCGAGAGTATGCTGATGGGAGACGTGGAAGCGGCAATCATACAACTTAAAGATATCAAAGCGCTTGGTGTTTCACTGTCTATTGACGACTTTGGTACAGGCTATTCGTCTTTGAGTTACATTAAGCGTTTCCCAGTTGATATACTCAAAATAGACCGCTCCTTTGTAAAGGATATCCCTGAAGATCCGAACGATATGGAAATCACTGCAGCTATCATTGCGATGGCGCAAAAATTAAATTTGCAGGTTATTGCTGAAGGGGTGGAAACTGAGGCTCAGATGACGTTCTTGGCGAAAAATAACTGCTATATTGTACAAGGTTATTACTACAGCCCGCCGTTAAGTGAAGCCGAGATTTTGCGGTTTGCCCCAGCGGTATAGCGACTCAGCCCCAAAGCTTGGGGCTGAAAATAATAAGCGCTTAACCACCAGCGATTTTCACTTTGAAGCCTTGGCCTTCTAATAATTGCTTAAGCTTTTCTCTGTCATCGCCTTGAATTTCAATAACGCCTTCTTTAACTGCACCACCTTGACCCATTTTAGATTTAAGCGTTTTTGCCAATTTCTTGAGATCGTGCTGTTCACTATCGATGCCAACAACAAGCATAACACCTTTACCTTTGCGCCCTTTAGTTTGTCTTTCAATACGAACGGCGCCGTCCTTAAAAACTTTCCCTTGAACTTCTTGCTTTGGCTCTTTGGTGTCAATACGGCCTACATCTGTGGAGTACACAAGTCTTGATTCTGACATTGATTTTGGTCCTCTTACGGGTTCTTTGCAGAGATCATAGCAAAAAGCAGATTAGATGTTTTTTATTTTTTGCTAAATGATTTTTAAGCGTTATATTTAAATTGGTGAGGGGAAACAAATCAAAATAATTTAGGAGCTTAATGATGAGCTTGAGTAAAAACGCTTCTGCTGACGGTAAGACACTAACCATTCAAATTAGAGGCAAGTTCGACTTTAATTTGGTGCAATCGTTTCGTCAGGCGTATGCGGAGGTGAATGATCAAACCGAAAAGGTTGTTGTTGACCTGCGTGAAACCGACTATATGGACAGCTCCGCTTTGGGTATGCTGTTAAATATGAAAAAAACACTAGGAAGCTCAGTTTCTAGCATTCAAATTAGTAATTGTCGTCCGCAACTTAAGAAAATCCTCCAGATCTCTCGTTTTGATAAGAAGTTTGATATTGACTGAACGCCGATAGATTAGCCCCTCATGAATATCTTGGTAGTCGACGATCAGGTATTAAACTGTAAGCTGCTCAAGGCGATGCTTGAGCAACAATTTTATACCGTTTTTTGTGCGCACAATGGTCGTGATGCATTAAAAATTCTCGAAAGTCAGGACATCGACATCGTGCTGCTAGACGTTGTCATGCCCGTAATGGATGGCTTTGAGACTGCCCCCAAAATAAAGCAATATGCGGGCGACGTATACCTCCCCATCATCTTTATCACTGCACTTGAAGATCAAAGCAGCTTTGAAAAGTGTCTCGCTGTAGGAGGCGATGACTTTATTCATAAGCCGTTTGATAAAGTCATTTTATCAGCCAAAATCAAAGCGCATGCGAGGACTCGTAGGCTCAGCCAACAAAGCAACGAACAACGCCGACAACTAGAATATCACTATAACCAAATAGAGCGAGAGCACGAGATTGTTGAGCACATCTTTAGTAATGCGCTTGCACAACAATCTGAATATCCTGAGATTTGTGAATATCACTTGTCACCCGCGTCAATGTTTAATGGCGATATGTTTTTAATGGCCAAGAGCCCGATGGGTGGCTTTTATTGTTTACTTGGTGATTTTACTGGCCATGGTTTAGCAGCTGCGGTCGGCGCGCTTCCTGCGTCGCGCATTTTCTATACTATGGTGCAAAAGGGGATGGCGGTTAGTGATATAGCCGTTGAGCTCAATACCGCCCTTAATGAGTTATTACCCGGTCATATGTTTTGTGCAGCAGCAATCATTGAATTGAGCAGCTCAGGGAAAAGTGTTTCTGCTTGGCTTGGTGGTTTGCCAGATTTATATCTGGTTGACCGAAATGGTAGCCTTATTAAAACCATTGAGAGCCAACATATGGCACTCGGCATTTTAGAAGTCGATGAGTTTGAACGTAATCTGCTGCATTTTGAAGTTAGCCCCGACCAACGCCTCGTAATGGCGACAGACGGTATCATCGAGTCTGAGTCTGAGCGGGGGGAAATGTATGGTGAACGACGGTTAAAGCGCTTGCTGGCGAGTCGGCAGCATATTTCCACGGATCAAATTATCTCTGAAGTTCGCGAGTTTTCTGGCAATACAGAGCAACAAGATGACTTAAGTATCGCGATTATTAATTGCGTTGCCAGCGAGTCAATTGTTTCTGCGCCTAACCATTATTCAAGTTTGCCGTTTAATATTTCGTTATCTTTAGATGCCAAGCAGATGAAAACGACAGATCCGGTACTTGAGCTGGTGGACTTGCTTAGTGAAGTTGACGGTATTTCGGCGCATCGCTCTAACATCTTCTTACTACTCTCCGAGGCCTACAATAATTCTTTAGATCACGGAGTGCTGGGGTTAGATTCTGAGATTAAAAACAAAGAAGATGGCTTTTTTGAGTTCTATAGTCTGCGAGAGAGTGTTTTGAAGGAGCTAAAAGAAGCGCTAATTATTATTTCTGTGCGCTATAGCCCTGAAGAGCTAAAGCTATACTTCAACATTTGTGATTCAGGTAATGGTTTTGAATCAAGCGAGCGCAATAAAGCGCAGCAAGAGCATAGCCACGGTCGAGGTGTTAGCTTACTTAACGAGATTGCCCAAAGCGTTAGCTACAACAGTGCTGGAAATGAAGTAGAAATGATTTATTCACTCACCTCCAAATCGGTCTAAATTCCACTCAAGCGCATTTCACCTCTGCTTTAGTTTAATATCTATTCCTATTACTCTATGTACCTGTTTTTTAGTGTTGGCAAGGTATAAAGAGCGTGGTAAAGTTGTATTAACTTTAGATGTTTAGATGGCTAAAATGTCAGATTATATTTCATTGAGTGGATTATCTATCTCCCGCGAATTGCTTTTGCTGCAATTAGAAAAACTAGATGCTTATATTGAGCAAAACTCAAGCCTTGCTGTGTGGTCATATCAGATCCCTGAGCTTGGGGAAGGAGGCGCTTGTAGCTTGTTTGGGCACCTTCAGGAAGCGCCTTTTTTTCTGAGTGACTACGTTGAAAAGAACACGGTGAATGAGCAATCGCTTGCTAAGCTACAAACGATAGTGTCAGCGGTAGTTGAATTTACAGCTGTTGATTGGTTTGGCATATACCAAGCAAGAGCGACAAATGAAGGGAAACAACTTCTCAAATTAGCGTACTCTGGCGCGCCGAGTAGACCGCTATTCCCAATAACGGAGGCTTTTGCCGCTACGTCAAATAATATTCAAACGGTATTAAGTGCTAAAGCTCGAGTGATTAATGACATCCCTCAATATGTCGCCAGTGGTGGAGAGTACTACATTTGCGATCCAAAGGTGAAAGCAGAAACCTGTATGCCATTATTCGATGATGCTCAAAATTGTATTGGAATTATTGATGCAGAAGCGTTTTTTGAGTCATTTTTCAACGAAGAAATTTTAGCATTGCTTGCAGCAGCATGTACGAGAATCCCTGAATATTTACCCAAATAATTATCGGAATGTCCGGCTGTAAACTTGACGCCTTTGTGGTGCTGCCAAGTTTACAAAAATGAATAAAATTCTAGATAAATATGGTAACTGAGATGCAAGTCTCTATGTTACCATCAAGTCTACTGGAATCGGGCGTCAGCCGCTCGAGTTTGCATTAATTAAAATAAAAGAGATAAGCCATGTTCTCAGAGCTAAAACCACTTCCAACAGATCCTATTTTAGGCCTGATGGCCGCTTATAAACAGGACACTAACCCAAACAAAATTGACCTTGGTGTAGGTGTTTATAAGGACGAGCAGGGAAACACGCCGGTACTTAAAGCGGTTAAAAAAGCGGAAGCGTTTCGTTTAGAAAACGAAACGACAAAATCTTATATTGGTTTGGCTGGTAATTTAGACTTCTGTCAAAAGATGGAAACACTGTTACTTGGAGAGCATAGTACATTATTGGCAAATCGCGTACGTACGGCGCAAGCACCTGGTGGTACTGGCGCATTACGTGTTGCTGCCGAATTTATTAAACGTTGCAACACCAATGCAACTGTTTGGGTTACGACTCCAACTTGGGCAAACCACATCAGCCTATTTGAAGCAGCGGGTCTAACAGTTAAAGAGTATCCTTACTACGACTACGAAAACAAAGGGTTGTTGTTTGATGAGATGATCAATGCGCTGAAGCAAGTACCTAAAGGTGATGTAGTACTACTTCATGCATGTTGTCATAACCCAAGTGGTATGGACTTAAATCAAGCGCAATGGAAAGTGGTTGCTGAACTTGCAAAAGAGCAAGGCTTTACGCCATTAATTGATATTGCATACCAAGGCTTTGGTACTAGCCTTGAAGAAGATGCACAAGGCCTTAGAACGGTTGCGGATACAGTTGATGAAATGATCATCTGTTCATCTTGCTCTAAAAACTTTGGTTTATACCGCGAGCGTATCGGTGCGTGTTCAATCATTGCAAAAGACAGTGCAACTGCTGATGTTTCAAACTCAGTATTACTTAGTGTGGTTCGTAGTATCTATTCAATGCCGCCAGCACACGGTGCTGATATTGTAAATACCATTCTAAGCAGTACTGAACTTACGCAAATGTGGTACGACGAACTTGACGAAATGCGCGGTCGTATCAATGGTCTACGTACGTTGATCAAAGAAAGCCTAGCTGCAAAAGGTGTTGAGCAAGACTTCTCGTTCATTGACCGTCAGCACGGTATGTTCTCTTTCTTGGGTATTAATAAAGAGCAAATTGACAGACTACGCACTGAATATGCTATCTATATGGTAGGCTCTAGCCGCGTTAACGTAGCTGGCGTAAGCAAAGACAATATTGACTACTTTGCTGACGCAGTGGCAAGCGTGATTAAATAATACCACGCTACACAGCACAAAATAAAAAACCGCAGAACATGCGGTTTTTTATTTTCAGCCTAAACCACCCACTGAAGTAAGTGGTTATTATCATTTAGGCTTGCTTAATTTTGGTCACTTTATCTGGATCTGACGCTTTTTCGTTTTCAGATTTGTTTTTGGTATTGGCCTTTGGTGCTACTTTGCCACCTTTTAACACAGACACAAAGTCATCTTTTTGTTTTGCAATTTCAAGCGCTAGGGATTCAACTTGTTGTTCACTTAGCGGCACGTCAACTTTCGTTAGCATGTCTTCCAATGCTTCAGCTACATCTAGCATCTTATCATAAGCATCAGCTTCTTTTTTAGACGTGAAAGTCATACGCTCGACTCCATTTCTTTCAACAACATATTTGATGATAACGGCCATGGTTATTCCCCTAGTCACTGTTTTTTTATACAGTAAATCGAATCGAGTGATTAAGCAAGTTATTTTGAAAATTTTTCAAGTGCTGTTGAGTGAAGTAGAATTAATTAAATTCATTAAAAACAAAAGCTTAATGTTTATTTTGATTTTTGAAAGAATGAATGTTTTTTGACAAAGTCAATATTCCAATCTTTATTTAAAAAGCTTCTGCAATCACTCACCGAGGTAAATGCAGTAAGCTTTGGATACTTTTTACGCACAAGGAGTGTATATATGTTCAATAAACCCACCATACTTTCTATTTTATTGGCGCTAGGTTTAAGCTGTTCAAGTGTGCTCGCAAAACCTACGGATCAAGCAAAATCTGTCTCTCAAACACAGCAGCAAAGTGCTGTACTCGATATTAATTCCGCTGACGCTTCGGCGCTTTCAAGTTTACCAGGGATTGGTATTCGTAAAGCTGAAGCCATCGTAGAGTACCGTAAGAAAATGGGGCGCTTTAAAACAACAACGGAGTTGCTGGAAGTAAAAGGAATTGGGAAAGGAATATTGGCAAAACTGGAGGGGAAAATTAGAGTCTAGTCGTAGTTATTGTGTGCGAGCTTAGTTGCTCGCACACAGGTAGATTGAAGATCAGGGCTTATTCGAGGCGTTAAACTCAGCGATTGCCTGAGCTAACTTGGGTTTGCCAAATTGTATTTCCAGTGGTGTGGTCAGTAGCGGATAAATTAATCCTGCCACGAGTAAGACAGGTAATAACAGCCAGCCTTCAAATACGACCAATGAGGCAAAAAACGGTGTGAGCAGTAGCAACTTGGCTATTCTTAACACGACCTTTGTTTTTGCATCAAGGTGGCTAAGTGCAAGACGTAAGATCATCTGCTTGTCACGTAATTTAAACGCTCTCAGTTGCTCAATTTGGCTTAACCTAAAATGCATGAATGTGATATCTCAACTTCTTTTGGTAACGTGGAAAAATAAGAAAAGAATAAATGCAACACTATAAAATGCAAAGATAATTTCCATCCATCCAGGCATAGATAATCCTGCAAAAGACCAATCTATGTTGCCGCAGTCACCCGTTGCAGCAAAAAAGCTTGGCAGCCATTCATGCAGCGGCATAAACGCAGGAAAGTTTGGTACAAAGTCACAGGTAAAAGCAAATGGATCCGTTGTGGTTTGCATATTGATATGTTCACGGGCGATAAAATAACCCCAAATACTGCCTACACCCCACGAAACAAATGCCAGACTACGCAGTGCGAAAGAGCGAGGAGAAATCATACCGATTAAACCAGCTGCTAATAACCCCAACATAGCAAAACGCTGATAGATGCACATAATACAGGGCTCTAAACCCATACCGTATTGGAAATACAGTGCAACGGCTTCAAAAATAGCAGCGGATAGTGCTAGCAATCCCCAAGATTGCCTAGAGAGATGAAAAGATGAAATCTTCATTATAGAGAAACCCTTTTTGTTTTATTATGCTTTATCTGGCCGCGTTAGAGCAACCTTACTTCGGCTGTGTGCGCTATCTTTGCGACGATTTTTCGACTCTTGTTACCAGCAGAAGTTCGAAAATATCAGAATAGATCACTTGATTAAGTCAATTGAAGTGAGACCGACATTATCAGCATTTCTATTCTGGCGTATTTACTCACTCACTTTTCTCGAGGGCATCGATATGAAAAGTAGCACGTTCAATGGCGGAGCCATGTAAGATAACATATTCGATATCGTTATAAGCCGCGACTGACTGCAAAGGGTTACTATTTAAAAGTAATAGATTTGCCACTTTCCCAGCTGCGATACTGCCGTACTGGTTGTCTATCGCAAATGCTTTCGCATTATTAATGGTAGCAGCAGATAGCAAGCTAACGAGGCCTACTCCGGCTTGATCCATCATCGTTAATTCTTGATAAGTCGATAAGCCAGGTTGCGAGACATAAGTTGGTGCGGGTGGCGTATCTGAGCCAAGCAGCAAGGTTGCGCCATTTTTATATAGATAATTTAGTGCTCGTTGCCCTTGTGAGAAAACTTGCTCAAGTTTAGCCACCTTTTGTTGATTACTTATTTCACCCCAGCCTTGACCCATTTCTCGAGAAAACCAGCGACCAGGTTCACTTTGATACCAAGCAATTTGAGACGGAGGTAATACGGTACGATATTCAGATGAGAAGGTGAAAGTGTTGTCAGTCACTTTCGCCAGAGCATTCATCACATTTAATGTGGCTTGATAGGCGATGTCTTTTTCGATGATGGTATCCAGCACAGCTTTTACATTGGTTGGTAGTTCGCTTTCGCTAGGGGCTGTATTTGGCGCTAACCAGTTCCAAAGTCCATGCGCCATAACGTTGATATTGGCATCTACAGCAAGTTGTTGCATATCAACGGCATTCGCATGTGCCATTACGGGTAACTTCAATGAGTTTGCGGACTCGACTAATTGTTTAGCAGTTTCTTGGTTAATAAGCGGTATAGCACTGTTTTCTCCAAAGCCATCTTCAAAGTACAGTTTGGCACAAGTTGCACCGTCAGATTTCATTCGCGTCAAGGGCTGAGCTCCTTGGTGAGCGTGTGCTTGAGATGGCGTTAGCTCATGAGCAGGATCGCTGTGTTGTGCAGCAAAGTAGGGTTTATGTTGATGTAGCTTTGAGTAACTAAGGCCTTGAGCATTATACCCTTGGTAAACCGGCATTGCGCCACAAAAGTAGGCGTCGGGTGCGGGGCCATTTGCTGTAAATTCGGTTATGCCGATTGCAGTGTTTGACGGGTCAATAACTTGCGTGACGCCATAGTAAAGATAATTAGCGCCTTGCCGTTGTAAAAATGCTGCCTGCATTTGGCGAGCTCTAGGAGAAGTGTTAAGCAATCCCGGCATAGTTTTTAGGTGGACATGGCTATCGGTTAACCCTGGTATGAGGTATTGACCATGAGCATCAATGACCTGTGCTGCATCCGGTTTTTGACTTGAGTCAGAGACTTGTATAATTTTGCCATCTTGGATGGCGAGCCAATGATTGGAAATGATATTGACTTGGTGCTTATCAATAGGATTTAAAATGGTAGCATTGTCGATACGAAGGTCCACTGCTGCAAATAATGCATGAGAAGACAGGGCGCAACAGGCCGCAAATATTAATGTTTGTTTTTTCATAATGAAAACCAGTTAGTGTTGTATTAGATGCCTTCGAGCATAACTGGCGAGGTACTTTGTGTTTTAATTTTCATATAAATTAACTCTGAAATTTTTCTTAATTTAATTAAAACTATAACAATCAATAATGTAAGGTGTTCGTGGGTTGAAAAATTTGCTTTTGGGAAATTGGCTTGTCGTGCCTAAATTGAACCAGATTGTGGAGTATCCGACTGGCCGTGAATATACCGTCACTCCAAAAGTGATGAAATTACTGTTGGTGCTGGTCGATGCGAAACCTGAGCCTCTGAGTATTGATACCCTCTTCGAGTTAGTTTGGCACCCGAAGGTGGTGTCTGACAATTCGGTCTATCAAGCTGTTGCGCAGTTAAGAAAGATTTTAAACACAGATCCGCAATACGAAGAATACATAGAAAGAATATCAGCTCAAGGTTACCGCATTCATCCAAACATTGCGCTTAGAGAGCATAAAGCGGCTGTGATGCCTGTGAGCAAAAAGCGAATTTGGCTGCTTGGTGTCACCATTACGTTGCTCGCTCTCATCGCTATTTTTGCTTTTTATATTCAAACTGATCAAAAGCACAAGACACAAAACAACCCGTATTTTGATGAGATCACTCTTGCCACACACCTATCCCAAAGTACAGCGGTGGAAGAGTTAGCGCGAGCGAAAACGATTTATCAACAAGTGTTATCTAAACAAAGTGATAATGTCGAGGCACTTAGTGGCTTGTGCAATGTCTTTATGGGGCTAAGCGTATATGGCGCGGTGTCAGAGTATGAATCGCTTGCCTTATGTCGGCCATTGTTAGAAAAAGCACGGATCTTAGATGATACAAATATTGAAGTGATAACTTCTCTTGCACGCTTTGCGGTGATGGAGAATGAAATTGACCAAGCACAGAATTATTTTAAGCGCGGATTTGAGCTCTCAACCAAGCATGCTCGCCTATGGCATTGGTACGGTCGATTTCTTCGGGACCAACACAAAATACCCGATGCAATTGCTGCGCATAAACAAGCGTATCAGTTAGCACCAAACGATGCGGTTATTATCCGAGGGTTAGCCTATGCCTATTTGAATTTTAGAGAGTTAGTACTCGCTCGAAAATATTTTGATCGTAGCGTTGCCGTAGCCCCTCACACCAAAAACAATCCGCTCTATGCGCTAGACTTTTATCCGCTTAACCAGAATAGGGCAAGACAATATTTGTTGTGGTACCACAACAATCACATCAGTCATAGTAAATTGTACCCCGCGCAGCAGTTGAGCCACATATTGGTGTTATTGAGTTTAGGGCGAGCAGAAGAAGCTGAGGAAAAATATCAGCAAGCCGCAAATTTAGGTTCAATTTCTACAGCATTTAGACTCTATGTTGAATCTGGGATCGCATGGCGACAAGGCGATTTCGAAAAGGCCGAAGAACTCTTAAAACAGCGATACGAGCTCGACTCAAAGGGTAATCATTATGTGATGCCTTATATTCTTGCTTTACTTGCACGGCAGAAAATGCAACCTGCGCTAACGCTTTTTGAACAGCATTTTGCTGATATCGCGGCGTTTACATTGCCAGAGGCAGACAATGTAGGGCAATACCTTACTTATGCCCTGATGCTGAAACGTACAGGTGAACAAAGCAAGCTTAAGCGAGTAACACAGTTGTTAGAACAATACCTTAATCAAGGAAATCAGCTAGATGCAGCTTTATCTCCATATTGGTCCGCACTTAACAATGACGCAGCAGAAACACAACAAGCACTGACGCAGCTGCTCAACACTGGCTGGTTACCCGACTACAATGATAGTTTTTTTGCTACGGATCTTTATCTCGCTTTGACATCAGAGCACGAATTTAAACAAGCATGGCTGAATAAGCTTGAAAGCAGACAGAACGAGCTCTAAAACGTTAGGTTACGCATACATAAAATTCGCTATGTGATTTAAAAGTAGGGAGCGAATTTTCTTGGTGATTCCTTGAATAGGGGTTCTGTATTTCGGCAGACTTTGATATTGGCTTTTAAAAACAAGGTTCGATTTTGTTGCCTGTGAGTTTTGGTTTCCTTAAGCTGCTTTGTTGTTTGCAAGTAACGCTCAAAAGTAAATTGCAAAAGATGTCCAATAACATTATTACATGCCGCTTTGTCTGTTTATTTCGCAGTCGTTTCGTGTGCACTTTAAGGAGAAGCATTTGAGTTATACAAAATGAAAGCAGAGGCAGGATGGTCTGATGGGGAGCAATTTGTTTACATTAACAGCTCAGTGTTGAGCGAAGATGAGCCTGTTATGGCCAAGTCTATATCGCCTTAAGTGAGTTCGAAGCCTCACACCGCGTAACAATCTCATCTGCATTAAACATGGCTATTTTCAGCTAGGGTGATTTGTAGCTTGTTAGTTGAGCTTCATCTGGTACAATCAGTGGATTAACAAGCACAACCTGCCAATCAAGGCATTGATGTAATAATAAAGTGGTGTGAGATGAGAATTTTCAAAGCCAAGAGCCCAGCTGGATTTGCTGAAGAATATATTGTTGAGTCAATTTGGAACGGCGAATTCCCTCCGGGATCCATTCTACCTGCTGAGCGTGAGCTTTCTGAACTCATTGGTGTAACAAGAACAACACTGCGCGAAGTATTACAAAGGCTAGCTCGAGATGGCTGGTTGACTATCCAACACGGTAAGCCAACCCGAGTAAATAACTTTTGGGAAACGTCAGGGCTTAATATATTAGAAACCTTAGCGCGTCTCGATGAAGACAAGATGCCTGAGCTGACCGATCAGCTGCTGTCAGCACGTACTAATATTAGTGCTATCTATACGCGTGCGGCGATAAAATTCAATCCGCAGCGTGTTATCGATATTTTGTCTAAGCATGAAGAGCTAGAAGACACCGCAGAAGCGTTTGCCGATTATGACTACCAAGTTCACCATGAGCTGGCAGGTGCTGGGCAAAACAAAATTTATGTGCTTATTTTAAATGGCTTCAGAGGGTTATACTCAAAAATTGGTTGCCATTACTTTTCTGATTCAAGAACACGAGGACTGGCGAGACAGTTCTATGCAGATTTAACCAAACTGGCAGAAAATCAAGAACACGATGGTGCTATTTCATTGATGCGTAAGTATGGTCACCAATCGGGTGAAATTTGGCAGCAGATCCGCGGCGATATGCCAGAAAATATCATGGACTAATGTCCACTGAGTGATAGACATCTTAAAAAGGCTTCTTCGTGAAGCCTTTTTTGATCTCCGAATGGCATTTTGAGCGGAGGCATTTTTGTCTCATCGAATTTATAGATTGGTGCTATCGGTAAATTCGATTGTTAATTATGGCACTTGCCAAATACACTAGGCGCAGTTTTTGGCGATGAGAATGACAAAGAGACTTTGGTTATGAATCTAGCTAGGGTTGTTTTTTCATAAGCACGCCACAATATTATGAACAAGATATTTTGGTCTCGACACGAGATACCAAATAAGATTGGAAATAAACCTAACTATTGGAGATAAAAATGGGTGTATTAGTAGGCCGCAAGGCACCAGACTTTACAGCAGCAGCAGTACTAGGTAACGGTGAGATCGTAGATAGCTACAACCTGCACGAGCGTATTAAAGGTAAAAAAGCGGTTGTTTTCTTTTACCCACTAGACTTCACGTTTGTTTGTCCTTCAGAGCTAATCGCGTTCGACAAGCGTTACGAAGAGTTCCAAAAGCGTGGTGTTGAAGTGATCGGTGTTTCTATCGATTCTCAATTCTCACACAACGCATGGCGTAACACTCCAGTAAACGAAGGCGGTATCGGTCAAGTTAAATACGATCTAATCGCTGATGTTAAGCACGAAATCTGTCAAGCATATGACGTTGAGCACCCAGAAGCTGGTGTTGCTTTCCGTGGTTCTTTCCTAATTGATGGTGAAGGTAATGTACGTCACCAAGTAGTTAACGACCTACCACTAGGCCGTAACATCGATGAAATGCTTCGCATGGTTGATGCACTAGCATTCCACGAAGAGCACGGTGAAGTATGTCCAGCTGGTTGGACTGAAGGTAAAGCAGGTATGGATGCAAGCCCTGAAGGTGTTGCTAAGTTCCTATCTGAAAATGAAGGCGCACTATAATTTAGTGTCGACTTTGTGATATCTCGCTGATATCAAAAAGAAACCCGCCAATTGGCGGGTTTTTTAATGGCTACTGATACCTCAATAGCTTTCTCAGGGTAATACCAAATGTATTTAGCAAATAAGCTATTTGAAGCGGAGAAATAGCTTTAGTAGCTAGGCAAAAATTTTGCTATTTAGTTGTTCTAAATGAGAAATTTTTAACGACGCTAATATGCTATTTCATCTTTCAAATTGATTAGAAAATTAATTCAATTGGTATGATACTTTGACTACTCGGCTACCTTGCCTACTTTAGCAAGTGCCATGCTAGTTAAAGTTGATAAACTGACCCAGTGATTTTATCAGTTGAATGCTTAGGTAAGCGGCAAATAAACTGATCACGGGAGTTGCGAGCAGACTCAGAAATTCGAGTTCATTAATCATTAGTCTCTTCCTTTTTTTCTTGCTCGTTGTTATTGGTTGTTTGAAACGCTTTCTCTAAAGACTGTTTGGTCTCAATTTTTATTTCTTCTAGATTCGCTTTGATTGACTCAGTGATAGCTTGCGTTACTTTGGTTTTTACTTCTTGAAGTAATGAAGCATCAATTTCTGCAGCTGTTGTTGTCATGCTTGCTGTAAACAATAAAGTTGTCATGGTGATTTTCGCTAAAGTAGTCATAATAAGTTTCCTTGTAATTTGTTAGTCGCAATAACTATTACAAAGGTTGTGCCAAAATGAATTTAAATTTTATCTTATTGATTTTTATGTGCTTTAATTTTTATTTTGCACAGGGGAATTAGTGAAATGGTGAATTTGACCAGTCTATGATGGGTGAAATGGCTAAGATTTAGTTAAATTTATTAAGGCTGGATTAAGCGAAGCAAGAAAGGATAAAAAACAATGTTTGGGCCGAATTAACGGCCAAAGTTAGGGTCATCAGGTAGGTCAACCAAGATTAATACCGCCCCTTTACCACCATATTCTAAAGGTGCTTGGTGCATCGCCAGTATATCTGGATGCTGAACAAGATACTGCGGTACTTTATGTTTAAGCACACGCTCACCAATTCCATGCACCACGCACGCACAAGCAATATGCTGCTTCTTACAAGCATGAATTAATGCTGCTAGCTCTTGTTTTACCGTTTCTTTATTTAGCCCGTGCAAATCTAAGATGAGTTCGGGCGCATAGTCACCACGCCTTAGCTGCTTTGCTAAATAGCGATCAGCCCCGGGCTTTACGAAATTGATGGTTCCCGAGGTATCAATATCAGGAATATACTCGTCAGAAAAGTAAAACTCAGATTGCTGCTGCTTGACCTGTTGCTTCAGCTCAATGCTCTGAATTTTTTTCTTTTGTTTGAGCTGCACCTGATCTTGTTTGAGGGGTTTTACACCATTCAAAGACTCACGAAACATCGCGAAATCGTCATTTAGGTCAGCATTAGTGTTAGATTCTCTGTTCATGATGGCATTTTAAATAAAAAAAGCATAAAAACCTAGCTTAAAAACCGCTACAATAGCGCCATATAGTTTGATCTTTAGAGAGTCATCATGACGGAAATGTCGCAACCACTTATTACCGAAGAAATGGCCGTTGAAGCCTTTCAAGACTTACATAACATTCAGGACTGGGTACGCTGGACAGCGAGCCAGTTTGTGAGTAACGAGGTGTTTTTTGGTCATGGTACGGATAATCCTTGGGACGAAGCGGTCAGTTTAGTGCTTCCGGTGTTGCATATGCCAATTGATGCCCCCAAAGAAATCATGCATGCGCGTATGACACAAAGTGAAAAAGCGCATCTGATGGAGTTTATCAAAGCACGTATCGAGCAGCGTATTCCCGTCGCCTACTTAACCAATCAAGCTTGGTTTGCTGGTATGCCGTTTTATGTTGATGAGCGCGTATTAGTACCACGCTCACCATTTGCAGAGTTAATCGCAAAACATTTTGCCCCCTGGGTAGCTGCACCGAATAAAGTAACGCGTATTTTAGATATGTGTACGGGTTCTGGTTGTATTGCGATTGCATTGGCCAAAGCATTTGAGCGCGCACAAGTAGACGCAGTAGATATTTCTTTTGAAGCCTTAGAAGTGGCTGATCACAATATTAATCAGCATATGATGCAAGACAGAGTCTTTGCTATCCAGTCTGATGTATTTAGTGGTGTACCGGGTCAAAAGTACGATTTAATCGTAGCAAACCCTCCTTATGTTGATGCAGAAGATATGTCAGATCTGCCAGAGGAGTTCCATCATGAGCCAGAGCTTGGCTTGGCGTCAGGAGAAGATGGCCTTGATGTGACCCGCACACTACTTGCAGAAGCGGCCGATCATCTAAATGATGATGGTTTGTTATTTGTCGAAGTTGGCAATTCTATGGTACATATGGAGCAGCAATTTCCTGAAGCGCCATTTACTTGGTTAGACTTTGAGCATGGTGGTTTAGGGGTCTTTGTCGTATCCAAACAACAACTATTTGAATACTTTAAAAACTGATAGGGAGCCAATGCTCTCTATCGTCTATTTAGGAATGAGGAAAAACGATGGCAGGCAATAGCATTGGCCAATTATTTAAGGTGTCGACCTTCGGTGAAAGCCATGGCGCCGCGCTTGGTGGCGTGGTGGATGGTGTACCACCAGGGCTTGAGATCACTGAAGCTGATTTACAAATCGATTTAGATAGACGCAAACCAGGCCAAAGCCGCTACACAACGCAGCGCCGAGAGGGCGATGAGATAAAAATTCTCTCGGGTGTGTTTGAAGGCAAGACCACAGGTACGAGCATTGGATTGTTGATTGAAAATACCGATCAACGTTCAAAAGATTACTCAAACATCAAAGACTTGTTTCGCCCGGGTCATGGCGACTATACCTATTGGCACAAATACGGGCATAGAGATTATCGCGGTGGTGGTAGGTCGTCGGCACGTGAAACTGCCATTCGAGTTGCAGCAGGTGCAATTGCGAAAAAGTATCTCAAGCAAGTCCACGGCATCGAGATCAATGCCTGTCTTTCTCAATTAGGCCCGATTAAAGCCGAGCATTATGATTGGTCAGCGGTTGAGACCAATCCATTTTTCTTTCCCGATGAAGCTAAGCTAGAAGCGCTAGATGAATATATGCGTACGCTGAAAAAAGAAGGTGATTCAGTCGGCGCGAAAGTAAAAGTCGTGGCGAAAAATGTGCCTGTTGGTTTAGGTGAGCCAGTGTTTGACCGTCTGGATGCTGAGATAGCGCACTCCTTGATGAGCATTAATGCCGTAAAAGGTGTAGAGATTGGTGATGGCTTTGATGTGGTTGAGCAAAAGGGCTCTGAGCATAGAGATGAGCTAACGCCACAGGGATTTACTTCTAATCATGCAGGCGGCGTTTTAGCGGGTATTTCTACAGGGCAAGATATTATCGCATCAATTGCGCTAAAACCGACTTCAAGTATCTCGGTACCGGGGCAGAGTATTGATACCCACAACCAACCACAAGAAGTTGTGACTAAGGGTCGCCATGACCCTTGTGTTGGTATTCGTGCCATTCCAATCGCAGAAGCCATGTTGGCTATTACGCTCATGGATCACTTATTACGTCACCGTGGTCAAAACCAAGACGTCAATTTGCCGCATAAGCCAATTCCTGGTCATATCTAGCCAGTAGCGAGTAAGCTAATTTTGGCACAGTGATTGCTTTTCTTGGACAAATCAAGGAGAGCAATCATGATCACTTACCAAACCCACTCCGCAATTCGTACCACTGAGTCTGTTTCGGAGCAGCAAAGCCTTGCCCAAACTAAACGAGCTAATACCGCTGCGCAGGAGCAAGACTATGTCGCGGCTGCTAACATCGCAACCCAATCATCCCCTGTACTGGATAATAAAGCCGACGAGCCATATAAATATGAAGTGGTGGAGCGTAATCAGTCATTTCTAGAAAAAATGAGAGAAGCGGTAATGTTTAGCCGCTTAGGGGCAAATAAAGAGAAAATAGACGAATTAAAAGAGAAAATGGCAGAACTTGAAAAGCTCGCGGCTGAGGGAAAAATTTCACCTGAAGAATTAGAAGAGCGGATGGCTGCCTTACAAGAAGCGATGAGAGAAGCGGTAACTCAGGAAGAAAACAAAGCGAACAAGGACACGCTAATGAGTTAATGAGGCTTAAAATAATAAAAGCCTCAACTGAGGCTTTTATTATAGCTATAAACTAACAGCGTTTAGCTGTGATATTTTTCACACGCTTCTAGCGTATTTTCGATTAAGCTCGCGACGGTCATTGGGCCCACACCACCTGGCACTGGGGTAATAAAGCTCGCGTTTTGTTCTGCGATGTCGTATTGCACGTCACCTACCAGTTTGCCAGATTCTAAGCGATTAATGCCTACATCGATGACAATCGCGCCTTCTTTAACCCAGTCGCCTGGAATAAACTCAGGTTTACCAACCGCCACAACTAATAGATCGGCGCGACGAACGTGAGCTTCCAAGTCTTGCGTAAATTTATGGCAAACGGTTGTAGTACAACCGGCAAGTAATAGTTCTAGCGACATAGGACGACCAACGATGTTTGAAGCACCAACCACAACAGCATGCATGCCTTTATAACGCACACCGGTAGAGTCGAGTAGGGTGATGATCCCTTTTGGCGTACAAGGTCTCAGTGCTGGCATTCTTTGGGCAAGACGACCTACGTTATATGGGTGAAAGCCGTCGACGTCTTTATGAGGATCAATACGCTCTAACACTTTTTCTGCGTCTAGGCCTTCAGGTAGCGGCAATTGTACTAAGATCCCATCAACTTCAGGATCTGCATTAAGCTCATCAACAAGCGCAAGTAATTGCTCTTCGCTTGTGTCACCTGGTAAGTCGAAAGATTTAGAAACAAATCCGACTTCTTCACAGGCTTTACGCTTTGAACCAACATAAACTTGGCTCGCGGGATCCTGGCCTACTAATACCACAGCCAAGCCTGGCGCTCTTAGACCTTGCGCTAGTCTGTCTTGAACTCGTTGTGCAACAGTAGAACGAACTTGTTTCGCGATAGCTTTGCCATCAATGATGTTTGCCGTCATGATTGACCTATATTAAGGGTTAAAAAACTTGAACGATGATAGAGCCTTTAAATTCTTCTATACAAGCACTTTCATGTATTGATGAAATGATTGCTTAATAAAGATGAAAATGGGGTCGCTCTATTTGTATGTCCCTTTAGTTACAACAAAGGAGGACATTTGCCCGCTATTTTCTCAAAAAACAGCCAGCCCGCCAAGTTTGCATTGCGTAAAAGCAAAGGTTTTCATGATCGGTTCTACAAGAACCGCTCAAAAATTGTTTAAGTCAGCTGTTTTATCAACAATTTGTGGCAAAATTAGGCAGTTGAAACAAAAACTAAAAAAAATATTTGACCTACTTCGGGCAAATCACTATTATGCACCCCGTTGCCAACGAGGACTCACCGATAAAAAGGTTCTTAGTTCTCCAAGGTCACAGTCGGCGATTAGCGCAGCTTGGTAGCGCACTTGGTTTGGGTCCAAGGGGTCGCAGGTTCAAATCCTGCATCGCCGACCACTTTTAAAATAAGAATGTAGCATGAAGATGTTTACGAGTTTGCGCCCTTAGCTCAGCTGGATAGAGCAACGCCCTTCTAAGGCGTCGGTCGAAGGTTCGAATCCTTCAGGGTGCGCCATCTTATTTTAATCCACATGTAGTGGCGGCTGTAGCTCAGTTGGTAGAGCCCTGGATTGTGATTCCGGTTGTCGTGGGTTCAAGTCCCATCAGTCGCCCCATCTACATGCCAAAATTAGTCGGCGATTAGCGCAGCTTGGTAGCGCACTTGGTTTGGGTCCAAGGGGTCGCAGGTTCAAATCCTGCATCGCCGACCACTTCTACAAAATACATATGTTCGGCGATTAGCGCAGCTTGGTAGCGCACTTGGTTTGGGTCCAAGGGGTCGCAGGTTCAAATCCTGCATCGCCGACCACTTCCTCTCTAGTATTTCAGTCCTTTATTTCAAATTTACTAACTTTTAATCAATTAGCACCAATATGCCTAATTATTTAACCTGATTGCTCGACTCCGTCGTTGAATAGGTTATAATGCCGCGTCTATTAATTAACGTAGTGCCCGTAGGGCAGGCAACAAGCGTCACATGCAACGGAGAGTTTGGCAATTTAGCCGAAGGCCCATAAAAAGCATGATGGTTGTCTTGTTAGTAAGGAAGGCGCTTTGTCGCCCAAAAATGAAGATTGAGGTAAATCATGCAAGTTTCTGTTGAGACGACTCAAGGCCTTGAGCGCCGTCTGACCATCACCGTTCCCGCAGAGAACGTTGAGACTGAAGTTAAAAAACGCCTACAAAAACTGTCAAGAACACAGCGTATCGATGGCTTCCGCCCTGGTAAGGTTCCAGTGTCAATCATCACTAAGCGTTACGGCGCGGCTGTACGTCAAGAAGTTGCTGGCGATCTGATGCAGCGTAACTATATCGAAGCAATCATTGCAGAGAAAATCAACCCTGCAGGCGCACCATCTTTTGCTCCTAAGTCACTAGAAGCAGGTAAAGATCTAGAATTCGATGCAACTTTTGAAGTATACCCAGAAGTTGAACTTAAAGATCTAGACAAAATCGCGGTTGAGAAACCTGCAGTTTCTGTCACTGATGAAGACCTAGCGAACATGCTTGAAACGCTTCGTAAGCAACACGCTTCTTGGACTGAGAGTGATGCTGCAGCTGGCGAAAAAGACCGTGTAACGGTTGATTTCGTTGGTACAATCGACGGTGAAGAGTTCGAAGGCGGTAAAGCTGAAGATTTCCCTCTAGAGCTTGGTCAAGGTCGTATGATCCCAGGTTTCGAAGACGGTATCGTTGGTAAAAAAGCAGGTGAAGAAGTTGTTTCTGACGTAACTTTCCCTGAAGAATACCACGCTGAAAACCTAAAAGGTAAAGCGGCTCAATTCACAATTACTGTGAAGAAAGTTGAAGTTCAAGAGCTTCCTGAACTAACTGACGAGTTCGCAACTAAGTTTGGTGTTGCTGAAGGTGGTGTTGACGCACTTAAAGAAGAAGTTAAGAAGAACATGGAGCGTGAGCTAAACCAAGCGGTTAAAGCTAACGTGAAAGATCAAGCGATCAAAGGTCTTCTAGAAACTAACGAAGTTGAAGTGCCAAAAGCGCTAATCGACCAAGAAATCGACGCACTTCGTCAACAAGCAGCACAACGTTTTGGCGGCAACGCTCAAAACATGCCTGAGCTTCCTGCAGAGCTATTCCACGAGCAAGCGGTAACTCGCGTGAAAACTGGCCTACTACTAGGTGAAGTGATCAAAGCGAACGACATCAAAGTTGATGAAGATAAAGTTGCTGAACTAATCGATACAGTTGCTTCTGCATACGAAGATCCAAGTGAAGTAGTTGAATACTACAAAGCAAACGATCAACTAATGCAGCAAATGCGCAACGTTGCGATGGAAGAGCTAGCAGTTGAAGCTGTACTTGCTGCTGCATCTGTTTCTGATGTTGAAAAGTCATTCGACGACATCATGAATCCACAGGCTGCTCAATAAGTCTTTGAAGAAATCATTGACTTACAGCTAAGCTGAAGTTTAAATGGCTCGAGTTACTCTAATAGAGAATTCGGGCCATTTTTGTTTTTAAGCCTTGATATTGAAGCATTAAGTACTTATATCTTGAGGCATGGCTTATTTTATTAGCTATACTTATTTTACGAGTCAGGTTTCGTTGAGTATTACTGATACAGTTATATCTACTCGTTTCAATTCGCTCAAAAAAGTATTAGCCTAAACACCGATCACAGAATGTTTTTATGGACCGCGCTAAGTCCAATGAAAGTTGCAGCGAATAGGCAATAGATTCTGTGCTAATAAGGAATAAAAAACATGAATGATGGTATGATCGATCCAATCAATGCGTTAGTACCTATGGTCGTGGAGCAAACGGCTAAAGGCGAGCGTTCTTATGATATTTACTCACGACTGTTAAAAGACCGTATTATTTTCTTAACAGGTCAAGTCGAAGACCATATGGCCAATCTAATTGTGGCGCAGATGCTGTTCTTGGAATCAGAAAGCCCTGACAAAGATATATTCTTGTATATCAACTCGCCAGGTGGTTCTGTGACTGCTGGAATGTCAATCTACGACACGATGAACTTTATCAAGCCTGACGTTAGTACGGTTTGTGTTGGTCAGGCTGCGAGTATGGGAGCATTTTTGCTATCTGGCGGTGCTAAAGGTAAACGTTATTGCTTGCCGAACTCGCGTGTGATGATCCACCAACCTTTAGGTGGTTTCCAAGGTCAGGCTTCTGATTTTGAAATTCATGCTCGTGAAATCTTGGCGATCAAAGAAAAATTGAATCGCTTAATGGCGGATCACACCGGTCAACCTTATGATGTGGTTGCGCATGACACAGACCGAGACAACTTTATGACTGCAGATCAAGCGTTAGAATATGGTCTGATTGATGCGGTTCACTCTCGTCGAGAGCTTAAGTGATTATGAATTAGCCGATGAATTGAATTCATTGGCTTCTACTGTGCCAAAGCCAAATTTCTTTGGTATAGTTAAAAGAAATACGATGTTATCTAGAGATAACAGCAATTGAATGAGGTAGCTGAATGTCAGACACTCCAACAGACGGCGATAAGAATAGCAAGCTACTCTACTGCTCATTTTGCGGTAAGAGCCAGCATGAAGTTCGTAAGTTAATTGCCGGTCCATCTGTCTATATATGTGACGAGTGCGTTGAACTTTGTAACGACATTATTAGGGAAGAAATCAAAGATATTGCGCCTAAGCATGACGCGTCTGATAAATTACCTGTGCCAAAAGAGATCAGAAATCACTTAGATGATTATGTGATAGGTCAAGACCACGCTAAAAAAGTCTTGTCTGTTGCGGTTTATAATCACTACAAGCGCCTGCGTAACCAAGGTGGTAAAGGTGATGTAGAACTTGGCAAGAGTAATATTCTACTAATTGGTCCAACGGGTAGTGGTAAAACCCTTCTAGCGGAAACGCTTGCACGTTTACTTGACGTCCCATTCACCATGGCAGATGCAACGACATTAACCGAAGCCGGTTATGTGGGGGAAGATGTTGAAAACATCATTCAAAAGCTTCTGCAAAAATGTGATTACGACGTTGAGAAAGCACAGCGTGGTATTGTTTACATTGACGAAATCGACAAAATTTCAAGAAAATCTGACAACCCATCAATTACCCGTGATGTGTCAGGTGAAGGTGTACAACAAGCACTACTAAAACTGATTGAAGGCACGGTTGCATCTGTTCCGCCACAAGGTGGTAGAAAGCACCCGCAACAAGAGTTTTTACAAGTAGATACTTCTAAGATCTTGTTTATCTGTGGTGGTGCGTTTGCAGGCTTAGATAAAGTCATCGAGCAGCGCAGTACAAAAAATACCGGAATTGGGTTTGGTGCTGAAGTTAAATCTAAAGACTCTGAGCGCTCATTAAGCGAAACGTTTAAAGACGTAGAGCCTGAAGATTTAGTTAAGTACGGCTTAATTCCTGAATTTATTGGTCGTTTGCCTGTAGTTGCAACTTTGACTGAACTGGATGAAGAAGCACTAATTGAAATCCTAAATGAGCCGAAAAATGCACTCACTAAGCAATACGCGGCGCTATTTAAGATGGAAGGTGTTGACCTTGAATTCCGTGAAGATGCGCTACGAGCGATTGCTCATAAAGCGATGGAGCGTAAAACGGGTGCACGTGGTCTGCGTTCGATTGTCGAAGGCGTACTGCTTGATACTATGTATGAGCTTCCTTCACTAGAAGAAGTGAGTAAAGTCGTCATTGATGAAACGGTGATCAAAGGCGAATCAGACCCTATTATGATTTACGAAAATAACGGTAAAGAAAAGGCGGCGTCTGAATAGCTCAGTATGAGATTGAAAAAAGGAGCCTAGCGCTCCTTTTTATTTCTTAGTCCACATCAGATAGAAACCAATATAGTCAAATTGCTATAACAATAAAGGGCAATAGCGAGACAAGTTTTTAGGGTGAATATTTCATACATTTCACCACGGTAAATTGAGTGTCAAAACTAAGCTTTTTATACGTTAAATTGATCTCTACTTGATGCGGATTACTATAAACTATTGAACTTTATCTGCGTTATCCCCATATAGCTCAGTATTCCCAAAATTAATTGAAGTGCGAAGAGAACATAATGACGCTTGAAAGAACGGATCGAGTAGAAATTCCTGTGCTAGCGCTACGCGATGTAGTGGTGTATCCGCATATGGTGATCCCGCTGTTTGTAGGTCGAGAAAAATCAATAAAATGCCTAGAAGCTGCGATGGACAATGACAAGCAAATCTTTTTAGTTGCGCAAAAAGACGCCTCAGTTGATGACCCAAGCACTGATGATGTCTATCAGACTGGTACCATTGCAACGGTACTACAGTTACTCAAACTACCTGATGGCACAGTGAAAGTGCTAGTTGAAGGTACTCAACGCGCAAAAATAGATGAGTTTCTAATTACAGACGAATATTTCTTGGCGCAAGCTCAGTACATTCCATCTCAGGATGTGGATGAGCAAGAGCAAGACATATTAGTTCGCAGCGCAATTAGCCAGTTCGAAGGCTATGTGAAGCTAAATAAAAAGATCCCACCAGAAGTACTAACTTCAGTATCGGGTATCGATGAAGCTGCACGCTTAGCGGATACGATGGCTGCTCATATGCCAATTAAAGTACCTGAAAAACAAAAGGTGCTAGAAATTAACGATGTGACTGAGCGTCTCGAGTATTTGATGGCGTTGATGGAAGGCGAGATCGATTTACTTCAAGTAGAGAAGAAGATCCGCTCACGCGTTAAAAAGCAAATGGAGAAATCCCAACGAGAGTACTATCTGAATGAGCAAATGAAAGCTATTCAGAAAGAGCTTGGTGAGCTGGATGATGTTCCTGACGAATTTGAAGCCCTGAAAAAGCGTATTAGCGAAGCGAATATGCCGCAAGAAGCGGAAGAAAAAGCGCTTTCAGAGCTTAACAAACTTAAAATGATGTCACCTATGTCTGCAGAGGCGACAGTTGTGCGCTCGTACATTGAGACGATGATCAATGTACCTTGGAAAAAACGCTCAAAGGTGAAAAAAGACCTAGCTGGTGCACAAAAGATACTAGATGCCGATCATTATGGTCTTGAGAAAGTGAAAGACCGCATCATCGAATATCTAGCGGTACAGCAGCGCACCAATAAGCTTAAAGGTCCTATATTATGCTTAGTTGGTCCTCCAGGCGTTGGTAAAACCAGTTTAGGTCAATCCATCGCGCGTTCGACTGGCCGTAAGTACGTACGTATGGCGCTCGGTGGCGTACGCGACGAAGCTGAAATTCGCGGACACAGACGAACTTATATTGGCTCAATGCCGGGTAAATTGATCCAAAGCATGTCGAAAGTTGGCGTAAAGAACCCGCTTTTCTTGTTGGATGAAATCGATAAGATGTCATCGGATATGCGCGGCGATCCTGCATCGGCTCTACTAGAAGTGTTAGATCCAGAGCAAAATAGCAACTTTGCAGACCACTATTTAGAAGTGGACTACGATCTGTCTGATGTTATGTTTGTTGCGACTTCTAATAGCTTTAACATTCCAGGTCCATTATTAGACCGTATGGAAGTCATTCGTCTTTCTGGTTACACCGAGGACGAAAAGCTAAATATTGCCAAGCAGCACTTAATTCCAAAGCAAGTGAAACGCAATGGATTAAAAGAGTCTGAAATCAATATTGAAGACAGTGCGATCATTGGCATTATCCGCTACTACACGCGTGAAGCGGGTGTCCGTAATCTAGAGCGCGAAGTTTCTAAGTTATGCCGAAAAGCCGTTAAGAACATCTTGCTAGATAAAAATGTTAAGCAAGTTGTGATTAACCAAGAAAATCTTGAAGACTTCTTAGGTGTACAACGTCACGATTACGGCAAGGCGGAAGACGGCGATAGAGTTGGTCAAGTTACCGGGCTTGCATGGACGGAAGTAGGGGGTGACTTACTCACTATCGAATGTGCGGCAGTACCAGGTAAAGGCAAACTTGCTTACACCGGCTCGCTGGGCGATGTGATGCAAGAGTCAATTCAGGCGGCAATGACGGTTGTGCGCAACCGCGCTGACAAACTACGCATTAATGACGATTTCTACGAGAAACGTGATATTCATGTTCATGTTCCTGAAGGTGCAACACCGAAAGACGGTCCGAGCGCCGGTATTGCGATGGTAACGGGCTTAGTGTCAAGCCTCACTGGCAATCCAGTGCGTGCAGATGTCGCGATGACAGGTGAAATTACCTTGCGTGGTGAAGTTCTGCCTATCGGTGGTCTGAAAGAGAAATTATTGGCAGCGCACCGTGGGGGAATTAAACGAGTTTTAATACCGAAAAAGAACGAGCGCGACTTAAAAGAAATTCCTGAGAATGTTCTTGAAGGGCTTGATATTCATGCGGTGTCATGGATTGATGAGGTATTATCACTGGCGTTAGCGCACCCAATAGACAGTTTTAGTGTGGAATCGCAAAAAAACTAAGAAAAAAGCCAAAAAATTGAGTGAAAAGGCTTTTCAAATCTAAAAGGTGTGTTAAGTTAGGCACTGTATTCAAGCCTACTGGTTCGGAAGCCCCGTAATCACTAGGCTTGAGAAAGATTTCGAGAATTAGAGAGTCGCTGTGATGTCTCTAAATGAATAGCAAAAGTTACCAGTAAGAAGTAACTTTTGACAATAACTATGGAAGAGGATGATATTGTGAATAAATCTCAATTAATCGATCAAATCGCAGCTGATGCTGACATTTCTAAAGCGGCTGCTGGTCGTGCGCTAGATTCATTCATTGAGTCTGTAACGGGTGCACTAAAAGACGGTGACTCTGTTGCACTTGTAGGTTTTGGTACTTTCTCAGTGCGCGAGCGTGCTGCACGTTCTGGTCGTAACCCACAAACTGGTGAGACTATTCAAATCGCAGCAGCTAACATCCCATCTTTCAAAGCGGGTAAAGCGCTTAAAGACGCAGTAAACTAATTCAATTTGAATTAGGCGGTGCAGAGTCATCGCGAACTGCTTCAAGATAAAAGGCGTATCTGCTAAGATACGCTTTTTTTATACCATCACTAATCTGATTGGTGTAATGCTTAACCCAAATCTAGCAAACACAAAGTGCTTTAGTGCTTTGACTTAGATAAGAGAAACAATAAATGCTTGAAAAGATCAGAGAAGGCTCGCAAGGCCCGGCGGCTAAAATCGTATTAGGTTTAGTCATCTTATCTTTTGCGTTAGCAGGGATCGGTGGTTACCTAGGTCAAACCACAGAGCAGCCTGTCGCAGAAGTGAACGGAGTAAAGATTTCACAAACCAAGTTTTCTCGTGCTTACTCAAATGAACGCGCACGACTAGAGCAACAGTTTGGCGAATACTTTGCACAGATTGCAGCCGATCCTAATTATATGGCGCAAATTCGCCAAGGTGTTGTTGATCAATTAGTACAACAAGAATTACAAACTCAATTAGCTAAAGAGCTTGGTCTTCGTGTGAGCGATGAGCAGGTTAAAAAAGCGATTGTTGAAATGCCATATTTTCAAATTGGTGGAGAATTCAGTAACGACCGTTACTTACAAGTTATCCGTCAAATGAACTTCCAGCCAGATAGCTTCCGTGAATATCTTCGTGACGAGATGACTCGTGCGCAGTTAATCTCTGCAGTTGCTGGCACTGATTTTGTACTGAAAAACGAACTTCAGCAATCTATTGCGCTACAGCAACAAACTCGTGCTATCGACTATGCGGTATTAAGCAAAGAGTTGGTGAAAGATGAAGTGTCAGTATCAGATGAAGAAGTTCAGAACTATTACGACTTGAATCAAACTCAGTTTCAAGCTCCAGAATTGGTGGCGGTTAACTATATCGAGCTAAAAGCTGAAGATTTAGCGCCTGCAGAACCAGTTACTGAGGAAGCGTTAAAAACGTATTACGAAGAGCAAAAGAACCAATATCTTGAACCTGAAAGACGCCGCGTGTCACACATTCTTGTTGATGCAAGCGAAGATGCTGAAGCCGCTAAACAAAAAGCAGATGAAATTCTGGCTGAATTGAATAACGGTGCTGATTTTGCCGTTATTGCAGAAGAAAAATCTGACGACGTGGTGAGCGCTGAGCTTGGCGGTGATCTAGATTGGATTGAAAGGGACATGATGGATCCGGCGTTTGAAGATGCAGCATTTGCGCTTGCCGCGGTAGGTGATGTATCTGAAGTGGTTGAATCTGAGTTTGGTTTTCACATTATCAAGCTAACGGATATTCAACGCCAACAAGCGCAATCTTTTGAAGACGTAAAAGACAACCTTCGTGCAGAGCTTGAAAAAGCAGCTAAGATCGATGCGTTCTATCAAAAGCAAACCCGTGTAGCTGAACTTGCTTTTGAAATGGCTGACTCGCTACAAGACGCTGCTGAAGCCGCTGGCGTTGAAATCAAATCAACTGAGCTGGTAAGTCGTAATGCGCTTCCTGAGCCACTGAATTCACCAGCGATAAGCAATACTATCTTCACGCCAGAGCTGCTAGAAGACCGCGTAAACTCTGAAGTGTTAGAAGTTGCACCAGAGCATATCGTGGTGGTTCGTGTTGCTGAGCATAAAGCGGCAGCGACGAAGCCACTTGAGGAAGTCAGCGCGCAGATCAAAACGCAGTTGAGCAATGAAAAAGCGTCGACATTAATTGCAGAGAAAGCACAGTCACTATTTGAGCAACTACAAGGTGGTTCTACTTTAGCTGAGATTGCCAAAGCACAAAATATCGAAGTGAAAAGCGTGACTGAGCTTAAGCGTCGTAGCTACGACGTACCGCCAGCTATCGCAGCAGAAGCATTTAAATTGCCTCAGCCTGGTGTAGCAGAAACAGAATCTGCACTTGTAGAGCTTGGTAATGGTGACTCGGCATTTGTGGTGCTGAAGTCTGTAACCACGCCTGAAGTTGATGGCAAAGTTGATGCGCAGCAGAAGCAGTCAATCACGGCTTCTTATGCAAACAAAAACTATCTTGAGCTACTAGCAGCACTTGAAGCTAAGTCTGAAGTGAAAAGACCACAGTTACAGGTCACAGAGCAGCAATAATCGTTTTTAGATAGCAGAAAGGCGTCAACACGGCGCCTTTTTTATGCCTTGTGACAGGGATATCGGTATTATTGAATATGCTCAAGTACGGTGCTTGCAACCTCTTGTGAAGACTGATAATTCTGGCCCGTCACTATGCGGCTATCTACCTTGATAAAAGACGCATCCCGCTCTCCATATACAAAATTCCCTCCAAGCTCTTCCACTTTAGGCTGAATTTGAAAAGGAAAATGCTTGAAATACGCTCTATCTGGATTTTCAAATGCGGTAGGGTAACCGGTGATTTGTTTTCCTTTGATGAGATACTCGCCATTTTTCAAGCGCAAATTAACGATACCAGCTGTGCCGTGGCATACAGCGGCAACAACACCTTGGTTTTGTTCATATATATGCATAGCAATACGCTGTAGAGTAAGGTTTTCTGCTACTTCATACATGGCATTACTGCCGCCTACATAATAGATTGCCGCATATTGGCTAGGGTCGACTTCAGCTGGGCGCATTGTGTTGCTGAGCGCATACATATAGTCAGGTTGGTAAAGGTACTTTTTATGTTCACCGTTTGAAGTATTTATATAGCTCAGGTTTAGCGCGCCACCTTGTGTGCTGACAAAATCAACAATTAGTCCTGCTTGAGTAAATACGTCATAGGCACTGAGAAGCTCTTCGAAGCTCGTGCCAGCTGGCAGCTGACTATCGCCGTGAAAGGCCTTGCTTGACGCGACAATGAGCACTCGGCGACCTAAGTTCGTTACTTGCTCGGAAGTTAGCGTGGTTTGCTGCGCAGATTTACTGATGATTTTCCATGTGCCAGCTATTTTCTTTAGGAGTAGGTGATCGATGTACTGCACGTTTGACTTCAATATATCAATGCGGATTTTGGCCTGTGCAAGGTGATCATTCACGCTGATATTTAGAATTTTTGCGCGCCTGCCTGTGTCTTTTTTCGGACCTTTATACCAACTCAAATACTCTTTCAACGGGACTTGCCACATCGCTTGGTCTGACTTTTCTAAAATAAGCATCGCATCGGGATGAAACGCTTTTCTTATCATTTCAGGCTGGTTATTCGCGGTGCCACCGATGTAGTGGTTTAATGTAGCGGTAATTTTAGCGGTCTCATCCTCAAAAGCGATGGCGATGCTGGTTTGGATAAGTAGTAAAAATAACAATGGTACTAGTTTTGATAGGGTCATAAGCTTCTCCTGTAATGACTCAGAAGAAACATAAACTTATTTAATTAAAGCAGTCACCTAGAGTATATTTTAGGAGTCTGAGAGTATGTTCTCGGAGTGCTTAAAGCTATTTGGAGAGTACCCCGTGAGCTTCTTAAATGCGGCAAAAAATGTGGATGCAGAATTAAAACCACACTCCAGTGCAAGGTGTTCCAGCGGCATGTTGGTGCTCGAAAGCAAGTGTTTCGCATATTCAACTCTCAAGCCATTGAGATATTGTTTAAAGTTACAATGATAGTGGCGATTTACTATTTGCGATAATTTGTTGTGGCTCGTGCCTAATCGTTTGGCCAATCGGGGGAGCGTTAAATCCGGCTCAGTAAATAGCTTGCTTTCTGACATTAACGACTCAAGTTTGGCTATGAGCTGATTGTATTCATCGTCGCTTATGTGCGTATTGGCATATTTCTTTTCATTAGCAGTTGGTTTTCGTAGTAATTTGGGTGCGAAAAGGATGCTTAAATAGAGCACAAAGCTGAACGTGAGTGCTCCTGTGATGTAAGAAGTGAATGACGAAAAGAAATACGCGGCCCAAATGAGCCAGCAACCGCAGATCACAACCAAAGTTAGATGAAACTCAGCGTTGCCATTGGCGCTTTTGTCTGTAGCTAGACGATAAAAAGTATAAGAACTTATCAGTAAATAACCTAGCCAAAAATAGGATGTGCCTTTGTAACCCCACATTTGCCAAATTTCAGGGTGAAGCTGATAGGGCATAAGTATACCAAATCCAATAATAAAACCGCTTAATGCCAAAAAGTGTATTGTTAGATAACGATTTTTGGTTTCACTGTAGCTTGCAAGTACAAAATTAAGCAGGCAGGGGCCAAGCAAAAAGTAGGCACTCAAACCTATTTGCAGAATCGTTTTATCCAGCTCTGGGTTAAAGTAAAAAAGGACTGATTTGCCAATTCGAATACAAAGTAAAATGAGAAGCACCGACACCCAGCGCAGTGCTTTTGCCTCCTGAAATTTTATTAGCAGTAGGACGCTGAGAATAAAGCCATTAAACACCCCGATAAGTGAGAAGAAAAATAACAGATGGGCACTAAAATCCATTACTTATTCCCCGCGAAATTAAGCAGATAGCAGCTTCTGCATGGTTTTAGATTTTGGAGTATTGAACACACGTTCGGTTTCGCCATATTCGACGACTTTACCGCGATTTAATACCAAAATCTCATCACTCATGTGACGAACCAAACTCAAATGATGTGTGATAAGCACGTACGCAAGTCCCGTTGCTGCTTGTAGCTCTAGCAGCAGATTTACGGTTTGCGCCCGTACGGATGGGTCTAATGATGACAACGCTTCATCCAATACCAGCACTTTTGGGTCTAAAATAAGGGCCCGCGCTAAGGCAACCCGCTGTAACTGCCCGCCACTAAACATATGAGGATAATAGTCTATGTGTTCGCCAAGTAGCCCGACGCGGCTGAGTGTGATGCGGATTTTCTTATAACGCTGCTCTTCGGTGAGTTCAGTATTGTATTGTAGACAATCATCAAGCATATCCCCAATGGTGAGACCCGGGTTGAGCGAGCGAGTTGGGTCTTGAAAGATAAGGCGAATAGTACGACAGTCATGATTGCGAATACCAGCGTCTTCTACAATTTGGCCGTTTAGTAATATTTGTCCTGAGTCTGCCATGTCGGCACCGGCAAGTACTTTGGCGAGCGTACTTTTACCAGAGCCAGTCTCGCCTATGATTGCGAGGGTTTGTCCGGGAGCAAGCGCAAACGACACATCTCTGAGTACCTGCATCGAGCGGCGTCTGAGCAGCCCTTGACGAGAAGTGTAGGACTTGTTTAAGGACTGTACTTTTAAGACGGGTTGCATTTTTGCTTCACCTTAATTAACGGAAAGTGGCAAGCATAACTATGGCCATGCGAGCGACTTTGTCTTGGCGTGACGACACATTCTTTTTGTGCTTGAGGGCATCTCGGCCCCAAGCGGCATCCGATGGGTAAATGCTGTAATGGGGGAATAGTGCCTTTCAAGGCATAAAATGCTTCTTTATGGCCGAGCCCTTGACCAAAGTCAGGTAAACTCTTAACTAGCGCTTGGGTGTAGGGATGTAATGGCTGTTTAAAAATAGCCTGAGTAGGACCTGCTTCAACCATCTGTCCGCAATAGAGCACATGCATTGCGTGGGACCAGTCGGAGATCTCTTCTAGCTCATGCGAAATCATTAATATCGACATGTTCTTAAGCTGGTTTAATGCCTTGAGCAATCGAAATACTTGCGCGCGGGCGGTACTCTCAAGTGCGGTGGTTGGCTCATCGGCAATAAGTAATTTAGGGCTTCTGGCGATGGCCATCGCAATCATGATTTTTTGGCACATCCCCTCAGAAAGCTCATGTGGGTAACTGCTACAGATCTTTTTATCGTCTCGGATCCCAGCTTTGTGCAATAGCGCTCGGACCTTTTCTTTTCGTGCTTTTCTACGACCAAAAAAGCCACCTTTTAAGACGCTATCGGGAATAGATTCCGCGACTTGGTCGAAAATGGTAGCGGTTGGGTCAAGGCTTCGACTTGGCTCTTGGTAAATCATCGCAATATCTTGGCTGACGAGCTTTCTGCGCTTTTCTGAAGATAAACGCATAAGGTCAACGCCACGCCAGTGCATGCGGTCTGCGGTTACTGTCCAGCGCTGATTGAGTACCCCTACAATGGCTTTGGCGATCAGACTTTTACCAGAGCCAGACTCACCGACAAGTGCATGAACTTCGCCTTCTTTAAGGCTAAGGTTGACCTTATCAACCGCGCGAATAACACCGTCTTCGGTACGTAGTTCAATGGTGAGGTTCTTAATGTCTAGTAATTGCATTAATCTGCCTTACGTTGTTTCAGCGCTTCACGCAGTCCATCACCAACCAAGTTGGTAGACAGTACTGCCAAAAAAAGCAATACACCTGGGAGGCCTACAGTCCAAGGCGCGAGATAAATTAAACTTAAGTTTTCTTGGAGGATAGCACCCCATTCGGTCGATGGAGGCTGCGCACCGAGCTTTAAGAAACCAAGTGCCGCAATATCCAAAATAGCAGTCGACAGCGCCATGGTGAAGATAACCACGATATGCTCGTAAATGTTAGGCAGTATGCCACGGACGAGCAGTTTCCAGCGTGTTGCACCATCAAGCTTAAAGGCGATGATATAGTCTTTACTCAGCTCAGTGACCACTAAGTTTCTAATCGAGTGGATGTATTGTGGCAATAGCGCGAAGATAATCGCCCACACTGTATTCATCAAACCTGGCCCCAATATAGCAATGATGATAATGGCCAGCAATAACGAAGGAATGGCGAGCGTAATATCCAATAAGTGATTAAGAAAGCTGGATTTTAAGCCTCGACTGGCGCCAGCAAGCGTACCAAGTACGACGCCGAGCGCCGTGGTAACCAAGGCTGCAATGATAGATAAACCAAACGTGTAGGTTGCTCCATTCATTAAGCGCGATAAGATGTCTCGCCCTAAATCATCTGTACCGAGTATAAAGCGCACATCGCCATCGTCATGCCAAGAAGGTGGTAGCAACAGGGCATCAGCATGCTGCTGGTTAACACCATAGGGCGCGATCAGCGGCGCTGTTAAAGCCAACACCGTCAGAGCAACAAACAGCCATAAACCCACTAGCGCAACGTGGTTTGAGCGGAATTTACGCCATAACCTAAATAAAGGTGAGCGATTAGACTCTTCGGTAAATAGATTAAACTTTGCCATGAGCCTGATTCCTTGCGAGCGGATCGAGTATCGAGTGAATAAAATCAGACAACATGTTGGCAATGATAACAAAGAAAGACACCGCGAGCAGTCCCCCTTGGATGGCGGGGAAATCACGTTGATAGATGCTTTCAATTAACCATCGACCGATCCCAGGCCAAGAGAATATCACCTCAGTGATCATCGCAAGTGTGATGAGCGTGCTAAATTGGAGACCAATTTGTTTTATCACTGGAAGCAGCGCATTTCTCAGCGCGTGGTGGATGATAAGCTGGCTGCGATTAAGGCCTTTTGCTCTAGCTGTTTTAATATAGTTCTGGTCGAGGACTTCGAGCATAGAGTCGCGAGTAAAGCGGATCAAAACTGTCGTTGGGTACATAGCCAGCACAATTGTCGGCAGCGCTAAATGATGAAGTGCATCCCAAAATGCGGCACCACCATAGGGAAAATCTTCAAGATAAATATCAATCAGAATAAAATGAGTAACGGGCTGTATTTCATAAAGTAAGCCAATTCTACCGGACATGGGGAAAAGCCCAAGGCCCAGACAAAATGCCATAATAAGCAGCAGGGCTAACCAAAAAACTGGAATGGAAAATCCCATCAAGCTTAATGAGTTAATGAGCTTATCTGGCCACTTTTTATGATAAGCGCTGGCTATTACTCCACTTGGTACACCAATCAAGACTGCAACCGTCAAAGCATATAAACACAGCTCAAGCGTTGCTGGAAATAGATGTTTCACATGAGAAAGCACGGGCTGCCCTGATGATAAAGATAAACCCCAGTCGCCTTCAAACATACGAGTCATAAACGCGGCATATTGCACAAAGATATTTTCTTCAATACGATATTTTTCAACTAGCGCCTGCGTTTGGGCATAACTCGAGTTGACTTCACCACTGAAGTTAGTGATCAACTCACCAGGAAACAGATAATTGAGGGCGAAAGTAAAAATCGTTAGGGTAAACAACATAAAGCAAAGCAAGCTCAGTCGTCGATAAGCATATTTTGCGAACATGTTAGTCTCTCCTTGCCTCAGCGAGCGAAATACCACCAAATGGACGTAATGAGACGCCCTTGATATCAGAGCTAGTTGCTTGGAACCTTAGCCCGTGCGCAATTGGAACGAGAGGCAGTTGCTCAATGACCATTTTTTGTGCTTGCTGATAATAGTATTTTCTTTCTTCCATATTGTTGGTGTCTAACGCTTGAGTGAGCAATAAGTCAAACTCCGGATTACACCAGTTGGAAGGGTTTTTGCCACTAAATGTTGCAGTGCAGCTCAATAATGGGCTGAAGAAATTGTCTGGATCAGGTGTATCTGCTGCCCAGCCTAACAACACGCTATCATGCTCATGGCGGCCAACGCGTTCAATAAAGGTATTCCATTCGTACTCGACGATTCTGGCATTGACGCCAATATCACGTAAATCACGTTGAATAAGCTCAGCCATTTTCCGCGCGTTAGGATTGTAAATTCGCGACACCGGCATGGCCCATAAGGTCATGGAAAAACCACCCTCAAGACCAGCCTGTTTCAAATACTCTTTGGCTTTTTCAGGGTCATATGTTGGCATTTTTTGCTGTGCTTCAAATGCCCATGAAGAAGGGGGAAGCATCGAGCGGGCTAAAATTCCATTGTTGTAAAATACCGCTTGCATGATTTTTTCAAAATCTATGCTGTGCGCCAGCGCTTTGCGGACCAACGGATTATCAAATGGTGGCTTTTCGGTGTTGAATGCCCAGTAGCCTATATTCAGATTTGCGGCCTTTTCAACTTCTATGTCTTTTCTTTGCTCAAGCACGGTGAGCTGGGTAGCACTGGGGTGCGCCGTAATATCACATTCTTTAGTTAGCATTTTTGCGATGCGGCTAGTGCCATTGGTGGTGATATCGTAGACCAATTGTTCCATGTATACCGGGTGTTTCCAGTAATGCTCATGGCGATAATATCGGATCAGGTTATCACGTAAAAATTCACGGTACTTATACGGACCTGTGCCTACGGGCTTTTGATCAAAATCTTGCTTATGTTCAAGCTGTATAAGCTGATCGGCATATTCTTTAGAAAGAATGACAGCGAAGTCTGTGGCGATATTGGATAAAAAGCTACTTTCCGCGTTGAACAGATCAAAGCGAACGGTATGTTCATCCACTTTTTTTACTTGGCGGATCAGTTGGTCGAGTCCAATACTTTGAAAATAAGGATAATTTGCATCACCAACAAAGTGGTACGGATTGTAAACATCAAATAAACGGTTAAATGAGAATACCACATCATCGGCATTCATTTTTCTTGTTGGTGTGAAGTAGAGGGTATCGTGAAATTGGACATCATCCCTCAGGGTAAAAGTGAAAGATTTACCGTCTTTGCTGACCTGCCAAGACGTTGCCAACTCAGGTAAGAATTCGCCGTTTTCAGGATCAATACTGATCAAGGTGTCATAAAGCTGATTGGCAATAATATCAATCGTAGACCCTGTTGTGGTCACTTGTGGATTAAATGACACAGGGTTCGCTTCTGCACAATATACTAAGCCTTGTGACTTATCATTCACTTTATTTGGCGTCTGATCCGTACAGCCAAATAAAGCGGTACACAGCACACCAAAAAACAATTTACGCACCACTATGCCTCTTGTTTTTGGTTTTGGTCCAGTAGGTTGTATTTTTTCAAATAACCTCTAAGTTGATGATACGTCAAACCAAGGTTTTGTGCAGTTTTCTTTTGATTAAATTGACTAAATTCAAGCGCTTTTTGCAGCATTGTGATTTCATAGCCGTTGGAAAGCGATTTTAAATCACAAGGGAAGTCGAACTCGAGGGCTGGATCTGCCTGTTGTTCATTACTCGGTTGCGCCGTAGGCAACGGCTCAACTTTATGAGTGGCTGCAGTTGTTGGCTGGGCATTTGGTGCTTTGATCCGTTGGCTCGGCCTAAATGGGCTAGCAAAGGGGTCAAACACAATATCATGAACCGGAATTTGATCATTGCCATGACGATATAAACTACGTTCAACTACATTTTTGAGCTCACGGATATTGCCGGGCCACGGGTAATCAAGCAGCTTTTCGATGGCTTTGCGGGTAAAGCCGCTAAATAACTCCCATCCTAAATCCCGAGCCATATTTATCGCAAAATGTTCGGCCAATAATAAGATGTCTTCTTTTCTCGCTCTTAATGGCGGTAAGGTGATGACGTCAAATGCGAGGCGGTCCAATAAGTCGTGTCTGAACTCTCCAGCATCGGCAAGAGTGGGGAGATCTTCATTGGTAGCGCATACCAGTCGAGTATCTACTTTTACGGTTTGCTTGCCGCCAACTCGCTCGAACTCACCGTATTCAATTACACGCAAGAGCTTTTCTTGCACCATTGCAGAGGTATTAGCTAACTCATCCAAAAACAGTGTGCCACTGTTAGCGCGTTCAAATCGACCTTCATGGCGCTTGCTTGCACCAGTAAAGGCACCGCTCTCGTGACCAAATAATTCACTCTCTAAAAGGTTTTCGTTTAGGGCTGCACAGTTTAGTTTGACGTATTCCTGATCCCACCGCTCTGAGAGATAATGCAAACGTGCCGCAATTAACTCTTTACCTGTGCCACGCTCGCCAATAATAAGCACGGGCTTTTCTAAAGGAGCGAGCTGTGAAACCTTGTCTAGCACAGCTAAAAAGCTGTCAGATTGGCCTAATAAATTATCCTGTTGGCGAAAACGGCTCATATTGCCTAACTCTTAGTGGTTTTTACTAATAACTAGTGTATTTTAAAATAAGTGATAACTAAAGGCTTTTTAAAAATAAAATAACCTTATGATTTTATTATATTTTTAATTTTGTTAAAGTTGGCAAGCTATTTGATACATAGAAGTAAGCAATTTAGCTATTAACCAAAGAGGTAACCACTATGGGAATTTTTTCTCGTTTTGCAGACATAGTGAATTCTAATATTAATGCTATTTTGGATAAAGCCGAAGATCCAGAAAAAATGGTTCGCCTAATTATCCAAGAAATGGAAGATACACTAGTTGAAGTAAGATCGACCTCAGCAAAAACACTCGCTGAGAAAAAGGAGTTAACACGCCGTCTAGATCAGCTAAAAGCACAGGTAGATGATTGGCAAACCAAAGCAGAGCTTGCATTAAGTAAAGAACGTGAAGATTTAGCACGTGCTGCTTTACTTGAAAAGCAAAAGTCTGCGGAAGATGTTGCAGCCCTTGAAAAAGAGCTAGAGCATGTAGACACGCACATTGAAAAGCTGCAGCAAGAAGTCAGTACATTACAAGATAAACTGGCCGACGCAAAAGCGCGCCAAAAAGCGATTGTACTACGTCAGCGCTCAGCAGAATCTCGTTTAGAGGTGAAAAAGGCACTCGACAGCAGTAAAGTAGATGATGCCCTAAATCGCTTTGAGCGTTATGAGAGCAAAATCGATGGCCTAGAGTCGCAAATCGAATCTTACGATTTAGGTAAGAAATCTTTAGCGGATGAGATTGCTGATCTGCAAAAGAACGAAAAGATTGACGATGAGCTTGAACAGCTGAAAAAGAAAATGGCTGAAAAGTGAAAATAGTCGCACCTACTGTCAGGGTAGGTGCTAACCAACTACAATAATAACAGCCAGGTTGAAGGCAGGAGAAGATTATGTTTGACGCAGAAGTTTTAATGGCTCCGTTGATTATTTTTATGGTCATCGTGGCACCACTTTGGTTGATTTTGCACTACCGTAGCAAAAAGCAGGTAAGCCAAGGGTTAAGTGAACACGAGCATCGTCAGCTTATCGAATTAGCCAGCAAGGCAGAAAAAATGGCAGATCGTGTTGAAACGTTAGAAGCTTTACTTGATCAAGAGTCACCACAATGGAGACGCAAGTTATGAGTAGAGTAAAGCGAGAGCTATATCGTGACCCAAGTCGCGGCAAGATAGCAGGGGTATGCGCAGGTCTTAGCGATTACTTCAACATGGAGTTATGGCTTGTTAGGATTTTATTCATCACAGCCGTGCTATTATCTGGTGGCCCATTATTTATCGTCGTGTATGTGGCATGCTGGTTTATTTTAGATAAACGTGAAGTGACACCAAACCGTTCGCCTGATGCGAAAGATGAGGATAAAGTATCGGTGAAGTTTAAGGTGTGGCAAAAAGGCGAGCCGCCAAGACAGGCACTTTATGACCTAAAAGACAGATTATCACGACTTGATGGTCGCATTCAGAACATGGAACGCTACGTAACTTCCCCTGAATTTACGGTTAGCAGAGAAATTGACAAGCTATAAGGCGGTATTGGCCGCCTTGGCATTTTCTTGAGGGGCACTTTTCTACTTATGACTACGTCACGTTTTCGAACCCCATCTTCCCTAGATAAGTTAAAACAACAAGCCAAAAAAACGCTCCACCGCTCTTTTGATAAGCATATAAAGCTTGCCGTAACCGGGTTTAGTGGCAGCGGGAAAACCGCATTTATCACGGCTCTTATCAAGCATCTGACTACCCAAACGAGCACCGACAACTTACCGTTTTTAGATGTCGTGAGTGAAGGTCGTCTTGTTGCGTGTCGTCCTGAGCCGCAGAAGGCACTGGCGGTACCAACTTTTGACTATCAGCAAGCGATAACTTGTTTGTTGGAAGAGCCGCCAACATGGCCTGCGTCAACCAAACGTATCAACACCTTAACACTGGCGTTTAGGTATCATAGTGAACGCGGACTCAAACAGCACTTAGCGCAAACCCATACACTATACCTTGAACTATATGATTACCCAGGTGAATGGTTAATGGACTTGCCGCTACTTAAAATGACTTTTCCCGAGTGGTGTGAGCAGCAATTTGCATTATTAAATAAGCCTAAATACCAGCCATTTGCACAAACGTTTTTACAGCTCCTCAAGCAGTTTGATGGGACGGAAGCGGTGGATGAAAGTAAGCTGAAAATGCTTGCACAAAGTTACCATGCGCTTTTAGCGCAGTTGCAGCGGAATACTCGTTTATCTAACCTGCAACCTGGCCGAGCGTTGATCCCAGGTGACCTTGAGGGAGCGCCAATATTGCTGTTTTTCCCGGTACAAGTTCACCCAAACGACATTACCGAGCATTCACAATATCAACAGCTTGTGGAGCGTTTTGAAGCCTACAAAAAGCAAGTCGTCGCACCTTTTTACAAAGATTACTTTTGTCAGTTTGACCGCCAAGTCGTGTTAGTTGATCTATTGGGTAGCCTAAGTGATGGCTATGACACACTGAAAGAGCAAGAAGATGCGTTAAAGCAGATCCTCGCCATGTTTTCCCATGGTAAAAGTGGCTTTTTGTCTCGTTTATTTAACCCAAAAATAGATAAGGTGCTATTTGCCGCCAACAAATGTGATGGTGTCTTGAACGAGCAGCAAACCAATTTGACAAGGTTGTTAAATGAAATGCTGGTGGACAGTGCCAATGAGCTTCGCTTCAACGGGGTAACCGTGGATACGATGTCTCTTTCTTCGGTGAGAAGTGTTGAGTCAAGGGCGGTGAAAGAGGGGACGCAACATGTGCAATGTATCTACGGCAAGCCAGTCGGCGAGCAGCAGTTTATTAATTATGTACCACCAACCCCGCCTGATCACGTTCCAAAAGCGCAGGCTTGGCCCCAAAGTGGGTTTGAGTTTTTAGCGTTTGAACCGCTACCTGCGAGGCAAGGAAACTTATCGCATATCAGGCTTGATCATGCTTTGCAGTTCTTAATTGGAGATAAATTAAGATGACAGATCAGACAAAATCTTACCAAGGCTCGGGTAGGCGCTTAAACATCGATACTGAACGCCAAGATGAGTCTCAACATTTGGGTGGTGAAGGCAAAGTTCTCGGCAACGAGCTGGTTGTGAGTGAAAGCCTTGATGCTGTGCCTGAACCCGAGTTACCGAAAATTGAACGTATTTACGAATCGCCTTGGCGATTTGGGTTTAAGCAGTGCTTTTTGCTTGCGCTATTAATACTTATCATTGTGGAAACAGCACTGACCTTGATAGAGAGCTATGAGCAAAATATTCTGCTGTTTAGTCTATACACCACCGTGTTGTCTCTTGGTTTACTTGCGCTATTTAAGTTCTTATTTTCGGAAGTCATCGCACTTAGCAAGCTAAAACAACATCAGCAAATTAAGCATGATGCCCTGCGCTTATTACAGAGTGACCAAATTGGCGAGGCGCGAGCTTGGCTTGGGCCACTATTAAAAGCGCATCCAGAGCAAAAGGTTGCCGCATTTGAAGAGGCGTTACAGCCTCACCACACAGACAAAGAAGTCATCACTTTATATGAAAAAACTTTGCTCCGAGGCCAAGATGCTGAAGCTAAAAAGCTAATTCAGGAGCATGCAACAACATCGGCGCTCTTAGTTGCTTTAAGTCCACTTGCACTTGTGGATATGCTGGCGGTGCTTTGGCGCGGAGTCGTGCTGGTGGAAAAGATCAGCAAACATTATGGTATTCGATTAGCGTATCGTAGCCGCATCACCTTGTATAAAATGTTGTTGAAGCAAATGGTATTTGTTGGCGCAAGTGAACTGGTAAGCGACCTTGCTGCGACCAGTGTGGGGGCTGAATTACTTGGCAAGCTTTCTACCCGTTCGGCACAGGGCCTAAGTGCTGGGATATTCACAGCCCGCTTGGGCTATAAGGCGATGGAACTTTGTCGACCATTGCCACGCTTGGAGCACAAACAAAGTCTTTTAAAAAATGCGATTAGCTCAGTCGTTGATGTGCTATTAAGGCGTAGCAAAAAAGATTAAGCGGCAACAATTTTATACACCTCTTTAAGTAAAATTGGCTAGTCACAATAAGTGAACTAGCCGTCTCCCCATCTGGCATGCTTGTCTATTATTCTAAACTGCCCTACATATTGGTTATTACACAAAAACGACGCTAATCAATTCACTACCATGTTTATTTGGTTGGCAATAATAAAATCAGCAGGCAAGTATGAAAAAATTAAGAGATGACAGTCAGTGTATTCACGGACCCAATCATTTTGACGACCCACATGGGGCGTTAACCGCTCCTTTGTATCAAACCTCAACATTCCACTTTAAAGACGCAGCGCAAGGAGCCGCACGGTTTGCCGGTGAAGAGCCCGGCTATATCTATACTCGCTTAGGCAACCCTACGACGCGAGAGCTAGAAGAAAAAGTAGCTCGACTTGAGGGAATGGAAGATGCTGCGGCGACCGCCACTGGTATGGGGGCTGTGTCTGCATCGGTGCTGAGCTTTTTGCAGCAAGGCGACCATATGATTGCATCAAGCGCATTATATGGCTGTAGCTTCGCACTATTTGCGCATATGTTGCCTAAATTCGGTATTGAGGTGTCATTTGTAGACTTAACCGATGAGCACGCGTTACGTGATGCGGTACAGGAAAATACAAAACTATTGTTTGCCGAAACGCCGATCAACCCCAACATGACGGTATTAGATCTGACAATGTTAGGAGAGATCGCTAAACAGTACGAGCTCTTGTTTGTCGTTGACAATACCTTTATGACACCGCTTTTACAAAAGCCTGTGAATTATGGTGCTGATCTTATTGTGCACAGCGCAACCAAGTATCTAAATGGTCATGGGGATGTGGTAGCAGGGCTCGTGTGCGGTTCAAAAGAGCACATAGAACTTATCAAATTAACCGTGTTAAAAGACATTGGCGCTACAATCAGTCCGCATGATGCTTGGTTAATCAATCGAGGGTTGAAAACCTTAGCTTTGCGTGTACAACGCCACTGTCAAAGCGCACAAACGGTAGCAGAGTTCCTAGAAGCGCACCCTAAAGTAAATAAAGTCTACTACCCTGGTTTACCTTCGCATCCTGGTTACCAATTTCTTGGTGAACAAATGAAAGGGGCTGGTGGGGTAATTGCTTTTGAAATCAACGGCTCGCTAGAGCAGGGTGAACAATTTATCAATGCGACTGAGCTGTGTACGTTAGCGGTAAGTCTAGGTGATCCGGAAACGCTCATTCAACATCCGGCATCAATGACACACTCTCCTTATACACAAGAGGAAAGGTTAGCTGCGGGAATTTCTGATGGACTAATTCGGATTTCAGTGGGGCTTGAAGACGTAGAAGACATTATTGACGATCTTAAGCAGGCGTTTGATAAAATATCGCTGTAAGTTAATTTTTACAAAGGGGCTGGATTTAGCCCCTTTTTATTATGTGTGTAATTTTAGTTTTACAGGTGTGTATTTTATAGTTTACGAAAATGCTTGTTGTGCGAAATGTGATAAACGTGCGCACTATTAAACTTTCCTTCACTTTTACTTAGTATCAAAGTCACAAGTTGAAGCGCTCCGAACCATCAACAGGACGGCAATTGAAATTGCAAGATCATAAACTCGGGGTGAAGTAAGTGAGAATGTAAAATGGCTAAAGCAAGTAAATATGTATCTAAGCAGCCAGATGAAAATGGCGTTATTGCTTGGACAGATGAAGAGAACCAAATTTGGTCAGAGTTAGTTGCACGTCAGCTAGCGTGTATCGAAGGCAAAGCCTGTGATGAATATTTGGCGGGCCTTGAGAAAATTAACTTACCAAAAGACCGCATTCCACAACTAAGTGAATTAAACGAAGCACTAGCGAAAGAAACGGGTTGGCAGGTAGCACCAGTGCCGGCACTGATTGATTTTGATGAGTTCTTTCGATTACTTGCCAACAAACAGTTTCCTGTAGCGACCTTTATTCGCTCCAGAGAAGAATTTGATTACTTGCAAGAACCAGATATCTTCCATGAGATTTTTGGCCACTGTGCAATGCTAACAAACCCAGCATTCGCTGAGTTTACACACAAGTATGGTCAGCTAGGCTATGCCGCTGAGAAGAAAGATCGCGTATACCTTGCACGCTTATACTGGTTTACCGTCGAGTTCGGTTTAATGCAAACTGAGCAAGGTCTACGTATCTATGGTGGCGGTGTGCTGTCAAGCCCAGGTGAGACTCAATATGTTTACTCTGACAAACCAGAAATTAATCCGCTTAAAGTGTTAGATGTGTTACGTACACCTTATCGCATCGACATTATGCAACCTGTTTACTATACAATTAACTCAATCAACGACTTATTTGAGATCTCTAAAATGGATATCATGTCGCAGGTTGAACAAGCAAAAGAGCTAGGGTTATTTGAACCTAAGTTTCCGCCAAAAGAAAAACTAGCAAGTTAAGGAATTATCAATGTCTGATTTAAGTGCACAAAAATGTGAAGCGTGTCGTGCGGATGCGCCTAAAGTATCAGATGAAGAACTAGCGGTTCTGATCAAACAGATCCCTGATTGGGTACCTGAAGTACGCAATGGTATTATGCAGCTTGAGCGTGTTTACAAGTTTAAAAACTTTAAACATGCAATTGCGTTCACAAACAAGGTGGGCGATATGGCTGAAGAAGAAGGCCATCACCCAGGTTTACTTACCGAATGGGGTAAAGTGACGGTAACGTGGTGGAGCCACTCTATCAAAGGTCTTCATAAAAACGATTTTATTTGTGCCGCTAAAACTGACGAAGTATTCGCAGCGCAGTAGGTCGACATTTATGTCGACAAATATCGACAACCCCATGTCATATTTCGACCTACAAAATAAAAACGGCGCTAAACAAGCGCCGTTTTTATTCATCATTTAGGATAAAAGCCAAGAAAACGTTCGTCTTTTCATTTTCCAAGCAAATACAACTAGCGTTAGCAGACATAGATTAATCTATTTTTATCCCACCCTCAGGCTACGTAAACGTAGGGCTAATTATGCCATTAGTCCACAAGATAGCGGTTGCAGCAAGAATGATGACTAACAGCACTAGGCCACAAGTCACAACCGAGCTGGCATAAATAAACCCACGCTCCTCAGGAATATGCATAAGAATAGGCACGCCCGTATAAAGCAGGTAAACGGAGTACGCCAGTGCAACCATCCCAACCGATACGACAAACCAAAGCTCAGGATAAAATGCCGCAAAAGCCGACATAAACATTGGTGTTGCCGTGTAAGCCGATAACTCTAGAGTCTGTGTATAGGTCGGTGTTGAGCCAAAAGTGATGGCCATCCAGTGGGCGAGATACGCCAGAATAAAGACGCCTGCAATTAATGCGCAGTACATTGCAACACCAATTAATATTGCCGACTCATGAGTTAAATAGACAGCATCCCCAGTACCAACACTCCAGCCTAAGTAGACTGAAGAATAATACCCCATAATGCTTGGGATCAGCGCAACAAGTGCAATATGTGACAAACTGTAAAACATACTTTCGTGACGGTTATCAATTGTTTGCCACTCTTCGTGCGGGTGAGCATATAAGCCCCATAGATGATTAAAGATCATAGTTAGCCCCTCAAATATAGGTTTGTACTATTTTTGTACAATTCAATTAAGTTATGAGAGATGAGTTAATTTTTGTCAAGAAAATGTAGTTGAATAGCAATATTACTATTTTCAGAATGATCTAAAACTTCTTGGGGAATAGCCTAGTGGTGCACCTTGTAGCGAGAAGTTATGATAAAATGGCGCAAACACATTAGTCTTTTGTTGTTATGTTAGAAAAGTACACAGATTTACTTGCGCCTATTAACCAATTTTTAGGCTGTGAAACCCCGCAAGCTTGGATTGAAAAAGCAAAACAAAGCGAGCACTTACCATTGTTGCTTATCGATCATATGCATTGTGAGTTAAAAGCGGCACAAAGCGCGGCCTTCTTAATTCGTAAATATGCAATAGATGATGCGTCTGCAAAAACATTGTTAAGTTGGTTGCAACCTTACGAAGATTTTATTTATCGCAGTGTTGGTGATGGCGAGTTTTCAGGCAGTAAAAATGAATTGATTGGTGAGCTAACTGCACGACCTGAATATGCTTACAATCAAGATATTTTGAGTAAGATGGTGAGGCTTATCAAAGAAGAGCTACATCACTTCGAACAGGTGCTAGAAATCATAAGGGCACGTGATATTCCTGTTGATTACGTACAAGCATCTCGCTATGCGTCTGGAATGATTAAACACATTCGCACTTATGAACCCGCAGCTCTGGTTGATAAACTGATCATTGGTGCCTACATTGAGGCTCGTTCATGTGAGCGTTTCGCTAAACTTGCGCCACACTTAGATCAAGAAATTGCTAAGTTTTATGTGTCGCTATTGCGTTCTGAAGCCAGACATTACCAAGACTATATTGATTTGGCGCATCAAGTGGCCAACGCAACCGATCCTAAGCGCTGTGACGTAGCTGGGCGCATTCAACTATTTCAGCAAGTGGAAAACGAGCTTATCCGCTCACCGGACCTTGATTTCAAGTTCCACTCAGGTGCGCCTATTTAAGCACTAAATTTATTCAAAAGGGTGGCAAAGGAGCTGCTGTTTGCCACCGTCATCAACGACGATATATGAACTTTGTGAATACCAATCGCCAAGCACAGTGCGTACCTTACCGCCTTGGTATGTGTGCACCTTTGGTCTGTGGGTGTGGCCGTGGATCATATTGTCTACGCCATGTTTTGCGAACATGTCTGCCACTGCTTCTTCGGTGACATCTAGAATCTCGAGGGGCTTGCCTTTTTGGTTTTCAATGCTCTTACGTCTTGCATTTGCAGCGACTCTGCGACGATACCAAAGTGGCATAGCAAGCATCAGTCTTGGCCACCACCAACCGCGGCTCTTCTTACGAAACTTTTGATAGGCTTCGTCTTGTGTACACATCTCGTCGCCGTGCAAAATCACCGTTGGTGTGCCGTATAGATCTATCACCGCTTGTTCAGGTAGCAAAGTCATTTGGCATTCGTCAGCAAAGGCTTGTTTGATTAAAAAATCACGGTTACCGTGAATAAAAAAGACTTTAATGCCAAGGTGACTCAAGCTTCGCAGTTTTTGTGCAATACTTAGGGCGTAGGGGTCTTTTTCATCGTCTCCAATCCACACTTCAAAAAAATCACCCAGAATATATAAAGCGTCGACATCGGCGGTCATATGATGGTCGAGAAAAGCGAAAAATGCGTCGGTGATATCAGTGCGGTGCTCGGTTAAATGCAAGTCGGCGATAAAATAGGTTTTACCCATGGGACCTCAAAACTAATAAGGCCAGCATAAATACTGGCCTTGAATAAAAAGTAGGATATTACTCAGCAACGTATGCTTTTTCGATGATCACATCTTCAAGCGGTACGTCTTGGTGGAAACCAGAAGAACCAGTAGCAACACCTTTAATCTTATTTACCACATCCATGCCTTCAACAACTTCACCGAATACACAGTAACCCCAACCTTGCGATGTTTCGCTTGAGAAGTTAAGGAAGTCATTGTCGTTAACATTGATAAAAAATTGTGCAGTTGCAGAGTGTGGATCTGGCGTACGTGCCATTGCTAGAGTACCCACTTTGTTTGCAACACCGTTGTTTGCTTCGTTTTTGATCGGTGCTTCAACTGGCTTTTGCTCCATACCCGATGCGAATCCGCCACCTTGAACCATAAAGCCGTCGATTACACGGTGGAAAATAGTACCGTTATAAAACTCGCTGTTTACGTAGTTTAGGAAGTTAGCTACCGTTTCAGGCGCTTTGTCAGCGAAAAGATTAATACGGATTTCGCCGTGATTTGTTTCTAAAACAACCATGTTAGTGTCCATCGTGTTGAATGATAAAACCCTATTTTATATCAACTGGGCTTTTGTGAAAAAGCATTCCTTAAAAATCAGCGTAAAAAATCAAAAAACTGCCGTAATTTGTTATTAAAATCTAGAGGCGCTGCTATGCAGGTGGTATGATTAAAAGCACTTTTGTTAAAAAATGAACCGTACTTAGGAAGAAAACTACATGTTGCAGATTTTCAACACACTCACTCGCCAAAAAGCCCCTTTTAAACCGCTCAAAGAAGGCAAGGTTGATATGTACGTGTGTGGTATCACTATCTATGATTTCTGTCATGTAGGACACGCACGCACTTACGTTTCATTTGACGTAATGAACCGTTATTTACGTTATTTAGGTTATGACGTCACGTATGTGCGTAATATTACTGACGTGGATGACAAAATCATTAAACGCGCCGCGGAAAACAAAGAGTCGATTAATGATCTAACCGTTCGCATGACCAAAGCCATGCATGAAGACTTTACTGCGTTGAATATGCTACCTGCGGATATTGAGCCGACGGTAACAGGGCATATGGATGAAATCATCGAGATGATCGCGCGCTTGATTGAAAAAGGCCATGCTTACGTTGCGAAGGATGGGGATGTATTGTTTGATGTCTCAACGTTTGAGCAATATGGTCAGTTATCTCAGCAGGATTTAGAAATGCTACAAGCGGGCGCACGCGTTGAGGTAGCACAAGACAAAGATGATCCACTCGACTTTGTATTGTGGAAGAAAGCCAAAGCGGGTGAGCCTGCGTGGCAATCTCCGTGGGGCGAAGGTCGTCCGGGTTGGCACATTGAATGTAGCGCAATGAGTTCAAAGCATTTGGGTGAATTTTTTGATATTCACGGTGGGGGTTCAGATTTGCAATTCCCGCACCATGAAAACGAGATTGCCCAATCTTGCTGCGCAAATAATGGCCGTTATGTGAACACCTGGATCCACACCGGCATGGTACAAGTTAACAAAGAGAAAATGTCTAAGTCTCTTGGCAATTTCTTTACCGTACGTGAAGTGCTAAAAGCTTTTGATAGAGAAACAGTACGCTATTTCTTGATCAATGGTCATTATCGTAGCCAGCTAAACTATTCACAAGAAAACCTTGAACAAGCACGTTCGTCGCTTGAGCGTATTTACACTGCGCTACGTGGCGTTGAGCTGGTGGAAGTCGAGCTTAAAGGTAATGTTTACGCTGAACGTTTTGAGACAGCAATGAACGACGACTTTAACACGCCAGAAGCACTGCCAGTGATTTTTGAATTATCAAAAGAAGTGAATCGCTTAAAAGAGAGTGACGCAGAAGCTGCAGGTGAGCATGCATTTATTCTTGTGAAACTCGCGGAAGTCTTAGGTATTGCGCAACAAGACCCTGAATCTTTCTTACAAGGTGAACAAGACGACGACGAAGTAGCGCAAATCGAAGCATTGATTGAAAAGCGCCGCAGCGCTCGCGAAAATAAAGATTGGGCTGCAGCGGATGAAGCGCGTGATGCGCTAACTGCCTTAGGCGTTGTGTTAGAAGATAGCGCGGGCAAAACAACTTGGCGTAAAGCTTAACCTTCTTGGTACCAACACGATACGCAAATAAAAATGCCTTCACATCAATCGGTGTGAAGGCATTTTTATTTATAACACTACTATTATTTTTAAGGCGTTAATGTCGCCTTAAACTCAGGCGCTTTGCGTGCATTAGTCAACTGCTCGAAAGCATAGGCAAGCTTGATTAATTTCGCTTCGCTATAAGCCTCAGCGAAGAAAGAAATACCCAGCGGTAGCTCATGATGAAAACCCATCGGTACTGTAATGCTTGGATATCCTGCAATCGCGGCAGGAGATGACGAGGAAGCGGAGAAATTATCACCGTTAATGATATCGATACTCCAAGCTGGGGTATTCGTTGGTGCGATAAATGCGTCAAGGCGATGTTCTTGTATTATTTTATCAATGCCTTGTTGGCGGGCAAATTTTTTAACCAAAGCTTGGGCTTCTTGATATCGGTGTTCTGTGATATCGCCTTTCTTTGCTGCTTCCTCTATCAAATATTGATCAAAGTACTTAATGGTGGAGGGATGTTGCTGGTTGAATTGGATGAGCTGGTTTAGGTTTTTTACTTTTACCTGCTCTGGTGTCTTGGCAAGGTAAGCATTGAGATCATGTTTAAAGTCATAGAGCAAAATATCCAATTCGGCGGAGCCTAAAGCTTCCAGCTCAGGTAAGTCTAACCCTTCAATTATTTCTGCGCCATTTGCTTTCATGGTTGCAACGGCTTTTGCAAATACCGCTTGAACTGCTGGTGGAAACTGACCTAGATGACTGGTGATAGCAATTCGTTTGCCTTTGAAACTGGCTGCATTTAAGCCTTGGGTAAAATCAATCGGCTGTTTTGCATCGCTAACGATAGCATTGAGCAATAAGGCGGCGCCCATCACCGACTTTGCCATAGGGCCAGCGCTATCTTGGCTATGACTAATAGGAATAATGCCTTCACCAGAAACCAAACCGACAGTCGGTTTAATACCTACAACGCCATTATGTGCTGAAGGACAAACAATAGAACCGTCAGTTTCCGTACCAATGGCGAGCAGTGCAAGACCTGCGGAGACGGCAACAGCAGAGCCGGAACTTGAGCCACATGGTGTTCTGTCTAACACATACGGGTTTTTGGTTTGACCACCGAGCGTGCTGTAGCCGCTCGAGCTGAAACTTGATTTAAAGTTTGCCCATTCACTTAAATTGGCTTTGCCAAGGATGATAGCGCCGGCTTGTTCTAACTGGATGATAAGCGGTGCAGCTTGGGTTTTGACGTTGTGTTGCAGGGCGAGCGCGCCTGCGGTTGTTGCCATTGGCGCCCTGGTGTCGATATTATCTTTAACAATAACTGGCAGGCCATGAAGTGGCCCTCGGTATTTTCCCGCGCGTAGTTCGGCATCAAGCTTTTTAGCGTCTTGTAAAGCGTTGGGATTGAGCGTGATCACGGCATTGAGCATAGGGCCACTGTCGTCAAGTTGTGAAATCCTTTTTAAATAAAACTCAGTGAGTTGCGTTGCTGATAAAGTTCGATTTTGTATTTTGGTTTGTGCTTCGAGCGTGGTAAGGTCCGCAAGCGATTGACTATAAGCTGGCAACGCAAGCGCGAGACAAGTGGTTAAAGCGAGTAGGGATTTTTTCATGACGTATTTTACCAATCCGCAGTAGTATTGTTGTTATTTATTTGTCCTTTATTTAGTCACGAGCCCTGTAAAAGGTCAAGCGAGTAGCCTGAACAAAGCATGATTTAGGCGTCTTTAAAACTTGTATTTTTGCTGCTAGCCACACACACTTAACTTCACGAGATAACAAAAAATATAACCATGATAAAAGCACCAATAGATATAGACGTAGATATTCCGTGGCTTGACCAAAAGCTATTTTCATTAGGTAAATTTTCATTAGAGGTGGGAGAAGCACTCTCATTTATCGCGGTGATCGTTGCGACTTTGGTGATCTCCAAGATCCTACGACTAGCATTTAATCGTCTCGCGTCAAGACAAGGGGTGATCCAGCATACCTCAGCCTATGTGATAGGCAGGATCATTCACTACATCGTGTTATTTATTGGTCTTATTATTGCGCTGACGGCGTTAGGAATAGAGATCACTGAATTAGCGCTTGTTGCCAGTGCGCTCGGCGTTGGGATTGGCTTAGGCCTACAAGGTCTGGTGAATAACTTTGTCTCAGGTCTGGTGTTACTGCTAGAGAAAACCGTCAAAGTCGGGGACTTTGTGGAGCTGACCAACGGGGTGGTGGGGGAAGTGATAGCCATTCACATGCGCTCAACTTGGATCCGTACAAATGACAACGTCGACCTGCTTATTCCTAACTCGGAAATGGTGTCAAATACAATTACCAATTGGACAATGTCAGATAAATATCGTCGTTTCCGTATTCCTTTTTCGGTGGCCTACGGCAGCGACAAAGAGAAGGTGAAGCGTGCCGCATTGGAAGCGGCCAAAAATGTCCAATATACCTTGAATACGCCGGGGCGAGAAGCAACAGTATGGATGACAGGGTTTGGTGATAGTAGCTTGAATTTCACGCTAGGAGTTTGGGTGCAACCTGAGCAGGTAAAGCGGCCAACGGCGCTGGTTTCTGATTACCTCTGGGCTATCGATGATGCCTTTCGCAAATATCAAATCGAGATCCCGTTTCCACAGCGCGATCTTCATTTACGCAGTGGCTTTTCTATGGAAAAGCCTGATGAAAACTGAGGGTAGAATAACGGCTAGGGTGCTAGCCGTTCGTGAGTTTACTCACTGAATGATTTTAACCACTCGTTGCGGGAATGGAATTTCGATTTCCGCATTTTTAATCGCGGCAAACACCGCTTTATTCACTTCTAATTTAGTTTCGATAAGTGAAGTCGTAGGCACCCAGTAGCGGTAACTCAATATCACTGCACTGTCGGCAAATTCCTCAATCCCCACCTGCGGCTTAGGGTCTTGACTGACCTTAGCATTATCAGCGAGTACTTGATTGATAAGCGTTAATGCACTTTGATAATCAGCATCATAAGCTATTCCTATTTCACCTTTAACCAGAGAGTTTGCAAATGAGTTATGGAGAATTTCTCCCACCACATGTTTATTCGGGATAGTGATCTCTACTTTGTCTTCGTTGATGAGCGTGGTATGTCCAAGCTCAATCATTTTAACTTGGCCGTTAACCCCTTTGATGCTGATGGTATCGCCAATCACAAATGGGCGGGTAGCAATGATGGCAAGCCCTGCGCCATAGTTTGCCAGCATACCTTGCAGCGCAAGACCAGCACCTAAAGACGCGGCACCGATGGCGGCAACAAATGGTGTAATACTGATGCCAACCTTGCCAAGAGAAATAATCACAAACATGGCAATGATAAGCACTTTGATCACATTGCCAATAAAGTTGGTTAAAGCAGGATCGATATTGTGTTTTAGCATCAAGTTTTCAGTCGCTTTAGACAGCTTTCTTGATAACCACAAACCGAGAAGGAAGATGAATATCGCAGCGAGCAATTGGAAACTGTACGTCACCAGATACTCTCGAATAATGTTGTAATAGTGTTCTATTTGCTCGATTTCTTGATTGATCACAGTCGTATCCCGAGTTATTAAATTAGAGTAGCCAACCAATGATAAAACAAAGGCACCCAAAGTGCAGTTATCATGGCGGTAATTGTCATCGCCGCTGAAGCAAAAGCGCCAGCCATGGGGTGATGCTCTATCGCTGCGGCTGTGCCTATCGCATGGCAAGCAACACCAAGCGCAGTGCCTTTCGCTTGCATATGGTCAACTTTACACCAGTGCAAGATATGTAGCCCAAACACGCCACCAAATACACCAATTAGTATCACCATAATCGCTGCAATAGCGGGGATCCCCCCGAGATAATCACTAATGAGTAGAGTGATTGGTGTTGTAACCGACAGGGCCGCCATTGAAGCTGAGAGCTGTGGATCGGCTGCGAAAAACTGGCAAATAAGAAAAGCGCTTAACGTAGACAGTGAAACACCCAACCAACTGGTTAAGCACAATGCAAAAAATACCGGTTTAATTTGGTGAAATTGTTTATACAAAGGGTAAGCGAGTGCAACGACCGCTGGCTCTAACAAGTAATGAATTGGTAGCGTTGCTTGTTGATATACCTTGTAGTCGAATTTCGTGAACAGTAGAAATGCCGAAATGGCCAGAATGCAGATCAGTACAGGGTTCAATATCGGTAAGGAGATGCGCTGATATAGTTTGCGTGCACTAAAAAATAACAGCACAGTGAGCGCTGACGCCATAATCATATTAATCACGAAACTTGATGCTCTTAACGATAGGGCTTAACAATACAAGACTTATTGTTGGCACACCAACTAGCAATAACAGCAGCATAAGCCAGTGGGATTGAAACAAACTGAGATGCTCTACCAAGCCCACTCCCGCTGGAATAAAAAACAGCGCCATGTATTTTAAGATGGGCTCTGCTGCGGGGGCTAACCATTCTACTTTAATGATTTTTGTGGCGAGGAGTATGACAAGAAACACCATGCCAAGTAGGGCGGCTGGGATCTGTAAAGCACTAAGCTGAATTATCCATTTAGCGCTGAAGAGGCACGCCAAAATGATGGCAAAGCCTAGTGCAAATAGTAATATCAACTTCGCTCTGTGTACCATTAAATGTAAATCCTCAGCACTGCAATGGCGCTAACATGTATGATGCCTAATTGTACGCTCTCGTATTGCGATGACTATTATACTTTGGGCAAACAAGCATTCAACCTAGCGTTACCACTTCATGCGAGGCAAAAATGGCTTTTTATTATCATCTGCTACAGAGGCATTCTTCATTGCAATTTTGGTATTTTTAGCGGCGAGCAATTTAATTTGTGACCACGTTTCTAACCACAATAGTTTACGTGCGGGCTGGTTGTAGGCTCGATTATACACTTTCTTAATTGCTGCAATGGCATCTGGCGAGCGTGCGCTAAATTGAGAGAGTAACTCTGAGAGTCTAGCGTCAACATCATCACAGATCTCGGTAATGAGACCGTCCTTTAGTGCTTGCTGGGCGTCTATTCGCTGTGCATGGACTGTCATTAGCAATGCCTTATCCTTGTTCATTGTGGCAGGCAAAAGTAAGCTGCCGCCCATGTCAGGGCAAAGTCCCCATTTGGCTTCCATAATGGCAAACTGCGCACTGCTGTCGGCTAAACGAATATCTGCACCTAATGCAATATGACAGCCTCCGCCTAAACAATTGCCTGTGATCTTGGCGATGACAGGAACTGGCAAAGTTTGCCAGCCGAGTACGACTCTTTGTACTAAGTTAGCATTGCCAGGTAACCACTTTTTAAGTAGCTTGATGATCCCAGAAGGTTTATTCAGCACGCTTTTTACATCTAGGCCAGCACAAAAATGTGCGCCTTCACCTTGGAGAACGACAGCCCTAATTGATTTGCTTTTTCTAATTTTCTTTATCGCATTATCTAAACCAACAAACATGTCAACAGACAGCGCGTTTTGTTTTTCTGGTCGAGATAAGGTCACAAATGCGATGTTGTTCGCTTCGGAAAATGAAATCATGATGAGATGCTCCCTGCGGGTTTTATGCGATAGTTTTAGAGTAATAACTCAAAAGCGGTGTGACATTCAACTTTTACCGATAATTTGTTCGTCATTTAGCGTTATTTTCTGTTTGATTATCGCGACTAAGTATTTATGTTTTACCTCATTTTGCTATCATTGCGCCAACTTTAAAACAACAGGCTAGCGTCCATGACAGCGAGACTTTGTAGCATCGAAGAAGCCACTCACCAAGCATATGATATCTTCCTTGAGTTGGCCCCGGATAATCTTGAAGAACACGATATTAATATGTTCAACGAACATCGCGAAGATCGTGGCTTTATTGAAGAAAGTGAGCCGGACGAGAGTTGGTCGAGCATCACTGCGTATGAACAAGAAGCAGAACCAGAGCACTTCGTTCAGGTTTTGGTCGGTATCGAGTTTGATGACTCGGATCAGGTGTACGCAAAAATCTTGATTAGCAGAGATTTAGATGCGCCGTTTTGTCATATCATTTGGAAGCAATAACCGGAAAGTAGTTGTCAGTGCCGTTTTTTAGAACTTTCGCCTTATTTGCAATTGGCTTGGTTTCGCTACCAAGCTTAGCTACGGATCCATTCGAAGATTTTCACGAATATGGCAAAATGCCCGATGACGAAATTCATCAAAAACACAAGGGCGAAATGCTGTACGGCGACGTTGAATTTGGCTTTATCGTTAACAAAGGTAATACGCAAAACACGTCATTTAAGTTTAAAAGTAACCTTTACCAAGATTTCCCCAAGTGGCGTAATCAATTTAAATTTAATGGCCTTTATCGCCGCGAGCAAAATACAGAAACAGACGTCGAAGATGTCTCAGCGTCGCGCTATTTTGGCTCTGCGCAAGGTAACTATAAGCTAGGGGACGATAACGCCTCGTTCTTTATGTACGGTGACTATGAGCGTGACAGGTTTAATGGCAAGGAATATACCACGACATTTGCGCTCGGTTATGGCAATCGTGTGTATGAGGGACGAAAGAACACGGTAGATGTCGACATCGGTCCCGGTATGTCTATCTCTCGTGTGGATAACGAAATCGAGCTTGAGCCGGAAGAAGATAGAACGGAGCAAGGCCAGCTTTTGCGTATGGCATTGCAGTGGGAAAGAAACGTTTCAAAGCGTACCCGCTTTAATCAAGACGTCAGTTTTGAGCAATCGCTGTCAGGTTTAAACTCCCGATTGTTTGCTGAGTCTGCGCTAGTCACACAAGTGATTGGCGGGATTGCGCTGAAGTTTGCGTTTATTTACCGTTATAATTCGCAGCCAGAAAATGAAAAAGAAAAGGTAGACACCGAACTTGGTGCTACATTAGTTTACAGCTTTGATTAAGAAGACTATCGATGTATAAAAATACACAGTTTGCATGGGTTATATGGCTGTTTCTAGCCTTTATCGCCAGTTTTACCATATTGGCAATTTTCCTAGCTGGTAGCAATCTCGCCTTTGTTGGCTTTTTGGTGATCCTCGCGCTTGTTGCGTTTATTTTTTACGGCTTAACCATTCAAGTGAACCAAGAGCAACAAACGTTAAGCTGGTGGTTTGGACCGTCGGTGGCCAAAATGACCTTAAAGTTTGACGATATTGATTATGTTCAGCCTGTGACTAATTCTCTACGCCATGGTATTGGCATGCGGATCAGCACAGACGGTTGGGTATACACAGTTGCTGGATTCAAGGCACTCGAAGTGGTGATGAAGGATGGCACTAAATATCGCTTAGGTACCAATGACCAAGCCAACTTGGTTACGGCAATGGAAAGTAAACTTAAACAAGAAAAAAGCGCTGAATGATCAGCGCTTTCTATTAGTAATTCGACTAATCTTAGTGGTCGTGACCACAACCGCCTTCGCCATGAACATGGCCGTGGGCAACTTCTTCAGCTGTAGCTTCACGTACTTCAAGCACTTCAACGTCAAAATTCAGTGTGATCCCAGAAAGCGGGTGGTTCGCGTCAACAATGACTTCTTCGTCTTCGATACCAATGATCACAACGATTTGGTCGCCTTCATCAGTGGTAGCTCTAAATTGCATACCCACTTCGATTTCCATGTCTTCAAACATTGATTTAGGAACAGCTTGAGTCAGTTCGTCAAAGCGCTCACCATAACCTTCTTGTGGCTCTATGGTCACACTGAAAGTGTCACCAGCTTGTTTGCCTTGTAGGGCATCATCAAGACCTGGGATCAGATAGCCTGAGCCAAGCATCGCTATCACAGGCTCATCATCAAATGTGCTATCAATCGTGTTGTTGTCTTTGTCTTGAACTGAGTAGTGGATTGTCACTACCGAGTTAGGGCCAATAATCATATAAGATCCCGTTAGTTGTCTTCTAAAGAATAAGGTAGAGGTTGAATAGTAAGACTCACCTCTGGTGAATTTTTTGCTCTTAGCACCGCGTCTAGTGGTGTGTCATTTGGCATCACAGCTAGCGCATAATAACGGCCGCTGCTAGCATCAAAGGTTTGTTGAATAACCTTGCCACCACGACGCCAGTTGTCTTCAATCTGCAGTTCAATGTCTGCCTCTTCGATGCGCTCTGCCGTATTACCTGTCACTATGTACATGGCACGTTTGTTTTTACCAAGATAGCGCATACGAGCTACGGTTTCTTGACCAGTATAGCAACCTTTCTTAAAGCTGATCCCGTTAAGGGCTTGAAGGTTAACCATTTGTGGTACAAATTCGTCCACGTGTTCTGCATCAAGGCTTGGCTCTCCTGCTAAAATGCTGGCCGCAATAAACGGTGCTGGATTGCTTTGTTGTTCCACGTCCGCTGGTAAATCTGCGCCTTCGAACGCGATGAAAACAAAGCGCTCGTCTGCGAGTTTTAGCAGCTTGCCGTTGGCAACATCAATAGCGCTTGCGTCAGACGAAAGCTCAACGCCAAAGGCAGTAGCAAGCGCTTTACTGTCTTGAGTCATTAAGCCAAAGACTTCGCAGTCAGCAAAGTCAATGTCAACTTTGGCAAAAACGCCGTACTTTTTTAGCTCACGAAGTGATGCTTCAGCTTCGGCTACACCAGCAAGCATTAAGTAGTCGTCTTGATAGCGAGTTAAGCGCGACACAGACCAAAGTTTGCCTTTAGGGCTACAATGCCCAGACCACATAAAATTATCTTCTTTGATAAGGTTAATGTCTTGAGTAACCTGACCGTGCAAATAGCTAAGTTTATCTTGTCCTGAAATGCGAATAACCTTGAACGGAAGCGCATAAGCACGAGCAATTGACATAATGTTGATCCCTATTAAAGTGTTTTCGTAATGTTACCGTAAAATCATAAGTGGAGATAGGGACGGACGATTTCAATGTGCCATTTCTATAAGTTTTATGGCATATGTCCTGCACAGTGGGTATAATTTTCTCAATAGTTTATGAGGGGTTAATCAGTTTATGGTTGAGTTACTGCCTAAAGCTCGAGTTAAATGGGCTTGCCGTCGTGGCATGTTAGAGCTGGACGTTATTTTAGAGCCGTTTGTTGAGCAGGCTTATGACGCGCTATCCGACGAAGGTAAGTACGTGTTTCAGCGTCTAGTTACCTGTGAGGATCCAGATTTATTTGCTTGGTTTATGGGTCATGAAGAATGTCCAGATCCAGAGCTAAAACGCATGGTTAAGTTAATCCTTGATCGGATCCGCGTATAGAATCGACTTTCAACACAATCTTCAGAACCACACCTTCTTTGTGGTTCTTTTTTCTTGCCTCACTTTTATCCTTTTTCTGCTGTTTCCAGCGCTGTGGTGGTTAGTCGCAATCGTATTTGCCGTGACGGGTTATTGCAGTTGGCAAACTGTTCTATCTCGTACACCAAAGGCGGGTACTGTACTCTTGATCCCGAAGGAAAACTTCATTGAAATACAGTCGAAAACGATAAATTTCAAAGGGCAGCTTATTGGTGCGACCATATGGTTTGATAGTCAAATAGCGCTAAAAATCATGGATGCGAACCAAGCTAAGCAGCAGATATTTTTGACTCGACGGGCAATACCAGAAGCGGACTGGCGTTTACTTTGTCGCACCGTACTGCAAGCCAATTAGAAAAAGCAACGAGAGCATGGCGATAAAAATCAGCACATACTCTACATGCAAATATTATTATTTTGTCGGTGACAAAACGGTCGGTGTGGAGTTTTCAGCCATGTCAGGGAAGTCAATGGTGTAGTGCAGTCCGCGACTTTCTTTACGTTCTAACGCGCTGCGAATAATAAGTTCAGCTACTTGTACTAAGTTACGTAATTCGAGCAGGTTGTTACTCACTCTAAAGTTGGCGTAATAATCGTGGATCTCTTGCTGCAATAACTCAACGCGGCGTAGCGCACGTTCTAACCGTTTAGTTGAGCGAACAATGCCAACATAATCCCACATAAACAATCTAAGTTCATGCCAGTTGTGGGTGATAACTACTTCTTCATCCGAGTCGCTGACACGGCTTTCGTCCCAATCTGGTAACTTAGATGGCTCAGGACGATTATCGATTTTAGCTAAAATATCTTTTGCGGCAGCGTGGGCAAACACAATGCATTCTAACAACGAGTTACTCGCCATGCGGTTTGCGCCGTGTAGACCTGTGTAAGCCACTTCGCCAATTGCATATAAATTGTCGATGTCAGTACGACCGTTAAAGTCAGTCATAACACCACCGCAAGTATAATGCGCCGCTGGCACTACGGGGATTGGCTCTTTGGTGATATCTAAACCAACACTTAAGCACTTAGCATAAATCGTAGGGAAGTGCTCAATGATGAACTCTTTGTCTTTATGTGAGATATCCAGATAGACGCAATTTGCACCCAATCGCTTCATCTCATAGTCAATGGCACGGGCGACTACATCGCGAGGGGCAAGTTCTTCGCGTTCATCGAAGTCAGGCATAAAGCGTGTGCCGTCAGGACGTTTAAGCAGCGCGCCTTCACCGCGCATGGCTTCGGTTATTAAAAAGTTTTGTAGCTCAGGGTGGTATAAGCTGGTCGGGTGAAATTGGTTAAACTCCATGTTGGCTACACGGCAACCCGCACGCCACGCCATTGCGATGCCGTCACCTGAAGAAACATCTGGATTTGAGGTATACAAGTAAACTTTACTTGCGCCACCCGTTGCTAAAGCGACAAACTTAGCCGAGATGCTCTCAACTCTATCTGCTTTGCGATTGTAGACGTAAACACCTTTAATATCGCTTGAGTCACCATATTTATCTTTAATGAGATCGATGGCGTTGTATTGCTCTAATATATTAATTTTTGGGTGTAACTGTACTTGGCTAATTAATGTGGTTTGAACGGCTTTACCCGTTGCATCAGCTGCGTGCAATATACGACGATGTGAATGCCCACCTTCGCGGGTTAAATGAAAGCGCTCTTTCCCTTTGCTATCCACTTCCATATCAAATGGTACGCCTTGCTCAATCAGCCACTTCAAGCAATTTTTTGCATTTGAGGCGGTATAGTGCACCGCATCGCGGTCACATAAGCCAGCGCCTGCCGCAAGTGTGTCTTCGACATGTGATTCGATACTGTCATTTTTCTTATCGAATACTGCGGCAATGCCACCTTGAGCATAAAGTGTGGAGCCTTCTTTTAACGCCCCTTTGCTTATCACGGTAACTTTACAGTGGTTTGCTAAAGAGAGCGCAAGAGAGAGTCCAGCAGCGCCACTGCCAATAATGACTACATCAGTATTGTGGTGAGTCGTATTTTTCATATTCGAAGATCTTTACTGTTTTTGCGTTTAATTCTGCTATTTATACCACATCTGCTATCATAGAAGGCAGAGAGTTTGTTCCGTTTAATGAGAATCATTTAGAACATTTTGTGTGACTGCTAATGGAATAATGCTAAAAAGCAGCCAAGAAACTAGTACGCAAAGATGGATGAATTCGTTTATTTTAAAAAAAAATACAAAAAAACAGAACTTTTTATTCAGTACTAAGTCAGAGTAGCTGTGAATGATGGCAACTAGATACGATTTAGAAAAGCAAAAAGAGGAGTACCGGCTCGAATGAGCGAGCAGGATTTAGATCTAGATATAGTTAAACGCGTTCAACAGGGAGATAAAAACGCATTCAACCTGTTAGTTGCCAAGTATCAAAATAAAGTCGCAGCGCTGATTTCTCGTTATGTAGCGAATCAAGGCGATGTGGCAGATGTGGCACAGGAAACGTTCATTAAAGCTTATCGAGCGTTGCCTAACTTTAGGGGCGAGAGCGCATTTTATACTTGGTTGTATAGAATCGCGGTTAACTGTTCAAAAAATTATTTGGTGGCACTTGGTCGAAAGCCGCCAGCAAACGACGTAGATGCGGAAGAAGCCGAGTTTTATGATGGTGCAGACCAATTAAGATCGAACGCTTCACCGGAAAATCTATTGTTAAGCGACGAAGTGAAAGCAGTGATTTTCAAAACTATCGAGCGCTTGCCTGACGATTTAAAAACCGCAATTACTTTGCGTGAAATCGAAGGTATGAGCTACGAGGAAATAGCTGTCATTATGGATTGTCCGGTTGGTACAGTTCGTTCGAGAATTTTTCGCGCAAGGGAAGCGATAGATAACAATTTGAACCCATTAATAGGTGAGTCTTAATATGGCACAAGCTGAAAAACAAGTGACAGAAGATTTAACGACATCGCAAATTTTTGACGGTGATCTGTCACTCAACGCTGAAACTGATGTTCGTTTAGACGAACAAAAGTTTGCTCGGTATGCCTTGATTGGTGATGTAATGCGTAGTCAAAAGCAAGACACACCTTGCATTGATATCACCAGCAGCTTTGCAGCGGCACTTGAACAAGAGCAAACGTATAGTGATCCGGCCGTTGGGCAAGTGAAAGAAACGACGCCGAAGAGCAATGTGATTGAGCTAAGTGCATGGCGTAAGCCGTTTGCACAAGTGGCTATCGCGGCAAGTGTGTCATTGTTTGCTGTGCTTGGGGTTAATACGTTAAGCACTGACGCGACTTTACCTGCGGGCGATACGTTACAGTTGCAATCAACTCCTTTTGCCGGAGGCGTTTCTCCTGTAAGCTTATCAACTGAGCCTGCGCTTGAATCAGCGGCTAAAGGCATTAGAGAGTTACAGCAGCAACGTATTGGTGCATTGGTGCTAGAGCATCAAAGACAGTCACGTATGGCGTATGCGCTGCAGCAATCTGGTGAAAACAACACCGCTAAAAAGCAAGAGGAAAAAGAGCAATAAATGAGAGCACTGTTAGTTGTAGTAAGTGTATTTTTCTCTAGTTGGCTGTGGGCAAATGAAAGCGTATCAGCCAAACAACTGCTAAAAGACATGGCCGAAGCGGTGCATCATAGAAACTTTGATGCATCGTTTGTCGTGGTGAAAGGAAAATCTATGGAGCCTTACCGTTGGCTTCATGGTAACCAAGATGGGACTGAATTTGAGCTTTTAAGTTTGCTCAATGGCGCTGGACTTGAAATGATCCGCATTGGTGACAAAGTAACTTATTTTGAACCAAAGTCTGAGCCTTACACCATCCAAACAGATTCGATAGCAGGTCCAATTCCCGAAGTTTTATTCAAAAATATCGACAGCCTCAAAGAAAGCTATGATTTTGTCTTAGGTGGTAAAGGTCGGATCGTTGACAGACCTGCTCAGCTTGTCAGGTTAGAAGCAAAGGACGACGCTAAATACAACTATTGGTTGTGGATCGATACCGAGTCATCTCTGTTGCTAAAATCCGCTTACGTAAACCAACAAGGCGAGTTGTTAGAACAGCTTCAGCTTACCCATATCAGAGTGACTGAAACCCCTGCTGAACAATTGTTAGAACTTTCCCAAAAACAGTTTCCTGAAGCCGTATCTGGGTTGTTGAAGACACTTGAGAATGGCACAAAAAACAATTGGCAAATTGGTTGGTTACCTCAGGGCTTTGAGCTGCTAAAATCTGACAGACATAAGTTAGATTTAAACAATGAGCTGGCAGACTACTACTTGTTTTCCGACGGCCTTGTCGATATTTCGGTATTTGTACAACGTCCTTTACCGGGCCAGCGCCCAAGTGGAGCGCTTTCGTCAGGTGCGACAACGGTGTACGTACACAACACAGGTGCGTTTGACGTATCTGTAGTTGGAAATATTCCAGCAATGACCGCAAAAGCAATCGCTGAGTCTGTGAAAAGACCTTTATGATAGAACAAACTCTGACAGTTGCCGCCATAAAAGGCGCAACTGTCTACTTAGAAGCACAGCCAAAGCCCGCCTGTGAAGGTTGTAACGGCAAATGCGGCTCCCAAGTATTCGCCAAACTCTTTGGCACCCACAAAAAACAATTCCCTGTAGATTTGACGGAATCTGTCGAAATTGGCCAAAAAATTAAGTTGGCATTAGACGACTCTAATGTGGTGAAACATGCGTTTTATGTTTACATGATGCCATTACTTTTTGCTTTTGCCGGCATGTTTATCGCAGCCCTCGTACTTGGTCTCAATGAACCTTTGCAGATACTTATTGCATTTACGAGTGCAGCACTCGGTTTATTTTTCGCCAGAGTCCAAGGGGATAAACTCAAACATCAGGTAAAAGTGATAAAAATTTACCCAATTAGCCTACCAATAACGCAAATAGATGGTGATTGTACTAAATAAAATGTAAAATCGAGGCCTTAATCTCTATTTGTGACTAACAGAAGTATTGAATCCAGTATATGAAGCATATCCGTAACTTTTCTATTATTGCCCACATTGACCATGGAAAATCGACGCTATCAGACCGCTTAATCCAAGTTTGTGGAGGTTTAACAGACCGCGAAATGCAGCAGCAGGTACTGGATTCGATGGACATCGAACGTGAGCGCGGCATTACCATCAAAGCACAGAGTGTAACGCTTAACTATCAAGCAAAAGATGGTGAAACCTACCAGCTAAACTTTATCGACACACCGGGACACGTTGACTTCACTTATGAAGTTTCACGCTCTCTAGCCGCTTGTGAAGGTGCGCTATTGGTTGTTGATGCGGGTCAAGGTGTAGAAGCACAAACACTAGCGAACTGTTACACCGCACTTGAGATGGACTTGGAAGTTATTCCGGTTCTGAACAAAATTGACTTACCACAGGCTGATCCACTTCGCGTTGCCGAAGAAATTGAAGATATCGTTGGTATTGAAGCATTAGAAGCAGTTCGTTGTAGTGCGAAAACGGGGATCGGCATTGATGAAGTGCTCGAAGTGATCGTACGTGATATTCCACCGCCAGAAGGTGAGCCAAATGCGCCACTACAGGCACTGATTATCGATTCATGGTTTGACCCGTACCAAGGCGTAGTGTCATTGGTGCGTATTAAAAACGGTGAATTAAGAGCGGGCGAAAAGATTAAGATCATGTCTACAGAGCAAGCTCACCAAGTAGATAAGGTTGGTATCTTTACTCCTAAGCAGACTAATACCGGGGTGTTGAAAACAGGTGAAGTAGGTTTTGTTATCGCAGGTATCAAAGACATCCATGGTGCACCAGTTGGTGATACCATTACCATGGCTCGTGATTCTGCAACAGACCGTTTGCCTGGTTTCCAAAAGGTGAAGCCTCAGGTATACGCGGGAATGTTCCCAATTTCATCTGATGACTATGAAAACTTCCGCGATGCGCTTAATAAATTGAGCCTCAACGATGCATCACTATTCTTCGAGCCTGAAAACTCAACAGCACTAGGCTTTGGTTTCCGTTGTGGTTTCTTAGGTATGCTCCATATGGAGATTATTCAAGAGCGCCTTGAACGTGAATACGACATGGATCTGATCACCACAGCTCCAACGGTAATTTATGAAGTAGAAACAAAGCACGGTGTGGTGAGAATCGATAATCCGTCTGATTTACCGCCAGTAAACGACATTATTGAAATTCGTGAACCAATCGTTGAAGCAAATATTCTCGTTCCGCAAGAATATTTAGGAAACGTGATCACGCTGTGTGTTGAAAAGCGTGGTATGCAGACCAAGATGACCTATCACGGTAAGCAAGTTGCGTTAACCTATGAACTGCCGATGTCGGAAGTGGTAATGGACTTCTTTGATAAGTTGAAGTCTACCAGCCGTGGTTTTGCATCACTCGATTACAACTTCAAGCGTTTTGAAGCATCAGACATGGTGCGTGTGGATATTCTGATCAATGGTGACCGCGTTGATGCGCTTGCAATAATTGTTCACCGCGATGGTTCACAAACGCGTGGCCGTCAGTTAGCTGAAGCGCTGAGAGAATTGATCCCTCGCCAAATGTTTGATATTGCTATTCAAGCTGCAATTGGTAATCACGTCATTGCGCGTAGTACAGTTAAGCAGTTACGTAAAAACGTAATCGCAAAATGTTATGGTGGTGACGTGAGCCGTAAGAAAAAGCTACTGCAAAAGCAAAAAGAAGGTAAGAAGCGTATGAAGCAACTTGGTAACGTTGAAGTGCCACAAGACGCATTCTTAGCAATATTGAAAGTAGGTAAGTAACAGGAAATACAAATGGCAGGTTATTTTTCAATTTTATTGGTGCTACTCACGGTCGGTTCAGGCCTTATTTGGTTGATCGATCATTTGGTGTATGCACCAAAAAGACAAGCTAGGCTTGCTATTGCGCAAGGTGCGTCTGACACTCAGTTGGATGCCGACATCATTGCGGAAATCGCACCTGAACCTGCCATTGTTGAAAACGCGAAATCAATTTTTCCTATGATTGCCGCAATCACGATTTTCCGTTCGTTTATTTTTGAACCGTTTCAAATTCCATCCGGCTCAATGATGCCAACCTTATTGGATGGCGATTTTATTCTCGTGGAAAAATATGCTTACGGGATTAAAGACCCAGTGTGGCGTAGCAAAATCGTTGAAACGGGTACCCCTGAGCGCGGTGATATTGCGGTGTTCAAGTTTCCGCTAGATGAGAGAATTGACTTCATCAAACGTATTGTTGGTTTACCGGGCGACCATATTGTTTATCGCAATCGTCAGCTTTACATTAAACCTAAGTGTGAAGACGGGCAGAGCGAAGCAAACGGGTTGACGTGTGGCGAATATAACAAGATTGATGTAGACATTGTAAATCGTGACGAGTTTACGCAAGGTCCAATGCAGTTAGTGCGTCTAACCGAGCATTTGCCAAACGTAGAACATGATATTTTAATTAATCCTGAAGTGTTAGAGTTAACAGATCGCTACTATCAACAACCAGGTACTCGCCGCGATGAGTGGGTAGTACCAGAGGGAAGTTATTTTGCGATGGGTGATAACCGTAATAACAGCCAAGATAGTCGTATGTGGGGTTTTGTACCTGATGAAAACTTGGTTGGAAGAGCGGTATTTATTTGGTTAAGTTTTGATTTTGATAATGGCCCAGACAGCATTTTGCCAGGGTGGGTTCCAACTGGTGTTCGTTTTGAACGCCTAGGTAGTATTCAGTAAAAATGAAAAGAAACGTAGAAGAACTTTATAATAAAATAGGGTACAACTTCTCTGATAAGGCGCTGCTTGAGCAGGCTTTGACGCATCGCAGTCACAAAGGCCAGCACAACGAGCGTCTCGAATTTTTGGGCGACTCTATTTTAAGCTTTGTGATTGCAAATGCTTTGTATCACAAGTTTCCAAAAGCGCGTGAAGGTGATTTAAGCCGCATGCGTTCAACGTTAGTGCGTGGTCAAACGCTGGCGGAATTCGGTGTGGAATTCGCGCTTGGTGATTATCTGCGCCTAGGTCCAGGTGAGCTGAAGAGCGGCGGGTTTCGCCGTGAGTCAACGCTCGCAGATGCAGTAGAGGCCATAATTGGTGCCGTTTTCTTAGACTCTGACATCGACGTGTGTAGAGATTTGGTACTAAGTTGGTACGAATCACGCTTAACTGCGATTTCACCTGGTCATAACCAAAAAGACCCGAAGACGCTGCTGCAGGAGTATCTACAAGCTCGAAAATTACCTTTACCGGGCTACACTGTAATAGATACCAAAGGGCAAGCTCACAACCAAACATTCACGGTCGAATGTATAGTGGAAGGGATGGAAAGTATAATTTCAGTAGGCAGCTCGCGACGTAAAGCTGAGCAAAAAGCTGCCGAAAAAGCGCTTAAGATATTAAAGAATGACGCTTGATACACATTGCGGCATGATTGCCATTGTCGGTAGACCTAATGTAGGTAAATCGACACTATTAAATAAATTGGTTGAGCAAAAGGTAAGTATTACCTCGCGTAAACCTCAAACTACTCGTCACCGCATCATGGGGATCCATACAGAGGGTAACTATCAGGCGGTGTACGTTGATACGCCAGGACTTCATATTGAAGAAAAGCGTGCAATTAACCGCTTAATGAACCGAGCAGCATCAAGCTCAATCGGCGATGTTGAACTGGTTATTTTTGTCGTAGAAGGGACGCATTGGACGCCTGATGACGAAATGGTACTGGCTAAAGTTAAAGACAGTGGTCGTCCTATCTTGGTGGTGATGAATAAAACCGATCAGGTAAAAGATAAAGACTTGTTGATGCCACATATTCAGTGGTTGAGTGAACAGGGGGATTTTATCGGGATCGTACCTATCTCTGCGAAGCAAGGTAAGAACGTTGAAATGATCAGAGAAGAAGTGCACAAGCGTTTGCCTGCGTGTGAATTCTATTTCCCTGAAGATTATGTTACCGATCGTTCAATGCGTTTTATGGCGGCAGAGATCGTGCGTGAAAAGTTGATGCGCTTTATGGGCGATGAGTTACCGTACTCGGTGACGGTAGAGATCGAACAGTTTAAGTGGCAAGACAACGGCGTTTGGCAGATCAACGCGTTGATCCTTGTTGAGCGCGAATCGCAAAAACGCATGGTGATCGGCAACAAAGGCGAAAAGCTCAAAGTTATCGGTCGCGAAGCGCGTAAAGATCTTGAGAACATGCTAGACAACAAAGTCTATCTCGAATGCTGGGTTAAAGTGAAATCTGGCTGGGCAGACGACGAACGTGCTCTTCGTAGCTTAGGGTACGGAGAAGACTGATTGGATAGCGACTTTCGACAGGCCTATCTGTTACATCGCAGACCTTACAGCGATTCTCAGGTACTGCTTGACGTGCTGGTCGAAGGCGTTGGACAACTTAAAATGCTTGCCCGAGTCAAGGGCAAGCAATCCCTCAAACATAATGCCCAGCTGCGGCCATTTTCATTACTTTTACTGCAATATGCAGGCAGATACGATTTTAAATACCTAAACCGTTTTGAACCCACAGATAATCAAATCCAACTCGTTGGGCGGCAGTTATATTGTGGTTTGTATCTCAATGAATTAACGCAACGCGTGGTACCAACCAACGAACCGCTAGAGCAGATCTTTGCGCTCTATCAGCTACATTTAATGCGTTTGGCCCAAGATGAAGATGTGGAACCTATCTTACGTAGCTTTGAGTTGCAATTGTTAGGTGAGCTGGGTTTCGGGGTGGAACTGGAATTTGACGCTGAAGGTAATCCAGTGCGGCCAAAAGCCACGTATAAGTACGTATCTGAGTACGGTTTTATTGCAGTCGGTCGTGAACCTGATACGATACCGGGCAGTATGTTATTGGCCATTGCCAATCAAGATTTCCAAGACCTTGCCGTGAGAAGGGCGGCTAAGCTATTAACACGAAAATTAATGGCACCGCTGGTTGGTAAGCAAGGGCTGAAAAGTAGAGAACTATTTATTTCAAAGAAATAATACCAATTTAATCAAAAGTATAAATCGATAAATTGGTATCGCAGTAATAAGTGGGTGATCCACTTGCTACGTCATATTATCAAGGGATAAACGATGAAAGATATTTTACTTGGCGTCAACGTAGACCATATTGCAACGCTTCGTCAGGCGCGTGGCACTAGCTATCCTGATCCAGCACATGCAGCTGCAGTAGCTGAGCACGCAGGTGCCGACGGCATTACTATTCACTTACGTGAAGACCGTCGCCACATTCAAGATCGCGATGTTTACGTGATGGCAAAAACCATCCAAACACGTATGAATCTAGAAATCGCAGTAACTGACGAAATGCTCGACATTGCTTGCGAAGTAAAACCTGAATATGTTTGCCTAGTGCCAGAAAAGCGCGAAGAGTTAACCACGGAAGGTGGCTTAGACGTTGCGGGTAATCTTGATAGGATCACAGCGGCAACTCAGCGCCTAGCTGATGCGGGTATTAAAGTAAGCTTGTTCATCGACGCGGATAAAAAGCAGCTAGATGCCGCAAAGCAAAGCGGTGCGCCTTACATTGAAATCCACACTGGTGCTTATGCTGATGCTGAGAACGACATCGAAATGAGCGCTGAGCTTGAACGCATTCGTGAAGGCGTTCAGTATGCTCATGGCCTAGGTCTTATCGTTAACGCTGGTCATGGTTTGCATTACCATAACGTTAAACCGATTGCACAAATGCCAGAAATCTACGAACTTAACATTGGTCATGCCATTATTGCTCGAGCGGCAATTGATGGGCTGGAAAAGGCAGTACGAGATATGAAGCGTTTGATGTTAGAGGCGAGACAAGCATAACGTTTAGTGGTAAAGAAAACGAAAGGGCTGTGTAGCCCTTTCTTTTTGCCTTGTAATCGAGTTAATACAGTTGGTATCAAAATGAAAAAAATGGTGTTGGTCTTTGCAAGTTGTGCCCTTGCACCACAACTTAGCGAAGCGACAGAGAACAACGAATTTGAAATCATCACTACTACGGCATCCAGATTGGCTGAGACGGCAGGAGAGCGTCCTGTAAGCCTCTCTTTGCTAACAGAAGCTCAATTAGATGATACAGGCGTCACGCATATCGAAAAGGCGTTGAGGCTCGTTGCTGGCGCAAATGTACAACATGGTAATGGTCAAGAGTATCTACCTGCATTGCGCTCACAAGTGCTCTCTGGTGCAGGCGCATGTGGCGGCATTTTAATGGCTGAAGATGGTATTGCACTCAGAGCCGCAGGCTTTTGTAATATCAATGAACTCTTTGAATCGCACTTTGAAGCGGCTGATCGTATAGAAGTGCTAAAAGGGCCAAACAGCGTATTGTATGGCTCTAATGCGGTGCATGGAGTGGTTAATGTGATTACTTCAAACAGCATTCAAAAGACACCTAGGATTGCATTAGATATCGGCTCCTATGGTTATAGCCGAACTCGGATACAAGCTGGCGATAAAGCCCTTGGCTTGGGCGCAGCGTTAACCCTTACAAAAGATACGGGTTATCGTGAGGATGAAAGCGTTGAGCAACAAAAGTTGAGCGTCAAACACCAATATGAAGGTGAGAAGGTTGGTGTCGTATCTGGAATGACATACACCCACTTAGATCAGCAAACTGCGGGTTATGTAACCGGAGTGGACAGCTATAAAAATAAGCAATTGGCAAAGCAAAACGAAAACCCTGAAGCATTTAGAAAGGCAGAGTCATTTAGAGCTTGGACAGAAGTAACCGGGCACTTTGATGATAGTAACACCGTACTGATAAAACCTTATGTACGCTGGCAAGAGATGGAATTTGTTAAGCATTTCTTGCCGGGTAAGCCGTTTGAAGAAAATGGTCAAACTGGTGTGGGGCTGCAAACGCTTATACACACTGAATTAAGTGACTCAATACAACTAGATTGGGGAATGGATGCGGAATATACCCAAGGCGAGATGTTGCAGTATCAGCCTACGCCGACTGAAGGCTCTGCATTTTTGGGCTTAACTATTCCTACAGGAAAGCATTACGACTATGAAGTAGATGCAAGGCAACTCGCGCCTTTTGCAAATCTCAGTTGGCGACAGGGTAACTGGTTAGTTGAACTGGGCGGTCGTTTTGAGTCAATGAAGTACGATTATCGCAACTTTTTGCCTACTGGGCGCACCAAAGAAGATGGCTCGGTGTGTGCAATGGGAGGATGTCGTTATAGTCGCCCAGCCAGTGGCAGAGATAGCTTTGCTTATTTTTCACCAAAATTTGGCCTAAGCTATGCGTTCACTGAGCGACATATTGCCTATGCTAACGTGTCTCAAGGCTATCGCGCACCACAAACTGCCGAGCTTTACCAATTGCAGCGAGAGCAGGTAAAAGCATCGCTAGAGGAAGAAAAGGCGGACAATATCGAGCTTGGCCTAAAAGGGAGTGCAGATAGTCTTGGCTATCAGGTCGCGATTTATGACATGGAAAAAGAAAATTTGATCTTCCGAGATAGTGACTTTTTCTATATCAACGATGGTCGCTCAAGACACCGAGGTGTGGAGTTGGAGCTGAGTTATTCATTCTTAGCACATTGGCAACTAGATCTCGCCGCAACGCGTGCTAAGCATACCTATGAACAAGATAATATTCTTGGTGGCATCAATATTAACGGCAACGATCTAGATTCAGCACCAAGGAGCGTCATTAACGCCCAATTACACTGGCAAGCACGGGATAATCTCAGTTGGTCTTTAGCTTGGCACCATGTAGGAGAGTATTTTACTGACCCCGAAAATCTTCATCGTTATTCTGGTCACGATTTACTGAGCTTACGAGGAAAGTGGCAGGTAAATCCGCATTTGGCGTTGACGATGAGAGTGAAAAATCTAACCGACGAACGTTATGCTGAGCGTGCCGATTACACTTCATTTAGTGGTGACAGGTACTTTCCGGGAAGACCAAGAAACATTCTAGTGTCACTGGACTACCGCTGGTAATACATGAATAAGGGAGCAGAAAGCTCCCTTTGTGAAACTATCGTGATATTTAGTCGTCTAGTGAGCGAAGTAGTGCATTGATCCCAACTTTTTCGCGGGTTTGCTGATCTACTTTTTTCACAATAATTGCTGCATACAGGCTATGAGAGCCATCTTTACTTGGTAGCGATCCTGGTACTACCACTGCACCGGCTGGTACGCGGCCATAATGGGTTTCGCCTGTTTCACGGTCGTAAATACGAGTACTTTGTGAAATATAGACACCCATGGAGATAACCGCGCCTTCTTCAACAATCACACCTTCTACGATTTCAGAACGTGCGCCGATAAAACAGTTGTCTTCAATAATCGTTGGATTGGCTTGTAGCGGCTCTAAAACGCCACCAATGCCCACACCACCAGATAGATGTACGTTTTTACCGATCTGTGCACACGAGCCTACGGTCGCCCAAGTGTCTACCATAGTGCCTTCATCAACATATGCACCAATATTAACGTAAGACGGCATAAGTACCACGTTCTTACCGACAAAGCTGCCTTGACGCGCTACCGCGTTTGGTACTACGCGCATACCACCTTGTTGGAACTGCTCTGGCGTATACTCTGAGAATTTTAATGGTACCTTGTCGTAAAACTGGTTAACGCCATCGTTCATTGGTTGGTTGTCACGAATTCTAAAAGACAGGAGTACCGCCTTTTTCAACCATTGATGTACAACCCACTCACCACTAATTTTTTCAGCAACACGCGCTGCACCTGAATCTAGCATTTCCAATGCGTTGACAATCGCTTGTTTTACTTCGTCTGATACCGTGGTTGGAGTAATGGTATCGCGGTTTTCCCACGCGGTTTCAATAGTCGTTTTTAAATCAGACATAAATTCCTCGTTAATCTGTTTCAGCATTTAATTTTTTGAGTAGGGCGCGATGAAGCTCTGCTTTTTGTACTTCATCTAGAGCCTTGTAATCTTTGTTTGAGACGACGAAAAAGTCTTCTGCGCGTTCGCCGACGGTTGTAATGCGCGCGGCATGAATATGTAGTGAATAGGCCTGAAATACCTCAGCAATTTTAGTCAGTAACCCCGGAATATCAATGGCCTGAATTTCAATAAGGCTACGGTTTGCTCTAGCATGAGGGCGCAAGATAATTTTTGGCCTAATATTAAAATCTTTAAACTTCTGTGAGCGATTCTTTTTGACTCTGATTTTCTTTTTTGGGTCTTTTAAGAGCGTCTCTAAGCCTCTCCTGATCCCCGCTGCACGACTGGTGCTGAGTGGGTCGCCATTCACTTCTAGGATAACAAAACTAAAGACAACATAGCCATCTTTTGTGGTCATGACCTGAGCATGCTGGATCTGTGCTTTTTTAGAACCAATTACACTGACTAGTTTGGCGAATAGCGCCGACTCATAAGGACTGTATACGAATACTTGCGTCCCGCCATGCATGGGCTTGTTAGAGACGATCACGCTTGGCTGACTTAAATCATCAGACTGTAATAAGTGCTCAGTATGCCAAGAGATCTGCTGTTCACTAAAGGCAGTAAAATAATTGGCCTTAAAGCGTGACCAAATAAGGTCAATGTACTCTTCGAAGTAGCCCAAATTAATCAGTCGTTGCTTGGCTTGGCGTTTCTTATCACGGATCTGGTCGCGCATATCCATTGGGTTTTCAAGACCCAAGCGCAATGCCCGTTGAGTATGTAGATATAGCTCGCGTAAGAGGGTGTTTTTCCAGTCGTTCCAGAGGTTGTCGTTGGTGGCACGAATGTCGGCAACCGTTAAGCAATAGAGATAATCTAGCTGACGTTCGTTTTTCACTTTTTGTGCAAATTCTGCAATAACATCGGGGTCGTTAATATCTTTACGCTGGGCTGTGACAGACATCAGGAGGTGATTTTGCACCAGCCAAGCTACCAATTTAGCGTCGGAAGCGGTAAAACCGTGCATTTTGGTAAATGCCATGGCGTCAACGGCACCAAGCTCGGAATGGTCGCCACCTCGACCTTTGGCAATATCGTGAAAGATCCCAGCCAAGTAGAGTAGCTCTGGTTTGTCCATGCGGGCAACAATCTCAGAACAAATCGGGAATTCACTAATATGCTCTTTATCGAAATAGCGGTAGATGTTATTGATGAGTTTATGGGTATGCTCATCTACCGTGTAGGCGTGAAACAGATCGAACTGCATTTGTCCAAAAATATTACGCCACTGCGGTAAATAGGCAGCGATGATCCCGTGTTTGTGCATCAGAGTAAACGCTCGTCCCATGCCATTAGGGTGTTTCAATAACCTTAAAAAAGCGTCACGACAGCCTGCGTAATCTTGCAAATCGCCTAATAAACGGCGTCTGACTTGGCGCATAGTACGTATGGTACTGGGGTCAATCTGATTAATTTTAGGGTTGTCTGCAATATGTTCAAAGAGGACAAACAAATTCTCTCGACGGAAAAAGACCGAGGGGTTTTTAACGCGAATTTTATTGCCAATACGCTCAAAGTTTCTGTCAAGTGGCACGGCTTCTTGTTCCAACTGCTCAGGAAGAATACTTTGTTCGAAATAGGAAAGCAGCATCTGGTTCATTTCGCGCACTCGGCTCATGATCCTAAATAAGCGTTTCATCATACGCTCGACCGAGGCTTTACCTTCAGAGCCAAAACCGAGGAGCTCTGCGGCATGTGGTTGATGGTCAAACAGTAAGCGGTTCTCACTGCGACCAGCGGCTAAGTGCAGCGCAAAGCGAATGTTCCACAGGTTTTCGATGCACTCTAACAGCTCTTGATATTCTTCATGGGTCAAATAACCGTGATTGATTAACTCTTCCAAAGTTTCAGCGCGGAAGTGTTTTTTAGCGACCCAAAAAATGGTTTGCAGGTCGCGCAGGCCACCGGGGTTTTCTTTAATATTAGGCTCAAGGTTGTAGGCGGTACCATGGCATTTTTTATGGCGAATATTCTGCTCATTGACCTTAGCGATAAAAAAGTCACTAGATTGCCAAATTGGGGTTTCAACAATATGTCGTTTGAGGCGTTCATATTCAATATGGTTACCACAAATGAGGCGGCTTTCCAGCAGGCTTGTGGCAAAGTGAACGTCATTTTGTTTTTGTTCTAGGACTTGTTCATGGGTTCTTACGCTATGACCAATATCTAGACCTAAGTCCCATAAATAAGTGACAAAACGCTCTAAGCAGCTGGTCACTTCTTCACAGGGAACGGATTTGGTCAGCACCAAAAAATCGATATCAGAGAACGGGTGTAACTCACCACGGCCATAACCACCAATGGCGATTAACGACAAGTCTGGTTGGTGCGCTAGCCCAGTTTCATTAAACAATTTAATCAACAATCGATCGATAAATTCGGCTCGAGAGTTAATTAGATTTCTAACGGGTTGCTTGGCAAATTGATTGCTTAACCATTTGTAGAAAAAAGCAAGACAATCACGGTAATCGGTAAGTTCTTGTGCTTCGTCAAGAAGCGTCTTCACTTTGTTCGGTAATGCCACTTAGGATCCTGTGTCATGCGCGCAAAAACAGTAGAGTCCTGTTTTACACTAAATAAATAAGAATTGCGAGTGACGAGGAGGTGAAGGGTCAAGGATTGGACAACTATCATCGTGTGTAACTGATATCTAAACCAAGGGGGGCTGTAATCGCTGTTGTGTGAGTTTTGCAATAAAAAAGCCAGCAATCTGGCTGGCTTTGATAAATGCTTTTTGCAATTAAGCTGAATGCGTAATAACGCGGTCTATCGTTTCGTCATTGCGCAGCGTTAAGATCTCAACGCCATTATCTGTGACAAGCAGCGTGTGTTCCCACTGCGCCGAAAGACTACGGTCTTTGGTAACGACAGTCCAATCATCTTTTAGTAGCTTACATTGGCGCTTACCGGCGTTAACCATAGGCTCGATAGTCAAACACATGCCAGCTTTGAGCACTTCGCCAGTACCTGGTTTGCCGTAGTGCATTACTTGTGGCTCTTCATGGAATTCTTTACCAATACCGTGACCACAATATTCACGCACGATAGAGTAGTTAAAGCCTTCTGCATACTTTTGAATTGCAGCGCCAATATCACCCAAACGCACGCCCGGTTTTACCATTTTTATCGCAAGGTATAGGCTTTCTTGCGTGATCTCGCTTAAGCGCTTACCTTGGATCGTTGGTGTACCGACGTAAAACATTTTTGACGTATCACCATGATACCCATCTTTGATCACAGTGATGTCGATATTGATAATGTCGCCTTCTTTTAGCGGTTTATCGTTCGGGATTCCGTGACAGATAACGTGGTTAACTGAGGTACAAATAGACTTCGGAAAGCCGTGATAATTTAGCGGTGCAGGAATGGCACCTTGCTCATCAACAATGTAGTTGTGACAAATGGTGTTTAATTCGTCGGTGGTCACCCCTGGCTTAACATACGGCTCGATCATTTCCAGTACTTCCGCGGCTAAACGCCCGGCAACACGCATTTTTTCGATTTCTTCAGGGGTTTTGATCACAGCACTCATTTAGACTCCAAGTCAATTTAGATGAACATTTATTATGCACAAATTTTACGCATAAGATTGAGTTAATTCTTTATATATGGTATAAAGCGCGCCGTCTTTTTACAAATAATTCTTCCTCACACGATGAGAATGAATGTTTGTAGTTAAGACAACACACTTATTAATATTAACACACACACATATCGACACATACACTTGGGTGCATGCAGTTATAAAAACTTCGTGTTGGTGCTATGGGATATGTGGAGGCCTAACCCTAACTTTTAGAGGAAATATACAATGGCAAACGTTTCAATGCGCGATATGCTTCAAGCTGGTGTTCACTTCGGTCACCAAGCACGTTACTGGAACCCTAAGATGAAGCCGTTCATCTTCGGTGCACGTAACCGCGTTCATATCATCAACCTAGAAAAAACTGTTCCTATGTTCAACGATGCTCTTAAGTTCTTACAGAACGTAGCATCTAACAAAGGCAAAATCCTTTTCGTAGGTACTAAGCGCGCTGCAAGCGAAGCAGTTAAAGAAGCGGCTATCCAAAGTGAGCAGTTCTACGTAAATCACCGTTGGTTAGGTGGTATGTTGACTAACTGGAAAACAGTTCGTCAATCAATCAAGCGTCTTAAAGAGCTTGAGACTCAAAGCCAAGACGGTACTTTCGAGAAGCTTACTAAGAAAGAAGCGCTAATGCTTACTCGTGAAATGCAAAAGCTTGAAAAAGGCCTTGGCGGTATCAAAGATATGGGCGGTCTTCCTGACGCTATCTTCGTTATCGACGCTGACCACGAGCACATCGCTATCCGTGAAGCTAACAACCTAGGTATCCCAGTAGTATCTGTTGTTGATACTAACTCTAACCCAGATGGTGTTGATTTCATCATCCCTGGTAACGACGACGCTATCCGTGCAATCCAGCTATACACTGGTGCAGTAGCGACTGCTATCACTGAAGGTCGTGAAAGCAACATCGTTGCTCAAGCAGAAAACGACGACTTCGTTGAAGCTGAGTAATTACCTGATTAGGTATTAGCTGTCATCAAGTCTTCATCAAATTATTGATGAAGACTTGATATTCTTTATAAGCGATTAACTGCTTATCCCGTTGTTTGCCAAGCAGACCTTGAAAGATAACGGATTTTTATCAAATTGAGGCGAGCTGTACTTGATTTGATATTCAGCCAACCTAAGGTTGGTTTTATCAAGAACTGAATTCAGATTTGAGGATATTCTAATGGCTGTAACTGCTGCCCTAGTAAAAGAACTTCGTGACCGCACTGGCGCTGGTATGATGGATTGTAAAAAAGCACTGACAGAAACTGGCGGTGATATCGATCAAGCAATCGAAAACATGCGCAAAAGTGGTGCTGCTAAAGCTGCTAAAAAAGCAGGCAACATCGCTGCTGAAGGTACAATCATCATCAAGCAAGGCGAAGGTTTTGCTGCACTAGTAGAAGTTAACTGTCAAACTGACTTCGTAGCAAAAGATGCAAGCTTCCTTGCATTTGCTAACGAAATTGCTGACGCAGCTGTAGCTGAGCAACTAACTATCGAAGACTTACAAGCTAAGTTTGAAGAGACTCGTGTTGCACTAGTAGCTAAAATCGGTGAGAACATGAACATCCGTCGTGTTTCTTACATCCAAGGTGACAAGCTAGTTGCTTACCGTCACGGCGAGCGTATCGGTGTTGTTGTAGCTGGTGATGCTGACGAAGAAACACTTAAGCACGTTGCAATGCACGTTGCTGCTTCTAAGCCAGACTACCTAAACCCAGAAGACGTACCTGCTGAAGTAGTTGAAAAAGAAAAAGCGGTTCAAGTTGAAATCGCAATGAACGAAGGTAAGCCAGCTGAAATCGCTGAGAAAATGGTTGTTGGTCGTATGAAGAAGTTCACTGGTGAGATCTCTCTTACTGGTCAAGCTTTCATCATGGAACCTAAGAAATCAGTGGGTGACTACCTTAAAGAGAAGAATGCATCTGTTTCTTCATTCGTTCGCCTAGAGGTAGGTGAAGGTATCGAGAAGAAAGAAGAAGATTTCGCAGCAGAAGTTGCAGCACAAATCGCTGCAGCAAAAGGCCAGTAATCACTTATTGTGATGCCTAATGACGTAAAAGCTGACATTAGCTTTGCGTCATTGCTGAAAATTCTCTAAAATAACCGCGCATTTATGTCTAGCATAAGCGCGGTTATTTTTTACCTCACTTTTAATTGGCCCGGATATTATGACTATCAATAAAAAACCTGTTTTTAGACGCGTTCTTTTAAAGCTTAGTGGTGAAGCTTTAATGGGAGATGAAGGCTTTGGTATCGATCCAAAAGTATTGGATCGTATGGCACAAGAAATCAAAGAGTTAGTAGAGCTCGACGTAGAAGTGGGTTTGGTTATCGGTGGCGGTAACTTCTTACGTGGTGGTTCACTTGCAGAAGCGGGCATGAACCGAGTGGTGGGCGACCACATGGGCATGCTGGCGACCGTCATGAATGGCCTTGCGATGCGTGATGCGCTGCACCGTGCTTTTGTAAACGCACGTTTGATGTCTGCTATCCCGCTAAATGGTGTGTGTGATGCGTACAATTGGGCAGAAGCAATTAGCCTATTAAAATCTGGCCGTGTTGTTATTTTCTCAGCAGGTACGGGCAATCCTTTCTTTACTACAGACTCAGCAGCATGTTTGCGCGGTATAGAGATTGAAGCGGATACCGTGATTAAAGCCACTAAGGTTGAAGGGGTATTTAGTGACGATCCGGTGAAAAACCCAGATGCTACGCTATACCGCACGTTGACTTACAACGAAGTGATCGATAAAGAATTGAAAGTGATGGATTTAGCTGCATTTACATTGGCACGTGACCACAATATGCCAATCAGCGTATTCAACATGAATAAACCGGGTGCATTGAAAAATGTCATCATGGGTGAAGAGGAAGGTACCCTTATCTCTTCTCAAGCAGCAGAATAATCTGACGACTATTTCAGCAACTCGCAGTTAAGTAGCGAATCTCTAAATTGCGAGTATAATCTGGCATAACAAGAACAGACTAGGAAAGTATTGTGATCGAAGATATTAAAAAAGACGCTCAAGAGCGCATGAAAAAAAGTGTGGCGGCACTTGGAAGCCAGCTTTCTAAAATCCGCACAGGTCGTGCACACCCAGCACTACTAGATGGTATCTCTGTTTCATACTACGGTGCAGATACACCGCTAAACCAAGTAGCAAACGTAACGACGGAAGACTCTCGTACGCTGGCTATCAGCGTATTCGACAAGTCACTTGCACAAGCGGTAGAAAAAGCAATCATGTCTTCTGACTTAGGTCTAAACCCAATGTCAGCAGGTACCGTGATCCGTGTTCCACTTCCTCCACTAACTGAAGAGCGTCGTAAAGATCTCATCAAGATCGTACGTGGTGAGGTTGAAGGTGGTCGTGTTGCAGTACGTAACATTCGCCGTGATGCAAACGGTGATATTAAATCATTGCTAAAAGACAAAGAAATTTCTGAAGACGAAGCGCGTCAAGCTGAAGATGATATCCAAAAACTGACTGACAAGTTCATCAAAGAAATGGATACTCAACTAAGCGCGAAAGAAGCAGAGTTGATGGAAATCTAAATGTCTTTATCCTAGCGTTTATATTTACGCACTGTTTACGTATTGCAGAAAATTCTGCTTTGTTTCTGAGCAGTTAGGTTTTTTTGGGCTAGGTACACTGACAAATTTATTAGGTTTGAAGCGCCGCCTAAGGTATACTAGGCGGCGTTTTTTTTCACTTAAATTGGAATTATGGTTTTAAAAGCAGAGGTTATTTCGCAGCAATCATTGCCAAAACATGTTGCGATAATAATGGATGGCAACGGTCGTTGGGCTCAAGCTCGCAGGCGTCCACGCGCCTTCGGACACAAGAAGGGCGTAGATTCTGTTCGTAGTGCTGTACAATTCTGTTCCAAGTTAGGTATAGAGTCTCTGACGCTATTTGCCTTTAGTAGTGAAAACTGGCGTAGGCCAGAAGATGAAGTCAGCACGTTAATGGAATTATTTATTTATGTGCTGACTAAAGAAGTTAAAAAATTACATAAGAACAACGTAAAGCTAACCATTATTGGCGAACTTTCTCGTTTTCCTGACAGCCTCCAAAAGCGTGTTCATGAAGCTCAAACATTGACCCAGGACAATACAGGGCTTAACTTAAACATTGCAGCAAATTACGGTGGACGTTGGGATATCACACAGGCAGCACAACACCTCGCAAAACAAGTTGCAGCGGGTGAATTGCAACCAAGTGATATAACCGAAGATGCCTTGACAGAGCAGATGACGATGGCCGATCAAGCGAATCTCGACTTGCTGATCAGAACGGGAGGCGACTTCCGCATCAGTAACTTCTTGCTATGGCAAGCTGCGTATGCCGAACTCTATTTTACCGACACGCTTTGGCCTGATTTTGACGAGCAAGCATTCTCTGAAGCCATTGCTTGTTACGTGTCTAGAGAGCGACGCTTCGGATGCACAGGAGAGCAGATAAAGCAGCTCCTCGCAGAGAAAGACGCAACAAGTTAAGGGTTCAAATTTGTTAAAACAACGTATTCTAACGTCAGCGGTGCTTGCACCTCTGGCTCTACTTTTGGTGTTTTATACACCGCTGGCAATGTTTAGTACGATTGCCGCACTAATCGTTTTGCTTGGTGCATGGGAGTGGTCGGCGCTTGCGGGCCTATGTCAAAAGCGTCAGCGTTTTACTTTCGTTGGCGTCATGGCGGTGTTAATTCTATTGCTTAACACCCACTGGCCAATACAGGATTTATGGCAGCAAGGGCGCTTAGTCGCTGATGCTAATTATGTATTTACGCTCGCTTTTGCGTGGTGGCTGGTTGCTACTTTCTTGGTAGTTAAATATCCACGGGCAGCTCGTGCTTGGAATGAAGGGATCATGATGCGCTCCATCGCTGGTGTACTGACACTAGTACCGCTGTGGCTTGCGTTAAACGTGATGCGTAGTGCCGGATACGAAGATGGCGAACACATAGGTTCGGTTCTTATCATGGTGGTATTGGGTATAGTGTGGAGCGCAGACATTGGCGCCTACTTCGCTGGAAAGAATTTAGGTAAGCACAAGCTCATGCCTAAAGTGAGCCCTAATAAAACGATTGAAGGCCTAGTTGGTGGTGTGATCACCGCGGTTGTTTTTGTTTTGGTGTTTTGTCACTTCGCTGCGATTGATCTCAACATGTGGCCAATTTACGCTGCAATGACCATTATTATCGCGCTATTTTCCGCCGTTGGTGATTTGCTTGAAAGTATGTTTAAACGCGAAGTAGGCCTTAAAGATTCAGGCCGTTGTTTGCCAGGTCACGGCGGTATCCTAGATCGCATTGATAGCTTAACGGCTGCAGCACCCATTTTTGCTTTTTGCTACGCTTGGACGGTAGTGCTATGAGCGAGCAAAACTTGGTAGTACTGGGGGCGACAGGCTCAATTGGACTATCAACCTTAGACGTCGTCAGCCGCAATACAGAACAATATCGTGTATTTGCCTTAGTCGCAGGGCAAAACGCGGAAAAGATGGCTGAGCTTTGTTTACATCATCAACCCAAATACGCGGTTATGAGCTCTGAGCACGCAGCTCAGCAACTTTCTCAACGTTTGACGGACACTACCACCGAAGTACTCCATGGCGTTGAAGCAATGGCTGAGATGGCTCGCCACGTGGATGTGGATATCGTGATGTCTGCAATCGTTGGTGCAGCTGGGTTGTTACCGACTTTAGCGGCAGTCGAAGCGGGTAAAAAAGTGTTGCTGGCGAACAAAGAGTCGTTAGTAATGAGTGGCCAGCTGTTTATGGATAAAGTAAAAGCGCATGGTGCGACTTTACTCCCTATCGACAGTGAGCATAATGCCATTTATCAGTGCCTACCAACGACTATACAAACGGGACAATCTTCAAATCTAAGCCACAGCGGTGTTAGTAAGATTTTATTAACCGGTTCAGGTGGACCTTTCTTGCAGCGTTCATTGGCTACCTTAGCTTCAGTAACGGTAGAAGAAGCGGTTGCACATCCTAATTGGTCTATGGGCAGAAAAATCTCTGTCGACTCTGCGACCATGATGAATAAAGGGCTAGAGTTTATTGAAGCTAAGTGGTTATTTAACTGTTCAGCTGACGATATTGAAGTGGTGATACACCCACAAAGTATGATCCACTCTATGGTGCAGTATCGCGATGGCTCGGTGCTGGCACAAATGGGGCAACCAGACATGCGAACGCCGATTGCATATGGGCTTGCCTATCCTGACAGAATTGACGCGGGCGTCAAGCCATTAGATTTTTCTCAGATTGTCGATTTCACTTTTACCAAACCAGATTTTAACCGTTATCCCAACCTCAAATTAGCGATTGACGCATGTCGTAGTGGTCAGGCCGCAACAACAACAGTGAATGCTGCAAATGAAATTGCCGTTGCGGCATTTTTAGAGGGTAAGATAGGGTTTTGTGATATCTATCGAGTCAATGCCTTAACGCTTGAGCACAGTGAGCTAAGCGTATTAGAATCCGTTGAGTCTATTATGGAAACAGACCGAACGGCACGCCACCGAGCGCAGCAAATTATCGCCACATTGAGGTAACCATGTTTGAATTTTTCTGGCACTTAGGCTCATTTATTCTTGCTTTAGGGATTTTAGTTACCGTTCATGAATATGGCCATTTTTGGGTTGCCAGAAAAGCCGGCGTTAAGGTCTTACGTTTTTCTATCGGTTTTGGTAAGTCTTTAGTTAAGTGGTATGACAAACACCAAACCGAATACGTTATCGCCGCAATTCCACTTGGTGGTTATGTCAAAATGCTCGATGAACGTGTCGACGATGTGCCAGAGCAGGAGCGCCACCTTGCCTTCAATAATAAGCCAGTACTTTCTCGTATCGCTGTGGTAGCTGCAGGCCCCATTGCGAACTTTTTGTTTGCCATTGTCACGTTAGCGGCAATGTATATGGTAGGGGTTCAATCAGTAAAACCCGTCGTTGGAGCTGTGACACCAACCAGTATCGCGGCGGATGCAGGGTTTCAATCAGGCGACCACATCATTGCACTGAATGATGAGTTAGTGCACTCATGGCAAGACGTTACGTTTGAATTGATGGCGCATTTAGGTGAACCATCACTGGTTGCCAAAGTACAAGATGAAAAGGGTAGCTTAGCAATTCGCACGCTACGTTTGAGTGAATGGAAGCTGGAAAAGCAGGACGAAGCGCCGCTGACCTCAGTCGGCATTACGCCATATAGGCCGCCGCTGACGCTGCAGCTCGGTTATATTGAAGAAGGTGCGGCTGCCGACAAAGGTGGCTTACAAGTAGAAGACACGCTAGTTGCGATAAATGGTGACAAATTGGCGTCGTGGCAACAGCTGGTGAGCCGAGTTCAAAAATCTGCAAATCAAGCCATAAGCATTGATATTCTGCGCGATGGTAAGCCACAAACCCTAACGGTAACCCCTCGGGCAAAAACGTCATCAGAAGGTGTCGTACAAGGCTACTTGGGCGTTGTGCCTGTGATGGAAAAATGGCCAAATGGTTATATTGAAACTAGACAATATGGCATCCTAGATAGTATGGTGCTTGGCATTCGTAAAACTTACGACTTGATTGCCTTAAGTTTCGACATGATCGGCAACTTAATCACGGGCCAAGTCTCGGTAAAAAACTTAAGCGGGCCTGTGGGGATCGCGGTTAGTGCCGGAAATAGCGTTAGTTACGGGTTAGTTGCATTTTTAGGCTTCTTAGCGCTTATCAGCGTGAATTTAGGAGTTTTTAACTTATTACCGCTCCCTGTCCTAGATGGTGGGCATTTAATGTATTACTTAATTGAACTAATTCGCAGAAAACCAGTCTCTGAAAAGACACAAGAGTTTGGGTTTAAGATTGGAGCAGCGCTTCTTCTTGCCTTAACGTTTTTTGCACTATTTAATGATGTTTCTCGGCTTTAAGCCGTGCGGTGCTAAAAAGCGCACATTATATGCAGTTTAAATGTTTGCATTTTTGTTCAAGCATACAACGGATAACATAATACAAAAGCTGTAACGTTTGAATGTTGTGATGTAGTGGGCCTTAGCGTATCGCGCCAAAATTGTTGTAAAGGATAAAGATAATAAAATGCCTATAAAAAAACACATTGCAGTAACCAGTTTACTGGGCGCTAGTTTTGCTGCCTTAGGGCAAAACTCCTTTATCGTAGAAGATTTAAAAGTAGAAGGGCTGCAGCGAGTTGCACTAGGTGCTGCATTGACACATATTCCGATCAACGTTGGTGACAATGTCGATCAGTTTACTATTTCACGCACAATCAAGGCGTTGTATAAGTCTGGCCACTTTGACAACATTGCGGTATTCCGTGATGGTAATCAGATTATTTTTAAGGTTAAAGAACGTCCAACTATCAGCTCAATCGAATTTGATGGCAACAAAGACATCAAAGACGAGCAGCTAAATGAGAGTTTAGAACAGCAAAATATTCGCCAAGGTGAGCCGTTAGACAGAACGGTACTCGATAGTATCGAAAAAGGCTTAACGGAATTCTTCCACAGTATTGGTAAATACAATGCTAAGGTTGAGGTGAGCATTGTAGAATTGCCACGTAACCGTGTGAAGTTGATGCTGAAGTTTGAAGAGGGTGATGCTGCTTCTGTACGTCAAATTAACCTTGTTGGTAATGAACTGTTCTCGGACGAAGAACTTCTTAACCTAATTGAATCTCAGCAGGACTTGCCGTGGTGGCGCTTCCTATCTAATGACCGTTATCAAAAACAAACCATTGAAGGCGATTTAGAAAAGATCCGCAGTTTTTACCTAGACCGTGGTTATTTACGTTTTAACATCGATTCAACGCAAGTTTCAGTAAGCCCAGAACGTGAATCAGTTTATGTTACGGCAAACATCACCGAAGGTGAAAAGTATACCGTTAAAGGATTTGATTTCATTGGTGACTTACTAGGCCGTGAAGACTTAATTAAAGGTATTGTGCCACTTCGCGCTGGTGAGCTTTACAACGGCTCAGTTGTAACGGCGACGGAAGACTTCATTAAGAGTTATTTGGCGCGTTTTGGATATGCCAACGCTGAAGTGCGAACAGTCCCTGAAATTGATGACGAAAATAAAGAAGTACAACTAACGCTATCGGTAGACCCTGGTAAGCGTGTGTATGTGCGTCGAATCGTAGTGAATGGTAACCAGAATACAGCGGATGAAGTGTTACGTCGCGAAATGACGCAGCTTGAAGGTGCATGGTTGTCTAACCAAAACTTAGAGCGTTCTAAGCTTCAAATTCAACGTTTGCCATATATGGAATCGGTAGAGTTTGAAGTCAAGCCAATTCCAGGGGTTGAAGATCAGGTTGATGTTGACTTTAAAGTAAAAGAACAGCCTGCAGGCAGTTTCCAAGCGGGTGTTGCTTATGGTTCATATGCGGGCCTTCAGTTTAACATCGGTGTCAGTGAGTCTAACTTCCTTGGTTCTGGTAACCAAGTTGCTTTCAATATTAACACTTCGCGTGGTTCAGAGCGTTATAGTGTATCTTATACCGATCCGTACTTTACACCTGATGGTGTGTCGCAAGGCAGCAGTATCTTCTATAGTAAGTTCGATGCAAGTGAGTTTGGGATTGTAGATTATAAATCGACGAGCTACGGTATCGGCACTAACTTTGGTTTCCCAATCAATGCGATTAACCGTGTTAACTTTGGTATTCGTTGGATTGAAGAAAGCCTTTCGCAAATTTCAGACTTTGAGCAAACACGCGTACTTCGTGAGAGCTTCTTAAACGAAAGCGATCCAAACGCAGATTACGACTTTACCAAATATGAGTTAAGCGCAGGTTGGTCACGTGTAACGGTTAACCGTGGTATGTTCCCAACCGCAGGTTCTCGTCAAAGCTTGAACTTAAGTATTACTACACCAAACTCAGATCTTAATTTCTTCAAGATTAATTACGATTCACGTTTTTACTGGCCAATCAGTAACGACCATCGTTGGGTATTCTCAGCGAGAGCGGGCTTAGGTTATGGTAACGGTTATGGCGAGACCAATGGCTTTGAGCAAGTATTGCCATTCCAAGAGTTCTTCCGTATTTCAGAGCAAGAGCTGCGAGGCTTTGACCGAAACACGATCCTACCTCGAGCGGTACAGCGTGCGCCTAAGTGTATTCCGGGTACACCTAAACCAGATGGTACATCAGGTAGCTGTATTGGCGGCGATCAGCAATTTGATACGCTAAACCTAGGTGGCCGTATCGGTGGTAACGCAAAAGCACTAGCAGGTTTAGAGCTTATTGTACCAACGCCATTCCTAGACGAAGATAATACCAGTTCTGTAAGAACCAGCTTCTTCGTTGATGCGGCAAACGTTTGGGATACCGAGTTTGATGTAGATCGCTATAACAACTTGACGGAAGATCAATACAATCTACTTTCTGATTTCTCTGATCCATCAAGGTTCAGAGTATCAACGGGTTTATCGATTCAGTGGATCTCGCCAATGGGTCCAATGCTGATCAGTTTCGCTTACCCACTCAAAAAAGAAGAAGAAGACGATACGAAGACGATCAGCTTCAATATCAGTAATACATTCTAAGGAGTTTTATTGTGAAAAAATTTATTAAATCATCAACACTAGCCATGACAGCAGCACTAATGATGGGTGCTTCAGGTAGTGCGCTTGCACACAAAGTCGGCATCGTAGACATGCAGGAAGTGTATAAGCAAATTCCACAAATGGCGAAAATTGAACAAACGCTACAAGCTGAGTTTGCTGAGCGTCGTCAAGAGCTTGAAAAAATTCAAGGTGACATTCGTTTCGAAGCTGAAAAATTTAAGCGCGAAGCGACGACTATGAGTGAAGAGCAAAAAGAAGCGCTTCGTGAAAAAATCCAAGGAATGCAAAAGACACTTGCTGAAAAAGGTCGTCCACTAGAGCAAGAAATTAAAGTTCGTCAAAACCAAGAGCTTGCTAAAGTACAAAAGCTAATCGTAGATGCGATTGAGTCTGTTGCTAAAAAAGGTAAGTTTGATGAAGTTAAAGTAAAAGATACGACAATTTACTTCAATCCTGATAAAGTAGCCGACCTTTCTGAAGAAGTGGTAAAAGCGGTTAGCAATAAGTAATGACAAAACTTCACACCTTATCTCAACTTGCTGAGTTTCTAGGTGCTCAGCTGCAAGGTGATGGCGATAAATCAATTCGAAATATCGCCACTCTCGCACAGGCAAAAGACGACCAAATCGCGTTTTTAGCCAACAGCAAATACCGTGGTCAGCTTGAAAGCACGACTGCGGGGGCCGTGATCTTGAGTGAAAAAGACGCGGATTATTTTGCGGGTAATAAACTCATTATCGCAGATCCCTATGTAGCCTATGCAAAACTTGCACAGAAGCTAGACTCAACACCTAGCGCAGCATCAGGAGTTCATCGTACAGCAGTTATCTCTGATACCGCGACGCTTGGCGAAAATGTCAGTGTGGGTGCGAATGCTGTAATTGAAGATGGCGCTGTGATTGGTGATGATGTTGAGATAGGGCCTGGCTGTTTCATTGGAAAACATGCCAAAATAGGCGCAAAGACTAAACTCTGGGCAAACGTGACTATCTATCATGAAGTACAGATAGGCGAGCAATGTCTATTCCAGTCTGGTGCCGTAATAGGAAGTGATGGTTTTGGCTACGCCAACGAGAAAGGCGAGTGGGTTAAAATCCCTCAAGTTGGCACCGTAATTATTGGCGACCGTGTCGAAGTTGGCGCGAGTACCTCTATTGATAGAGGTGCGCTAGAAGACACCATTATTCATAGCAACGTCATTTTAGATAACCAGATCCAAATTGCCCATAACGTCGAAGTTGGTTACGGTACAGCCATCGCAGGCTGCACGGTATTAGCGGGCAGTGTTAAGATCGGCAAGTACTGCCAAATTGGCGGCATGACAGCAATCAATGGTCACAACGAAATTTGTGATGGGGTTGTCATTACTGGTATGAGCATGGTTACTAAAGGAATTACTGAGCCAGGGATCTATTCTTCTGGTTTACCTCACCAAACGAATAAAGAGTGGCGTAAGTCTATTGCACACTTACGCAATTTATCTGACTTTAAGTCGCGCCTGAAGGCACTTGAGCTGCTGACAGCACAGCTTAAAGATACTGATGTAGAATAAGGAAGCTATTTTGGCTAACGAATTAAACAGCTTTGATATCCAAGAGATTTTAAAACTTCTTCCGCACCGCTACCCAATGTTGCTTGTTGACAAAGTGGTAGACTTTAAGCCTGGCGAATATCTTCACGCGATTAAAAACGTGACGATTAATGAGCCTATTTTCACGGGTCACTTCCCAGAGCAACCTATTTTCCCAGGAGTGTTGATCCTAGAAGCGATGGCACAGGCAACTGGTTTACTTGGTTTTAAAACGGTCGAGAATCGCAGCGAGAATGAACTATACTTATTTGCAGCGATTGACAATGCACGTTTCAAACAACCTGTTCTACCGGGTGACACGATGCATTTGCACGTTAAGTTCGAAAAAGAACGCCGTAATATCTGGAAATTCAGTGCTGAAGCTAAAGTAGAAGGCAAAACTGTGTGTTCAGCTGAAATTATGTGTGCTAGAAGAGAGTTTTAATGGCTATTCATCCTACCGCAATTATCGAATCAGGCGCGCGTCTAGGCGAGAATGTTTCTGTAGGCCCTTATAGTTATATTGGCAATGACGTAGTCATTGGTGATAACTGTAAGATTGAATCACATGTAGTGATCAAAGGCCCATCTGAGATTGGTTCAGGCAATCACATTTTCCAATTCGCGTCAGTAGGAGAAGCCTGCCAAGATAAAAAGTACAAGGATGAACCAACTAAGCTAATTATTGGTGATAACAACGTTATTCGTGAGTGTGCGACTATCCATCGTGGCACAATTCAAGACGAAGGGATCACGCGAATTGGTAGCAACAACTTATTTATGGCTTACACCCATGTAGCACACGACGCAGTCATTGGCAGCAATGTGATTTTCGCTAACAATGCGAGTGTAGCCGGACACGTACATATTGGTGACTGGGTTATCCTTGCGGGTAATTCTGGTGTACATCAATTTTGTAAAGTGGGTTCACATGCCTTTATTGGTATGTACTCGGGTGTGAACCAAGACGTGCCGCCATTTGTTACAACGACTGGCACGCCAGCGAGACCCGTTGCAATTAATACTGAAGGCTTAAAGCGTCGCGGCTTTGAGTCTGATGAAATCATGGCAACAAGACGCGCATACAAAACGTTGTTCCGTAAGGGGCTGCGTTTAGAAGATGCGTTAGAAGCGCTAAAAGAAGAGGCTTCTGAGTTCGCAGCAGTTCAACAAATGATTGATTTTATTGCGACTTCTAATCGTGGTTTGATCCGCTAAACTTGAACCGCAATACAGGTTATACTTACGCCATACATTTTGTATGGCGTTTTTTTATACTGAAAAATAACAATGGCTAACGAAAAAAATATCACCATTGGCGTGGTCGCAGGAGAGTTATCGGGCGATATACTCGGAGCAGGCCTCATAAATGCGCTAAAACTGCATTACCCCAATGCTAATTTTGTCGGGATCGGTGGTCCTAAAATGCAACAAGCGGGTTGTAAAAGCCTGTTTGACATGGATGAACTGGCTGTTATGGGACTAGTCGAAGTGCTTGGTCGCTTACCTCGCTTGCTAAAAATTAAAAAGCAGTTGGTGAACTACTTTATTGATAATCCACCTGATGTATTCATCGGTATTGATGCGCCGGATTTTAATTTGCGTGTTGAAAAACCGTTGAAAGCGGCAGGAATTAAAACCATTCAGTATGTAAGCCCGAGTGTGTGGGCGTGGCGTCAAAAGCGTATCCATAAGATTGCTGAAGCGACTAACCTAGTGCTGTCTTTGCTGCCGTTCGAAAAAGCCTTTTATGATAAACATGAAGTGCCTTGTACATTTGTGGGTCATACGCTGGCGGATGAAATTCCACTTGAACCGGATACCGCAGGTGCGCGTGCACAGCTGAACTTAAGTCAAGATGATACGGTTTTAGCACTGCTTCCTGGTAGTCGGGGCTCTGAAGTTGGCTTATTGAGCCGCACTTACCTCGCCACCGCAAAAAAATTAGTCGATAAAATTCCTAACTTAAAAATAGTCGTGCCTTTGGTAAACGAAAAGCGCAGAGCACAGTTTTTGGAAGCCTTGAAAGAAGTCGCGCCGGAATTGAACCCAATTATGCTTGACGGCCAGTCAGCACTGGCAATGCAAGCTGCGGATAGCGTTTTACTGGCCTCGGGTACAGCCACACTTGAGGCGATGCTATATAAAAAGCCAATGGTGGTAGGGTATAAGCTAAATCCTAAGAGTTATTGGATTTTTAATACCTTTTTTACCTTTAACATCAAATACTTTGCCTTGCCGAATTTATTGGCTGACGCACCACTTGTGCCTGAGTTTTTACAGGCAGAGTGTAATCCTGACGCACTCGCTGAAGCACTTTTCCCGATGTTAAAAGGTAATAATAGTAAGCTTGTGAGAAAGTTTTACGAGATACATGAGAACATTCGCCTAAATGCCAGCAAACAAGCGGCTCAGGCTGTAATGGAGTTAATAGATGCAAATTGAACGTCCTGATGTGCAGTATATTGCAGGCGTTGACGAGGTAGGACGTGGCCCGTTGGTGGGTGACGTTGTAACCGCTGCCGTCATTTTAGACCCAACTAAACCAATAGTAGGGTTAACCGACTCAAAAAAACTGTCAGAGAAAAAGCGCATTGCATTGGCAGAAGAGATAAAAGAAAAGGCATTATGTTACTGCATTGCGAGAGCGTCAGTTGCAGAAATTGACGATTTGAATATTCTTCACGCAACGATGTTGGCGATGACACGCGCAGTTGAAGGATTGGAAGTTAAACCAAATCATGTATTTGTTGATGGAAATCGTTTACCTAAGCTAAGTGTTGCGGCAACCGCAGTTGTAAAAGGGGATAGCCTAGTTGCCGAGATAAGTGCGGCATCCATATTGGCGAAAGTCACCCGAGACAATGAGATGTTAGCACTCGATGCGGAATATCCTGAGTTTGGTTTTGCAGGCCACAAAGGTTATCCAACCAAAGTCCACTTTGCCGCGCTCGAAGCACATGGTGTTACTCCGCATCACCGTACAAGCTTTAAGCCTGTGCAACGAATTTTGGCCGAGAAGGAGTAAGCATGCCAGCCCCGCAGTTTGTCCATTTGCGTGTACACAGTGACTTCTCAATGGTGGATGGTCTAGCGAAGACCAAACCAATTGTGGCAAGGGCCGAAGAGCTTGCAATGCCTGCGCTTGCCATCACCGATCAAATGAACTTATGTGGTTTGGTGCGTTTTTATGGTGGCGCACACGGGGCAGGGATCAAGCCAATAATTGGTGCGGATTTTTGGCTAAAGTCAGATCAGTTTCCTGATGAACCAAGCCGAATTCTCGTTCTCGCTAAGAACAATCAAGGCTATAAAAACCTCACCTTGTTGATCTCCGATGCCTATCTTCGTGGTCATGTATTCCATCGCCCTGTAATTGATAAAGAGTGGCTTGCGAAATACAAAGAAGGGCTGATCCTTATCTCCGGCGCGAAAGATGGCGATTTAGGTAAAGCTATCTTAAAAGGCAATCCTAAGCTAATTGAAGAAACGCTGGCGTTTTACGAGCAGCATTTTAGCGACCATTTTTATATTGAGCTGCAACGCACAGCACGTGCACAAGAAGAAGAATATCTCCATGGTGCTGTGGAGGTCGCGGCTGCGCGTAATATACCCGTTGTGGCGACGAATGAAGTGGTGTTTTTACACGAAAAAGACTTTGATGCCCACGAAATTCGCGTCGCTATTCACGATGGTTATACATTAGAAGATAAAAATCGACCAAAGCGCTTTTCTAAAGAGCAATATTTAAAGACTTCAGAGCAAATGCAAGCGCTCTTTAGTGACATTCCAGAAGCTTTGGAAAACACCGTAGAAATCGCTAAGCGCTGTAACGTGACGGTACAGCTTGGCACTTACTTCCTACCAGATTATCCAACGGGCGATCTGGCGATTGAAGATTTCTTGGTCAAAGTGTCGAAAGATGGTCTAGAAGAACGGTTGCAGTTCTTATTCCCTGATGAAAATGACCGCAAAGAAAAGCGTGGTGAATATGACGACCGTCTGCAGGTTGAACTTGACGTTATTAACCAAATGGGATTTCCAGGTTACTTCTTAATCGTAATGGAGTTCATTCAGTGGAGTAAGGATAACGGCATCCCTGTCGGTCCTGGTCGTGGTTCCGGTGCCGGCTCTTTGGTGGCATATGCGCTTAAGATCACAGATCTTGACCCACTTGAATTCGATCTCCTATTCGAACGATTCCTTAACCCCGAGCGGGTTTCGATGCCAGACTTTGACGTCGACTTCTGTATGGATAGACGAGACGAGGTAATTGACCACGTTGCTAAACTGTATGGTCGAGACGCCGTGTCTCAGATCATCACCTTTGGTACGATGGCGGCAAAAGCGGTAATTCGAGACGTAGGTCGTGTGCTTGGTCACCCTTATGGCTTTGTAGATAGGATCTCCAAGCTTGTACCTGGCGACCCTGGTATGACACTTGCCAAAGCGTTTGATGTTGAGCCTCGCTTGCCAGAAGCTTACGACAGTGATGAAGAAGTACGTGAACTGATCGATAAATGTCGCATTCTTGAAGGCTGTACACGTAACGCGGGTAAACACGCCGGTGGTGTTGTTATCTCGCCTACTACCATTACCGACTTTGCAGCACTGTATTGCGACGAAGAAGGTAAGTTCCCAGTTACCCAGTTTGACAAGAACGACGTAGAAACCGCAGGTCTGGTTAAGTTTGACTTCCTTGGTCTAAGAACGCTAACCATTTTGCAATGGGCGCTCGACATGGCGAACGAACGCCTTGGCAGAGAAAGTCGTGAGCCGATTGATATCGCTGCGATCCCATTGGATGACCCTGCAAGTTTTAAAGTGTTACTAGACGCACAAACAACTGCGGTATTCCAGCTGGAATCTCGTGGTATGAAAGACTTGATCCGTCGCTTGAAGCCAGACTGTTTCGAAGACATGATCGCACTGGTTGCGCTATTCCGTCCGGGTCCATTGCAATCGGGCATGGTAGATAACTTTATCGACCGTAAGCATGGTCGTGAAGAAGTATCGTATCCAGATGCACAATACCAGCATGAAAGTCTACAACCTATACTGGAGCCGACCTACGGGATCATCCTTTACCAAGAACAGGTAATGCAGATAGCGCAGGTGCTTGCAGGTTATAGCCTAGGTGGCGCTGACTTGCTTCGTCGTGCGATGGGTAAGAAAAAGCCTGAAGAAATGGCGAAGCAACGTGCAACGTTCGAAGATGGTGCCAAAGATAATGGCGTCGAAGGCGAACTTGCCATGAAAATCTTCGACTTGGTAGAAAAGTTCGCGGGTTACGGCTTTAACAAATCACACTCCGCAGCCTACGCGTTAGTGTCGTACCAAACGCTATGGATGAAGACCCATTTCCCTGCCGAGTTTATGGCGGCGGTAATGTCAGCGGATATGGATAACACCGACAAAATCGTAACCTTGGTAGATGAATGCGAAAACATGAAGTTGACGCTGCTACCACCAGACGTGAATGCCGGTGTCTACAAATTTGCTGTAAATCTTCAAGGTGAGATCGTCTATGGTATAGGAGCGATTAAAGGCGTAGGTGAAGGTCCAGTTGAAGCGATCCTTGAAGCGCGAGCCCAAGGGGGAGAATTTAAAGATTTATTCGACTTCTGTGCGCGAGTTGATTTAAAGCGTCTAAATAAACGCGTGATTGAAAAGCTAATATACGCAGGAGCGCTTGATAAGCTTGGTCCTGACAGAGATCAGCCAGGGCGCGCGACATTACTAGCAAGCTTAAAGGATGCCATGAAGTCGGCAGAGCAGCATCACAAAGCCGAATCACTTGGACAGAGCGACTTATTTGGTTTACTTGCGGTTGAGCCTGAGGAGGTTGAACAAGCCTTTATCAAAGCCACGCCGCTTAGCGATAAAGAATGGTTAAATGGAGAAAAAGAAACCTTAGGTCTCTACCTAACTGGCCACCCAATTAATCAATATCGCAAAGAATTAAAATATTATACCTCTGGCAAGTTAGTTGACTTACAACCCGGTAATCGTGATACGGTAGCAACCGCGGCGGGACTGGTTATCAATGCTCGTACCTTGATAAACAAAAAAGGAGCGCGTTGGGGACTTATCACTTTAGATGACAAAAGTGCCCGAATTGATGTACGCTTATTTCCTGAACAGTTTGAAATGTACCAAGAAATGCTGCAAATTAACCAAATCTTGGTAATATCTGGACAGGTCAGCTTTGATAACTTCTCTGGTGGCATTACAATGACCGCAAGAGAAATCTCTACCATTGCTCAGGCGCGAGAAAAGCGTATTAGTGCAATAAAAATGACGCTAAATATGGCTCAAATTGACGTGAACTTCTTTGATAATTTCAAAAAAGTGCTAGAACCATACAAATTTGGAACGTGTCCGGTAAAAATTAAATATCAGCGTCCTGATGCATTAGCAGAGTTAACATTAGGAACACAATGGTGTGTGACGCCAAGTGATGAGCTTTTAACTCGTTTATCACTGTTGGCGGCGCAGGAATTAGAATTAGAATTTAACTAAACAGGTAGTTTAGAGCATGAGCCTCAATTATCTTGAATTTGAACTTCCAATCGCTGAATTGGAAGCAAAAATCAAAGAATTACAAAACGTAAGCCGCTCTGGCGATTTAGATCTTAGCCTTGAAGAAGAGATAAGCCGCTTAAAAGACAAAAATGTTGAGCTAACCAAGAAAATTTTCGATGGTTTAGGTACTTGGCAAGTGTCTCAATTAGCGCGTCATCCGCTTCGTCCATATACTCGCGATTATATTGAACGCATTTTTACCGAGTTTGACGAGTTCGCAGGCGACCGTACTTTTGCTAACGATCCGGCTATTCTTGGTGGTGTTGCACGTCTTGACGACAAGCCAGTAATGATTATCGGTCAGCAAAAAGGTCGTGATACGGCTGAAAAAATCAAACGTAATTTTGGTATGCCAAAGCCAGAAGGTTACCGTAAAGCATTACGCTTAATGGAAATGGCTGAACGCTTTAAGATGCCAATCATTACCTTTATCGACACTCCGGGAGCTTACCCGGGTGTAGGTGCTGAAGAGCGCGGTCAAAGTGAAGCGATTGCACGTAACCTTAAGGTGATGGCAGCGCTCAAAGTGCCAACCATTTGTACTGTGATCGGTGAAGGCGGCTCTGGTGGCGCATTGGCTATTGGGGTAGGTGACAGAGTAAACATGCTGCAATACAGCACGTATTCGGTAATTTCACCTGAAGGTTGTGCTTCTATTCTTTGGAAGAGTGCAGACAAAGCTTCACTTGCAGCAGAAGCAATGGGTGTATCAGCTTCTCGCGTAAAAGAGTTAGACCTTATCAATAACATCATCGAAGAGCCGCTAGGTGGCGCACACCGCAATTACGATGCGATGGCGAAAAACCTGAAAGTGCAGCTTAAACGTGACTTGGCTGATCTTGAAGCGCTAAGCACCGAAGAGATGTTAGATCAGCGTTATAAGCGTCTGATGTCATTTGGTTATTGTTAATACGGGTTCTGCTCGTATTGATATCAATGCTAATTTAAGTTAAAAAGCCGCTATTGAGCGGCTTTTTTTATTGATTGTAGAAAACATGATTAATAGTCGGGTTTACCAACAAGTAGAGTCAAGTTTAAAGGTATTGAGTTCCAGCCTCGACGCCAAAGGGTTGTGTATTGCTTTATCTGGTGGTGTGGATTCGGTTGTGTTGCTCCATCTTTGTCGAGAATATGCAAACAAGCATAACGTTATACTCCAAGCGGTTTATGTTAATCATGGCTTATCACAGCACGCTACGCAGTGGCAGCAGTTTTGTAAATCGCTTTGTGAAACACTCAATGTTCCCTTTGTTGCAAAACAGGTTGCTATTACTCGGAAAACCCGTACTAGCCTTGAAGCGCAAGCACGCGAAGCTCGCTATCAAGCTTTAGATGACGCGGCCAAAGCCGGTTTTGCAATCGTACTTGGGCAACATGCCGATGACCAAGTAGAAACTTTCTTACTGAGATTAAAGCGCGGCTCTGGATTACTCGGGCTTGGAGCGATGAGAGCGACTACTCAGCTGCCATCTGGGCGCTATTGTATTCGTCCGTTACTTGCCGTTAGTCGCAGTGACATTGAAGCATTTGCACAGCAGTTTGGCCTTGAGCATATTACTGATGAGTCCAACGCCGACGATGTGTTTGACCGTAACTTTTTACGCAATCAGGTGATCCCGCTACTTACCTCTCGATTCAAAGGTTTTGTAGGTAACACACTGCGCAGTATTGATATTTTACAGCGCCAACAAGCCATAATTGATGAGGTGAGTGAAGAAGACTTGCAAAAGTGTCGTTGTCGGATGGCGCTAAATATCACGGCTTTACAACGGCTCTCTTATGCAAGAAGAGATAATGTTATCAGACTGTGGCTATCAAAGCAGGGCATAGAGATGCCGAGTCACAAACAGCTAGATGAAATCGTACAACAGGCGTTTTTATCGCGCCAGGACAGTCAACTTGAAATTCGTTTTAAGCAAGGCGCAGTGAGGCGCTATCGTGACGCACTTTATTGGGTAACGAAAACTAGCCAAAAGCATGACATTGAGACCGTTAACTTCAACGAACTCAGCGGGCAAAGTACACCTGTGGCTTTACAAACTGGCAAGGGGATCCGCAAACCTTTCACGGACGAAATCGTTAGCATTCGCTACGGCAGACTTAAAGATAAAATCAAACCACAGAGCAAACCTGGCTCTAATACCTTGAAACATTGGCTAAAAGATTTACACATTCCAAGCTGGGAGCGTGATTCTATTGCGGTTGTTTATTACAATGATACACCGGTTGCGGTGAACGGACTGTTTGTGAGTGCCGATCACGCAGAAGACAAAGGCATTATTTGGGTAGTAAAAGATGACTGAAAGTAAAAAGATTGGCCAACAGTTAGCGCAAAAGGCACCTTATGCGGTGGTGTTCACTGCGGTGGTGTTTATCGTACTTTTTATGTCGAGTGAAGTGGTGTGGCTAAATCAAATATTTGCTTCCGCGTCAGGCATTATCAGTATCGTGTTTTTACTTCTGTATTGGCATGGTAAGGGTGGAATGTATTTTATTCTTGGCTTACTTGCGCCAATGCTTGCAGTGATGTTTTCAGTGTTACCCGATTTCCTTGCGCTTGCATGGGTAATAAATGGATTTTTTAACGGCGCGGCACTTGCCCTGATGGCCTACCTATACTTAGGAAAAGGTGCTCAGCGTTAACGCATAACACTGAGCAAAAGGGGAAGTGGTTTTTTTATACTGCGCGAGCGCAGTTTCGTCCGGCTGCTTTGGCGCGGTATAAGCCGCTATCCGAACGAGCAAATATGTTGTCGGCAGTATCATGGCTCGATGCCAGCGTAAAGCCAATGCTCGTGGTCACCGTATATTTAGCCAACATGCTCGACTTTCTTACGGCTTCCATAATTCTTTCTGCAATTACCTTGTTGGTGGTAAACGCAGGATCGTCAATTAAAATGGCGAACTCATCACCACCGAATCTAAATACCGAATCAGTTGCGCGCGTTGAGGTTTGCAAAATACGTGAAAACTCAACCAACACTTCATCACCGGCTTTATGACCATGAACATCATTCACCTGCTTAAAGTTGTCTAAATCTAAAAGCATTAGGCTAAAATTACGATGTTGACGACGGCAACGCTCGAGTTTCTCTTCTAAATTGTCAGTAAATTGACTGCGATTATAAAGTCCTGTTAGAGAGTCCTTAGTTGCTAATTGCAATACACGGTTGTACATCAAGGCATTACGCATTGGGTAAATTAAACAGGCGTGTAATTTTGACAATTTTGCCTTGATCGCTTCACTAAATGGAAACTCACTGAAATACACCAGCTGTCCTAAGTGCTCTTTTTCTAGCTCAAGATCAAACGTACTAGCCGGAAATTGGCTATCGCTGTCCTTCATCTGAAAGACACCAAGGCTACAATGGAACTGGAGCCCCGAAATTTTTGAAATTCTTGCCACATGCTCCGCGTAAATAGTCAACAGCTCTTCAATGTTGAGTGTTGTCTGAAGTTTGTCGACTAATCGCGCGTAGTGTTCACCGCCTTGCGTACTATACTGTTCAGAATTGAACGGCAAGTAATCGCCTCTGGTCGGCAATCTCTGTGTCAAAATATGGACATTTTCCATATTTCTTCCCCTTAAATACAACAATACATGATTAATATGCGAACTTTGTGCCAAAAATTTAAACTGGCTTAAAAACAAACGCTTGCTATATTTAAGAGAAAGAAAAAGAAATCCACCTTTATTCCCCGTCAATTTTTTCGCTCAGGAGGCAGATTGCAAAGTATCTTCGCGCAGGTTTTTGCCTTGCTGTTATGTGCAGTGATTTTAGTCTGGTCCTTTAAGCGGATTGGCTTGCCGCCTATTCTGGCTTATTTGCTCACTGGAGTCATTGCAGGCAGTCACGGCATTGGATGGATGAGTGACAGCCAAGAAATCCACTTTATGGCCGAGCTTGGGATCGTGTTTTTACTGTTCAGTTTAGGGCTTGAATTTTCCGTGCCAAAATTAATGGCAATGCGAAACGTAGTATTCGGTTTAGGGAGTTTGCAGGTCATCGTTACCACGATCATTGGTATGTTTGTGTTGCGTTTTATGCAATATGAGTGGGTGGGTGCATTTGTGATTGCAAGCCTCATTGCACTTTCTTCTACGGCGGTTGTGGTTAAGCTGTTAAAAGAGCTGGGGATGCTCAACACACGTCATGGTCAGCTCGGTATTGGCATGTTGTTATTCCAAGATATTGCCGTTGTGCCGCTGCTCATCGCGTTTCCGCTTATTTCCTCTGCGAGTAATTCAGAGCTGGCGTCAGCGCTACTTTTTGCATTTGCTAAGGGTGCGGTTGTGTGTCTGGTTTTATGGGCAGTAGGTAAGTGGTTACTACCTAAAATATTTAACGAAATCGCATTAGTAAGAACAGATGAGCTCTTTGTTTTATCTACTTTAGTTGTTGCCCTGTGCGCGGGTTCGCTCACTTATGCATTCGGACTTTCAATGGCGCTCGGCGCATTTTTAGCGGGCATGATGTTAGGGGAAAGCCAATATCGGCATCAGCTTGAGGCAGAAATTAGACCGTTTCGAGATATTCTAATGGGACTCTTTTTTGTCACAGTGGGTATGCAACTAGATATTCCTTATGTGCTCGACCAGTTTATTTATATTGTTGCAGCACTTGGCGCTGTGCTTGTGATCAAAGTGTTGATCATCGTTGGCGTTGCGCAGTTAATGGGAGAGCGTAAAAAAGACGCTTGGGGCGCTGGTATTTTGATCTGGCAAATGGGGGAATTTGGCTTTGTATTGGTTGCTCTTGCCAGTAAACATCAATTATTAGACAAGAATGAAGTGTCCTTCTTGATCACGCTTGGCGTGTTGTCTATGGCGTTAACGCCTTATCTTATTAGTAAAACCGCGCATATTCTCAATATCTTGGGAATAGAAAAAGACTGGCAACCCGAAGCGCCAAGTGGTTATAACGCGGCTGATTTAAAAAATCATGTTGTGATTTTTGGCTACGCGCGTGTTGGTCAAACTATCGCACGATTTTTACGTCCAGAGGCTATTCCATATATTGCGGTAGAGCGTAACCCGCAAATTGTACAAGACGCACAAATTGCGGGTGAGCCCGTGTTATTTGGTCATGCGGCACAAAAAACGCTGTTAAAGTCAGCAAATATTGATAAAGCGCGCTTGGTTATCATTACCTTTGATGACTTTGAACAGACGCAGGTGGTTGTTGACGCCATTCGTCGGCGTACCCACGAAGTGAAGATCTTGGTACGCATGAAAGATGACAGTTACATGGAGCAATTAAAAGCCATGGGCGTCGCAGAAGTTGTGCCAGAAACTTTAGAAGCAAGTTTGATGCTGGTTTCTCATGTGTTGTACATGTCTGGTGTGCCAATGCGCAGAATTTTTCGTCGTGTCAGTAAAGAGCGAGAAAATCGTTATCCGTATTTACATGGCTTTTTTGCTGGAGACAGCAGTGATCTGCATGAAGTCACTGGCGAGCGGTTAGAATATCTGCATGCCATTGCTTTGCCTGACCATGCATTTGCTGTTAACAAGTCAATTGCTGAGCTTGAGCTCAACGTTAAGCGCGTTGATATTACTGCGTTAAGGCGTGACGGCGAAGAAATTGCTCAACCAGATGAGCAAACCATTTTACGCGTTAATGATGTTTTGCTGTTAAAGGGGAAACCCCGCCGCGTTGAACGTGCGGAGCAGTTTTTACTCGATGGCCTACCGTAATAACGTTTCTTAAATTTATGCTTTTTTAACAGATCGCCGCGTAAAGCGTCTCCTACGACATGGAGTAGGAGCAGGTTCATTCTGCGATTTTGAGTGTTGTTATGTGGCTACTGCTCGCCGCGTAAAGCGTCTCCTACAACACGGAGTAGGCCTGCGTTCTTGCTCTATCTATGTGCCTTGATCATCAGGTGTATTAAATGACACGATATGCTTTTGCATCAAATGCATTTGAGTAAACAAAAAGGTTTCACCGTTAAAATCTGCCAAGTAACGGCTATTACTGGGTACCTCTGCAAGGCGTTGATATATCCCTGTACTGAGATGATAAGACCATAGCTGGTTGTCGTTGTTTACGCCGTACAATATACCATCTTTATAAACGGCAAATGGCTGCGCTAACTGAGCGCGTAACGCATGGATCTCAGTCGGTGTAGGAGCAGTGTTTGTGTTAACAAGCCAAAAACGCTGACTCATATCTTGATAAAGAAAATGCCCACTATCTACTTGTGCGGCCCAAACTACATTTTCAGAAACAATGAGTGAAGCTTCTTGGGTATCTTTGTTTATAATGTAAAGCCCCGCGTTTCCATTCTCTCTTGCTGTGACCAACAACGTTTTCGGCGTTAGCCACTGCAGGACAGAATCAATGGCAAGCGAATTAGCAATGAGGGTTTTCTCACCATTTAAAGACCAAATAGTGAGTCCTTGTTGTGTTGTGCCCGCTATCTCATTACCCGCAGGAGACCACACAATTCGTTTGCTGATATTGTCTTGCTGTGAATCGGTAAGCTGTGCAACACCTTGGTCATTGTAAAGCCATAATTGCCTTGAACCAGTACGTGTAGACGTAAAAGCAATATGATCACCATAAGGTTGAAACTGAGGGTTGTCTTCCTTCATTGTTGTTCTGGCTATCTTTGCTGCCGCAGTGGTTTGGTGATTTCGTATTTGAGCAAGACTTAATGTAAAAATATCGGTATCGGCATTTATCTGTGTCGCTAAAATCTGTTTTCCATCAGCTGAAAAAGAAGCCTCCCTTAGATTCTTTCTACCCCCAGTATCAAGTGCAACCATTCTCCCGTTGGTTTCCAGTTTATAAAGTCCATTAGTCGTCGATGCGAGCAAATACTCGCCGCTTGGATGATAACTGACTTCAATTGGCTGTAATGGTGACAATTCGTGCGGTAGTAATATCTTTGCCGTGATCGTTGGTGTCTTATCGGGATTGTAAATATTCAGGTGATGAGTGTTGTGCTCATCAATGCTTACCATTGCGAAAACATTTTTATCTGCAATATAGTCAAGAGTGTAGTTTTCAAAGTTTGGCATATACTCGGTAGTGCGGCTTTTTTTTGTCTTTAAATCAAAAAGGTAGGGCACTGCTTGTTTGGGACGTAAATGAGATAAGTAACTGATCTCGCCATTTTTCATCCAATTTGGACGCCATATGGGCTTTTCTTGGCAAGCAATAACGGCATGTGGATTTTGTGGTGAGTTGATTGCAGTATCGAGATTTAGTGTGTTTAAAGACCAGCAAAAGGGAGACGTCTCTTGAGCCTTGCAATGACTCCGTTCGGTAAAAGTTAGTTGCTTTGCGTCGTGTGACCAACTGGGTTTTCCGTATACGCCCTGGCGAGCGGTTAAACGAGAGGTTTTGTGCGAGGCTAGATTTTTTACCCAAAGCTGACTATGGCAATTATCGCTAAAGCGCTGAAAAACAATCCATTGTCCATTGGGTGAGTAGCTGGCATTTGCATCCCATGCGTCACTTGTGGTCATTGGAGTAAAAGTAGGTTGAATCGGTACTCTGGGGTTGATTTTTGGTTGAATTATAACCGTAAAGAGATAAGCCGTGATAACTGTCGCTAGTGCCGCTACCCCAAATTTTGCAGCGCGTGGGCGAGATTTTTGAGTCGCTTTATGCGCGCTCGGCTTATTGCTTGTTGACGTAACGGATGCCTCTAAACTATAGCCTTTTTTGCTGTGCGTTTTTATAAACTCTAACTCACTATCTGCATTTTTGAATACTTGGCGAATTTGGAAAATGCAGCGCTGCAATGTATTTGGAGAAACAACTCTGCCGTGCCAAACGGTGTTAAGTAGTTGCTCAAAGCTCACCACTTCTCTTGGTTGTTTTGCCAATTCACAAAGCACCGCTATTGCTTTAGGGGGGAGCGCATAAGTTTGTTGGTCGATAACAATATGATTGCGGTTTACATCCACAAGGTGCCCCGCAATCAAAAACTGCTTTAATTCCATTTTAAAATTCTTTTTTCAGCGAATTATCAGCGAAAAATCAGCAAACTTTGCTGTTTTATCGCTCTGTTTTTTTCTAATGTAACACACTGATAAAAATAAACTAAAAAGGAAAGTCATGCGTTTTATTATTTTGCTATTGTTAATGCTACTTGCAGCATTGGGCAAGGTGTATGGGCAAACATTAGAACAACAAGCCATCACGATTGGGTCTAAAATAACTTTTGCATCTAAGATATTAAGTGAGAATAGGGAGGTCATGGTTTATACGCCAAATGATTATGACCCTAAGAAACAATATCAAGTGTTGTACTTACTCGATGCAGAATTCTTTTTTACCCAAACCGTGGGCATTGTGGAATCTTTGGTTAGTACTGGAAAAATACCAGCTACCATCGTTGTTGGGTTGAAAACCACGGTGAGAACTAGAGACTACTTACCGCCAATTAACGGTGAGGCTCAAAGTGATAGACAGCGCTGGATTAAAGAGAAGTTTCCTCAATTTGGCAAGACAACCGAGTTTACAGCCTTCTTAACTCAAGAGTTATTTCCTTTCATTGAGTCACAATATTTACTCAAACCTAATCGTACGTTAGTAGGGTATTCCAATGGTGGGATCTACGGACTACACACCTTTCTAAATAAGCCAGAGATATTTACTAATTATCTGCTTATTAGCCCGCCAGGTTGGTGGGGTGAGGAAGAGCTCGATCAGCAGTTTAAAGCACTTAGCAACTCAGCTCATGATTTACGTCGCAATCTGTATATTAGTATCGCTGGGGAAGGTGGCGACTTTTACACCAACGGTATGCGAGTTGCGTCAAACCTGAAAGCACTTCGATCAAAAGAAGTAAATTGGCAATTTAGCCTCAAAGAATTGGAAACGCATCAAACTACGTTTTACCCAAGTCTCTATGAAGGATTAACGAAACTTTTTGATGATTTTTACTTTGAGCTTAATGAAGAAGCAGGAAAATATGCGCATATCCCTGATATTGAAGATTATTATCTAAAGCTCTCTAAGCGCTATGAGTTTGATGTGTTAGTGCCAGAGTCTATATACAGAGCACTTGCTGACGCGCAAACCAGCCATAAACGTCTAGACGCTGCACTTGCGACTTTAAATGCATTTGTCACGCGTTATCCCGACTCGTCTTATGCGCATGCAAGCCTAGGCCATGGATATTTAGAGAATAAAGCGTATAACAAGGCGCTGAAAAGCTTTAATCACGCCTTGCAACTTGCGAAAGCACAGCAAGTCGACGATCCATCAGTATATGATTATTTTGAAAGTATGATAGCTCAAGCAAAAAGTAAAATTGTGCAGTAAGCTATACAGATCGCCGCGTAAAGCGTCTCCTACAACACGGAGTAGGAGCAGGTTCACCCTGCGATCTTTTATGCTTTTACTACCTATCTGTCGAGCTTGCTCAATAAATGCTGCTTAACGGTGGGCCATTCTGAGGCGATAATTGAATACACAACGGTGTCTCTTAGCTCACCGTTTCTACCGATCTGGTGGCTGCGCAAGATACCATCGAGCTTGGCGCCAAGCCGCTCAATGGCATTGCGAGAGGCATGATTAAAAAAGTGGGTTCTAAATTCAACGGCAATGGCGTCAAAATCTTCAAAAAGTTGCTGTAACAGCAAAAACTTACACTCCGTGTTAACCGCTGTTCGACGTACTTTATCGCTGTACCATGTATAGCCTAGCATGGCACGGCGATTGGCTATATCTGCATTGTAATAGCGGGTGGTTCCCACAATTTCGTTGCTGCTATTTAGCCTTACCACATACGCAAGGTTGCCTTCAGATGCTTGGCTTATCGCAGTGTTAACATAGCGTTCCATATCGTCTGGATTGGGCACATTGGCATACCAAAGCTTCCAAGCTTCACCATCTTTTACTGCTTGTTGCAGCGCATTAACATGGGTTGTTGATAATGGTTCAAGGGTGACATGGTGTCCTATCAGTGGTTTATTAGTTGGCCACATGCGTTACTACTTCCTTATTTTGAGTATTTTGATGGTATCTTGTTTTGCAAGAGATACAGCTAAGTGATTTGGGTCAGTTACAAAAGCCAAGGCCGATATATTGGCTAAGGGATTGGTCAAATCATCAAAAGTTGCGATATGTGTGAGCTTGCCTGTTGCGGTAACGCTAAACTCTGCAATACCAGAGCTACTCTCAGAGGCTGCGAACAACCTTTTGCCATCAGCAGCAAGTAACAAGGAGGAGACACCGTTAAGTGGCTTGCCAACTTGGTTTGCATCAATGGTCTGGAGCAAATGATATTGGCCGTTTTGTTGACGCTCAAAGGCTAAAATGCTGTTACTGCCCGCCGCAGCAACATAAAAAACAGTGAAATCTGAGCTTGCAACCAAGGCTTGTGGTTTACTGAGTGCGAGCAGGTTAGTGTCGTCTTTAACGATGCGCTGCTTAACAGTATAAGTACCTTTTGTCTGTTGCCACAGCGTAATGACATCGCCTTCATAACCTGCAACGATAAGCGCGTTAGCCTCTTTACTTACTAGCACATCCACAGGCCCACCCATATCAGTTTGCTCAGCGCTATCAATAGGGCCGAGCCACGTCACGCTGTTTGTAGGCGTGATCCTAAAAGCAGTGATGGTATTGCTATTATAACTTGGGATAAATGCATAGCGCTTGTCGCCACTTAAACTAATTTTCCAAGGTGCAAACAAGCCAAGGGTGTCATGAGCTGAGGCATTTTTGGTTGGATCAAACACCACTTTGTAAGACACTTCGTCAGAAAAGGTTTGCACAAGGTTAAACTTACCCGCTTTATCTTTTGCAAACACATTTAATGCACCATCGTAAAAGCTAGTGTTAAGAATGAGATTGCTATTTACGAATACCGCATCGGATGCGCCAGTAAGTAAAAGCGGGTGCGCACCGCTCGATTGAAAGAGTTGATCTTGGACTAGCTGTTTATTTGCATTAAGCGAAAATGTAACCACTGCGTTATCGTCGCCACTTACTGCAACGGCCTGCGTACCTAGGTGATTAAAACGCAGCCGCCTTGGATTATCTAAGCCGCTAAACCCTGCGGTGTTATTTTGGATGGTTTGAACAACGTCGAACGTTTGGCTGTGTGCGCTAAATGAAATTGACCCAAGTGCGATAAGCATAAGTGCACTTATAGTAGGTTTATACATCTTTTTCACTACCTATTTTTATTATTGTAAATCTTATTTGAGTTCCAAAAACTCTCTCATTTCGTCCAAGCGGTTCATGCCGTCTTCAAATCCAAGCTCAATGAGTTTTTGTGTATAAGTACGCTCAAACAGCAAGTAACTCGTTAAACTCGACGGAGAATGCTTTTTAACCCCCATGGTTCTGAGTAACAGCTTGATTGCCAATGGCATATCTTCGTAATAATGATCTGCGACTTCATTAAAATTAACCGTTGGCTTGATGAGCATATGATCTACTCGTCTAAGCTCTTTGTGCTTTTCTCTGGCCGGTAGCAAGCTTACCGTACGGTTGACGCGGTCGAGCCGTTCGATGTCTGAATTTAAGGTATCGCTAAACACACTGTCTAGTAGGTGACCGGCGACCACAGACATTCCTGGAAAATGCGGCTCATAACCGAGCGGCTGTGGTAGTTTAGGCTGCTCAACACCAATCACAAAGATTTTATCCGCACCTAAGTGAATGGCAGGGCTAAGTGGGGAGAGCTGGTGGATAGAGCCATCACCATAGTAATGATGCTTAACGCGCACGCTTGGAAACACCATAGGTATAGCCGAACTTGCCATGAGTAAGTCGAGCGAAATTGTGCCCGGAACACCTTCGCGCTTTGAGCGCTGCCAAGGCTCAGCATTGTTCGCCTGATAAAACGCCACTGATTTACCAGTAGAATAGCTCGAAACCGTAATCGCGATGGCATCAAGATAATGGCGGTGTAGATTATGATCGATGCGATTTAAATCAAGCACATTGGCCAGCAGCTTTCGAAGCGGCGAGTTATTTAACAAGCTGGCTGGTGGCTGATTAAGGTATTGCGCTTGAAAGCTGCGCATCATATTGGCAAATAAATGGCCGTATGCACCGGTAAACGAGCTTTTGTACACCATATCGGTGCTAAAGTTCTTCCAAATATATTCCACTTTTTTCACCGCAAGGTGAAAGCAAGATGCGTAACAGGCAATTCCCGCCGAGTTAATTGCGCCGGCAGAGGTACCAGTAATGATTTCAAAAGGGAGGGGAGAAGTACGAGGCATACTTTGCGCAAGCGCCTTTAATACCCCAACTTGATAAGCGGCCCTTGCACCACCTCCAGTCAGTAGTAAGGCAATTTTTTTATCACTCGTTCTATGCTTTCTCAAAAGAGGCCATCCTGCAGTTAAATTTGCTTAATTTAAATTTGGTCTTTTTATGCGCTATTTATCTTTGTTGATGTTGCAATGCTTTAGGTGCAAAGAGTTGATAACTCCAGTAAATGCGTTATTTTTAGTAGTAAAGTGCCACTTTGCCCTTAAGCCGCTTATAGGTTGTATTATTTATTCTAGTTGAACCTAGCTAAAACCCAAGTTGTCTGAGTGCACATACCCGCGCAACATATCAGGCTATTATTTTGAAATTTAAGCACTAAAGCGCTATGGTGGCACAAACAAATTTTAACAAACTAGCGGTTTAATTTAGTCGCTAATTGGCGCGATTTTGTATTTAATAAAGTGGCAATTTAGCTTAACTTCAATGTACTGAACTTAAGTTCGGTGCTCAAGTATTTTTATTAAGATCAAATGTTTGAACAAGGTGTAGCCAGAGTTTGCACCACAACGCATTTTTTTAGGGTTTCAGCGCGCATTAAGTTATTAGTCAAGTATTTGGTGATAGTTTTACATTAACGCGTATCAACAATGACGAAGAGGGAGTCCCCATGTCAGAGAACCATCAAGAAGGTAATAAAAGGCCTTCTAACAGCCAGTTGTTATTTGCCGCAGTAGTTGTACTAGCGTTGATTATTGTGGCTGTGTTTGTGCTAGCACAAAAAGACACTCCATCGACGGAAAACCAAAAGGTAAAACAAGATATTGTTGTGCCTGAACAAACAGAAACGCCACTGGTCAATACCGCAAGAGAAACACCACCTGAGCAAGTGGTTGAACCTGAAGTAACCTTGCCACCGCAACGAGAGCAAATCGAGCCAGAGCAAGTAGAACCGGTAGAACCTGAAGTAACACTACCACCGCTTTCACAAAGTGATACCGAAATTAAAGAAGCGGTATCGAATTATCTTTCTAATCAAGCGGTAAAATTGCTGGCAGACGATGACGTGATCCGCCGCACGGTAGTTTATGTAGATAACCTAGCAAAGGGTAAAGTGGCAGAAAACCACGCACCAGTGGTGAAGCCGCAAGATGGCTTTAGCGTAATTGATGACGACATTATTATTACCGATCCTAACAGCTACGAGCGTTACACACCTTATGTCGCCATGTTCGACACCATGAGTACCGCGCAAGTGGTTAGACTATATGACCAATACAAACCATTATTTGAAGAAGCATACGAAGAAATAGGCTACGAAGGAGATGAATTCAACGGCACGTTAACTGATGCAATCGACGAGTTGTTGGCAACACCCATTCCAGACACTGCACTGCCTTTGGTAAAAGACTCAGTTACCTATAAATATGCTTATGCAGAATGGGAGCAACTTTCTCCGGCGCAAAAACAGTTCTTAAGAATGGGCCCTGAAAACATGAAGAAAGTGAAAAAGCGCCTAGAAGAAATCAAAATTGTGTTGAACAAATAAGCACACAGCCTCATAAAATCCACAAAAGCTTGGCAAACTGTTTAAACATCACCCAGTTAGCCAAGCTTTTTGACTTTTCCCTTGCATCCCCCTGCAATCTTCGAGATAATTCTTCCCGCGCCAAACAAGGCCCTCAATGGTAGTCTTATTGGTCCTCTCGCAACAATAGTACGTGAATCTGGTCAGGTCGGGAACGAAGCAGCCACAGCGTATGACTTGTGTGCCGGGATGTGGCTGGTAAGACTGCCACCCAAACCTCTATATGTGTTGTTTGAAGTGTAAGTCACTACAAACCCCACCAAGTGTGTTGTTTGTAGTGTAAGTCTTATTAATAGCATTCAAAAGTATACTAAAACATACTAATTCCTATCTTTCTAAATTTAAAAACTAAATCAAATAAAACACTTATTCTTCGTTCGTTAGATCAACAACACTTTATTAGCGTGTTCCCATAGGTTGGAAAAGTCGTAGGCGCTTTCCAACTGAGTTATGAAAAAAGTGTAACTGCTGTGCAAAAGGTTTGTCGGATGGCGGCGTTGCACGCTTTATTCGACCTACAAATCAACAAAGTAAGTCATAATAATAAATACTTTGTCGCAATCCGCTTCCTCAAGTTTGGCTACTTGTAAACCTAAAGACGGATCTGTGGTCGAAACTCGCGCATACCCAATCTTATTCACGGCAGTTGTTCGTTTAGAAAAGAACATGAAGGCAAAAAGCAAGATCTGACCCTAATAATTACTACAAGATTGACCCTCTGCCTTAAGGTGTTTACCCATATGGCATCAGCGTCGAATACCTAACGTCAAGCCCTAATAGAATATAACGTCGATGCTTCATTTGCCTAAGCTATCAAATTGACTATTCTATAGAGTTTCTTTTCATAAGCACTTCTAACGCTTGCGAGAGTGCTTTGGGTGCGTTATCTGTATCGCCATTCACTGCCGCAAAATAAGCGCTATTTTGACTAGGATAAAGCAGGCTACTGACCGAAAATGCGCCCGTAAAGCCGTCATGACCAAAAGCCGTTTTATCTGACTTGACAAACCAGCCCATCGCATACTCAGAATGGCTGTCTTGAATTTTACTATAAGGCGAGAGCAACATTTTGTAACTCTCTTTACTCACAATATTGTCACCTCCCTGCATTCCCTCTAATACCGAAGAAAAATAAACAGCAAGGTCAGGTAAACTTATATTCACCGTACCGGCAGGACCATATACTTTTGGAGCAAGCTTTTTTTCTTCAGTTACCCCATGCCAGTGACCATTTTCGTAAATATGCCCTTTAGGCTGCTTTGCGCTCTCAAAGCTCGGTTCACCAAAACCATAATTAGTGATGCCTAATTGCCCAAAGACTTCTTCGCCAATAAGCCACTCCCAAGTCTGATTGCTGACTCGCTCTAACATATGTCCTGCTATCACGTAACCAACATTACTATACCAAAACTCACTTCGGGTTTTCACTGCAGCGGTATTAAGCACCTCTTTTGTTAGCTCATATCTTAATTCGGTTAAAGGCTTGGTATTGTCGTACCACTGCTGATTTTTTACATCTATGTCCTTTTTTAATCCGGATGTCATGCTCAACAGATTCTGTAAAGTAATTGTCTCATGTTCTGGTCGAATTTGGCCTTTAAGTTCAGGAAATATATCTATGACGGTAGTGTCAAAAGTAATGAGGCCTTGTTCAACTATACGAGCGGCGAGCAAAGCGGTCATAGATTTTGCGACAGAGCCGATCGCCCAACGATCATTATCGCTTACAGGCTCAAGGCTTTGTATATCACGATAGCCTGTGCTGGCAATTTCGTACACTAAGCCATCTTTTACTGTCATAGCTGTAATTGCAGGTACATTATATGCCTGTCGAATACTTTCTAAATGCTGTTTTAATGCACCATCTTGTGCAATACCTACTTCTTTAGGGAGCTCAGTTTCATCAATTAAGGGCGAAGTTTGAGTTATATCCGAACCACACGCGCTTAATAGTAAGGTTAATAACGCTAAATGAGCGAATTTAAATGATGATTGTAAGTTTGTTATAAGCAAAGCAAAATCCTTTATGTTGGTTGTTAATGCTCCACTGTAGACTCAAATATTATTGAATTACTCAAAATTAATTTGTTTAAAAATGTATAGTTAGCTAATTTGTGTGGCTTTACTAATCCTACCGTTCACTCCTTGGAAAGAGAATTTAAATAATTTTTAAAACTAATATTTAGGCAAAACACTCAAGGTTTTAGCATGAGGAGGCCAGCAGTCAAGTCGTGTCTTTTTCTAAAAGAAAATAACAAAATAACTGACACCCATCGTTATTAATATCCAAGCCGAGGAAGTGAAGTAAAAAGTATAAAAATACTTCAATCACTGGGTACAAAAGCGTTTTCTGATAGACCAATTTTTAGCACTCAAGCGTATCTATTCACTAAAACCGGGATATCGCGCATGACAACGCGCTGCAAATGCAACAGTAAGAAATTCGAGAATTGAGAATGTGAGTTTTGCTAAGCCAACAAGCGCTCGCAGTTTGTTAAATTCGTGCGCCGTCGTTTTTGCAGTGTTTCGCAGTAAGCGGTTATTGTCCGTTCTTGGCCCACTGCACCGTGAAATACCCGAGAAAATTGCGTGGTCAGCTTTATACAGTTCTCTGGTTCGATACTTAATCGAGTAAGGATGAGTTGAGACTCAAAGATATAGCCTCGCTTGTCGGCGCGAATACATTGGCCTGTGAGTTCAACCAATTCGACATAAGACTTGAGTTCAAAAGGTAGGCCTTTAGGCATGTGTTTTCGTAGGCAGCCAGCAAACCGTAGTAGGCTTCTTGGTTGTTTACCTAATTTCGCATGGTCGATTCGTTTTTTGATGTTGGTGTAGTCTGAGGTCTCAGGCGTTGCGGCGATGTTGGTTCTAATTGGGTTTAGGTCTACATAAGCGAGACAAGCAGGCAGTTCTGCTTCATTCAGTAATGCTTGGGATTTGAATCGTCCTTCCCAAAACCGACCGGTACAATTATCTTCTTTATTTGCTTGGCGGGCGATATCTTAGGAAGGTGCAAATTAGTGGTGGGTGTCAGCGATTTGAGCGAGTCTTTAAAAGCGGTTACAAGTGTTGTTTTCTTTTCTCCTTGAGAAAATCAACGCAAATGTTAATGTTTTCTACATTAGACATTTACCACTATCAAGGACTGAAACAGTGAACACCAATTCACCACTAGTTAACTCGCAGGTCAATTTAGCCAGTAACTTAATCGCTAAAAAGGAGGCTAAGGCGCATAACATCGAACCTCAAGCACCAGAGATGGAGATGAACGCTGCGGCATTGTCAGCCGAAAATACGCCAGTATTAACTGAAGAAGAAATCCAAAAATTAAAACAAGAAACTTTTGAGATTAGTAAACAAAATTATAAAGTGATGGGAGAGACGCAAGAGGCGTTTGCAACCACCTGAAGCGAGTTTGAAAAATTTAAAAAAGAACAAAGTAGTTAAATCCAGGAATTGATTTGAGCTCTTTAGATTTATCGCAAGAGGAAGATGGCACACTAAAGCTCGTTGGTGGAAGTGTAGACGGTAAATTGCGTGAGGATCTTGAGTCTATAATTAACGAAAACAATAAGCTAAAAAATGCCTATGAACAGGTGCATGAAGGACTTGCACAAATTGTTCGATTCTCTGGTGCAGATCGGCAAGGCATCGAAGCAAAGGACCTTTATGGCAATATTAGGTTGAATGAGTTAAGTAAAAGCTTCGAAAACCAATTCCATGATACGGGCTTTGGTCAGGATTATCATACACTTGAGGACAAAGTGAATAGCCACCCAATGCTGTTTGCAATGAAAATGAACGAGGCAATATATCCTAGAATTAACATAAATGTGTAATTGAGTATCGATAGCTAGGGCAAGTCTCACATTTTGTATGACGCTCAAGAGTTAAAGATAGTGATGAACGGGCGCAACTACAATACTCCAGAGTCTAAAATATTAGAGACTGCTTGTGTAAAGCCAATCGGCAAAAATTCGTTAAAATGAAATTCACTTATAAACTATGACGTTAATAAACTTTGTAGCAGAATCTAAAGCTCTATAACCATGCTTTTGCGCAGCACTAAACTTGGTTTTCTTATCAGTTTTAAGGAGATGCCAAACACCGTCATAAAAAACTTCAAGTTGACCTTCTAGAACATGAACAAGCTCTTCTGCAACATTATCATGCGGCTCTCTTAAGTGTTCATCATTTGGAATGAGAGAAATGACAAACACCTCGGTATTTTTGCTCCCGTTAGATGAATAAACAGGAGCAAATATAGAGCCTTCTTGGTTGATAGAGTTATTCGAATTCTGCGGGTCGCTCGGATCAAGTAACATTGTGTACTCTATGCCAATACCCTGCGCCAACTTCCACAATAATTCAACTGTTGGACTAGACTCAAACCTTTCAATTTGTCCTAACATCGCCTTGGAGATGCCGGTCATGTTGGCCAATTTATCTAGGCTTAGGCCTCTCTCTTTTCTGATGTCTTTTAATCTAACACCTAGGTTTTTGGAAATTTCCGATTTAACTTTCATTATGTTGTGCGTTATTGCGTACAGTGATATTGTGTGCACTATAACGCACAATGCAGCACTTATCTATTCAGAAGGGAATTACATGCCTAGTAAAACTTTTGTTTGCTTCGTTTATTTACTTTGTTTCATCAGCTCTGTCAGTGTAGCGTCAGAATATACGCCTTTAGACAACTTTATCGTTAAAGCCAAATCCGTGACCAAGTCGGCTTCAGGCACATCCGTTGTATTGATTAAGGATGGTAAAATTACTCACGAAGTTCACGTTGGTATGGCGAATGTTGAAAAGCAGATCCCTGTCGATACAAATTCGGTTTACTACTTCGCTTCGACAACTAAAGCGATAATGGGGCTGGCGACATTACAGGCTGAAAAAGAAGGTTTGCTTTCTAAGGACTCTACCTTGAGGCAGCTATTTCCAAACGTTAAGTTTTCTTATATCAATCCTGACAACTACTCAGTCAGAGACTTATTGTCTCATCGCTCTGGATTAACCAATGACGCGATGACATGGACTTTTTCTTACACTGGAAACCATGATAAAAAGCAACGAATTCATTTTGTTTCCTCGCTAAAACAGCACCCGAAAATTAAAAAAGATGAGTTTGGTTACACAAACCTTGGGTACAATCTTTTAGCAATATGGTTTGATGAGAACTATGAAGGGGGATGGACAAATGCGATTAAAGATCTAGTGCTTTCACCTGCAGGAATGAAAAATTCAACAGCAGATGTTGATCAAGCAAGATTGCAAAATTGGCCTATTCCAAGCCCATATTCATATAAATTCCGAAGTGGTCAATCTGAGATTTATATGAATAAAAACAATGCGACTTTGTATTCAGTGGGTATTTTTGCCAGACCAAATGATTGGGGTAAGTTGATAACCCACTTGTTACCAATAAATGCAGAGCGCTCAGCGTTTCCCAAGTCGGTTGTAAGAGCGTCTCAACAACTACTGGTTAGTGATATTGATAGCTATTTTTCCGGCTATGGATGGGGATGGATGCACTCAAAAGTGGCTGGTGAAAGTGTGTTAATGCACACTGGAGGGTTTGATGGCGCTTCTGTTCAAGTATCTTACGCTCCCGAAAAAAACCTTGGTGTCGTTGTTGTTCATAACGAAAGTGGGCTCATTGCAAATGAGTTAAATGGCAGAATAACTGAAATCGCTTATAAAATGTTAACTAATCAAGATGTGAGTAAGCTTATTGAATTCCATCAAGAGGAGATGACTGATCTTGCTGTTTATGTCGAGAAAGCAAAGGCAGAAATTGCCGCTAAAAGAGAAGACTTGTCAAAACGCCGGAGCATATCACCTTCGCTTAAGTCATTACTTGAAGGTGTATACGAAAACACGGATGTTGGACGGTTGACTATTAAACAGAGAGACAGCGATTTACATCTTGCTTGGGGGGATTTACAGAGCAAGATTTACAGTGGACAAGCAGATAATGAATTTATAGTAGAACTTAGACCGGGTAAGTTCTACGAACTAATCGCTGATAAAAGCATGTCCGTTATCAAATTAAAGGATTGGCAATTCCAAAAAGTTAGGTAATTCAGAGGCAAGGTTAGTTGCAATCTAGATGCAAATTAGTGTGACAACGCCAAAGTTGTGTAGCGGATATGCCGACAGCCCCTTTTGGAGCTCACATTAGCGTAACAGCAGCTCCAATTCCAACCCCAAAGCTTGTATAGAACTAGTGTATATAGTCATCAATTAGCTTGCGCCAAGCATCGGGCTTACCGTAATAGGCAGTATGCGGAAGCTTTACGAACGTCTCATGCTTTTCAAGGATAAGGGTGGGGTAGCCAGTAACTTGAAGCTTTTGCATTAATAGACGGCTTTGCACGATTTTTGTTTGCTCAGCACCTTGATTTGCCAGCATAGTTCGTTGCCAGTGGTTTTTATCTAGCCCAAGCTCAACGGCTAGCTCCTCTATAGCCTCAGCCCGGTTAACCTGTTTGCCCTCTACATAGTGTGCGTGCTGAATAGTTTTAAGCATGTTAAGAGGCGCTATGCCCAATTGCTCAGCGGTTATGATGGCACGAGCGGTGATGTATGAGTCAAGGAGCATCGGATCGTTACTCTTCACCCTTTGGATGTAACCTTTGCCAAACTGCGCGCCTGTTATGCTGGCTATACGCGCATCACTAGTGAGAATGTGGTTGCGGAACGCTTTCTCTATAGATTGGTTGGCAATCATACCTCCAGGATGCAGTTCAAGCTTGAGGTCACTGTTGGCTGCAATTGCATCCAGCAGTGCAGCCGCACCATAACACCAGCCACACATGGGGTCGAAGAAGTAGTGCACTTTTACCATTTCATCTCTCCCATATGTACCTTAGCACCAATACCCAACGCCATCGGTAATCCTGCATCAGGGTAGCGTGCAGACATACTATCAATCAGTTCAGCGCTATTTTTGCTGCTGCTTTTTGCCTGACTAAAGTCGCTTAAATACTGCTGCGAGTAGCTTATGGTACTTGAATCAAGTTTGGTGCCTGCTTTCATGTGACCAGGTATTACAATCTCTGGCTTCAGTGTTTTTAACTCTTTTAATTGGCGGCTCCACGCTTGTTGACTGCGTTGGGATTGCGCATCGGCCATCCATAAGTGCACATTACCGTAGACTGCAACATTGCCCAGAATCGCTTTACTTGACGGGATCCATAAGTAGGGGCGGTGTGCCAGCTCAGATTGCGTGCCGTGGATCTCTATTTTGTGCCCATCTACAAAGAGTGTATTTCCCTCTACAACTGTTGGGATGTATGGCTTAACAGGTGCATTTTCCCCCATTTTTGGTGTCCAGAATGCTAATTTACCCGCGAGTTTTTCTTCAATCACTGCTTTTACGGCCGCTGTGGTTAGGATCTTAGCTTCAGGGAATAAAGTGTGTAGCACTTCCGCGCCAAAATAATAGTCCGGATCAGCTTGGCTGATAAAAATCGTTTTTAGGGTTTTGCCGCTGTCGAGCACTTTGGCAGCTATGCGTAGTGCATCCGCTTTGGTAAAACCCGTATCTACGACCATCACTTCACTCTCACCAATCACCAGTGTTGAGTTAACGTGGAAGCTGTTTTTGTCAGCGTTATAAACATCCAGTGTAAGTGGGGCGGTGTTTGCTGCCATCGCATTGCTTGCGAATAAAATCGATGCTGCTATCAACGTTAGGTGTTTCATATCTTTTGCCTCAATAGGTTTAGTACGGAGCAGATGATATGAAATTGATAAGTTCAGAAAAACATGCCAAACTAAACATCATTGTTTCATAAATCGATCAAATGAATGGATAGACTCATCGCTGCTAAGGTCTTTGCCGACGTTGCAATCACGGGTAGCTTTACCGCGACGGCTGACAGGCTAGATATGTCTCGCCCTATGGTAACTCGGTACATTGAAGCGATGGAAAGCTGGCTAAACATTCGTTTATTACATCGCACCACGAGAAAAGTGTCTTTAACGACAGCAGGGGAGTCCTGCTTGGAAGAAGTAAGACAGTGGCTGAGGCAAGCTGACACCATAACCGGCTTGGCGAATACTAGCGGAAAACTGTCTGGTACGGTTCGACTAGCAACCAGTATGTCTTTTGGCTTTTCTCAACTTGTGCCCGCTATTCAACAGTTTATGTCAGCACATCCTGATGTGAATATTGATATTGATTTGCAAGATTCTGTTGTAACTCCACCCAATTTAGTACAGCTATTTCGTAGAATTCTATGCAGCCTCAAGGTAACCAACCGGTGTCATATCACCAAGTGAATCATGAGGTCGCTCATAATTATAAATATCTAACCACTCAT